>CAJUMX010000011.1 GCA_910587705.1 uncultured Oscillibacter sp.
AACTTTGTGGCCTGTCTGGTAATGAAGACAGACAGGCCTCTTTTCGACAGGCTGGGGCCAGATACACCGTATCTGGCCCTTAAATCGCTTAATTTAATGACATTGGCAAAAGAGGCCCCCGCTTTTCTTCGAAAAGCGGGGACCTTCGTTTGTGGTCCGTCCTGTCCGACGCGGGCTCTGGGGAAGGGCGGACACGCGGGTCTTACTGCGCAGCCCTGCGGACCCGTTCCAGGGCCTGCTCTACCGCCGGGAGCTTGATCACGACAATCGTAACCGCTGCCTCCGCCAGCAGATAGCTATAGTTATAAATAATGGGATACAGGCTCCGCAGGGCCTGGGGGAAATTCTCCGGCATATAGTCCATCCAGTAGAGGTAGCCCCCCAGGGAATGAAAGGCCCCCCGGGCCAGCACTGCCACAATATAGCCGATGAGGAGGCTGTTCTTCTTTTCCCGGAACAGCCCTGCCAGCCCCAGTGCGGCAAAGGCCAGCACGTAGTCACAGCAGACCTGGAACAGCGTCAGGAAGTAGGGCTCCTGCAAAAATTGCAAAATGCCGTAGGCAAAGCCCACCAGCATGCCAGTCTTGACGCCGTACCAGTTGGCCACCAGCACGATAAAGAGCATGCTTAGCAGGGTGACGGACCCGCCGTAGGGCATCTTGAAAACCCGGATGAAGCTGGTCACATAGGCCAGGGCCACGGCCATGGCGCAATAGGCCAGCTGCCGGGCGGCAAAGCCCTTCTTCTCCCCTCGGTCCGCCAGAAACAGCCCCGCCAGGATGCTGAGCACCAGCAGCAGGGCGCATAGCCCATAACCGGCGGCGGTGAGGCCCCCCTCACCATTGACAAACAGTTGCAGCATGGAATTTGTTCCTCCTTGTTCCGACCGCGAAACTGACGGCAATCCAAAACAGCCCTCCCGAAACCGGGAGGGCTGTTCCTCATGCGGAAAAAAGCATGTCGGTTCATGACGGCTCCCTACGTTGGCATTACCCAAATCAGGTTATGGGTCGAAGCGTTCGCTTCCTCTCAGCCCGCTCCTGCGAGCTCCCCAGTTCACGATCTATGTAATTTGTGCCCTCATTATAGCATGGTCCAGGGCCCGGCGCAAGGTTTTTTTCTCCCCTGGGGCGGAAAAAATAAAATTGGCGGTTGCGAAATCCCTTCGGCTTTGGTATCTTAGAAGCTGGATTCCTTCCTCAAGTACAATAAAACGGCAAGGGTGAGCTTATGAAAGAACTGTTTTCAGGAACCAACCAATACGTGGCCTCCGGCGAGCTGATGGCGGCGGTGAACATCGCCGTGACGCTGGAAAAGCCGCTTCTCATCAAGGGAGAACCGGGCACCGGCAAAACCATGCTGGCCCAGGCCGTGTCACAGGCCCTGGGGAAAGAGCTGATCATCTGGAACGTAAAATCCACCACCAAGGCCCAGGACGGTCTGTATGTCTACGATGTGGTTCAGCGGCTCTACGACAGCCAGTTCGGCACCCACGGCGTAGACGACGTGGCCCACTATATCAAGCTGGGTAAGCTGGGGGAGGCGTTCTCCTCCGAAGAGCAGGTGGTGCTGCTGATCGATGAGATCGACAAGGCGGACCTGGAGTTCCCCAACGACCTGCTGTGGGAGCTGGACCAGATGGAGTTCTACATCCCAGAGACCCGGGAGACCGTCCGGGCGAAGAGGCGGCCCATTGTCATCATCACCTCCAACGCGGAGAAGGAGCTGCCTGATGCCTTCCTCCGCCGGTGCATTTTCCACTATATTGACTTCCCGGACCAAGAACAGATGGAGCGCATCCTCCGTGTCCACTTCGACCATCTGGAGGAGGACCTGCTCCGTCAGGCCATGGCTGCTTTCTACTGGCTCCGGGAGCTTCGGGGCATTGACAAGAAGCCCAGCACCTCGGAGCTGGTGGATTGGCTTCGGGCCCTCATCGCCGGAGGCGTGGACCCTGCCCGAATTCCCAAGGACCTCCCCTTCGCCGGGGTCCTGCTGAAAAAGGACAAGGACCTGCGGACCCTTCGGGGCGCCCGGTGAGGCCATGTTCATTGCCTTTTTCTACCTCCTCCGGAGCCGGGGGCTGGATGTGACGCCGGACGAGTGGATGACGCTGCTGGAGGGACTGTCCCGGGGACTGCACCAGTCCTCTCTGACGGGGTTTTACCGGCTTTGCCGGGCGGTGCTGGTGAAGAGCGAGGCGGACTTCGACCGCTTCGACCAGGCCTTCCTGGAGTTCTTCCGGGATGTTCCCTGGAACGGCGAGCTCCCAGAGGAGCTTCTCAACTGGCTGGACTGCCCGTCAGAGGACCTGGGCCGGACTTTGGAGGAGCTGAAGCGGGCCGGGTTCTCGGACGAGAACGCGGAGGAGCTTCTGCGGCTTTTAGAGGAGCGCCTGAAAGAACAGACCAAGGAGCACAACGGCGGCAGCTACTGGGTGGGCACCCAGGGCCGCTCTCCCTTCGGCAACAGCGGCTGGCATCCCGGCGGCCTCCGCATCGGCGGACAGGGCCGCCACCGCACCGCCATGATGGTGGCGGGGGAGAGGCGGTTCCGGGACTTTCGAAAGGACAACACCCTAGACACCCGTCAGTTCCAGACCGCCTTCCGCCTGCTGCGGCAGCTCTCCAGCCAGGCGGACCTGCGGGAGGAGGTTCTGGATATGGACGGCACCATCCGAGACACCTGCGACAACGGCGGGCTTTTGAAAATACGAAAGACCCACCCCCGGAAAAACGCCGTCAAGGTCCTGCTTCTGATGGACTCCGGCGGATCCATGGAGTATTACGCCGGGCTCTGCTCCCGGCTGTTTCAGGCCGCCCAGAAATCCAACCACTTCAAGGAGCTCCACACCTACTATTTCCACAATTGCGTCTACTCGGAGCTTTACACCGGCCCCGCCCTCCGCTATCAGGAGGAGGTACCCACGGAGTGGGTCCTCTCCAATTTCGACAGCGGCTGCAAGGTCCTGGTGGTGGGCGACGCCGCCATGAGCCCTTACGAGCTGCGGGAGAGGCACTACGACTGGGGAAAGCGGACCTATGGCCCCTCCGGCCTGGAGTGGCTGGAGCGGATGAAGCGGCAGTACCCCTATCTGGTCTGGCTGAATCCGGAGCCTATGCCGGAGCGGCCGGACTACTGGGGCCAAACCCACTGGCAGCTGGGGCACATGTTCCCCATGTACGACCTCACCGCCCAAGGGCTGGAGCAGGCCATGAAGCGGCTGATGAGCCGGAAATAGCAAGCGCGGAGACCGCCTTTCAGCGGCCTCCGCGTTTTTGTCTCTATGGGTGGAATGCCCCTCACCGGAGCAGCTGGCGCACATCGTCCTTTCCCCGCTTGCCATGGGTGCGCAGGGCCTGCGAGGAGGGCCGGGAGATGGACCGGCGAGCGTCCTCCAACAGGGTGCCCGCCTCCGATTCATCCCGGACGAGCCCGCCGCCCAAATACTGCTGGACCCCCAAAAGGCCGTTCCAGCTCCGCTCCAGCCGGTGATACAGCACGTGATAGGCGTTTTGAATCTGGGCCACCCAGCGACGGTCCCGCTCTACCAGGGCCTGGGCAGCCTTGACGGCCTCCTTGGTGTTCACGCTAAGCCGGTCCAGACCCAGAGCCCGGGCGGACAGGCGGAATTGGGGCAGCGTCACGGTTTCCGCCCCCATTTGGAGGGGAACTCCGGAGCGGGTCCAAAGCCGGGCCCGGCCGATGTCCGCCCCGTCGGCAATCCGGACCTTTCCGCAGCCGCCGAACAGACAGGCCCCGATATCCGCCCCGGGGTCGCCGCCCAGGGCCTTTTGAATCCGGGCCAGGCCGGAAATGAGAATGTCGCCACAGGGTCCCTGGGCCCCCGCGCCGATGGCAGCGGCATGGCCGATGGCCTGGGCAGTGACCAGGCCTCCCTGGATGATGATGTCGCCCACGGCGGCCCCCAGGGCTCCGCCGATACCCGCACCGCCGCCGGACTCCCCCGTGGCGTGGATTACGCCGCCCAGGATATCCACAGGGCCCATGGCCCCTCGCTTTCCCGCGCCGATGCCCGCGCCGCCGCCGGTGCCCACGGCGGTGACCAGACCGCCCCGAATCCGGACCCGGCTGGTTCGCTCCCGACCTCCGCCGCTGTCCCGGCCGATGCCCGCGCCGCCCGCGCCGCCGGAGGCGGACAGGCTGCCGGCGGGATTCCGGCTATTCTCCCGGGCCTCCGGGCAGTCCACCAGCAGGGAGGTGCCGTCCCCCAGGGAGATGCCTGCCCAGCCCGCGCCGCTTTCAAAGTGATTCTCCGTACCGCTCCGCAGCAGCAGCGTTACGTCGTTCTCCCGCCCCAGGTCAAAGGCGCCTCCCTCGGATACCCGGCAGACCACGCCGCCCAGGGTTAAATCCATTTTTCCGATGCCGTCGGCCAGAACCAGCCGCCCACTGAAGGGCTTTTGGTTGGCGTCGGTTCCCGTGCCGCCGGTGACCGCTGTGACCTGATTGGTCAGGATGCGCAGGGTGTGCGTCTCCTCCTCATAAATCCAGTCCTTCCCCGGCTCCCCGCCGGTGACGGTGAAGGGATTCGGATACAAGACGGTCTCCTCAAAGGCACCGGCGTTTTCGTTCCAGCGCAGATAGGCGTAGCGGGTCTTGGGCCGCTGGGCCTCGTCTCTCCCCCGGATGATAACCGTGTGAATCGGGGAGCCCCGCTCTCCCTTCTCCAGCCAAAGCCGGGCAGGTTCGCCGTTGAGCAGCATGGTTCTGCCATGCTTTCCGTCCACCGTCAGGGAGGTGACGGCGCTCCAGCCCGGCAGCAGGGTCCGCCACACGACGTCGAAGGGGGCCATGGGCTTCCCGGCCCCGTTGGTGATGGCAGCAGCCCGGGCCGCCAGCAGCACCGGCCCGTCGATGACCACAGGCACAGACAAGATTCCGTAATCTCCGCCTTCCTCCCCCGCTTCTACCAGTACCACACCGCCGGTCAGGCGCAGAACGCTGTCCTCGCCGCCCTGGAGCAAGCCAATCCGCACCGGCCCGCCGCCACTCAGGGTCAAGGACGCGCCGGGACGCAGATGGACCTCCCCCAGCACGGTTTCTCCAGGGCTGGATACCTGCACTGCGGCGCCCTCAACGTTCAGCATTGGAATCCGGGCTTCTCGGAACGTCACCGTCCCGGAGCCGGTTAGTAGGAGACGCCTCTCCCCCTGCCCAATCCCCTGGACGGTTGTATCCGCCTCTCCGCGAATGGTCAGCATCCCGGTGGGCTCTCCGCCGGACACGCCGGAGAGGTCCCGGCCCGTCACCTTCACATCCCCAAAGTCCAGGGTGGCGGCCTGGGGAGACGCGCCCTCTGCCGTTGTCAGCTCCGGGCTCTCCCCGGCGGCAGTCTCCAGGGCGGCTTCCGAACCGGCCTCGGAGCTCTGAACCGCCGCCAGCAGTCCCATCATCAGCTCCAGCTCCATGCCCTCCATCCCCGCCAGGAGGGACAGCATCGTCACCCCGGACAAAAGCTCCGTCAAATCCCCGCCAGACAGCAGCAGCTCTGTCAGGAAGTTCTCCATCCCCGGGGCCACGCCTCCCAGGAACTGGGCCTCCAAATCCGAAAGGCTGGTAAACGTGCCATTTGTCAGCAGCTCCACCGCGCGGTCCGGCGAAACCCCTTGGGACACCTTCTCTAAAAGCTGCCGCAGTCCCTCCAGGGCGTCCTTTAAATCCACGGCCTTCCCGGCAGAGCCCCCGGCGATGACGCTTCCCAGGTACAGCGCAGCCAAATAGCCAGCGGCGTCGTTGTCCTCCAGGGACGCTTTGGAGAGGGCCGCCAGAATCTCCGAGATGCCGGCGGTCTTGTCCAGCCCCAGAAGATTCAGCAGCCGCTCCGGCGTCATGCCCGTGCGGGTCATGCCCTTCAACAGCCAATTGGGAAGCTTCTGTACCCCTTCCTGACCCTCGTTTTCCACGGCGTCCTCCGGCGGAAGCTCCGCTCCGTCCTCAATTTCCTCCTCCCCGTCCAGAAACAGCTGCGTTCCTCCGGCAAAGGCCCCGCCGGTCATGCGGTCGATCTCCTCCGCCAGGCGCTCCAGCTCCGCCTGGAGGGCGGTCCGGTCTCCTCCCCCGGCGGCCTGCCGCACCAACTCCTCCATGCGGTCCAGGCTGTCCTGAACCTCCGCCAGCACGGCCTCTCCCACCTGGAGGGTCCGGTGGCTCTCCCGGGTGTGATTTTCCGCCTGGCCGATTTTGGTCATAAGCCATTGGAGCGTTTTGGAGACGGTGGTCCCCGGCGTTTTGTTCACCGGGCGGCTCTCCCCAGCCGCAGCTGTTTTCTCCATTCGCTCCGCCGCCTGATACCGGGGCCCCGTAACGCTCCGCTCCCTGCGGATTGTCAGTTCACCCATGCAGACGCCCCCTTTCCTGCGTTGATTTGAAACGCGGCTTCTCCCGCGCCACTTCTATATATTATAATATCGGCAGACCGGCGGGAAAGATAAGGAAGCTCCACGGCGGCAAAAAAGGGGAAAGCGCAAATCGCTTTCCCCTCTTCCAGTAACGTTATGCCTCTTCTCCCAGGGCCAGGTCTTTGACAACCTCCCCCGCCAAAAGCAGTCCCGCCACCGCAGGAACGAAGGCAACGCTCCCCGGCACCTGCCGCCGGGCCTCCCCCTCCAGGGACTGCTGATACAGCTCCCCCTCCGGGTTCCGGGGCGGCTCCTGGGAGTAAACCACCTTCAATTTCCGGATGCCCCGGCGTTTTAGCTCCTTCCGCATCACCCGGGCCAGGGGGCAGACAGAGGTCTCGTAGATGTCCGCCACCCGGAAGGCGGTGGGGTCCAGCTTGTTCCCAGCCCCCATGCAGCTGATGACCCTTGTTCCCGCCGCCAGAGCCGCCTGAATCAAAAGCAGCTTTCCGGTGACCGTGTCGATGGCGTCCACCACGTAGTCATATTGGGAAAAATCGAATACTCCGGCAGTGTCTGGGCCGAAGAACTGCTTCCAGGCATAAACCACAGCCTCGGGGTTGATCTCCAGCACCCGCTCCCGGGCGGCGTCGGCCTTGTATTGGCCCAAGGTCCGGCGGGTGGCTAAAATCTGGCGGTTCAGGTTCGTCAGGCTCACGCGGTCGCTGTCAATGAGGTCCAGCGTCCCCACGCCGCTGCGGACCAGGGCCTCCACCGTATAGCCGCCCACGCCGCCCAGGCCGAACACCGCCACCCGGGACCGGGCCAGGCGTTCTATGCCCTCCCGCCCCAGCAGCAGCTCCGTTCTTGAAAATTGATCCAGCATCCCCCTCACTCCTCAATTCCCTGAATCTCGATCTGTTCCAGGATGTCCTGCCCGTGCCCGGTTAGCGCCATGCTGCCGTGGAGGGGATAGTTCCGGTAGGCAGCGTAGTCAAAGTTCTCCAGAGGGATGTCGTAATCCAAGCGAAGCAGACCCTTTCCCATCAACCCCAGAATAACGGCGGCATACTCCTCCCGGGGCCGCGCCCGGTCCTCCAGGTATACCGGCTCTTTCCTATCATAGGCCGCAGCCACTGGGAGAAAGGGCGTCTCCCCCAAGCGGCGCAGAAAGGCCAGCTCCGCCGCTGTCAGCAGCAGTGCCTGCCCACAGCCGCCGCAGCCGCCTCCACAGTTCTCACAGCTCATGTCCGTCCTCCTTCCAGACTTCCACAATGGTTCCCCCGCCCACAACGGAGTCCCCGTCATAAAATACCGCCGCCTGTCCCGGCGTCACCGCCCGCTGGGGCTGGTCGAATACAATCCGGACCCGGCCCCCGGTCTCCGGGAACAGCTCCGCCTCCTGCTCTCGCTGACGGGAGCGGGTCTTGGCGTTTACCCGCATGGACCCGTCCAGTCCCTCCACGGCAATCCAGTTCAGGTCCTCCACCAGAATTTCCCAGGCGTAGAGGGCACGCTCCGGTCCCACAGTGACGGTGTTGGCGGCCATATCCTTCCCGCAGACGTATACCGGCTCTCCCAAGGAGAGGCCCAGACCCTTCCGCTGGCCCAGGGTATAACGGGCCGCACCCCGGTGCTGTCCCACAATCCGACCCTCCTGATCCAAAAAGTCCCCGGCGGAAAGGGACTTGCCGGTGTAGGACTCGATGAACGCACCGTAATCGCCGTCGGGAATGAAGCAGATATCCTGGCTGTCCTTTCTCTGGGCGTTGACAAAGCCCAAGCGCCCCGCCAGCTCCCGGACCTGCCGCTTTTCCATGCCTCCCAGGGGAAAGCAAATGCGGGACAGCTGCCTTTGTGTCAGGGTGTAGAGGAAATAGCTCTGGTCCCTCCCGGCGTCCAGGGCTTTTTTCAAAAGCCAGCGGCCCGACCTCGGGTCCTGGTCCACCCTGGCGTAATGCCCGGTGGCCACGTAACAAAGCCCCATCGCCTCCGCTGCCTCCATCAGTTTGGAGAACTTCATACAGCGGTTGCAGTCCACGCAAGGGTTGGGGGTCCCTCCAGCCTGATAAACCTGGACAAATTTCTCCATTACGGCCACCCCAAACTCCCGGGCCAGGTCCAGCGTCGTAAAGGGAATATCCAACCGGCGACAGACCGCCTCCGCATCGGCGGCGTTCCGCCCGTCGTCCCACTCCAGCAGCCGCATGGTGGCCCCCTGGCAACGGAATCCCGCCTCCTGCATCAAATAAGCTGCCGCTGAGCTGTCCACACCGCCGCTCATGGCAATCAGCGCGCTCTGGTCTCTGTAGGCTCCCATTCTGTTCCTCCCGGTCCGGTTTTGATTTGAGGCTATCATTATAGTACAGTTTTTGCGTTTTGTCACGTAATATATCCGTATCTAGGACCTGTTTCCTCCAGCACCTTGCATGATTGCCTTCATGTGTCTCTTCTTTTGCGGAAAAGCTTCCCTTTTTTCAACAAAAAACTAGGGTATCCAGAGAAAATTTAAAAAATCGAGGAAGTAATTTTTCTACATTCCAATTTTATGTAAACTAAACCTTGTCATTAGATTGGTTTAAAACTTTCCCTCTATTCTTCACCTTCCGCAAATAGGTGAAGCAGTTGCTCACTTTTCTGGAAACCGCCCTGTGGAAAACTCTGTGGAAAGTGTGAATAACTCCTTGTAGAAGATTTTTATGAAACGCTTTATGTAAATTTCACCGGAAACCAGGGGCTTTTTAAGGCGGCGGCAAAAAAACGCGGGGAAACCACGGGAAAATGGAAAAATGGGGTCGAAAGAATTTGGATGGAATTTCCATTTTTGCTGTGTTTTCTTTCAAAGCATGTCAAAAATCGACAAAGCATGCGAAAGAAAAACGCAGGATTTCCTGCGATAATACGAACGGTAATTGTCAAGTGGGCACGGCAGCGGGATTCAAAATTTTGAAGATTCTTGAAAAGTCCCTCTTGAATTTTTCGGAAAGAGCTTGTATAATAGAAAAAGACTTGCCGGTGTGATGGAATTGGTAGACGTGACGGACTCAAAATCCGTTGGTAGCGATACCGTGTGGGTTCGAGTCCCACCACCGGCACCAAAACCACGGAAATTCGTTGAATTTCCGTGGCTTTGTTTTTGTTTTTATCACTTTTTCTGGCAGTTGGATTTTGGGGTGCCCGTCTGACCTAAGCCGTGACCCACGCGTTCCATCGAAGCGCACGTTTTTAACGATGATTTTGAGCGGAGCTTCCCCATGGAGGCACGCTTTGTCCCGATGATGCATCCTACTGAGGAAAGAAGGCTCTTCGTGGCGGAGAAGTCGACGTTTAACAGCCTGGCGGACTTTCCGCGGACGGAGTCTTACCGGGGACTGGCGCTGGGCAACGCGCCTGCCAAAAGGTGGGGCCTCATCGTAAGGAGGCGCTGGAACGTTCTGAGCGTGGGGAGCTAACAGACGCGGAGCCGAGTCGCCGTTTTGAAGAGTTTTTTTATTTATAGCGCCGCAGTTTTTGACAGCCCAAATTAAAAAAAATTTTCCCCCGTGTAATACTTTCCCGCTCTCCGCCGTTTACTCAGTGAATCGGCGCCAATTCAACAAAAAGGAGGAGAGCTTTTATGCTTGCGATCTGCCTGGCCATGCTGGAAACCGAACAGGACCAGCGGCGGTTTACGCGGCTTTTTGAGGCTCACGAGAAGAAAATTTATGCGGTGGTCCTCCGTATCCTAGGGGACCCCACCCGGGCGGAGGACGCCGCCCAGCAGACCTGGCTCAAGCTGGTGCAAAACTGGGACCGGATTTCCGCCCTGCCCTGGGCGGAGACGGAGGGCTACACCGTCACCGTGGCCAAGAACTGCGCCCTGGACATCCTTCGGGCGGAGCGGAAAACTGTCGCCTTTCCCGAGGACTGGGACCCGCCCGCCCAGGAAGAGCGCCAGGAGGAGTACGACTATCTCGTTTCCCTCATCCGCTCCCTGCCGGAGAACTACCGGCGGATCTTGGAGCTCAAGCTGGTGGAGGAGCAGACCAACCGGGAGATCGCCCGGCGGCTGGGGATGAACGAGTCCACGGTGGCCGTTCGGGTCATGCGGGGCCGGACCATGCTGCGGGAACGCCTGGAGAAGGAGGGATATACGTATGACGCAGTTTGACATGCTTTTGCGCCGGGCGCTGATGGACGCGAACCTGGCGCAGTATGAGCGGGCTCTCCAAAGCGCGGAGGTCAAAAAGCCAGGCTTCTCCCCCCGCTACCTCCGGGAGCGGATGCGCCTTCTGGCGGACCCCCAGGGCTGGGGGCGGCAAGCCCAGCCCGGAGGCCGGAAACGCCTGGACTGGCGGCTCATCGCCATCGTGGCGGCGATGCTACTGCTCTCCGCCTGCGCCTACGCCGTGGCCACGGGACAGTTCTCCCAGTGGTTCCCCCGTCTGGGGGTGGACCCGGAGGCCCCGGAGGTGTCCGAGGAGGTTTTGAGCCGCACAGGCACGGCCATTGAACAGAGCCAGACCGTGGGGGATACCACGGTGACCCTCCACGCCGCCGTGTGGAACGGGACCGACCTGTGGGTGTCCATGGACATCGAGAGCCCGAATATTCCGGAGGAGGTCCAGCAGTACACCCCCCTCTATATGGGGGACTGCCGTTTCTTCCTGCGGGACGACCAGTGGGAGGAGTATACGAGAAACCGGGTGAAAGAATCCGGCGCCGCCATGGGCGCGTCCTCGGAACAGATTGAGGCGGATATCCAAGCCGAGCTGGACAAGGGACAGCCGGGCTTTGGGAGCTTCCTCATGCCGCAGGAGCGGGTGGGGAACACCCTCAAGTTTCAGGAGAACACGTTTTTGGAAGCCGATTGGTTCACGGAGACCAAGCGGCCGGAGCTGACGCTGCATATAGAGCGCATCGGCACCTACGTAAACGACAGCGAAGGCCAGGCAAGCGTAAACCCCTTCGAGGACATTCACCCGGGCGTGGTCTTTGTCGAGGGACCCTTTGACCTGACCTTCACCCTGGAGGAGCCGATCCTGCCCATCCGCTACGAGGGGGCCGATGTCGAGACGATGGTCACGGACATTCCCCTCCGGTTTACCGGGTTCGAGCTTTCCACCACGGAGCTTTTCGCCGACTACGAGGCCGTGAACCCGGAGGATCTGCCCGAACCCGGCCCGGATCTCCCTCCGGAAGAGAATGACCGGCGCTTTGAAACGGTCAAGGTGGTCTCACTGGCGGTTGTGGACAGCCTGCGGGGCCTTTGGACGGAGGACGGGGCCTACGTGGACCTCACAAATTCAGGGAGCGCCGGGGGGAGCGGCGGCTGCGTGAGCGTCAGGTACCCCTATCCCATCGACCCCGCCGCAGTGACGGCGGTGGATACCGGGTGGAGCTGGGCGAACTGGAGAGGACGACTGAGCCGGTGAGCTGAAAAAATTTTCCGAAATTTTCAAATCCGTGAAATACTATGTCCTCCCCCTCCGTTTAGGTAACAGAACGGAGCGGGGAGGGCATTCCCTTTCCGCCGAAAACGAAAGGAAGGTATCCTCATGAAAAAAAGAATCGTGTCCTTTGCCGGCGGCTTCTTCGCCGCCCTGGCCCTGTCCCTCTGCCTGACCACCGCCCTGGCGGCAGCAGGGCAGGTGAGCTACAACTTCGCCAACGTCTCCATGGACGGCACGCAGAAAATCACGGCGGGCCAGGACATTACCGCCGCCAACGGGCAGAAAATCCCCGGCTCCATTCTCTATACCGACGCGGCGGGAGGCAAGACCAACTATCTGCCCATCCGCACCATCAGCGAACTGCTGGGCACGGAGATCGGCTATGACTCCGCCACCAAGACGGTGCTTCTTGGAAAACAGCCCGCCAAGCCTACCGCCCAGCCCGCCGCTGACGAGAACGTCATCGACCTCCGAACGCCGACGACGGTGCCCGAGAACCCCCGGCGGGGTAACGTGGACCTCATTAAAAGCCAGGGCGGTACGATTCTGCCGGACGATGATCCGGCATCCTACGCAGGGAATGACAAACTGTTTAAGGACAAGAACGGTGAACTTCGGGCTGAGTGGACAGTGGGGAACAAGGATGCCCTCCAGGAGAGCGACAAAAAGTCGATGGGGAAGTCTCTGGTAGACGGCGACTATCCCAAGAACAGTAAGGGCGAGAGCTACGGCTCCTTGTTGTTGGCGGACTATGTGGGCTATATGCCGGACTTGCAGTACATGGCCGCCTATCCGCCGGAGGGCCGTCCCGAGGGCTATATCCGGGAGGCCGAGCTGCATGAGGCCGGGACGGCCTTGCGGGGCCTTTCCAAGGAGGAGTGTCCCCACTGGCACTCCATCCCCCTGTACAATTCTGAGGGGAATGTCATCGGCGAGTACAAGGTGGGCTGTGAGGGGCACTATGATACGGAAGGGCTGACCCCGGAGGAGGCCCGGGAGGTCATCATGCGGGGCCCGACTTGGTGATACGCCGTCAGGCTTTGCGCATCCATCAAATTTGAAAGGAAGGTATCCTCATGAAAAAACGAATCGTGTCCTTTGCCGGCGGCTTCTTCGCCGCCCTGGCCCTGTCCCTCTGCCTGACCACCGCCCTGGCGGCAGCAGGGCAGGTGAGCTACAACTTCGCCAACGTCTCCATGGACGGCACGCAGAAAATCACGGCGGGCCAGGACATTACCGCCGCCAACGGGCAGAAAATCCCCGGCTCCATTCTCTATACCGACGCGGCGGGAGGCAAGACCAACTATCTGCCCATCCGCACCATCAGCGAACTGCTGGGCACGGAGATCGGCTATGACTCCGCCACCAAGACGGTGCTTCTTGGAAAACAGCCCGCCAAGCCCGCCGCCGATGAGAATGCCATTGACCTCCGCACGCCCAAGACCGTGCCGGAAAATGCCCGCCGGGGCGACCAGGACCTCATCAGGAGCCGGGGCGGCACCATCCTGCCGGACGACGACCCTAAATGGGCAGCGAAAAGATGTTCCGCAACAAGGCCGGGGAACTTTGGTTTGAGTACATGGTAGGAAACAAAGGCATCCTGGACGACCAGAACAAGAAGATTGCGGAAGAGCATCTGAAAAATGGGGATTACCCCAAAAACAGCAAGGGCGAAAGCTACGGCCCCAGTCAGCTTGCCCACTATGTGGGCTACGAGCCGGACCTGTTCTGGGTGCCCGATACTTACATAGCCGAGACGGGGGAGGGGCTTCCCGAGGGGTACTACCGCCACTCCGAGCGGGAGGCGAAATGGGCAAAGTATGAGGGCCTTTCCAGGGAGGCGTGCCCCCATGAATGGACCATTCCCTTTTACGATTCCGAAGGAAACGTAATCGGAGAATATGAGCTGGGCTGCGGCGGGCACTTCGAGGGTATGACCCTGGAGGAGGCCAAAAAAATTATGGAAGACCCGAACTGGGTCTGGTGATCCCACGCAGCTGTTTACAGTGCGGAACATTCCGCTAATTTTCCAATTGTCTGAAGGGCGGCATGGCTTCGGTCATGCCGTCCCTTTTCTCTCATTCGCTCATCAAAACGCCCCTTCTGCCGCGGCAGAGGAAACGTGATATTTGGGAGATTTGCGGAATATTTCCCTTTCCTTGAGGAAATCATTAACATCCAGCCCATGGGAAATATGGCAAAGCCATATATGGAGCCAATATTGATCCTCGCTGGATTGTACGCGAATGAGTGGGGCAATACAATATCGTACATTCTTTTATCCGCCTCACGCATGGAAAAGTGATTTCGGTGAACCTACGCCGCTCCTAAGCAAAAGCAGGAACCGGGGTGTCTCCTCAGCTCCTGCTTTCAGTCAGCTATTACACTTTTTAGGCATCAGGCTCGGGCAAAGTAATATCAAATCCACCTCTCAGAATAAAGTCACGCAATAGCTTGTCGATCTTCATAGGAACCTTTGGCGGGATAATGCCTACGCCCTCAATAAATTCAAAATACGCTTTTGCCTTCTTCTTGTCGGCGGTGGCTTTTAATGCGTCAAATCTGCCAAATTCGTTGATATTCGCGTCCGTAGCGCGAGTTTCCATAATAGCGCGAAGTTTATCTTCATCAAGCCCCAGAACAACCGCAATCCGGTGAATCTGGTCATCCTTTGCCTTGGACAGATATTCTGTGATATAGTCTCGGAACGTCTTTCCATCCTCCGGTTCAATATCGCCGCTCTGAATATCGTGCAGAAAAATATTCGCGAATTTCTGCTCCTCCCGGGAAAGCGTGGAAAATGTCTTATGCAGCTCATCCTCGGCCTGCTTCAAGGCATCGTTGCTCGTCCCTCGTTGACGCAGCAACTTCAAGTATTTTTCAAAACGGGAGTTCATGTAGTCCACATCAATTTTCTCGGTGTCTATGGCAATCAAATAGCCGTCAATGTCATAGGGGACATCCTCTGTACCCCCCGCCCCATCACCGGGGCCAAACAGTTCTTTGTACCGTTGAACAAGAATTTTATAGGTTACCTCGTTCAAAGCGATCTCAATTTGTTTCTTTTCTCCCGAATCGGCGTTTTCAAACTCATAAATCGCCTTTTCCCAAACAAACCCCTGCACCTTCGCGGCTTCCAGATAGTCGTTGAACGCCTTGAACAAATTGGCAAATTTTTTCCGGTCAACAACTTCCGGCGGTATATGGGCAAAATTCTCGACTCCGGCCCGCTCAAACAAATCCTTGATTTGGGCAAAAATGAAGTTCACGCCCTCAAGGTTTTTGTCCAGCCGCTCCGCAAAGAGGCCCAGGGGCTTGTCGCCGGAGTACAACTTCACAGCCGCCTCAATCAGCCGCTCCATCGTATGCGGACGCCGGTAATAGCGAATCGTTCCGAAAGGCTTCTCCGGGCCGAACAGCCTGTTTGTCCGGGAAAAAGCCTGTATAATGTTCTCGTACCGCAAAATCTTGTCCATATAAAGCGTATTGATCCACTTGGAGTCAAACCCGGTTAGCATTTGATCGACCACAATCAAAAGGTCAATTTGTAGATCTGGGGTCTGTTCAATACGCTCATAGGGCCTCTTGTGGGCAAGGCGGGCGGAAATATCCTTCTTCATTTTCGCGAAGGTGGGAATTGTGAAGTCCTGCCCGTACCGTTTGTCATAGTCCAGGATAATCTCCTCAAGACCATCCTTTTTGATGATGCCGTTCCCGTTATTATCAACGCTGGGGTCAAACAAGACGGTCACTTTCAAGGACGGAATGGCGGCCTTGATAAGCTGGTAGTATTGAATGGCCTCCGGAATGCTGGCTGTCGCAAAAATCGCGTGGAATTTACCATTGTGACTCAGCGTAATCCAGCTGTCACGGATGTCCCGCACCACCATGTTCTGGTGCTGTTCCCGCTCATACTGACTATCCGGGATATAATCCTCAATCCCTTTGATATAGGTTCCGGCATCGGTTTCGCTTCCCGCCATCGGCCTTCCTATATATTCGTAGTAGACCTTACTCTTCTTTGGGTCCGTTATGGCTTCCCGCACGGTTTTCGCCTTGGCTTTTTCAAGCGCAACCCTCTGACGCAGATCAGAATCCCGATAGGTCAGCACCTTGTAGGGATCAAACCCCAGCACATTTTTATCGCGAATACCATCCGCGATGCTGTAACGGTGCAACTCATCCCCAAAAATCGTGGAGGTGATGCTGCCTTTTTTCTGGTTCTCATCCTGGATGGGCGTTCCGGAAAAGCCGAAGAAGATGGCTCGCGGAAAGGTTTGCTTAATCCGGGGCATCATATTTTCGCCAAAAACGGAGCGGTGGCACTCGTCCACGATGAACACGATCCGCTTGGACTGCATCAGCGCGAGGTCGACGGCATTCAACGCATAATCGGTATCCTCCCTGATATTGCTCATTTTCTGGATGGAGGTCACGATCAGCGTGTCGGCAGGGTCAGGACTGGTAAGTTTCGCAACCAGAACACGGGTGTTCTCGGTTGCCTGGATCTCCTCATTCTGGTCGGCAAAGCCCCGGTACTCCTTGAGACTTTGGGTTCCCAGCTCAATGCGGTCAATCAGGAAGATCACCTTGTCGGCGTCCTTGGACGAGGCGATCAGCTGCGCCGACTTGAACGAGGTCATCGTTTTGCCGGAGCCAGTGGTATGCCAGACAAAACCGCCGCGTTGTCCGCCCAGCTCCCACTTGGTTCTCGCGACTTTGTCGGAAATCTTGTTGGCGGCATAAATTTGATAGCTCCGCATCACCTTCAAAACGCCGTCGCCCTCATCCGCGACCGTATAAAAACCGATCAGCTGGTGCGCCATGGGGATGGAGAGCAGCGTGGAGGCGATCACCTTCCAGTCGTTGACGGGTTCGTTGTTAAAATCTGCCCAATGGAAGAAGAAGCTCTGATTAAATTTTCCTTCGGGACCGGGGTTTGCGAAATAGACGGTTTCCTCCGGGTTCATGGCTACAAAAATCTGCACCAGAGCGAAAAGCCCGGTAAAAACGCCCTCCGCGGCATATTTTTCAATCTGATTGCAAGCCTGGCTGATGGGAACGCCGCTCTTTTTTAGTTCGATATGGATGACGGGCATCCCGTTGATCAGAAGCATCAGGTCGCCCCGGCGGTCGTTCAGCAGTTTGGATTTGCTGGGGAACCGGGGCTGCTGGACAATTTGATAGCGGCTTTGACCGGCAGCGATCTCCCGGCGGTCATAGATTTTCAGAGAGACCTCTTTGCCGAAGTGCTGGGTATCATTCGGGTTGTCTCTCGTGATGGTCACGCTTTTCCCGTTGATGAAGCCGTTGAGCTTGAGCGGCGTCCGCAGGGTGGCGATCTGCTCCAGCACCTGCCGCGTCTCGCCCTCGGTCAGCGGATAGTCGTTGAGGCGGTCAATACCCCTGTTGTTCTGGAAAAGGATGTCCGCCCAATTCTGAACAAGCTGCCGCTCTGTATAATTACGCAGAACTTCTTTTTCCCAGCCGTGTTCAGACAGCATTTTGATCAGCGCGGTCTCAAAATCGGCCTCCTTTGTGAATGCCATACGTCCTCCTTTCCGCCTCAGACAAACATTTTTTCAAGGCAGGATTTCTTGATGTTTTGCAGCTGCCCCAACTCACGCTGATGGAGGGTGATAAGGTGGTCGAGGTGATCCAAACACTGACCAATTTTCCGCTGCTCTTCCAAACTAGGGAATGACAGGGTTCCCATGCAGAGCTTATCATAATAAAAGTAAAGGCGGACGCCCCCTTCTTGAAGCTGCTCGATCAGTTTTTGAAAATCCGATGACTTGAACCAGTGCCACAGGAAGCGGTCATCTATATCATCTGTCGTTTGAAAAACCTCATAAAGTGAGCTTACTATCACGTCTTTACTCAAATTTTGGTATCCAATGGAGCCAACATTGATTCTCGCTGGATTGTATGCGAATGAGTGGGGCGATACAATATAGTACATTCTTTTATCTGCCTCACGCATGGTTCCACCGTTTTCAAACTTCTCATCTTGCGGCACAAATCCGTTCTCATTTGTGATTGAGTAGCTTTCCAGGGGCAGGTTGTCCCTGTTTTTTACTCCAGATGGAAAAGTGATTTCAGAGAACTTACGCTGTTCCCAAGAGTCCGTAAATCCGGCGAAGCGAATCTTCGGTACACTGGCTCCATCCTTCGGGAACATCTTTTCAATCATGGATTTCTTTACGTCGCATAACCGTGAATACTTACGCTGATGAAGGGTGATAAGGTGGTCGAGATGGCGAAAAAAGGTGCCGATTTGCTCCTGCTCCTCCAATGATCCAGGGTATTGGATTTCTGTATCCTGTAAAGCCGATTTTGAAATTGAAGTTACCTTTATGCCCTGCATGAGAGGCAGAAGCTGTTTGTGATAAGCATTCGAGTTCAAATAATATCCTAGGTATCCAGAGGCAAAGTTAAACAGCGGCCGACAGGGGATGGTATGCAGCCCTGCGATAACTTTTTCATCACTCAAGCCTGCTATTTCACTGCATTTTCCGACTGCTTCATCCTCGGCAGTATCGGCAATAACGATGTCTCCATTTTGTAGAAATGAGCTTCTGTACTTTGCTACGACAGACTCGTCCACGATCATGGGGAGAAATTCTTTCTCTACATCTAAAATTTCACCAAATTTGACCAAAACATCTCCGTAATGAACGTTCTTCGCAACACCATTTTCTAAAGACAGCTCCACTCTTGAAAGGGTATTATTCCGCAAGCTGTAAAGCGTTTCCCCCAGCTTACGCTGTTCCCAAGCATCCGTAAATTCCGCAAAGCGGATGGCTGGAACCCTGATCTTTTCCGGCATATTATTCACCTCCCAGCAGCTTTTTGAACTCCGCAAGCCCCATCATGTCAAACTCGCTGCCGGTCAGATCATCCAAAAGTGAGATCAGGGAGCGTTCCGTATCGGCAATTTCCTCCTCAACCTGGGCAAAGGTCGTTTCATATTTCTTGCAGATAGCCTCCAGCTTGCCGGTAAACTCCGCAAGCACCGTATCAGGCAGAGAGCGGAGAGCGCCAGTAATGGGTGCGATCCACTTTCTTTGCAGAAGTTCCAGCGCCGTTTCGTCGGAAAGCCCCTCGATAACTTCCTTCGTCCGGGCGTGGAGCGCGGCGGAATCGGTCTTGATCTGCCGCCGGAGTGCCTTTTCCTCCGTGATAAGGGCATCGGCCTTTTTCAGAATTGCCAGCGTTTGCGGCTCGACCTCTTTTGCTTTCAGCGCCTTCTTCACCTCCGCAGGGACAAAGGCGTCCTTGCCTTCGTTTACAAAGCTCTGTTCCTTGTCCTCCTCGCTCAATTCTTCCAGAAGCATTTCATATTCCCCGGAAATTTCCGTCAAGCGGGCTTCCAGTTCCGTCAGCGCAGTCAGAGCGTCCGGCAACAAAGCATCCTGCGCCAGGGCAAGGGGAATGATATGCCCGGTCCAGCCCTCCTGCACTTCCTGATCCTTGCCGTCCTTCTTTTTGGAGACCATGTTGGGATCAACCTGTTTTACGGCGGCAAATCCCTCCGTCTGGATAATTTCCAGGTCAACGACAATCCGTCCCCACTCGTCATCCAGAAGCTGATAGGCGCCATAGCGATCCACAAGGGGAATCCCATCCAACCGGGAGAAGATGGCGTCGCTCAACACAGCTTCCTCCCGCGCGGTGTTGAGCGTCCGCATCTTGTCCAGAAGTTCAGCCCGAAGCACATTGTCAAAGTCGCGGAACGCCGTTTCATAACGGTTGAGGAAGGAAACCACAGATGGATGCGACCGAACCGCAGATTTCAAATCCGCCGCGCACAAGCGGCAGTAGGCACCGTTGTCCGAGGCAAAGAGAGCTTCTTTCAAACCGGGAAACGCGGACCAAAACGGATGAAGCTCTTGAAGCTCGCTGTCCGGGATACCGCCGAACATAGAGGCAAAAATATCCCAGCTCTCCGCCTTTTCCGAGGAATCCACATACCGAGGAATATTCAGATTGTAGTCGTTGGCACGGATGTCATCGCGGCTAACCACTCTGGAAAACTTCTCCACTGTGCCGCGGCTCGTCACAACGTCAACAATCCGCTTGATGTCGCAGGCCCGCAGGACGTTGTTCTTGCCGACCTTCGCGAAGCCTTTGGAGGCATCCACGATCAGCACGTCCGTATTGTCCCGTTTCTGCTTCAGCACCATGATGATGGTGGGGATACCCGTTCCGAAAAAGATGTTTGCGGGCAGGCCGATGATAGCATCAATGTGATTCAGCTCAATCAGGTTTTTGCGGATGGTCCCCTCCTCGCCGCCGCGGAACAGAACGCCGTGCGGCAGAACGATGGTCATAATCCCGTCAGGTTTCAGGTGGAACAAATCATGGAGCAAAAACGCATAGTCCGCCTTTCCCTTTGGCGCAAGCCCAAACCGGGCATACCGGGGGTCCGATTCTTTGTCGGCGGGATTCCATGCCTGAGAATAGGGCGGATTGGAGACCACGGCATCCACATAGAGCGGGTTATAGGTATGCACCGGGTCATTTTCATCGAAGTACGGCCAGTCTTCTTCCAACGTGTCGCCGTTCCGGGTCATGATGTTATCCGGCAGTATCCCACGCATGACAAGGTTCATTCTCGTGAGGTTGTAGGTGTTTTCCTTCAACTCCTGGGCGTAATACATGATGCGGTCGCCGCTGCCCATATACCGAGCGGCGCATTTGCCGATATTGATGAGCAAGGAGCCAGAACCGCTGGTGGGGTCGTAGATTTTGATTTCGGTCCGGCCTTTTAGATGGTGGGCGACGATCTCGGACATCAAAAGCGAGACCTCATGAGGCGTGTAGAACTCACCCGCTTTTTTCCCTGCGTTGGCGGCAAAATTGCTGATAAGGTATTCGTAGATGAATCCAAGAACATCGTAATCCTGCTTTCCGTCCATCGGAATATCCTTGATGAGGTAGATCAGGTCGCGGATCGCCTTCGTTCGCGCGCCGGAGGTCTCACCCAGTTTGGAAAGCCCGGTCTGGAGGGTGGCGAAAATATTGTCGAATACCTTTTTATGAGTAGGATTGATCAGGCGGCTGAACGCGGAAAGCGCATCTGTGACATTCTCAGCGGAAAAGTCGATCCCCTTGGCAATCCAGTTTGAGAAAAGATTTTCGTAGGCAATAAAGTACCCCAGATTTTTCTGGATACTCTCAACGGTCTCACTGTCCTCCTCGGTGAGTTCTGGGAGATACTCGTCCGTCCAGTCATTCTCTTTCAGGTACTTGACCTCTTTATCCGAGAGGAACTTATAAAAAATGAAACCGAGGATATAGTCCTTATATTCGTTTGCTTCAATTTTAGAGCGCATCCTGTTGGCGGACTCCCAAATTTTCGACGCAAGCTGTTGTTTATTCATCCGGCCTCTCCTCCTAAATTGTCAGGCTTGTCAGGAGTAATCTCAACAAGATCATTAAGGGCGCAGTTCAGCGCAGGGCGAATTTTTCGCGGAACGTCCGCATTCACATCCTCGCCCTTTCCCATCTTCGCCATTGCCCTTGAACTGATCTCCGCCTTTTCCCGGCCTTTGGTCAGATCACGTTTGATAAGCAGTATCCACAAAGGCTTATAGCGTATTCCCACTCATATCACCTCACTCCTGTTTTTTGAGGGTTGACTTACAGCGACAGGACTATTATCGCATATCTTCTTTCGAAACGAAAGTAAATTTTCCGAATTGAGATTGAACTTTTTGATTTGTAGTTGCTTTTAGGAGGGGGCACGCCGCGGGGGGATGCGCTACTTGGTAAGCACAGCGCCCCAAATCCCTTGAACAAGCCTCGCCATCTCCGCGGCATAGTGGCGCCGGTGGGCGAATAGGATCTTATTTACCACCCTCCAGATTCGGACGCACAATGAGGGGATTTGTCACCCCAGTTGCCGGACGATCTCCACGATCTCTGTCATGGAATCGCCATCCAGCACCTGGAAAGGGTGGCCCTCAAAGGGGTGGAGGGCAAAGAGAGATGCGCTGTACGATTTTCGACATTTATATATCTACGTTCGAGAAAATATTTGCAATCCGTTCCAGAGCTTATTCATTGTTTACTGATACGCCATATTTGACAGGGTACCTTCTCACGGGCAGACGGCGGGGAGCCTTCCGAAGGGGCATAGCACAGCGAGAAAAAGGTGGCAACATCACACCTCACCACCACACCGCTTCTCAATCCGGCGGAGAAATTTATCCTTTGGAATCACGATCCGGCTCCCAACTTTGAGCATCGGAAATCTTTCGCTGTACGCCAGCTCATATGCTCCCGCGATGACCTTTTTGTCAAATCCCATACAGTTGACGCCCAGCACTGCCGCCACATTTGGAACAGTCAGCATCAGCGGCAGTTTCTCATAGCTTTTGTAGCCATTCTTTTCCATCCATCAAAATAAGTCCAGCGAATTTCATCCTCAAAAATTAACAACCAATAAGTATTTCTTGAAGTCTCTTGTTGTGGTATAATCACAGGTAGTCGCGCACCCCTTGGTGAAGAGTTGTAGTTCCCTGAAGTCTCTTGTTGTGGTATAATATGGAGGCGGGATTGTCACAGTCTCGGCAGGTTGTAGTTCCCTGAAGTCTCTTGTTGTGGTATAATGGCCAGACCGTTACCCTGGAGTTCCGCAACGTTGTAGTTCCCTGAAGTCTCTTGTTGTGGTATAATCGGAGGCAGCCATGGCTGACCAGCTTAAGCGTTGTAGTTCCCTGAAGTCTCTTGTTGTGGTATAATCTTCCTCCGGAAGTCCCGGAGGAGCCAGGGGTTGTAGTTCCCTGAAGTCTCTTGTTGTGGTATAATCTTGTCCGCAACATTCCCACGGGTCAAGGTGTTGTAGTTCCCTGAAGTCTCTTGTTGTGGTATAATCATTCCTAGATTGGTTTAACGACCTTTCCGGTTGTAGTTCCCTGAAGTCTCTTGTTGTGGTATAATATCCCTCATCCAGGTTGATGCCCACGGCCAGTTGTAGTTCCCTGAAGTCTCTTGTTGTGGTATAATCCGTCCCATAGGGCTTGTATTCTTAAAACCGTTGTAGTTCCCTGAAGTCTCTTGTTGTGGTATAATCATAGGCTTCTTCGAATCAATAACGACACAGTTGTAGTTCCCTGAAGTCTCTTGTTGTGGTATAATCGACTTCCTTGGAACTCCAAAATCATCGGCAAACCATGCGCATTTTCAGGAAATTTCGTGAGAATAAGCAGAAAAAACATGCGTTTTTCAAAAATGAAACGCATGTTTTTTCTGCTTATTTAGCTCATTTTTTCAAATGCGGCTTCCATTTTTAGAACAACATCAACTGTTCCATCTGCCCCGGCTCATCATACACTGTCGGCTTTCCCAGCAAGATCTGAATATTACTGTACTGCTTTTCCGTAATGACCAACATACGAACCGAGCCTTTTGCCGGAACCGCTGCCGCAAGGCGGAGCTTATGAGCTGCTACCGAATCAGTCCCATTGCAGATCCTAGCATAGACAGAGAGCTGTACCATGTGGTAACCATCCATCAGGAGAAAATTCCGAAATTTCGCGGCAGCTCCTCGTTCCACCTTTGTCTTTACCGGAAGATCAAAAAATACCAATATTCTCATAAGCCGATTATTCATAGCGGTAGGATTCCAACGGGATCAGCTCTGGCAATTCCAGGGTTGCCCCGTCCTGTGTCAGCCCCCGGGCAAAACTCTCCGTCATACGTCCCACGGCAGAGATCATGCGGTAGCGTTTTCTATTTTGGAGCACCATAAAATTTGTCAAATTGAACAATTGCTGCTTCAACTTTGGCGTTAGGCAATCCTCCCCCTCGCAGATATTAGACGCCACATACAGATCTACTAATGGACGGTATGGTTCCATTAGATCGTCCGCTAGATTGAACTGATTCAGTTCGCTGTGGTGGAACACCCCCAGACAGGGCTCCAGCCCATGGACTGCCAGATTCCTGGCCACTGCTCCCCGCAGGATGGCGTAGCCATAATTCAACGCGGCATTGGTCAAACAATCTGTATCTCTGGTGAATCCATGCCCAAACAATGCAGGGAAATACTGCGCAGCAGCAGTTGCTTCGCAGTTGTCCGGATCGCCGGAGCGAACCGTGCGGGCCAGTTCCCGTAGATCCCCACTCCCAACACGTTCCAGCAACTCCAGACACTTGGCCTGATTCCGGATCTTTGCCATGACCACCGTCTGCCAAAGCCGCTTTTGCGCGGGTTTTGTCATGGCAATCTGGCCTTTCAGCGCCTTCAGCTGCCGGCTGTGTCGGTTGATCGGCAGCAGCAATGCCGCGGGCATATGCTTTTCATCACAGAAATATACCGTCACTCCATAATCCGCCAGTTTTTGCAGCGCCGCCGTGGAAACGGTAACGGCCTGTGACTCCAGCATCAGGCTGGTGATGTCCTCCATGGGGACTGTAATCTCCTGAGTCTGTCGAATCACCAGTTGTTCCTTTCGGACAGAGAGCCGCGCTGAATTCGCGATAAAAATGGTGCGGAACTCCATAAGGCCTCCTTTCTTTTAACGGAAGGTCTGACGCTTCTCCGGAGTATGTACTTTGTGATATTCACCAAGGGGGTCGACCTCATATTTTTCGATGGATAAAAGGGTCTTTACTCCTATACTGCGGCCAGTATATTTACGGTCGTGAGTCGTCCCTGTTATGGAAGCTGTTGAAATGTCCGCTCCACTATAATAAAGCATCCATTCTGAACGGAGAAGTTCAGGTTCTCCAGAAGTCTCCTTGTTAGTAGCTTTTAACCCAACAGGCTTTTTTCTGGCTATTTTAATCAAATCCCCAGCATATAGAGAGAACAGAAAATCAGAATCTCTCATTTCCTTCCAGTTTTCTGCTGCCGTATTTGCCACCACCGCCTTTTGCGGAAGAATCTCTTTGACTGTGTCCGCCGTGTAGATAGGAACAAAATAATACCCATCGTCCTCAACGTGGAACACATCAATACGCGCCATACCGCCGTTGTCCGCGATGCCTCCGCAGGCCGCCACATTCAGGCTGCTTTTTCCGAAAGTCTTTACTTTATTGACCACTGGCCCCGGCGTACCGTCCTTTTTCGGCTTATGGAACGGCTGCGCAAAGGCCTTCTTCCCATCTCCGCCAAACAGCTTCAGCTGTTCCCGCAGCGCTTCGTACAGCAGGCGGTCACTGGAGGGATCGTAATAATCCTTGATTTCCCCGTTCTTGTCCAGCTTCAAGTCGGCCAGCGCCATCTTTACGACGGAATATCCCGGCAGTTTCCCGCTGCGGATTGTCTCTTTATGCGCCGCGCCGCTCACTTTCCGATTTGGCATCCGGGAGACGAATACCGGATGGACCACCTGCTCCGGGTCATAGTGGGGCAGATTCAACGATCGGATTTCGGCGTCCGGGTCTGGGGCAAGGCGGGCCTCCAACTCCTGGCGGAACTGAGGCCAGGGCGGCGGAAAGGAGGGCGCGTATTTCTCGTCAAACGCCTCTTGTGTCAACAGTTCGCCGGTTTCAGGGTCCACATAGTTTCCCAAGATCTTTGATCCCCATTCCCGCCGCTTGGCATAGTTGGAGATGCGTTGGATCATCCCATCCGTAGTAATGGCTACCACAGCGGCATCCATGGCATGGTGGAGATCTCCGTCGGCCCGGTTTTTGTGCAGCCCTAAACGCTTGCGCATATAATCCGTCACGGCGCCGTTGATGGCCCGGACCGGCTTTTTCGCGAAAGGCGTATCTTCCGCAAATTTGAGATAATCATTCAGCAGATGGTATACCGCCCGGGTAATGTATTGGGTATCCGACAGATTCCGCTCCTTGAATCCCTCCAGGTCCTCGTCCGTCAGCTTCTGTTTCAACAGCCTCTGGCGCTTGCGGTAGTCCCGAACACTGGTCTCCACCAACGTGATAAAGCGCCCCGTTTTTTCTGCGTCGCCCGCCATATACTCCAAAGGAAGACGATTGCCCTTCTGCCGGTTTTCGGAGGCCAGTACCAGCGCCTTATTGCGGTAGCCATCGTCAAAGCAAATACTATATGGGATAATATGGTCCACATCCACATAGCCCGGTTCAAATAGACACTCCGCCTGTAATTTTGTGCCGGAGTACAGGCAGACCTCATTTTGATCCCGGAAGAGCTTGAATTTGACAAGATCCTGCCCGGTGGCGCGGCGGCCTTTGATCTCTTCAATCTGCTTTATGAGCCGTTCATTTGCCGCCCGGTTTTCCTGATATTGCTTATCCATTTTTTGGCGGTCCGCAAAATTCCGGCTCATTTCCCTGGCCAACTCAATATGGACCGCCTGGGGAGAGCCATACCGCCGGACAACGGCGTTCATGACCTTACAGGTCTGAGAAACCGCCCGCAGAACCACGGGGTTCGTAATGTCGTCCAGCGCCCCCTGCTTTTGCAGCGCCCCATAGGAAAGCGTCTTTGTCCGCGTCTTTTCAAAATGGCCCCGGTGGTCTCCATACACAGCGCCGGCCGCCTCGTCGTAGTTGACGCCCTTTTCCAGATAGGGGATCATCTTTTTCATAGCCGTCAGAGAAAGGCTCCCCGCTTTGCTGAACGAAAGCGGGAGCAGTACTTCGATCACAGTATCTTCTAACCCCAGGCTGACCAGCTGTTCTGTTCTCCGCTCGTCCGATTTGTACAGGCTGAGAACGGTGGCGATCGCATCCAGTTGGTCATGGGAGAACGCGGCGATATATCCCTTTCCCACGCCATCTAGGGCCTTGCGCATCTTATGGTAGGACTGCATCGCCTGGAACTTTGTCTTTTTCTCCGCGGCGTCCACATCATCCGACTGGTAACGCACCGTATTGAACCGCTCTTCCCCGCTCAACGCCAGCTCCTTGCGAAGCTGTCCATAATGCAGGCCGGCGCTTTTCATGGCAAGAGCGGTCAACCGCTCCCGCTCGTCTCCCGTCAGTCTGCGGGAAGAATGTCCCGCGGACTGTATCCGGATATGGTTCAAATCCTGGAGTAGTTTGAAATACTCAAAGGTGTAACACGCCTTAAACGCCCGCAGCTCGGTTCGTTCAAACGTACAAGTCCCCCGCAGGTCTCCTTTGCGGAAGGGACTGCTTCCTCCTGGACCGGCGTCAAAATCCCGCTGGGATAACAAAATTTCATAGTAACGGCTCTCCATATTTTCGGACGCATAGGAGCCGCCATGCTGCCGCTGAGATGCAAACAGCGCGTGTGCCTCGGCTTCCACCATATCCCGTGTCACCGTGAAGCTGTAATCTCCCGCCGTGTTTCGGGTCTTGCGCCAAATTTGTCCGTCCGGCCCAAGCATCCGGAACTTTTCATCCAGGCAGAACATCTCCCCCGCCGTGCGGTATCCCTTTGCCTCCATCAACGCCTGATTGGCGGACAGCGCGGTTTTCAAAACACCAGACTCCTGGTCCTTCGCCGCCTCTGCCGTACTGTTGGAGCGATAGCCCCGCCGCTGGGCCAGATGCAGCAGCACCCTGGCCCATTCCGCCTGCGTCAGCCTGCGGTCCAATCCCTCTGCCCGCAAGGTATAAACGTCTTTTTCAAAGCCGGAGGCCGCCAGTAACGCCTCCAGCTCCTCACGGCCGATGCATTCCGTCTCTTGAAGCAGCGCCTTGATCCGTTCCTTCCGGTGCCGCCTCCGGCGGAGGCGGCGGCGCGCGCTGCGTGCTTCCCGGCGAGGCAGCGCTAAACTCGCGCCGGTTTTTGGCTGTTCTGCCTTCTCAAAAATGCGCACTCCTAGGTCCTCGATCTTGAATGGTTCCCCTTTAGGCATGTTTTGAAGAACCGCCCAGCCAACAGATGATATTCCAATATCCAGCCCCAGCGTATAGTGCATCTTGCCGCCCCCTTTAGTCGTTTTTGTATGGAACGAAGATACCCCAACCACAAATGTGGTTGGGGTAGAGCTTCGAGGCATACTGCCTGATCGCAGTAACCTAAAATCTCTTGTTGTGGTACAAGATGGTTGTATTATATAATGGGTCCCATAGGTTGTCAATACTTTGAACTGCAATTATCGCGCCATAATCTGTTGCTTTGGCCGACATAAAAGCCCCCATTTCCGAAGCGAGGTGGAGCAGAAGCTGACCTCAAAGTCGAGAGACCCTCGGAAAAAGCAAACCCTATAAACGCAAAAAGGACGGGTGCGGCCGTTTACACGGTGCGCTTGCCCTTTTCGTTCTTATTCCACTTTTACCTCCCGCTTCCCGCTGTTTCTCTCATTCGGCAAATTCCGCTGGCCCCGCCCGTTCTCATAGGGCGCTAGAATGTCCAGCATGACGCGGCGGGCAACCGCTTCAATCTGGTATTGGGGAATGTCCATCTCCTCCTTGGAATCCTCCTTGTATTTTTCAGGAAAATGTCGTATGATAAGAAAAGAGAATTCGAATACCTGGCAGCCCGCTTTTCCAGCGGGTAACGACACATAAAGGAGGCTATCTTATGGAAGAAAAGAAAATGCTTACGGTCACCGTGGACGGCACGGAATACACCTACCCCCACGGAACACCCTACCGCGCCATCGCGGCGGATTTCCAGGATCGGTTTCCCTGCGACATCCTGCTGGTTAACCGGGACGGAAAGCTCTGCGAGCTCCACAAGGTTCTGAACCGGGACTGCTCGCTGAAAATGGTTACCGCCCAGGACAAGCCCGGAATTCAGACCTATGAGCGCAGCGCGGTCTTTCTGATGCTGAAAGCCTTTTACGATGTGGCGGGCCGGGAAAACGTGGAGCGCATTTCCGTGGAATACTCCCTCAGCAGCGCTCTGTTCATCCTGGCCCAGGGCGCATTCACCCTGGATCAGGCCCTGCTGGAAAAGGTGGAGGCGCGGATGCGGGAGCTGTCCGATCTGGCCCTGCCCATTGAGAAGAAAACCCTCAACACGGACGACGCCATCGACCTCTTCCGGGAGGCCCGGCTGGTCCACAAGGCCCAGCTCCTTAGCTTTCGGATCAACTCCCATGTTAATGTCTACTCCCTGGACGGCTTTGTGGACTATTTTTACGGCTACATGACCCCGGACACCGGCTATATCCGGTGCTTTGGGTTGGAGCTTTTTGAAAACGGCTTTGTCCTCCGCCTGCCCACCCAGAAGGACCCCAACCGTTTGGGGGACTTCAAGCCCTCCCACAAGGTCTTTCGGGAGCTCTATCAGTCGACCCTCCGCTCCGAGGCCCTGAACGCCTCCAACGTGGCGGAGCTGAACACCACCATTTCCCAAGGCGGGGCCACGCCGCTGATTCTGGCCCACGAGGCCATGATGGAGAAGAAAATCGGCGACATCGCCGCCGAAATCGCCTCCCGGAAGGAGGTCCGCTTCGTCATGATCGCCGGGCCCTCTTCCTCTGGCAAGACCACCTTCTCCCACCGGCTGTCCACCCAGCTCCGGGCCTGCGGCCTGCGGCCCTATCCCATCGCCACCGACAACTATTTTGTCAACCGGGACAAGACCCCCCGGGACGAAAACGGCAACTACGATTTCGAGGGTCTTGGGGCCATGGACGTGGAACAGTTCAACGAGGACTGCATGCGCCTTTTGAAGGGTGAAACCGTGGAGCTTCCCACCTACAACTTCAAGAAGGGCGCCCGGGAGTACAACGGCAATTTCCTGACCCTACGGGAGGGGGACGTGCTGGTCATCGAGGGCATTCATTGCCTCAACGACGAGTTTACCCGTTCCCTGCCCAAGGAGAGCAAATATAAAATCTATATCAGCTGCCTGACCACCTTGAACATTGACGACCACAACCGCATCCCCACCACCGACGCCCGGCTCCTGCGGCGCATTGAGCGGGACGCCCGAACCCGGGGCTACAGCGCCCAGGCCACCATCAAAATGTGGCCCTCCGTCCGGCGGGGGGAGGAAAACAACATCTTCCCCTTCCAGGACAGCGCGGACATGATTTTCAACTCCGCCCTGATTTACGAGACAGCCCTGTTGAAGCCCTATGTGCAGCCGTTGCTGTTCGGCGTTCCCAGGGATAGCGAGGAGTATATCGAGGCCAAGCGGCTGCTGAAATTCCTGAACTATTTCCTGCCTATTCCGGCAGACAACATTCCCAAGACCTCCCTGATGCGGGAATTCATTGGTGGAGGCTGCTATCACGCCTGACAAAGGCACCCGTTACCTGGTGCTGCTGAATCAGCGAGAACAAGAAACCGCCCGGCATGCTTTCACATGCCGGGCGGTTTTTCATTCCCATAGAACTGCTTAGAAGCACTTGCGATAAATGGCTTCCTCGCTCTCCAGGTCGAAGGGATAGTAGGCGTTGGTCATGAGGCGCTGCTGGTTGGCCTCGACAGACTGGGGGAACTTCTTAAAGTCCTCCTCGGTGAAGCCGCAGTCCCGCAGGGGGCGCAGGGGCAGGATGCGCTGGAGCAGGGCGTTCATCTCCGGGATGGCATTCTTGGCCTCGCAGCCCAGAATCCCGGCCACCAGCTCCTTGAAGCGCATGATTTCGCCGTCGGGGTTCTTCTCATCATAGTAGTCCATGATCGCCCCGAAGAGCATGTAGTTGCTCTCGCCGTGGGCCACGTGATAGGTGCCGCCCAGGGGGAAGCTCATGCCGTGGACAGGGCCGCAGCCGGCCTTCAAGAAGGCGATGCCGGCGTAGAAGCTGGCGGTGACGAACTCGTCCAGGTACTCGAACCGGGCATCCTGGCCCTTCTCGTCGATGAGCTTGAAGCCCTTGAGAATCATGTCCATGGCCTTCTCGGAGAAGAGCTCGCTGGTCATGGTCTTGCGGTGGGGGCTCAGGAAGGACTCCGTAGCATGCACCAGCGCGTCAATGGCGGAGCAGGCGAAGGGCTTGTAGGGCAGGGTCTTGATGAGGTCGGGGATCAAGCAGACCTTGTTGGGGATGATGTCGTCGGATACCAGGCCCAGCTTGGTCTCGCCGCCGGTGAGCACGCCGTCTTTTTCGTCCTTGACAATGGCCACGGAGATGTTGGTGCACTCGGAGCCCGTGCCGCAGGTCGTCGGGATGGCGATGACATCCTTTTCATGCTGGACGGGGAAGCGCTTGAAGTACAGGTTGTGGACGCTGTCGGGGCGCTTGCAACCCAGCAGCTTGCAAAGGTCCATGATCGCCCCGCCGCCCACCGCAATCACGCGGTCATAGCTCTCGTAGGGGATGGCGTCGTACATGGTCTGGATCATGGCCTCGCTGGGCTCGCCCGCGCCGAACTTCTCCTGGAACACGAACTGGCACTTGAGGTTCAGCTCCTTCATGAAGGGGGTGTAGATGAACTCGTTGGTCAGCACCACGTCCCGCTCGCCCAGCTTGAACTCCTCCGCCATAGCGGCGAAGGTGTCGAACTTGTACACGGTGGGGGCAAAGATGATTTCACGCTTGTCGGCCATCAGAGCGGCGGAAAAAGCGTCCATTTTCTGAGCCATAATGAATCAGTCTCCTTTATTTTATAGAATGGTTTTCGCGGGGGACGGGCGGGCCAGGGGGCCCGCCCCTACAGGTCGCGTTGTGCGATAGGAACACCGTAGGGGCCGCCGCCCTGCGCCTGCCGTTAGCGGCTTTGCCGCTTACGGCGGCGGCGTACCCCTTGCGGGTGCTCGGCGGCCCGTCTTTCGATACCTGCTAATTTTGTACGATTGCCTAAAATTACTTCCGGGCAATCGCCTTTTTCACGGCCTCGACGATGTTGGCCGCCCGCAGGCCGTAGGTGTCCATCAGGAACGCCTGGGGACCTACCTGGCCGAACTCGTCCTGCACGCCCACGAACTCCTGCACGGTGGGGCAGTTCTTCGCCAGGCAGTTGGCGACGACGGACCCAAGGCCGCAGCAAGTGTTGTGGTTCTCGGCGGTGACAATGGCCCCGGTCTCCTTGGCTGCTTTCAGCACCAGCTCCTCGTCCAAGGGCTTCCAGGTGAACATGTCGATGACCCGGACATTGATGCCTTCCGCCTGGAGGGCCTCGTAGGCTTTCAGGCTCTCGTCCACCATGATGCCGGAGGTGATGATCGTCGCTTTGTCCTCCCCGCTCTCGTGGAGCACCACGCCTTTGCCGATTTCAAACTCGCTGCCCTCGTCATAGACCCGGATCACGTCCTTGCGGACAAAGCGGGTGAAGCTGACGCCCTCCACGTTCACCAATCCCTTGGTGACGCTGGCCAGCTGGTCATAGTCGGCGGGGTCAATGACCGTGGCGGTGGGGATGGACAGGTACATGGCCGCGTCCTCCAGGGGCATGTGGGTGCCGCCGTTGAAGGCCGCCGTCACGCCCGCGTCGGAGCCCAGCACCCGGACGCTCAGGCCCGCGTAGGCCGCACTCATGTAAATCTGGTCATAGCACCGGCGGCTGGAGAAGGTGCCGAAGGAGTGGAAGAATACCTTCTTCCCCGTGGCGGCCAGGCCCGCGGCCACACCGGCGGCGTTGCCCTCGGCGATGCCCGCCTCAAAGGCCCGGTCGGGATAGTTCTTGACCAGCTGCTTCGTATTGATGCAGCCCATCAGGTCGCAGTCTACGTAGACAATGCTCTTGTCCTCGGCCATCAGCTCGTTCAGGGTCAGAGCCAGGCCGTCCCGGCAGGCACGGGAGTCCTTTTCATGCTTGCCAATCAGTTTCACATTCATTTCTCTCACCCTCCTTTAAGCGTTCTTCGCGGCTTCCAGCTCTTTTTCGGAAGCGGCAATGGCCTCCAGCCACTGCTCCTCCTTGGGCTGGGAGGAATGGTCGTGCTTGGGCTCCGCAAAGGTCGCGCCCTTGCCCTTGCTGGTGTTCAGCACAATGCAGGAGGGAACGCCCTTAGTTTCCTTGGCTTTCTGGATGGCCTCGTAGATGGCCGTCACGTCGTGGCCGTCGATCTCCTGGGTGTGGAGGCCAAAGCCGGCCACCTTTTTCGCCATATCGCCATGGGCCAGGATGTCGTCCGTAGAGCCGTCCAGCTGGTAGCCGTTGTTGTCGATGAAGTAGATGATATTATCCAATTTGTGGGCATAGGCAAAGTGGAAGCCCTCCCAGACCTGGCCCTCGTCGGCCTCGCCGTCGCCGATGACACAGTAGACGTAGCTGTCCCGGCCGTCGATTTTATTGCCAAGAGCCGCGCCGGTGGCGGTGGAGACGCCCTGGCCCAGGGAGCCGGTGGTCAGGTCCACGCCGGGGGTGAGCTTGCGGTCCGTGTGGCTGGGGAACTTGGTGCCGGGCTGATTCAGGGTGTAGGCGTCCTCCATGGGATAGAAGCCCATCAGGCCGAAGGTGGCGTAGGCCACGGGGCCCGCGTGGCCCTTGGACAGGACCAGCCAGTCCCGGTCCTCCCAACGGGGATTCTTCGGATCGTACTTCATAACCTCCCCGTATAAAACCGCCATCAGGTCCGCCAGGTCCATGGACCCGCCCACGTGGCCGAACCCACGGCTGTGGATCACCTTCAGCGTCTCCAGCCGGATTTCAGCCGCTAGGACTTTCAGCTTTTTCTCGTTCATGGGTGTCGCTTCCTTTCCTGTTTGTTGTAGTCATGCTGTGGAGCTTATCCTCGTGGGTTATTTTACTCCACCTGCGCCGTTCTCGTCAATGACAATTATATTTTTAACAAACTTTCTGCGTGCAATTTTCCTCGAATTTGCGTGCATTTTCATAATTCTGGAAGGCCGGGCGCATCCGTCCCGGCCTTCCCGCAAAAAACCTTATTCGTACTGGGTTCCGGAGCCCTCGACCATGGCGTCATAGGCCCGTTTCACCTTGTCGTAGTTCTTGTCCCGGTCCAGAACCACGCCCCGGCCCACACCGTCTACGATGCGGCCCACGCCGATGGCGGCCAGCTTCTCATCGGTTTCCGCCAGCAGGGCGGGAGCGGAACCGGGCTCGGTGGAGCGACCGTCGAAGATGATGTGGAGATACACCCGGTCCAGCCCATTGTCCCGGGCCATCTCGCAGATGTTCAGGGGATAGTCAATGCACCCGTGAGAGGACTTGTAGGTCAGGTAGGCCAGCAAATGCAAAGAGGTGCCGTTTTTCTTGGCGTGCTCAATGGCCTGGAGGAAGATGGGATTCTGCTTGAAGCTGCCGTCCTTCACGGCGGCGTCCAGCCGGACGTCATCCTGCATCACGCAGCGGCCCGCGCCCAGGTTGGAGTGGCCCGCCTCGGAGTTGCCGGCCTTGCCCGCGCCCAGACCCACGAACTCGCCGGAGGCGTGGAGCTTGGACCAGGACTGGTCTGCCAGCAGGGAATCCCAATAGGGGGTATCGGCCAGGTGGATGGCGTCGCCGTCGTCCCCGGTGCCCAGGCCCCAGCCGTCGCAGATGATGAGGAGCATCTTCCGGCCCTCGCCCCAGGTCTTGCCCTCGCAGAGGGACTTGCCGTCCATCTCGGCGGGCTGGGGGATGCCCAGAACGTCCAGCACCGTGGGAGACACGTCGCCCAGGGAGCCGTCCCGCAGGGCGATGGGGCTCTTGTCGGCGGGGTCGATCATGATGAAGGGCACCAGATTGGTGGTGTGGGCCCCGTCGGGCTTTCCGGCGGCGGTGTAGAGCTTTTCGATGTTTCCGTGGTCCGCCGTGATGGCCACCACATAGCCCTTGCCCAGGGCGTCGTTCACCACTTTATCCAGGTACTGGCTCACATAGCCGCAGGCCTTGATTTTCGCCTCGGTGTTCTGGGTGTGTCCGATGACATCTCCGTTGGCGAAGTTGGTCACCACGAAGTCGTATTTGCCCAGGGCGTCCATCACGGTGTCCGCCACCTTGGGCAGGGATAGCTCCGGCTGCTGGTCGAAATCGATGCCCTTGGGAGAGGGGATGCACACGTCGTCCTCCCCGGGGAAGGGGTTGTTTTCGCCGCCGTTGAAGAAGAAAGTCACGTGGGCAAACTTCTCACTCTCGGCGCAGTGGAACTGGGTCTTTCCCGCCTCGCTGAGAACCTGGGCCAGGGGCTTCACCACCTTGGCGGGGGCAAAGGCGATGGGCAGGTCCTTGAACTTGTCGTGGTACATGGTCATGATGACGAAATCCAAATCCCGGAGCATCCGGCGGTCCACCTTGTCAAAATCCGGCTCGGTGAACATCTCGGTGAGCTCGATCTCCCGCTCGCCCCGGCGGCAGCAGAAGATGGCCGCGTCGCCGTCTCCGATTTTGCCCACCGGCTTGCCGTCCTCCACCAGGACCATGGGCTCCAGATGATAGTCGTCCTGGCCCAGCTCGTATGCTTTCTTGACGGCCTCAGCCAGCTGAGCGCCGCCGCGTTTCATGTCTGCCATGCAAAAAACCTCCTGTATCAATTATGAATCCGTTATCGTTGCCGTCGCTCCAGCCTGAACCATCTCCAGACTTGAGAGCGAGATAAAGTTCTTTTTGGTTCTTTTTCTTTCAAGAAAAAGAATTATTGTCCGTCGTTGGGGGCGATAAGCTTGTCGACGGCCACCTTGCCCCGCTCCGGGAAAATGTCCAGCAGCTGGGGGAAGGTGTAGATTTTGCCGTTGGGCATGTTCTCCTCCGTCAGCTTCAGGGCCTTGCTCCGGTCGTACTGCACCGCCACGGTCATGCCGAAGTCCACCGCCTTGGCTCCCACGATGTCCCGGTTCAGGTTGTCGCCCACATAACAGCAGTTCTCCGGCTGCGCGCCCACCTCTTCCATCGCGTAATAGTAGATGGCAGGGCCGGGCTTGCGGATGTAGGTAATGGAGGACTGCTGAACGGTCTTGAAGTAGGGCCGGAGACCGTCGGCGTCCAGCCACTCGTCCACCTCCCGCTTGCCCACCAGATCACTGATGATGCCCATGGTGTAGCCCCGGGCGCAGAGCTCCTTCACGGTGTCCGCGCCGCCCTCTACCACCGTGCGGCGACCCTTGGTCTGGCGGTACTGATAGGTCAGCTCGGAGGCGTTTTTCAAGATGCGCTCCCGGTCCATGTCATAGGCCAGCCACCGGGTCCACAGGACCTCCTCCGGGGCCTCGCACATGAATTTCAGGGCCCAGTCCCGGTACTTGTCGTACCGTTTGTCAATCACGTCGCTGAACCACTGGTTGGGGTTGTCGGTCTCCACGCCGCAGAGCTCGGCGATTTTGGCCCGGGCGGCGGAGAGGTAGGCAGGGTCCTCGTCGATGACCCGGAAGGTGCCTCCCAGGTCCAGGAAGATGTAACGGATATCGGTATTCATGCCCTATCGGCCTCCTTGTCAATGTATTTGTCTCAAACGTGGGATCGTCCGGGTTTCCCCGGACGTATCCCCATTCACGTTAATGCAGGGAAGGAAGCAGGTTCAAAATCTCCCGGAAATCCTCAATCACGGCGTCGGGCCGGTTCTCCTCGGTGTACTCCACCGGGTGCTTCTTTTCCGGAGAGGAGAAGATGATGTTGCAGCCCACACCGGCCTTTTTCGCGCCGGGGATATCCCGCTTGATGTTGTCCGCCACGGACACGCACTCGCTCAACTCCACGCCCATCTCCTTGGCCGCCAGCTGATAGATTTCGAAGCAGGGCTTGCGCATATGGCAGACGGAGGAGAGGACCACGGAATCGAAGTACTGGTCCAGGCCGTCCTCCTCCAGCCAGTCGGGGACCTCGTTCTCCCCAATGAGGTTGGAGATGATGCCCAGCTTGTAGCCCCGCTCATGGAGCCCCTTAATGACCTCCACGCCGCCTTCCACCACGATCCGGCGGCCCTTGCACTGGCGGTACTGGAAGCTCAACTCGTGGCAGACCTGCTTGACGCGGGTCTGGTCGTAGTCCGGCAGCAGCCACTTGCACCACAGCTCCTCGTCGCCGGACTCCTTGTTCTCCGCCAGGGCCCACTTGCGGTAAGGCTCGTAACGCTCCTCAATCATCTGATAAAACTCCTCGTAGGGCACAGGGGACCCGGCGATCTCCGCCATCTTCCGGCGGGCGTGCCTCATCCAGGGCTCCTCCGGCAGGGCGATGCGCAGGGTGCCTCCCAGGTCGAAAAAGGCGGCCTTATAGCGCTTTGTCGTATCCATGGCGTTTCCCTCCTATTGATTTAAGTACGGGCGGGGAAGATGTCCAGCAGCTGGCTCAAGGCGGTGATCACGTGGTCGGGGGTGAACTCCTTGCCGGTGGCGTGTTCCATGTTCAGGGTGTCCGGCTCGTCAATGCGGATCATCATGCCGAAGCCCGCGGCCTGGGTGCCCTCCACGTCCCGGACCGGGTTGTCACCCACGTAGGCGCAGTTGGCCTCCGGGGTGCCGATGCAGCGGCAGGCCAGGTGGTAAATCTCCGGGTTCGGCTTGCGCAGGCGGACCTTGGAGGAGAGGATGGTGGTCTTGAAGCACTGGGCCACACCGTCGGCGGCCATCCAGTCGGGGATTTCCGTCTCGGTGACGGTGTTGGCAATGATACCCAGGGTGTAGCCCCGGGCACAGAGCTCCTTGATGGTAGCCACAGCGTCGGCCCGGGCCACCCGGCGGCCGTCGTGGTCCCGCCACAGGCGGGTCAGCTTCGCCGCATTGGCAAAGATCATGTTGGTGTCGTACTCCGGCAGCATGTACTGGGTCCACAGCTCGCCCTCGGAGGCGTCCAGCAGGGTCTCCTTGGACATCTTGCGGTACTTCTTCCAGCGCTCCTCCAGCTTGGCAAAGAGCTCGTCATGGGTCTCGGTGGTGTGGATGAGCTCCATCAGCCCGGCCTCGGCCTGGTCGATGAAGTCCTGCTCCTTCAGCACGATGCGGAGCGTGTTTCCCACGTCGAAGAAGATGGTTTTGATATCGGGGGTCATAAAAATTCCTCCATTCATGTTTTCAGACGTCGCGGGTCCCCGGAACCGTGTTCCAGGAGGCGGCCGGGCCGTCTCCGGCCCAACCGTAAACGTTTGCGGCCTTTTCAGCCTTATTCTAAATGAAATACAGGTCCTTTGTCAATATGCCAAACGCCAAAGACTTTGATTGTTTTTCGTTTTTCTGCCCAAAGATGGGAAAAATACAGATTGTTATTGACATTGCCGCAAAAATCGGATATTCTTTTACTTGACAATCTGAACGGGCCAAGTTTTGGCCGGTTCCAAAAAATAAAGCGGAAACGTTTGCGGTTTCCAGCGGGGCGGAAAGGATGAAAAGCCATGAAAAGTGTAACTCTGAAGGACGTCGCCAAGGCGGCGGGCGTCTCCTACGCCACCGTTTCCCGCGCCCTCTCCGGCAGCCACCAGATTGGCAGCGACACCCGGGAACGCATCATCAAGCTCTGCGATGAGATGGGCTACACCACCAACTACGTGGCCCGCTCCATGGTGACCAAGCGCACGGGGCTCATCGGGCTGGTGGTTCCCTCCATTGACAACCAATTCATGTCGGAGCTGGCCTATTACGCCGAGATGAGCGCCAGGAATCACGGCTACAACATTATGCTCTGCAACTCCGGGCCGGACCTGAAGCAGGAGAAAACCGTGGTGAAGCTCCTTCTCAGCCGCCAGGTGGACGGCATCCTCATCGTCCCCCAGAGCCCCAAGACCTATGAGAATATCCGGGCCTACACGGACCAGGTGCCCACGGTCTTTCTTAGCGAAAACCTCCGGGACCAGCCCCAGAGCTATGTGGCCGTGGACAACAGCCGGGGAACCTACATCGGCACCAAGTATCTCTATGAGCTGGGCCACCGGGACATTCTCTATTTCGGCCGCCGCCACACCACCACCCACCAGTTCCGGGCGGAGGGCTATATCCGGGCCTGTCAGGAGCTGGGGCTGACCCCCCGGTTCTTCAACAGCGAGTTTACCCGCTCCTCCATCAACAACGGCTACCAGCTTGCAAAAGAGCTCTTCGCCAAGCCCATCGACTACTCCGCCATCTTCGCCTCCACGGACTCCAACGCCCTGGGCGTTTTGAAGGCGGCGGACGACGCCCATATCAACATCCCTGGCCAGCTGAGCCTCATCGGCTTTGACAACATCTCCTCCACTGCCCTGCCCCGAATCGAGCTGACCACCATGGAGCAGCCCAAGCGGGACATGGCCGTGCAGGCGGTGGATATGCTCCGGGACAAGATCGAAAACGGCACCCAGGGCTATGTCCATCAGATTTTGCTGCCCACGCTGATCAAGCGCAGCACCTGCCGGGACCTGTATTCATCTTAAAGAGCCCGTATTCAATCTATAAAACACGGGAGCCTCCCGCCCCCGCGAGGAAAGAGGGATTGTTTTCTATGAACGGCTATCGCTATGACCCCCACACCCACACCGCCGAGACCAGCCGCTGCGGCCATCTGTACGCCGCCGACGTGGTGGACCGTTATGTCCGATGCGGCTTCACCGGCCTGGTGGTCACAGACCACCTCCATCCGGAGTACCTCTCCCGCATCGACACGGAGCATAACTGGGACAAGGTTATGGACCACTACCTGGGCGGCTACCACGCCTCCAAACGCCGGGGCGATGAGGTGGGTCTGGACGTCATTCTGGGGGCGGAGCTCCGCTTCCCGGAGAATGACAACGACTACCTGGTTTACGGCATCGACGAGCAGTGGCTCCGCTCCAACCCCTATATCTGCTGCATGAGCGCCCAGGAGTTCTTCGACAAGTACCACGACCAGGTCCTCATCATCCACGCCCACCCCTTCCGCAAGGGCAGCGCCCCGGTTCAGGAGACCGCCGTCCACGGAGCAGAGATCATCAATGGAAACCCCCGGCATGAAAACAACAACGACAAAGCCCTGGAGCTCTGCCGCCGCCACCCCGAGTACTACCGCCTGGCCGGGTCCGACACCCACCGGGACGGGGACGAAGCCCGGACCGCTGTCCTCCTGCCAGAGCGGGTCCGCGATTCCTTCGCTTACAAGCGCATCATTGAAAGCCACAATTTCCACCTCTGGAGCCCGGCGTTCCAGGAGTTTGTCGAGGCCGACGAGGCCATTCGGAAGGAGGAAGCGAAATGAGCCAGTTTGAATCCCTCATCATCGGTGAAATTGCCCAGGATACCAATGTAGACTATGACGGAACCACCGTCCAGGCCATCGGCGGCGCGGTGTACTACTCCGGCTTCGCCGCCGCCAACATGGGCCACAAAATCGCTGTCCTGCCCAAGGCGGACACCGCCCAGGTGGATCTGAAAGATGCCTTTGCCGCCGCCCCCAACATCACGGTGTTCCCCCTCCACAGCACCCATTCCTTCGTCACCAAAAACGTCTACCACACCCCGGACCGGGAGCGCCGGACCTCCACGGTGGACAGCAAAATCGACCCCTACCGGCCCGAGGAGGTCCCGGAGGAGATCGACGCGAAAATCTGGTACCTGGCGGGCCTAGTGGGGGGCGACATCCCCAACGAGTTTCTGCCCTTCGCCGCGAAACGCGCTATGCTGGCCATTGACGTGCAGTGCATGCTCCGCTGGGAGGAGAACGGCGGCATGGTCTACCGGGATTGGGAGGCCAAGAAGGAACTGCTCCCCTATGTCCGCTTCCTGAAAACCGACGCCGCCGAGGCGGAAATCCTCACCGGCCTCACGGACCGGGTGGAGGCCGCCAAGGTCCTCTACGGCTGGGGCGCGAAAGAAATCCTCATCACCCACAACACGGAAGTGCTAGTCTACGACGGCAAGGAGGTTTACACCTGTCCCATCAAGGCCCGAAGCCTGGGGGGCCGCACGGGACGGGGGGACACCACCTTCGCCTGCTACATCAACGAGCGGCTGACCCAGGATATCCCCGTTGCCCTTCAAACCGCCACGGCGCTGGTCTCCCTCAAGATGGAGACTCCGGGCCCCTACATGGGCACCCGGGCGGACGTGGACGCGTACATTAAGGAATTTTATTGAGAACCAGAACGGGTTTCCCCGCCGCGTGGGGGAACCCGTTTACTCTTCCCTTCTTACGTCCCATTCCATCCGGGCCTCCAGCCCCGCCGGGTCCAGAATCCGGTATCCGGAGGACCCTTTTTCCAGTAACCCCTCCCGGCAGAGCTGGTTTAAGATGCGGAGCATATGCCGGTAGCTCATCCCCACATAGGAGGCCGCCTCCGTCAGAAGCTCACTGAACACCCCCTTGTAGGAAAATTCCAGCAGATAGGCGCACAGCCGCCCTTCACAGGAGCGGAGCGAGGCAGAGGATATATGGGAACTGGTGCAGAGCAGCTTGTCCGCAAGGCTCCGGCACAGACCATTTAAAAAGGCCAGATTCCCCCGCAGATATGCCTCGTTGGCCCTCCAGGGAATTGCCACGCACACAAGGTCCGTCATCGCCACCACAGACGTGGTGGCGTTTTCCATGCCGCACAGGACCTCCAGATTTTCCATGAGCTCCGAGGAGGCGTAGCACAGCACCAAGCTCCTCCCGTTCGCCGCGTAGCGGCAGACCTTCGCCCGCTCCTCCGCAATCAGCAGCATGTTATCGATGTAGCGGCCCACCTGGATGATGGTCTCCCCCGCCTCATAGAACCTAGCCTCACAGCCCGTCAGGGCGGACAGATCCAGCCCATATTCCGCCAGCCGTGCCGCCGCCTCCGGCATAAGGTCTATCCGCCGCATGAAAAGCGCCTCCCCTCTCCAAGTTTTCTCTATCTCCGTATTCAGTATACCCGGCTTTCTGGAACATGGATATGCCAAAAGTCACATGTCAAATGTCCTACGCAGGCCGGGGAAATCCTGCTATGCTCAAGGCAAAGGAGGCGATACGGATGAAAAAGCTGCTGACCATCCTACGAAGTCGGTGGGCGGGGAAACGGAACGCCTACTGGGCTTCCATCCGCCAGGCGGAACAGGCCCATTGGGATCATGTCCTCCGCCGGAATACGAACCGGGATTGAGAAGAGGGCGCACGCGGTATCGCGTGCGCCTCCGCTTTTTTACACCAGCTTCTCGAAGTAGAAAAACGTCTCGTCCTCCCCGTGCTTTCGCATACAGGCGGAGAGCATCTGATAGGACGCCTGATTCTCCTTGAAGCACTTGGCAAACACCCTTCCCAGGTGGAGCTTGTACAGCCCCCACTCCGCCGCCGCCGTGAAGGCCTCCACGCCGTAGCCGTTCCCGGCGTAGGCCTTGTCAATCCGGCAACCCAGCTCCGCGCCGCCCCGGCAGTCGAAGTTGTACAGCACCGCCTCGCCGATGAGCTTCCCCTCCAGCCGGACGGCGAAGTTCACCGCCAGGCGGTTTTCAAAGTCCCGCCTGGCAACGTCAAAGAAGCTCCGCTCCTCCACCGGCCCCCCCAGGCCCGCCACGTCGTCATAGCCCCACCAGCGGTTCCGCTCCTGGTCCAGCACCAGGGCGTTGTAGGCGGGAATGTCCTTTTCCGTCAGGGCGGAGAGGGTCAGCCGGGCCGTTTCCACCTTGGGGATTTCCGTGATGTGGCGCATCAGCTCGTTCATAGGCTCGAAACGGTATTTGGAGGCCAGCTTGGCGGGACCGTACTGGAGCTTGGAGGTCCGCAGGCCCTTGTCCGCCGCGTCGTCCTCCCGGTCAATCCACTGGCAGTTTCCGCCGAAGGCCAAGGCGAAGGCCTGGACAAAGGCGGGGTACACGCCGGTGTAAGAATACAGCGCCTTTTCAATGTGGATAATGAGGGTATCCCCGCAGCGCTCCGCCAGGGCCAGGGCAATGAGCTTGTCCCCGTCGAACATCCCCCCGGCGGTAAACCAGGGCTTTCCCGCCAGCTTTAGCATCTTCTTCGCCAGCTTCAGCTCATCCAGGGCCTTGGCGTTGTCCCCCTTGGGGAACTCCGCCTCATAGTCTTTCCAAAACTGCTCCACCGCCCCGGCGTTCTCCGCCGTCAGGGGGCGGACCTCCGCCTCGGGCCACTGGGCCCGGAATTTCTTGATGTGGTTCCGCTGGCCGGAGTAGCGCCGCCCGGTGAAATACTGGAGATCCTCCCGGTAATACACGTAATCCCGCCAGGTGCGAATATCGCTGACCCGGACATAGGGATAGCGGCCCAGCAGCTCCCCCGCCTTGTGCTCCGGCACCATGGAAATGACCGGAAGCTGCCCCGCCTCCAGGCAGTATGCCTCAATGGCACGGAGGGCGGCATCCACGTCCCCCTCCGGCCCGGGGACGGGGTAATCGAAGTTCCACCCGCCGTCGTCCCGGTTCCGGACCACGAGGCACCCTGCAATCTCCGCCCAGGCCGGGTGGAGCACTTTTTTCCACATGAGCTTGGTGCCCAAGGAGTATTCGCAGAGGCCGTAGCCGCAGTCCTTGTAATAGCGTCGGAGCTTGGCTCCGTCCTGTTTGGTCACTGGTTTAAACTGTTGCATAAGTCCCTTCCTTCGTCCTGATTTGTGAGTATTGTATAGAAACCCATAGCACGTCAAAGCGTGAAATGGACAATTTTCCACCTAGTAAAAACATTTTGTAAATTTTTTTCGCATTTTTCCTTGACGAATGAATTGGCATATAGTATATTTGTTAATAATTACCGATAAGAGGAGGTATTTTTGTGGAAAATGAGAGAGGTTCTTGGGGAAGTAACTTAGGCTTCCTAATGGCCGCCATCGGCTCCGCCGTGGGCCTGGGCAACATCTGGGGCTTCCCCTACAAAATGGGTAAGTCTGGTGGCTTCGCATTCCTGGTCGTCTATGTGCTGCTGGCCATCTTCGTGGGCTTCAGCATCATGATGAGCGAGCTGGCCATGGGCCGGAAAACCGGCAAGGGCACCATCGGCGCTTACCATGCCCTGTCCGCGCGCTTTAAGTGGGTGGGCTGGCTGGCGGTGTTCTCCCCCTTCGTCATTTTGAGCTTCTACACGGTTCTGGGCGGCTACTGCATTGAGTACATGTCCCTGAACCTGAGCAACCTGGCTTTCGGCGGGGCGGAGATCAAGGCCGGCGCGGATCTGTTCGGCTCCATGCTGACCAATCCCTTCGGCTGCGTCATGTTCACCTTCCTGTTCATGATCATCTGCTACCTCATCAACCGGGGTGGCATCTCCGGGGGCATTGAGAAGTTCAACAACGTGGGCATGCCCGCCCTGTTCGTGATGCTGGTCATCATCATCATCCGTTCCGTCACCCTGCCCGGCGCGGCGGAGGGCCTGAAATTCATGTTCCTCCCCGGCTACGCGGTGCAGGCGGGCTTCATTGAGGAGGCGCCCAGCATCATCTCCGTCTTGGCCACCGCCGGCGGGCAGATGTTCTTTTCCCTGTCCCTGGCCATGGGCATCACCATCACCTACGGCTCCTATATGAAGAAATCCCAGAACATCGTGAAGAACTCCGTGGTGGTGGTTTTTGCGGACACCCTGGTGGCCATCATGGCGGGCATCGCCGTTATCCCCGCCGCCGTGGCGACCTACGGCCCCAGCGCCACCCTCAGCGGTCCCAAGCTGCTGTTCATCACCCTTCAGGACGTGTTCCAGGCCATGGGCGCCATCGGCCCCCTGTTCGGCGTGATCTTCTACCTGTTCGTGCTGGTGGCCGCCATTTCCTCCGCCATCGCCCTGATCGAGGTGGTCGTCACCTTCCTGCTAGACCACGCGGAGAGCAAGGGCAAGCAGGGCAACCGCTCCAAGACCGTGTTCTGGGTGTGCGTCGCCATCATGGTGGAGGCCGCTCTGGTGGCTGTGGACGGCCTGGGCAGCAACGGCGTGTGGGTCCCCTTCCAGAAAATGATCGGCGTCGGCCCCTGGAACGACTGCTGGCTGGACTTCATGGACGCCCTGTCCGAGGGTCTGGCCATGCCCGCCGGCGCGCTGATTATGAGCATCATGATTGGCTGGGAGCTGCGGACCAAGCCCATCACCGACGAAATTCACCACGGCGCGGAGCAGATTCACTGGCTGAACAGGTTCATGGACATCTGCCTGAAATTCATTGTCCCCATTGCCATGGCCTTCATCCTGGGCGGCCAGATCGGCGACTTCTTCACCATGGACGCCGAGACCCAGGGACAGAGCGTCTACTATATCGGCTATTGCATCGGCGCGGTGATCCTGCTGGTGTCCTGGCTGGTGGCCATCAACTCCCCCAAGCGGAAGGAGACGCTGTAAGTCCAGTTTTCCCAAAGAGAGATATCTTAGCCTTGAAAAGGGCGGAGCTTCGGCTCCGCCTTTTTTCGGCGCTTTCTCCTACTATATACCAAATTCCCCGAAAATTGCAAGGCTTTTCTTGACCGGGCCTTGCCATTCTGCTATGATGGGTCAAACGATTTAACAGGAGGGATTCCCATGACGGAACAGGAAAAGCGTCTGGCGGGCAAGCTCTACTATCCCCCGGACCCGGAGCTGACGGAGGCCCGGATGCGGGCCAAGCGGCTCTGCCACCGGCTAAACACCCTGGCCCCGGACGACTTCCAGGGCCGGGACACTACCATCCGGGAGCTCTTCGGCCACGCCGGAAAGGACGCCTGGGTGGAGTCCAACTTCCGCTGTGACTACGGTACCCAGATTTCTGTGGGGGACTATTTCTTCGCCAACTACGACTGCATCTTCCTGGACATCGCCCCCATCACCATCGGCAGCCGGGTCTACATCGCCCCCCGGGTCTGCATCTATACCGTGAACCACCCCATGGTGCCGGAGGTGCGGAACACGGACCTGGAGTATGGCCACTCCGTCACCATTGAGGACAACGTGTGGATTGGGGGCAACGTGGTGATTCTCCCTGGCGTTACCATCGGAGAGGGCTCTGTCATCGCCGCCGGGTCTGTGGTCAATCGGGATATCCCACCCCGGGTGGTGGCCGGGGGAACTCCCTGCCGGGTGATCCGCCCTCTGACGGAGGCGGACCGGGAGAAATGGGAAGCCGCCCTCCGGGAGCACCGGGAAACCTAAGCGCCTCCAAGCCGCCTCAACCAGGCGGCTTTTTTCCTCAAAGGGCCTGTCCGTTCAGCACCGCCGCCGTCAGCTTGTCCCGCTGGTAGCGGAGCTTCAAGGAGAAGAAGGGCGCATCCTCCTCCAGAAGGCGGAGGAATATCTTGTCCCCCTCCCACAACGGCAGAGACAGGAGGTCCGCCTTCTTGATCCATTGAAGCTCCCCCTCGTCACAGGGATGTGGCGTCCCGGTCCAAGCGGAGGCAGTGAAGAGGTGCATGTACTCCGCAGGGGCTTGATCGGAAACGAAGGTCACCAGTCCCCGGTAGCGGTACTCCGTCAAAGTCAGCCCCGTCTCCTCGAAGCACTCCCGGAGCACGCAGTCCTCCGGGCTCTCCCCGTCCTGGAACTTGCCTCCCACGCCGATCCATTTCCCCTGGTTCACGTCATGGGCCTTCTTCACCCGGTGGAGCATCAGATATTCGTCTCCCCGCTCCAGATAGCACAAGGTGGAATAGAGCATATGCCATCCTCTCCTTCCTGCGGCGGAACACCGCTTGTCCTCCATTATACCCCTCCCCGCCGGAAAAGAAAAGGCTTTACATTTCAGAACGAATGTTCTATAATCATTCCATCACGCCGCCGGAAAGGAGGTCCCCCATGCGGTCCAGACAAATTAGCTGCTGCTTCACTGGCCACCGCCCGGAAAAGCTGCCCTGGCGGTACAACGAAAGGGACCCCCGCTGTCTCTCCCTGAAACAGCGCATCGCCCACGCGGCGGAGGCCGCCTATGAGGAGGGCTACCGGCATTTCCTCTGCGGCATGGCTCTGGGCTGTGATCTCTATTTCTGCGAAACGGTCCTGGCCCTTCGGCAGCACCACCCGGACATCACCGTGGAGGCCGCCATCCCCTGCCCCACCCAGGCGGGCGCCTGGGCCCTCGATCAACGGGAGCGGTACGAAACGCTGGTAAGGTCCTGCGACTTTGAAACGCTGGTTTCCGCCAAGTACACTCCTTACTGCATGCAGCGGCGGGACCGATACATGGTGGACCACGCCTCGCTGCTCATCGCCGCCTTCGACGGCACCCCCGGCGGCACCCAATACACCATGCAGTATGCTATGAGCCGGGAACTTTCGATTGTCGACCTGCCCCTGGTCACACAAGCGCCTTGAATTTTTCAAGGCGCTTTTCGCATAATTCGCCGTCCTCCGCAAACCCTAACCCAAGAAATTTTCGGTTTGGGAGGCGGCTCTATGTTTGCAAAGCGCACCGACCTAGCCCTGGAGGCCCGGGAACTCTGGCAGGAATCCGCGGAGAAAACCACCCGGCTCTCCGGCGTCAAGGCGGCAAAATCCCGGGAGGAGGGCTATCCGGTGACCCGGGTGGACATCCTGGACCACCGGGGAGAGGAAGCCCTGGGGAAGCCCCAAGGGAGCTACCTCACCATTGACCTCACCAGCTTCTGGCAGCGAAAGGCGGACTTTTTTGAGCGGGCCGTTCGGGCGGTGGGGTCCCAATTAAAGGCGATGCTCCCGGAGGAGGGCCCCGTCCTAGTGGTGGGCCTGGGAAATGCCGCCATGACCCCGGACGCCGTGGGCCCCCTGGCGGCGGACAACGTGCTGGTCACCCGGCATCTCATCGCCGCCATGCCCAAGCACTTCGCCGGGTTCCGTCCTGTGGCGGTGTTCCGGGCGGGAGTGCTGGGCACCACCGGCGTGGAATCCGCCGAGGCTGTCCGGGGTCTGGTGGCGCAGGTAAAGCCCTCCCTGGTCATTGTCATCGACGCCCTGGCCGCCCGGCGGGTGGGCCGGATGTGCACCACGGTGCAGTTATCCGACACAGGGATTGTCCCCGGCTCCGGCGTGGGGAATCACCGGGCGGCGCTGAACAGAGAAACCCTGGGAGTTCCCGTGTTCGCCATCGGCGTGCCCACGGTGGTGGACGCCGCCACCCTGGCGGCGGATCTACTGGAGGAGGCGGGCATCCCAGAGCTGGACGAAACCCGCCTTCGCCATGGAAAGACCCCCCTGACGGTGACCACCCGAGACGTGGACCAGCAGGTCCGGGAGCTGAGCAAGGTGGTGGGCTATGGCGTGAACTGGGCCTTGCAGGACCTGGAGATCGAGGAGATCAACGCCCTGTTGGCCTAATCTCAAAACGCTCCGTATAGTTCAACGCAAAAAATCCCCGGCGGATACGCTCCACCGGGGATTTCCTATTCAGACAAGCGCTCCAAGGCGCTGCGGGCGGCGGCCTGCTCCGCCTCCTTCTTGCTGTGGCCGGAGCCGGAGCCGATGGACGTGCCGTTCAGCAGCACCTCCGCCGCAAAAATCTTGGCGTGATCCGGCCCTCGCTCCCCCACCATGCGATAGATCAGCACCTGATCCGCCTGACGCTGGACCAGCTCCTGGAGGGCCGTCTTATAGTCCCGGCGGCGCTCCTCCACCACCTCTTCCCGCTCCGCGTCCAGCAGTACCCGGTGAATCAGCGCCGAGGCGGCGGCAATGCCCCCATCCAGATAGACCGCGGCAAACACCGCCTCCGTAGCGTCCGCCAGAATGGAGGTCCTCGTCCGGCCTCCGCCGGACTCCTCGCCCCGGCCCAGGCGCAGATAGGCCCCCAGGTTCAGCTTCCGGGCCACCTCGTAAAGGCTCTGCTCACAGACCAGGGCCGCCCGGATGCGGGTCAAATCTCCCTCCGGCAGGTCCGGGTGCTGAGCGAAAAGGAACTCCGCCGTCACGAAGCCCAGCACCGAATCCCCCAGAAACTCCAGGCGCTCGTTGCTGGACAGGCGCTCCGCCCGGTGCTCGTTGGCATAGGAGCTGTGGCACAGAGCCTCCTCCAGCAGCGCGTGGTTCTGAAAGGTGTAATTCAGTTTTTTCTCCAGTTCCTCCATAGCGGTCCTCTCCGAAAGGACGCCCCGTGGAGACTCACGGGGCGGACTTCCTCCGCGCCTGTCAGAGGCAGGCGCTTACTTATTCAGCTTATTGGCCAGGTAGTTCACCGCGTCGCCCACGGTCTTGAGGGAGGAAAGCTCCTCCTCCTCAATCTCACCGACCTCGAACTCCTCTTCCATGGCCATGACCAGCTCCACCAGGTCCACAGAGTCTGCCCCCAGGTCTCCCTCAAAGGCGGTGTCCATGGTAATATCCTCCGGCTCCTTGGCGAACTGCTCCGCCACCAGCTCTCGCAGGACCTTTAAAATCTCTTCGTTTGACATTGCCGTTTCACTCCTTCATAGACTTGTCTCTCTTGAGACGACAGGCTTTTCATGAAGCCTATCATACGGCAACCGCCGCCGCTCTGTCAAGGGGCATCCGGCAAATTTTGCCTGTTCGTCTCGACTTTCATCAATTCAATGTTCTCCTGCACGTCGGTGATGAAGCCACTGGCGGCGTATTCCTCCGCCCGGAGGATGGCGTTGCGGATGGCCCGGGCATCGGAAGAGCCGTGGGCCTTGATGACGGGCTTGGAGATGCCCAGGAAGGGGGTCCCCCCCACCTCGCTGGGGTCCAGCAGCTTTTTCATCTCCGCCAGGTCCCCCTTCACCAGCCCCGCGGCGATCTTCGTCCTCGTGCTGGAGAGGAACACCTTCTTCAATTCCTTCAAAAGGAACTTGGCGGTGCCCTCCAGGGATTTCAGCATAACGTTCCCGGTGAAGCCGTCGGCCACCAGCACGTCCGCCCCCCCCAGCATGGCGTCGCTGGCCTCCAGATTCCCCACAAAGTGGAGCCGTCCGGCCTTTGCCGCCTCGCTCAACAGGGCGTGGGTCTCCTGACGGAGGCCGTCCCCCTTCTCCGACTCCGCACCGATGTTCAGCAGAGCCACCCGGGGCCGCTCCACCCCCAGGACCCGCTTGGCGTAGTAATTCCCCAGGTAGGCGAACTGGAGCAGGTATTCCGGCGTACACTCGGCGTTGGCCCCACAGTCGCACAGGAGCATGCGCCCCTCCGCCGTGGGCAGGACGGGCCCCATGGCTGCCCGGCGGACGCCCCGGATGCGCTTGACCACCAGCGTGGCCCCCGCCAGCAGGGCCCCCGTGGACCCGGCGGAGACGAAGGCGTCTCCTTCCCCGTTTTTCAGCAGGTTCAGGCCCACTGTCAGGGAGGAGTCCTTTTTCTTTTTAAAGGCGGTGGCGGGATCGTCCGCGATTTCCACCACCTCCGTGGCGTCCCGAAGCTCCACGCCGGAGGGAAGGTTCTTCTCCCCACACTGCTCCACGGCCTTCAGGATGTCCGCCATCCGGCCCACCAAGATCACATCCGTGCCATAGGCCCTATGGGCCTCCAGGGCCCCCTGGACCACGGCCAGCGGGGCGTTGTCTCCTCCCATGGCGTCCACGATGATTTTCATGCTTGACCCTCCCCTGTGTCGTTTCTGTTTATTCCAGCACGGTCTCCCGCAGCTTCTCTATGATGTCCAGGGACCGGCGGCTGAGCTCCGCGTTCTTGTTCCGCTTCCCCTTGACCCGGTGGCCCAGAGGGGGCATGATGCCGAAGTTGATGTTCATGGGCTGGAAGGCCACCACGGACTGGTTGGAAACATACAGTCCCAGGGCCCCGATGGCGGTCTCCTGGGGGAAGTCCACCGGGGGCAGTCCCCGGAGCCGCCGGGCCGTCTCCACCCCCACCAAAAAGCCGCTGGCGGCGGATTCTACATACCCCTCCACCCCAGTCATCTGCCCGGCGAAGGAGATGCGGGGCTCCGCCTTAAGGCGGTAATAGCGGTCCAGAAGCCGGGGGGAGTTCAAGAAGGTATTGCGGTGCATCACCCCGTAGCGGAGAAACTCCGCGTCGTGGAGGGCGGGGATCATGGAGAACACCCGCCGCTGCTCCGGGAAGCGCAGGTGGGTCTGAAAGCCCACCAGGTTATAGACGCTGCCCTCCTGGTTATCCCGCCGGAGCTGGACCACGGCATAGGGCTCCTTCCCCGTCCTGGGGTCCGTCAGGCCCCGGGGCTTCAAGGGCCCGTAGCAAAGGGTCTCCCGGCCCCGCCGGGCCATGACCTCCACGGGCATACAGCCCTCAAAGACCTTTTTATCCTCGAAGCCGTGGACCTCCGCCTCCTGGGCGGTGGTAAGGGCCTGCCAGAAGGTCTCGTACTCCTCCTTGGACATGGGGCAGTTCACATAGTCCGCCGTGCCCCGGTCATAGCGGGAGCCCATCCAGGCCCTTTCCATGTCGATGCTCTCGGCGGAGACCAGGGGGGCCGCCGCGTCGTAGAAGTGGAGGGCCGAATCGTCCCCCAGCAAAGCCTGGAGGCGTTCCGCCAGAGCGTCGGAGGTCAGGGGGCCGGAGGCAATCACCACCTCGCCCTCGGGGAGCTCGGTGACCTCCCCGGGGACCACGGTGATGTTGGGGTGGCCCGCGATCCGCTCCGTCACCAGCCTTGCAAAGCCGTGGCGGTCCACCGCCAGGGCTCCGCCCGCCTCCACGCGGGTGGCGTCGGCGCAGGACAAAATCAGGGAGTCCAGGCGGCGGAGCTCCTCCTTGAGAAGGCCCACGGCGTTTTCCAGCTGGTCGCTCCGCAGGGAGTTGGAGCAGCAGAGCTCGGCGAAGTACGCCGTCTCATGGGCGGGGGTCTTTTTTTCGGGCTTCATCTCCCGAAGAGTCACTTGGATGCCGCTCCTGGCAAGCTGCCAGGCGGCTTCGCTGCCGGCTAGACCGGCGCCGATTACGGTTACCCGCATGGGGGTCACCTCCTAGGTGGGGGGGTGTAGTCGCCCTTGCGGGCGGGGGAGGAATTCAGCCATGAAGATGGCTGGTTCTTTGCACCCCCCATTTTCTCTTTTTCTTCCAGAAGAAAACGAGAAAACGGGCCGTGCACGGTCCAAAAGAGAAAAAGAAGGAACGGGGGACGATACGAGGGCGCGGCTGAATGATCGGCGGAGCCGGAATGACTTCCCACGCGCAATCGGGTTGAGCGGGGGGTTTTGGAGGTTATCGAATGGACCAGCTCCTCTTTTCGCTGCCGCTGATGCTCCAATAAACGGAACCGTAGGGGCCGCCGCCCTCGGCGGCCCATTCCCCCGGAACCTCCATGCTATCCATGGCCCATTCCTTCCGGAATTGCCCTTCTCCTGATAGGACACCCTGTAGACCTATGTGTCCGCCCTCCCCCGGGTTTCCACCGATCTCTCTTGGGACCTACCCAACAAATAGTCGGTAGACACTCCAAAAAAATCGGCCAGCTTCAACAAATCGGGAATCTCAGGATAATGTGTTGCGGATTCATAATACTGATAGGCCCGCAAACTGCATTGCAGATAGTTTGCCATCTGTGCCTGGGTCCGTTTCTTCTCTTTTCGCAATCCTTTGAGCCGCTTTGCAAAAGTCTCCATAATTTCCTCTTGACAGGCAACTTAGTTGCATATATAATAATATGCAACTAAGTTTCAGATTGGAGGCAACCCCATGTCACCCTTAATGCAAACCATCTGCGACGAACTTCGCGCCTGCGCTCTGGACCGCTACATAGACGGCTTCGAGCGGGACGCCTATGCCGCCGAGCTTGCCCAGCTCTACGGTGCGCTATCCGCCGCCCTGCCGGAGTGCTGTCAGACGCTTCTCCAGCAGTACATCCTTACCTTGAACGCCCGTGCCCTCATGGAGCAGGAGGCCATGTTCCAGGCCGCCTTTGCCGCCGCAAAAGAGCTCTCTTAGCCCTCCTCCGGCGTCTCGGCCTTCTTGGCGGTGGTTTTCTTGGCGGCGGGCTTCTTCGCCGTGGTTTTCTTGGCCGCAGCCGTTTTCGCCGTGGAGGCTTTCGTGGTTTTCGCCGCCGGTTTCTTGGCGGAGGCCGCTTTTGTGGTCTTGGCCGCTGTCTTTTTGGTCGCGGCCGCTTTGGTGGCCTTGGCTGCCGGTTTCTTTGCGGCGGACTTCTCCGGCGTTTCCTCCGCCGCGGGGGGCTCCTCCCCCTCCTTCCGGGCGGCGAAGCGGGGATAGCCCCGCTTATCCTCCGGCAGGAAGTTGGAGCACGCCGGGTTGATGCAGAAGGGCTTCCGGGCACCCTTGCCCGCCTTCTTGAACATGGTCTGCCCACAGACCGGACAGTCGTCCTTCACCGGCACGTCCCAGGTCATGAAATCGCATTTGTCCGCCTCCACCTTGCTGGTGGTGTGCTCACAGCAGTAGTAGGTGTACTGCTTCCCGTTTTTCTTGCTCTTTCCCGTCCGCTTCATCAGCCGCCCGCCGCACTTGGGACAGCGGCCCGGCATCTCCACCACCAGGGGCATGGTAAAGCTACAATCCGGGAAGCCGGGACAGGCCAGGAAGCGGCCGAACCGGCCCATTTTCACCACCAGGTTCCGCCCGCATTCGGGACACACTTCCGTGGACACCTCGTCGGGCACCTTGATGCGCACGCCCTCCAGGTCCTGCTCCGCCTGCTTGAGGTTCTTGTCGAAGTCCCCGTAGAAGTCCCGCAGGACCCCCTTCCAGGGGATGCTTCCCCCCTCCACGGAGTCCAGCTTCTCCTCCATGTGGGCGGTGAATTTCAAGTCGGCGATGTCGGTGAATTTATCCTTCATCAGCTCCGTCACCACCCGGCCCAGGTTGGTGATTTTTAAATACTTGCCCTCTTTTTCCACGTACATCCGGTCCAGAATGGTGGACACGGTGGGGGCGTAGGTGGAAGGCCGCCCGATGCCCTGCTCTTCCATGGCCCGGATGAGGGAGGCGTCGGTATACCGGGCGGGGGGCTGGGTGAAGTGCTGGCTGGGGGCAAAGCCCTTCAGCTCCAGGGCGTCTCCCTCCTGGAGCTCCGGCAGGGGGGATTCCTTCTCCTCCTTCTCCTCGTCCTTGCCCTCTTCATAAACGGCGGTGTAGCCCGCGAATTTCAGGCTGGAGGAGCTGGCCCGGAAGTCATGGCTCCTGGCCTCGATCTCCACGGACACGCTGTCGTACACGGCGTTGGACATCTGGCAGGCCACGAAGCGGCTCCAAATCAGGCGGTAGAGCCGGTACTGTTCCCCGGTGAGGTCGGCTTTCAAATCCTCCGGGGTCCAGCGGACGTTGCTGGGGCGGATGGCCTCGTGGGCGTCCTGGGCATTGGCCTTGGCCTTATAGCGGTTGGTTTTGGCGTAGGCGTCTCCGTAGCGGCCCAGGATGAAGCTCTTGGCCTCCGCCAGGGCCTCCTCGGAAAGGCGCAGGGAGTCGGTACGCATATAGGTGATGAGGCCCACGGTGCCCTCTCCGGCGATGTCCACGCCCTCGTAGAGCTGCTGGGCGATGGCCATGGTCCGCCGGGGGGTCATGCTCAATTTTCGGGAGGCCTCCTGCTGCATGGTGGAGGTGGTGAAGGGGGGCGAGGGGCTGCGCTGTTTGTCGGTGCGCTTCACGCTTTTCACCGAGAAGGCGGCGTTTTCCGTCTCCCGGATCACCGCGTCCACCTCGGCCTGGCTTTTCAGCTCCGCCTTCTTCCCGTCCTTCCCGTGGTAGCGGGCGGCAAAGGGCTTGTGTCCGCCCAGGAGGTTCGCGTCCAAGGTCCAGTACTCCTCGGGCTCAAAGGCCTCGATTTCCCGTTCCCGGTCGTCCACCATCCGGGTGGCCACGGACTGAACCCGCCCAGCGGAGAGGCCCCGGCGGACCTTTTTCCACAGGAGGGGGCTCAACTCATAGCCCACCAGCCGGTCCAGGATGCGCCGGGCCTGCTGGGCGTCCACCAGATTCTGGTCGATGGCCCGGGGGGACTGGATGCTCTCCTGGACCACTTTTTTTGTGATTTCGTTGAAGGTCACCCGCCGGGTCTTTTCGTCCGACAGGTCCAGAAGGTGCTTTAAGTGCCAGGAGATGGCCTCCCCCTCCCGGTCCGGGTCGGTTGCCAGAAACACGGTGTCCGCCGCCTTGGCAGATTTTTTCAGGTCCTTGATGATATCTTCCTTGCCCTTGATGGGCTGGTAAACCGGCTCAAAATCCTGCTCCGGGTCCACGCCCAGCTTGCTCTTGGGCAAATCCCGCAGGTGGCCCATACAGGCCTTGACGGTGTACTCCTTCCCCAGATACTTTCCGATGGTCTTGGCCTTCGCCGGGGATTCCACGATGACCAAATACTGCTTTGCCATAGCTACCTCCGTTGTTTCCCGCCCTGCGGGAGAGGGATGAAATTCGCGTTATTCCGCCAGCGTCACGGTGCGGGTGTACCGCTTGCCGTCGTGCTGGCTCACCATGCCGTCAATTTCCAGCATGGTCAAGGCCGACGAGACCCGCCGGGCGGGAATGCCGGTGCTTTGAATCAGGTCGTCCACCTGAATGGGCTTCTCCAAATCCAGGATCCGCAAAAGGGCCATCTGGTCGTCGGTCAGGCCCGACTGGCTCACGGTCCGGGAGGCTGTCTTGGCCTCCGCCTGCTCTGGGGCGGCCTCCGGCCTCCGCCGGGGCTCCGGCGCGGCCCGCCGCCGGGTGGGCAGGGGCGTCCAGGACGGGAGGTCCTTGACCGGGCGCAGTTTGTCCGGGAAACGCTCCTGGAAATCCCGCAGGATGTCCCAGCCCTCCGCCGCCAGGCCCGCACCGTCCCGAATCAGGCGGTTGCAGCCCACGCTGTCTGGAGCGTCGATGGGACCGGGGACGGCATAGACCTCCCGGCCCTGCTCCAGGGCCAGACGGGCAGTGATCAGCGCGCCGCTGCGCTCCGGGGCCTCCACCACCAGCGCCGCTACGCTAAGGCCGGACATAATTCGGTTTCGGACGGGAAAGTGGGCTTTATCCGGCGGGGAGCCCGGCGGATATTCAGACAACAGCACCCCCGTGGCGGCCACGTCGGCGTACAGGTCCCCATTCTCCGGGGGATAGACGACATCCAGACCGCCGCCGGTCACACCCACGACGGTCCCTCCCGCCCGGAGGGCTCCCCGGGCGGCGGCAGAATCCACGCCTCGGGCCAGACCCGTCACCACCACCGCGCCGGAGGCCGCCAGCTCCCGGCCCAGCCGCTCTCCGCAGGCGGTTCCGTAGGGCGTACATTCCCGGGTGCCTACCACCGCAATGGCCGCTTCCTCGTCCATGACGGGCATATGGCCCCGGACATAGAGGGTCAAAGGCGGGTCGAAGATGTTCCGCAGGCGATGGGGATACTCCGCGTCCTGAATGGTCAGGATGCGCTGTCCCAGCCGCTGGCAGTCCGCCAAAATGCGGTCGGCCTCGGAGAGGTCGTGGTTCAGGGCCAGCTCCGCCCGAGCCGGAGGCAGGTCCTCCGTCAGGAGCAGTTCCTCCCGGTCGGCAAAGAAGATATCCTCCGGCGAGCCGAAGTGCCGCAGAAGCGCCAGCCGCTCCGGGCCCTTCAAGCCCGGCAGCTCCGCCAGCCACACCCAGTATTTCAGCATGTCCCGCCCCTCCTTCTGCCCAGGGTCTTTGTTCCAAGGTCCTTTATACTATATTAAATAAACCCAAAATGCAAGCGTCAATTTTTTAAATTTCTCCCCGGGCCGCCTCCCACAGCAGCACCGAGGCCGCCGAGGCGGCATTTAAAGACTCGCATCGGGGGTCCATGGGAATCCGAATCGTCCGGTCACAGACCGCCAGCACCGCCGCCGAGAGGCCCCGGCCCTCGCTGCCCACGGCCATGGCGCAGCGGCCCAGGTCCACCTCCCGCACGTCGGCGGTATCCTCTCGAAGGGCCGCGCCGTAGAGGGGCAGGTCCGCCGCCTTCAACAGGGCTGTCAGCTCCTCCAGCGTACAGCGGTGGAGGACGGAGCGGAAATGGACGCCCATCCCCGCCCGGACCGTTTTGGGATTATAGAGGTCCGCACAGCCGGGAAGCAGAATCACCGCGGCCCCGAAGGCATCCGCCGTGCGAAGGATGGTGCCCACGTTGCCGGGGTCCTGCACTCCGTCCAGCACCAGATACCGCATCCGCCCCCGAGCGTCCGGCTCCAGCCGCTCCGGCGGGCCGCCGCTGGGGAAACGGCAGGAAAAGACGACCCCCTGGGGGGTCTCCATGGGACTGACGGAGCGCATGACACTTTCGCTGACCTGGACTATCCGGGAAATGCGCTCTGCCAGCTCCCGGGGCAGCTCTGTCCCCTCTGTGTACAGCAGGGCCTGGATCGGCACGCCCCACAGCGCCGCCTCCCGGAGGAGCTTGGGGCTGTCGCACAAAAATTCTCCCGTTTCCTCGCGGTAGGAACGGGAGGAGGCCAGCTTCCGCAGGTGGACGCAGAGGGGATTCGTCTTGCTGGTAATCTGTTCCATGGCAATCCGCCTCCTCTCCTGCCGCCCTGGGCATAGTGACGGAAATGACGGTCCGCCGCCGTGACAAAATGTAGATTCTTCCTTATCATAAAGGTATCCGCCCGGCTTGTCAAGCCGCCGGGCGGTGTTTTCCCTTTTTTAGCGTCTTTTAAACCAGGCGGCGCGGACCTCGCCGCAGAGGTACAAGGAGCCCAGGGCGCAGACCGCTCCCGCTTCTCCCGCTGCCGCCAGGGCGGCGTTCAGCCCCTCTTCTACCGAAACGCAGGGCCGGGCTTCCACCCCGCGCTCCGCCAGAAGGGCGCACAGCGCCGCCGGGTCCATGGCCCGGGGGCTGTCGGGCCGGAGGACAAAGGCCCGCTCCGCCAGGGGGGCCAACAGGTCCAGCATCTCCCCGGCGTCCTTGTCCGCCAGGACGCCCAGGAGGAAGGTCAGTCGTTTCCCGGGAAAGAGGGCCCGCAGGCTCTCCGCTGTTGCGCACATGCCGTGGGCGTTGTGGGCGCCGTCCAGGAGGAAAACGGGGCGTTTCCCCAGGACCTCAAAGCGCCCCGGCCAGCGGACCGCCGCCAGTCCTTGGCGGACGGCCTCCTCCAGCACGCGCCACCCCTTCTCCCGCAGGATTTCCAGGGCCGTCAGGGCCAGGGCGGCGTTCTCCGCCTGATAGGCCCCCGCCAGGGGGATGGTCAGGTTCTCCCAGGGGGCGAAATCGAAAACCGCGCCCTCCAGGTCCAGCCGCTGGACCCGCAGCCGGGAGAGGTCCAGCTCCGTCAAGTCCGCCCCCTGCTCTTGGCAGGTCCGGCGAAACACCTCGTCCGCCTGGGGACACCCCCCCCGGCTGACCACGGTTCCACCCGGCTTGATGATCCCCGCCTTGGCGGCGGCGATATCCCGGAGGGTAGGGCCCAGAATGGCGGCGTGGTCCATGCCCATGGCAGTGAGGACCGCCAGCTCCGGGGTTTCGATGACGTTGGAGGCGTCCAGGGCCCCTCCCAGGCCGGTCTCCAGGACCACGAGATCACAGTCCTGCTTTTGAAAGTGCAGGAAGGCGGCGGCGGTGATCAGCTCGAACTCCGTGGGATGCTCCGCCATGGCCTCCGCCGCAGGGCGGACCTGGTCCATCACTGCCCCAAGCTCACTGTCGCTGACTTCTTCCCCGTTCACCCGGATGCGCTCATGAAAGCGTTCCAGATGGGGGGACGTGTTCAGCCCCACCCGATACCCCGCCGCTTCCAGCACGGAGGCAAGACAGGCGCAGACGCTGCCCTTGCCGTTGGTGCCCGCCGCGTGGATAAATTTCAGCCCCTTCTGGGGGTCCCCCAGGCGGCGCAGCAGCTCCCGGACGCGGCCCAGGCCCGGGGCATGGGCCTCCCAGCCGTGGGACCAGACGTAGGCTACGGCCTCTTCTCCCGTCATAAAGCCGCCTCCCTTACAGGCTGACCACGTTCCGCTGCCGGAGCGCCTTCACCAGGGGAATTGCCAGGGAGGACATCACCACGGCGTTGATCATGCCCACGATGAGCCGCCAGACAAAATCCCCCAGAATCAGGCCCGGAAAATAGTACCCCATCAACACGCTGTCCAGCCAGTTCACCAGGGTGTTTCCCAGGGTGGTGCAGACCGCCGCCACGATGCAAACAGCATAGCAAAGCATCCGCCGCTCCTCCAGCCGCTGGCCCCGGAGGGACAGCAGCGCAAGGGCCCCCAGGCCCACCACCAGGCCCCGGAGGGCCGGGGGGATTAGATACAGCACAGTGGTGTAGGTAACGCCGTAGGTCAAAAGCTGTTTGAAAAATTCGCCCACCATGGCCACGATTACCGCGTCCACCGGGCCGAAGAGCAGGGCGGCCGCCACCACCGGCAGGGAGCCGAAGGAAATCCGCACATTCCCCACCTGCACCGCCGCATAGAGCGACAGGGGCAGGTACATGGCCGCCAGCAGAGCGGCGTAGCACATCCGTTTTACATTTCTTTTGGGCATAACAAAAACCTCCTCTAAAATTGCGGCAGCACGCCGCACAGAGGAAGCCCGTTCCCATATGCGGCAGCGGGATGCGGGACGCGCACTGCGGAATTTCTTCCTTCGTCCAAAGAGCAACTCCCCGTCTCTCCGGCACTTTGACACGCGTGTCCCTACTCTGCCTTTGTCCTTCCGGCCTTGGCCGAGGACGCCCTTATCATATACCAGCTTCCGGCAAAATACAAGGCCCTTCGATAAATTCCATAAAAATCCAGGTCAACCTTGAAGGGCGAAAAAACGCCCCGGACCTGAGTCCGGGGCGTTTTCCAGCATCTTGAAGGGTTACTTTCCAGCGGGCTCCGCAGCTTTGGCTTCCGCCGCGGCCTTGGCCTTTTCGGCCTGAGCCTTCTTGATGGCCTTGTACTTTTCCTTCTCCTCGGCAGTTGCCACGGGAAGAATGGCGTCTCTAGGGCAGACCTTGGTGCAGAGCTTGCAGCCCACGCATTTGTCGTAGTCGATGATCGCTACGCCGTTTTCCACATGGATGGCGTCTTTTTTGCATTCCTTCTGGCACAAGCCACAGCCGATGCAGGAGGTGGAGCAGACACTCATAGCCGCCTTACCCTTGTCCTGGTTGGCACAGCCCACGTGGACCTTCTTGGACACGGGGACGGAGGTAATCAGGTGCCGGGGGCAGGCGCTGGCACAAGCCATGCAGGCGGTGCACTTGTCCGGGTCCACCACGGCGGTGCCGCCGGGGCCGATGGACATGGCGCCGAACTGGCACGCGGCCACGCAGGAGCCGAAGCCCAGGCAGCCGAAAGCGCACTCCAGGGGGCCGCCCGCGACCTTCGTCGCGGAGATGCAGTCCTTGACGCCCACGTAGTCAAAGCGCTTTTTCGCGTTCACGCCGCCGGTGCAGCGGACGAAAGCCACCTGCCGCTCGCCGGTGGGGGCCTCCATCCCCATGATCTTGGCAATGGCGGCAGCGTTTTCCGCCCCGGCGGGGGCGCAGGCGGTGACGGGGGCCTCCCCCGCCAGGATGGCGGCGGCGCAACCGCCGCAGCCGGGATAGCCGCAGCCGCCGCAGTTGGCGCCGGCCAGCAGGCCCAGAATCGCTTCCTCACGGGGGTCCTTCTTTACCTCGAAAATCTTGGAGGCCACGGCCAGGACCAGGCCGAAGATCGCACCCAGAACACCCAGGACGGCCACCGCAAATAAAATATTCATCAGAACGCCCCCCTTACCAAATCTTCAGGCCGGAGAAGCCCATGAACGCCAGGGCCATGAGGCCGGCGGTAACCAGTGCGATGGGGAATCCGTCGAAGCTCTTGGGATACTCGGCAAAGACCAGCCGTTCCCGGATGCTGGCAAACAGCACGATGGCAACCAGGAAGCCGATGCCGCCGGTGATGCCGTAGACCACGGACTCGATGAAGTTATAGCTCTCCTGGATGTTCAGCAGCGCAACGCCCAGCACCGCGCAGTTGGTGGTGATCAGGGGCAGGTACACGCCCAGGGCCGTATACAGGGAGGGCATGGACTTCTGGAGGAACATCTCGATGAACTGCACCAGGGAGGCGATGACCAGGATGAAGGCCACCGTCTGCATGTACATCAGGTCCAGAGGCACCAGGATGAAGTTGTTCACCGCCCAGGTGATGGCGGAGGCCAGACCCATGACGAAGGTCACGGCGAAGCCCATGCCCACGGCGGTATCCACCTTCTTGGAAACGCCCAGGAAGGGGCAGATGCCCAGGAACTGGGAGAAGATGAAGTTATTCGCCAGAATGGCGGCCAGCGTAATGGCCAGCAATCTTGAAATTTGATCCATTTACTTGCCCTCCTTACTCTTGGACAGCGCCCACTGCATGGCGGCGATGAGGAAGCCCAGCACCAGGAAACCGCCCACGGGCAGAGTCAGAATGCCGATGGGGAACTGCTCCGGGATGATGCGGAAGCCCGCCAGGGTCCCCGCGCCCAGCAGCTCCCGGATGAAACACATCGCCAGCAGGACGAGGGTGTAGCCCAGGCCCTGGAAGATGCCGTCAAAGAAGGAAGCGCCCACGCCGTTCTTATAGGAGAAGGCCTCCGCCCGGCCCAGGATGATGCAGTTCACCACGATCAGCGGAATGAACACGCCCAGGGAGGCGGCAATGGCGGGGACAAACGCCTGGAGCAGCAGATCCACGCAGGTAACGAAGCCCGCGATGACCACGATGAACATGGCGATACGGATTTTGTCCGGGACGATCTTGCGGATGGCGGAGATAACCACGTTGGAGGCCGTCAGGATGATGAGCACGGACACGCCCATGCCCAAGCCGTTCATGATGGAGGTGGTGATGGCCATGGTGGAGCACAGGCCCAGCATCTGCACCAGAACGGGGTTTTGGGTCAGCAGGCCCTCTTTCAACTGTTTACCAAGATTCATGTTTCAGCTCCCCCTTTCTCAGCCCATCACGCCGGCCACAGCCAGCGCGGCGTTGACGCCGTTGGCCACGCCCCGGGTGGACACGGTGGCGCCGGAGATGGCGTCCACGTTGGCCCCCACGGTCAGGGGCGCGTCGGCGGCGCTCTTGCCCTCGAACTGGCTCAGCACGCCTACGCCGGAGGCGGTGGGCATGTTGGTCATGACCTTGGAGCCAATTCCGGCGGTTTCCGCGTTTTTGACGATGGACACGCCGGTGACGGTTCCTTCCCCGTCCACGCCCACCATCATTTCAATCTTGCCCTGGGAGCCGCTGGCTACCACCTTGATGGCGTAGCCCGCGCCGGCGCCGCCCACCTGGACCTCATACACGGAGTCCAGGGTGACGCTGCCGGAGGCGGCGGTCATCTCGTCGGTGAGGGGCAGCTCATCGGAGAAGGTGGTGTTGTCCGGGTCCGCCACCACGGCTTTCATGGCCGCGACGGTGTTTGCCCAGTTGATGGCGTCGATTTTTTCCTCGGTGACGGCGTTGACGCCGCCCAGGGCCGCCGCCACAACCACACAGGTGACCAGCAGCGTGACGGTCAATTTGATAATGTACGCGGGGTCCATCTGGACCTTTTCCTTGCTCTTGGTGCTCATTTCGCGGCCCCCTCCTTCTTGTCGGATTTCACAACGCCGAAGCGCACGGGCTTGGTGTACTTGTCAATGAAGGGCACAAACAGGTTCATGACCATGATGGAGTAGCACACGCCCTCGTTATAGGACCCGAAGTAGCGGATCAGTACGGTGAAGAGGCCGCAGCCCACGCCGAAGATCAGCTGGCCCTTCTTGGTGACGGGGGAGGTGGCGTAGTCGGTAGCCATGAAGAACGCGCCCAGCATGAGGCCGCCGCCGAAGATGCTGTACAGCATCCAGTCCAGGCTGCTGCCGGCCTTGGGGAACAGGAAGGTGAGGACGGCCACGGTGCCGATGTAGGCCGCGGGAGTCTGCCAGTTGATGACCTTCCGCCAGATGAGGTACGCGCCGCCGATAATCAGCATCAGCGCGGAGACCTCGCCCAGGGAGCCGCCGATCTGGCCCATGAACATCTGGCCGACGCTGTATGTACCCGTGAGGTTTCCAAAGCTCTCGGCCAGGGCCACGGGGTCCGTGCCCTTCATATAGGCCAGGGGGGTGGCGGCGGTGACGATGTCCACGTTGGACCCAAACAGGGCCGCTTGATTCATGGCGGGGTCCACCCAGGTGGTCATGGACCCGGCGTAGCTGGCCAGCAGCACGGCCCGGCCCGCCAGGGCGGGGTTCACGAAGTTTTTGCCAATGCCGCCGAAGAGCTGCTTGACAATGATGATGGCGAAGGCGTCGCCAATGAGAATCATCCAATAGGGAATCTGCACGGGGCTGACGAAAGCCAGCAGCATGCCGGTGACAACGGCAGAGAGGTCCTGGAAGGACTGCGGCTTCTTCATAACCTTGCGGTACAGCCACTCGAAGAACACGCACCCGGCCACGGACACCAGGGTCAGCGTCAGAGCCCGGAGGCCAAAGTTGAAGCAGGCGTAAGCCAGGGCAGGCAGCATGGCGATGATAACATCCTTCATGATACCCTGGGTGGTCTCGCTTCCGCGGATATGGGGCGAGGAGGTGGCGATCAGCTTGAGATTTTTATAGTCCGTCATTTGTTGACAACCTCCTTTTTCGCCTCATCGGCGGCTTTTTTTGCCTCGGCAGCGGCCTTGGCCTTGGCCGCGGCGTCCTTCACCAGCTGCTTGCCGGTTTTGAACATATGGGTCAGGTGCAGCCGGGCGGGGCAGGTGTAGGCGCAGGCGCCGCACTCCATGCAGTCCATGATGTGGGCGTCGTTCAGTTCGTCCACCAGGCCCTTGGAGGCATACTGGTACAGGAACAGGGGCTCCAGGTGCATGGGGCACACGCCCACGCACTTGCCACAGCGGATGCACTGGGGATGCTCCACGGTCTGCTCTTCCTTCTCGCAGAAGGCCAGCATGCAGCCCGTGCCCTTGGCCACGGGGATGTCGGCGGTGTACTGGGCCATGCCCATCATGGGGCCGCCGGCGATGAGCTTATAGGTGCCGTCCTTCAGCCCGCCGCAGAAGTCGAAGAGCAAAGAGACGGGGGTGCCGATGGGGCACTCGATATTCTTGGGCTCCACCACGCCGGAGCCGGAGACCGTCACCACCTTTTTCACCACAGGCATTCCCGTGGTAATCGCCTTGAAAATGGCACAGGTGGTATTGATATTGAATACCGCGCAGCCGATGTTGCTGGGCAGCCCGCCCGGGGGCACCTGCTTGCCGGTGATGGCCTGGCAGAGCTGCTTTTCACCGCCCTGGGGGTAGCGGCAGCGGAGACCCTCCACCACCACGGGGGCGTGCTTTTCGGCAATGGTTTTGTTCAGCTGGTCGATGCCGTTTTGTTTGTTGACCTCCACGCCGATGACCACTTTTTCCACGCCGAACATCTTGGCGAGGTAGGTCGCGCCGCCGATGATCTCCTCGGAGCGCTCCAGCATGGCCCGGTGGTCGCCGGTGATGTAGGGTTCGCACTCTGCGCCGTTGATGATCACGGTGTCCACTTTTCCGATGCCGCCGGAAATTTTCACGTGGGTGGGGAAGGTGGCGCCGCCCATGCCGACGATGCCGGCGTTTTTCACGATTTCCACCATCTCGTCCACGCTCAGGGCGTCCGGGTTCGCGGGGGCCTGGACCTCCTCGCTGACCTCGTCCTGTCCGTCGTTGTCAATGACCACGGACATGACGTTTCCGCCCATGGAATAGGGCCGGGGCTCCACCGCCTTGACGGTGCCGGAGACGCTGGCGTGGATGGGGGCGCCGAGACCGCGGAACTCGCCGATCTTCTGGCCCACCTTCACATGGTCGCCGGCCTTCACCAGGGGGGTGCATGGCGCGCCGAAGTGCTGGGACATGGGAATGACCACCTGTGCCGGAGCGGGCAGCTGTTCGATGGCCTTTTCATTGGTCGCGGCTTTCATGTCGTGGGGATGAACGCCGCCGAAGAACGCTTGTGCCATTATTTCACCTCATTTTTTACTCCTGACAGCGGCCCGGGCGCGGACGGAAGGACCGCCCACCGTCGGGACGGCTGACCTGCCTGGACAGACTATCACATACTTCCTTACATTGTACACCATGCTTCTAAAAATGTCCAGTCTGTGAACTGCTTTTTTTCTGGTAATTTTGCCGTTTCTTGCGAAACCTTTACGCTTCCGGCCCCTTCCCCGGCCTGTTTGTGCCGAAAAAACCGCCCTCCCGGTGGGAAAGGGCGGTCCGTAATCGTTTGTTTCGGTAATCTTTGTCTTTGAAGCGGGCAAAAGAGGGCTGTTAAAACCGAATGTCCTTGGCCCACTCAATGGCCCAGACGGCGTCGGGCGGGAACTCCCATAGATAGCCCTTCACCGTTCGGATCGTGGAACGGTCCACGCTGCCCAGGAAGAGGTACTCGTTTCCCTTCCCATCAAAATAGAACCGCCGTCCGTCCCGCTTTTTAATGGTGATGTCAACCTTAGGCAGAAGCAGCTTGAAAATGCCCAGTATGAATTCGTCCGCGCCGTCCGGCAGCTCCTTCATCGGCTCGCTGTCCTCCCAGCTCCACTTAGCGGCGCCGGGCTCTTTCGCGCAGCCAAAAAAGTCCGCGCAGGCATAAACGCCCTGGAACTGTTCTTCCAGCTCCCGGCATCTTTTTTCATCAGCTTGGATGGGCGGATACGGTTGATCCCCGTACCAGTCGCAGAAATAAAGGCGGACATTCGCAAATTTCCAGATATGTTTGGGGGAGCGCAGAACCAGGGCCGTACAGCCAAAGTTGTAATTGCCCCGCGCTCCGGAGACATCCAGCTCATGGACTGCCCCCTCATAGTCCTCCACCTGGCAGAACTCAAAAGAACGCCGCTTATCAGCCCAGCGCGATTCCGCCCCCTTCCAAATCATATCATCGGGGGAATTTCCGCTGGCGATGCCCTTCTTCCCGGCAGGGGAAAAATAGGCGAGCCACTGCGGTACATCCGTCACGGAGTTGCTGACCTTCGTCACGGCGGCCACCTCCACGGCAGGGCAGGCCTTGGACATCGCGTTGACGCACCAGAGGTTGTAGCCTACGTAATGGGTAAAATACGCTCCCGTTTCCACCAGGACCGCCTCGCCGCCGTCCCGGCCCTCCAGGGCGAACATCCCGGCAAAGCTCTGGATTTCCTCCACCAGCGTCTGGTCCCAGTCCGCGGTGTCCTGCTTTTTCAGCCACTTCTCCGCCGCCGGGCCCAAGGCCCGCAGGTCCTCCGCCTTTCCCCGGAAGGCAACGGCCAGATCGCCGTAGTCTATCGACATGACAACGTCCTCCTTTTTTCGGTTTTTTCCAGTATATCCTTCCCCCGGCTGCGCTGTCAACCCTCCAGAACCAGCTCCGCCAGCCGCTCCGCCGGGTCCAGGATGGGGAGGCTTGTCCGCCTTTGCAGGGCCTCCTTCACATAGGGGAAGTGGGTGCAGCCCAGCACCACCGCCTCCGCGCCGTTGTCCTCAAAAAAGCGCAGGAGATGCTCCAGGCCGCAGCGCTCCACCAGCTCCTCCGGCGGTGCGCCGGCCTCCACCCCCAGCACCAGCCCCAGGTCCGCCGCGCCAAGGACCAAGGTCTCGGGGGAGGCGTTCACCATGGCCCGCTCCACCCCGGCGGCTCCCTGGCAGTTGGCGGCCAGGACCCCCATCCGGCGGTACCGGCAGGCCAGCTCGCCGTAAACGTCCATGGGGGTCCAGGCCCGGAGACCCCGGGCCTCCGCCAGGGCGTGAGCATCAATGGCCGCGCTGAGGGAGTTGCAGTAAACCAGCACCCGCTCTAAGCCTCGGGCTTTGATTTGATCCAAAATAGCTCCCACGGCCTCCTCCCGGGCGGACTGGGAGCCCACCTGGAAGGCAGTCTGCTCCTCCGGGGTCCGGGAGACGGGAAAGCCCAGGGCCTCTACGCCTTTTCCATTTAATAGCTCCACGCCCATTTGGGTGTCCACCGGCGTTCCGGCAATGACGGCGATTGTCATAGGGATGTTCTCCTTATATGTAGTTCTTGATTTCTTTCAAAGGACCGGCGTCCTTTTACAGGTCAAAGGGGATTTCCCCCTCCATGAACAGCCGGACCCTTCCGCCCAGAAAGACCCGGTCCCCTTCCAGCCGGACGGCCACCACGCCGCCCCGCCGGGAAATCTGCCGGGCCGTCATGCGGTTTTTTCCCAGCTTCTTTGCCCAAATGGGGGCCAGGAAGGTGTGGGCTCGTCCCGTCACGGGGTCCTCCATGACGTGGGCTCTGGGGTAGGAGCAGGGGAAGAAGTACCGGGATACAAAATCGTACTCCGCAGAAGGGGCGGTCAGGATCAGCCCCAGCCCGTCCCGCAGGCCGTCCAGCTTTAAAATCCGCCCGTCGTCGGGAATAAACCGGGCCAGCTCTTCCTCGTTTCCCACGGTGAGCACCAGGTCTCCGCCGTCGAAATACGCCTCCCGGGCCAGACCGTCTGTCGCGGCCAGCATCGCCTCCGTCACCGGGACGGGCTTCGTCTTTCCAACGGGAAAATCCAGGGTAATCCACGCTCCCTCCCGCGTGGCCCGCAGCTCCCCGCTCAGGGTCTGAAAGCGCATCTCCGAAACGCCGGGCTCCACAAACTCACTGACGACGTAGGCCGACGCCAGGGTGGCGTGGCCGCAGAGATCAATCTCCCCGCTGGGGGTAAACCATTTCAGGTCATAGGTCCCGCCGCCGGTTTTGACCACAAAGGCGGTTTCCGAATAGTTGTTTTCTATGGCGATGCTCTGCATGAGCGCCGGGTCCGGCATCCGCTTGCAGGGCAGGACCGCCGCCGGATTCCCGGCAAACAGCTCCTCCGCGAAGGCGTCCAAAATATACTGCCGCATAAGTCCCTCCTCCCACAGCTCGACGATATTGGGTCTATCTTACCACACCCTTGCCGCCGCTTCAACCCCACCCTTTTGTCCTACCGGCCCCGTCATGTCCATATAGTGTAGGACGGGGGTGTTGTTTTGAAAAAAGGAAGCACCATGTTTTACGGCGCTCTGCTGCTCACCGGGGCCAATCTGGTTCTCCGGCTGGCGGGCATGAGCTTTCAGGTCTATCTCTCCGGCCGGGTCGGGGCCGCCGGGGTGGGCCTTTTGCAGCTGGTCCTCTCCGTGCGGGCGCTGGCCTTCACCCTGGGCTCCGCCGGGGCCCGGACCTGCGCCCTCTACCTCTCCGCCGAGGCCCTGGGGCGGAGGAGGAGCGTCCGGCCCGCCCTGGCCGGCTGTGTCTGGTACTGCCTCCTCTTCGCCCTGCCCACAGCGGCGGGGCTCTGGGTCCTCACTCCCCGCATCGCCGGGGGCTGGATTGGGGATCACGCGACGGAAGCCGCCCTCCGGGCCTTTGCCCTGTTTCTGCCGGTGAGCTGCTTAAACGGCGTGATGACCGGCCTCTTCACCGCCGCCGGGCGGCTGCGGACTCTGGTGGTGGTGGAGTTTTGGGAGCAGGGCTGCGCCATCGCCGTCACCTTTGCCCTCCTCTCTCGTTGGGCGGGCGGGGATGTGGAACGGGCTTGTCTGTCGGTGGCCCTGGGCTCCTCCCTGGCCGGGGCGCTGTCCCTGGGGGCTCTGTGGCTTCTCCGGCAAGAGGGCGCTTCCCAAGGCCGGACGGACCACCCCCCCTGGCGGCGGGTCTTTGGGCTGGCTTTGCCGGTGGGGCTGGCGGACGATCTCCGGGCGGGGCTCAATACCATCGAAAATCTCATCATCCCCCGGCGGCTGGCTCTTTTCGCCGGGACGGTGAACGCCATGGCGGACTACGGCGTGCTCCACGGCATGGTATTCCCGGTGCTGATGTTTCCCACCGCCATTCTGGCCTCCCTGGCGGACCTGCTGGTGGCGGAATTCTCCCGCTGCTCCCAGCGCCGGGGACAGGTCCGGGTCCGGTATCTGGCCCGGCAGGGACTTCGGGTCTCTTGGCTCTTCGGCATCTGCGCGGGAGGGGCCGTCTTTGCCGCCGCCCGGCCCTTGGGGCAGCTGCTCTACCGCAGCGAGGCCGCCGGGGCCTGCCTCCGGCTGTATGCCCCTCTGGTCCCCATCCTCTATTTGGATATCGTGGTGGACGCCATGTGCAAGGGCCTGGGCCAGCAGAGCGCCAACGCCCGGTACAACCTGCTGACGAACCTCATGGACGTGGCCCTGCTCTGGCTGCTGCTGCCCCGGTACGGCATGGGGGGCTACTATTTCAGCTTCGCCGCCTCCCACCTGGTGAACTTCGGCCTGAGCCTCCGGCGGCTGGGGCGGTCGGCGGGCCTGCGGTTCTCCCCTGGCCCGGCGGTGAAATCCGCCCTCTGCGGGGCTGTCGCCGCCCTGCCCGTGTTCCTCCTCCGACCCCAGGCGGGAGCGGCGGGGGCCTTGCTTCCCATGGGGTGCTATTTGCTGGCGCTGGCCTCCTTGTGGCTTCTATTCCGGGTGGTGGGCTGGAAGGACGTTTTGTGGCTCCGGGGTCTCCTGGGGGCCGGGCGGAAGCGGAGAGATTGAATTTTTCCGGAGTTCCTGTTATAATGGGGAAAACACCCCGATTTAGAAAGGAGCCTCCGCCATGGCCTTCCGCAAGCCCTGGGCCTCTCCCCTGTTCCCCGTCTCTCGGAGGGACTTCCTCATCACCGCCGCCATCCTCCTCTGCGCAGTTGGGCTGTGCCTCGTCCTCTGGCTGGCGGGCAGCATCGACGGCTTCGCCGCCCCGGTTTTTGTGCTGGCGGTGCTGCTGATTTCCCGGCTCACCAGGGGCTATCTCTACGGGTCCATCTCCGTGATTCTGGGGGTCATCTTCGTCAACTTCATCTTCACCTATCCCTATTGGGCCTTTGACTTTCACAACCCCGGCTATCCCCTCACCTTCTTCACCCTGCTGATGATCTCCCTCATCACCAGCACCCTCACCGCCCAGGCCAAGCGGCAGGCCCAGCTCCTGGCGGAGAACGAGCGGGAGAAGATGCGGGCCAACCTCCTCCGCTCCGTCTCCCACGACATCCGCACACCCCTGACCTCCATTGTGGGCTCCACCTCCGCCGTGCTGGAAAACCCCGGCCTCTCGGCGCGGGAGCAGCGGGAGCTGCTGGAAAACGCCCGGGAGGAGGCCCAGTGGCTGATCCGGGTGGTGGAAAACCTCCTCTCCATCACCCGCATGGGGGACGCCCAGGCCCGCATCGCCAAGGAGCCGGAGCCCGCCGAGGAGGTGCTGGGGGCCGCGGCCCAGAAGTTTCGCCGCCGCTTTCCCCAGGTCAGCGTCACCGTCTCCGCCCCGGAGGAGCTGCTGATGGTACCCATGGACCCCATTCTCATCGAGCAGGTCCTGGCCAATTTGCTGGAAAACGCCGCCGTTCACGGCCAGGCCGCCAACATCGCCCTGCTTCTGGAGGCGGAGGAGGGCTTTGCCCGGATTACCGTGCGGGACGACGGCGGCGGTATTCCCAAGCGGGAGCTGGACAACCTCTTTGACGGCCGCCTCAAATCCCACCGCCTCCCGGACGGGGATGGGAAGCGAAACATGGGCCTGGGGCTCTCCGTCTGCCGGGCCATCGTTTTGGCCCATGGAGGAACCATTACCGCCAAGAATCTGCTCCAGGGGGCGGAGCTTTCCTTCCGCCTGCCCACGGTCCAACAGGAGGTATCGCTATGAATATCCGGGAAAAGATACTGGTCGTCGAGGACGAGAAGAGCATTGCCCAGTTCATCGCCGCCGTTCTGGACGGCCAGGGCTACGAGACCATCCAGGCCCGCACCGGACAGGAGGGTCTATCTATGATCACCTCCCACTGTCCGGATTTGGTAATTCTGGACCTGGGGCTGCCGGATATGGACGGGCTGGACATCCTCCGCCAGCTGCGGAGCTGGTCCAGTCTGCCGGTGGTGGTGGTCTCCGCCCGCTCCCACGAGCGGGACAAGGTGACGGCCCTGGACCAGGGGGCCGACGACTACCTCACCAAGCCCTTCGGCACCGCCGAGCTGCTGGCCCGGGTCCGCACGGCCATCCGTCACACCCGCACCGCCAGCGGCAACGACGAAATTGCCCAGAAGGGCACCTACTCCGTGGGGGAGCTGGTCATCGACTACAACAAGCACCAGGTCCTGGTCCGGGGCGAAAACGTGAAGCTGACCCTCAGCGAGTTTCGCATCGTGGCATTGCTTGGCAAGCACGCCGGGAAGGTGCTGACCTACGACACCATTATCAAGGAGCTCTGGGGCCCCCGGGCGGGAAGCGGCAACCAGATTCTCCGGGTCAATATGGCCAACATCCGCCGGAAGATTGAGCGCAACCCCGCCGAGCCGGAATACCTCTTCACCGAGGTGGGGGTGGGCTATCGGCTGGCGGAGGGAGAGTGAGGAAGCTTGGGCAGAATGTAGAATTTTTTTGAAATTTTTTTACAGTCTTTTCCAAGCGCCCGCAAACCCTTGGCGCTGCTGGCGTTGGGGAATCCGCTTCCTCACGGGGCCGGATATTTTTTCAAGAATGTCGCAAAAAACACTTGCGCCCCCTATATCTTGTATGATATACTCGCCCCACTGCCAACGTATTGTGGTCAAATCCGGTACATATTCAACATAGGGGGATACAAATGAAAGTTATCAAAAGGAACGGAACCGAGGTCTCGTTCGACATCACCAAGATCTTATCGGCCATCACCCGGGCCAACGAGAGCATCGACGCGGAAAAGCGCATGACCTCCACCCAGGTCCGGCGCATCGCGGAATCCGTGGAGCTGGCATGTCAGGAGCTGGGCCGTTCCCCCTCTGTGGAAGAGATTCAGGACCTGGTGGAATACCAGATCATGGCCCACGGGGCCTTCGAGGTGGCGAAGAATTACGTCACCTACCGCTACACCCGCTCCCTGGTCCGCCGGAGCAACACCACCGACGACCGCATCCTCAGCCTCATCGAATGCTGCAACGAGGAAGCCAAGCAGGAAAACTCCAACAAAAACCCGGTGGTGAACTCCACCCAGCGGGACTACATGGCCGGCGAGGTCTCCCGGGATCTCAGCGAGCGGCTGCTGCTGCCCAAGGAGATTGTGGAAGCCCATCAGGAGGGCATCATCCACTTCCACGACTCCGACTATTTCGCCCAGCACATGCACAACTGCGATCTGGTGAACTTAGAGGACATGCTGCAAAACGGTACCGTCATCACCGGGACCCTCATTGAGCGGCCCCACAGCTTTGCCACCGCCTGCAACATCGCCACTCAAATTGTGGCCCAGGTAGCCTCCAACCAGTACGGCGGTCAGTCCATCTCCCTGGCCCATCTAGCCCCCTTTGTGGACGTGAGCCGGAAGAAGCTCCGGATCATCGTGGAACAAGAGCTAAAAGCAATCGGCATCACTCTGGACGAGGACAGCCTCTCCAAGCTGGTGGAAACCCGCCTCCGGGAGGAGGTTCGGGGCGGCGTCCAGACCATCCAGTACCAGGTGCTGACCCTGCTGACCACCAACGGACAGGCCCCCTTCGTCACGGTCTTTATGTATCTGGGCGAGGCCAAGAACGAGCAGGAGCGCAAGGACCTGGCCCTCATCATCGAGGAGACCCTGGAACAGCGCTATGAGGGCGTGAAGAACGAGGACGGCGTGTGGATCACCCCCGCCTTCCCCAAGCTGATTTACGTATTGGAGGAGGACAACATCCACGAGGACTCCCCCTATTGGTATCTCACGAAGCTGGCGGCCAAGTGCACCTCCAAGCGGATGGTTCCCGACTACATCTCGGAGAAGAAGATGCTGGAGCTGAAGGTGGACAAAAACGGCGAGGGCCACTGCTACACCTGCATGGGCTGCCGCAGCTTCCTGACGCCCTACGTGGACCCGGAGACCGGAAAGCCCAAGTACTACGGCCGCTTCAACCAGGGCGTGGTGACCATCAACCTCCCCGACGTGGCCCTGAGCTCCGGGGGGAATATCGAAAAATTCTGGGAGATTTTTGAGGAGCGGCTGGAGCTGTGCCACCGGGCTCTGCTGTGCCGCCACGAGCGCTTGAAGGGCACCCCCTCCGACGTGGCCCCCATTTTGTGGCAGTACGGCGCCTGCGCCCGGCTCAAGAAGGGCGAGCCCATTGACAAGCTGCTCTACGGCGGCTACTCCACCATCTCCCTGGGCTACGCCGGGCTTTACGAGTGCGTAAAGTACATGACGGGTAAGAGCCACACGGACCCCGCCGCCACCCCCTTTGCCCTCCAGATCATGGAGGCCATGAACTCCGCCTGCCGGAAGTGGAAGGCGGAGCACAACATCGATTTCAGCCTCTACGGCACTCCCCTGGAGTCCACCACCTACAAGTTTGCCAAGTGCCTCCAGCGCCGCTTCGGCATCGTGGAGGGAATCAACGACAAGGGCTATATCACAAACTCCTACCACGTCCATGTGACGGAGCAGATCAACGCCTTCGACAAGCTGAAATTCGAGGCCCAGTTCCAGCACCTCTCCCCCGGCGGGGCCATCAGCTATGTGGAGGTGCCGGACATGCAGAACAACCTGGAGGCGGTGCTCCAGGTGATGAAATTCATCTACGACAACATCATCTACGCCGAGCTGAACACCAAAAGCGACTACTGCCAGGTCTGCGGCTGGGACGGGGAAATCCAGATTGAAGAAGAACACGGCAAGCTGGTGTGGAAGTGCCCCAAATGCGGCAACACGGACCAGGACAAGATGAACGTGGCCCGGCGGACCTGCGGCTACATCGGGACCCAGTACTGGAACCAGGGCCGGACCCAGGAAATCCGGGACCGGGTGCTGCACCTGTAAGGCGCCATGTATTACGGCGAAATCAAAGACTGCGACGTCGCCAATGGCGAGGGCGTCCGGGTCAGCCTCTTCGTCTCCGGCTGCACCAACCACTGTGAGCACTGCTTCCAGCCCCAAACCTGGGCCTTTGACTACGGACAGCCCTTTACGGAGGAGACGGAGGCGTACTTGCTCTCCCTTCTCTCCCCCAGCTATATCAACGGCTTGACGGTTCTGGGGGGGGAACCCTTCGAGCCGGAAAACCAGCGGCCCCTGCTCCCCTTCCTGCGAAAGGTCCGGGCGGCGTACCCGAAAAAGGACATCTGGGTGTTCAGCGGCTTCACCTACGAGGAGCTGTTGACGGAGGGAAGCCATCCCCATTGCGAGGCCACAAAGGAACTGCTAAGCCTCGTAGACGTGCTGGTGGACGGCCGCTTTGTGGAGGCGCTGAAAGACATCTCCCTCCGCTTCCGGGGCAGCTCCAACCAGCGGCTCATCAACTTGAACGCCACCCGGGCGGCGGGAAGCATCGTCCTCCTGCCGGACCGGCAGCGATAAGAAACCAGAAGCGCGGCATTTGCCGCGCTTCAAACGGAGGTTTTCACCATGGTAACAATGGCGCAGCGCCTGGAGGCGCTCCGCATGGAGCGGGGAATCAGCCGCCCCGCCCTCTCCGCCGCCCTGGGCTTTCCCAAGACGGCGATGGAAAAATTCGAAACCGGGCGGCAGACGCCCACCCAGGACCAGCAGCGGAAGCTGGCGGACTATTTCGGCGTCACCCTCCCCTATCTCCGGGGCGAGAGCGACGACCCCGCCGAGGGAGACAGCTGGCTCTCTGGCAATGTGCCCGCAGAGGAGCCCGTCCGAACTCCGGCGGCCCCGTCTGTCTCAAAAAAGCCCCGCCCGGCGGCGGTGCAGGAGGACGGCGCCGTTTTTGGCGCGCTGCTGAAAAGCCCCTCCTTCCAGGCCCTGATGCGGGAGGCGGCGCTGGAGGCCCTTCGCTCCCCCGAGGGGCAGGAGCTTTTGGCTAAGGCCCTCCGGCGGGAGCTGGGCCGGAGATAAGGCCCTGCGCAGCCTCGGGGAACCACGCCTTGTTTCCGTCGCATAGGTACTATGCAGGGAGGGATTCACGGATGACACTGCTCCAGCAAATTGAAGAGGTTTTCCAGTTAGTCGTTCAGTACGGCGTGCTGCTGCTGGAATGTGCCGGCGTCGCCGTACTGCTGGTGACGGCGGTAAAGAGCATGATCGGCTGTATAAAGCACAAGCCCCACATCCGTCTGTATCTGGCCCAGGGCATTTCCCTGGCGCTGGAGTTCAAGCTGGGCGGCGAGGTGCTGCGGACCGTGCTGGTCCGGGAGCTGAGCGAGCTCATGGTTCTAGGGCTGGTGATTCTGCTCCGGGGAGCGCTGACCTTTATCATCCACTGGGAGATCAAAACCGAGGAGGCCCGGATGGACGAGGCCGCCGGGCACGACGGCGCCTCGAACGAGCGCCCGGCAAAAGCCTTTCTTCCAAAATAACCAAAGGCGGCGGACGCAAAACGTCCGCCGCTTTTTTATGGATTGTTCCAAGGTTACAGGTTTGCAAACACATCCACCTGATGCTGTAGCTCCCCCACAATCTCCTGGTTGGTGTCCATGCCAGAGGTGATGCCCGCCAGATCATCCACCAGCGCCCGGGTGCTGTCCGCCACGCCTGTGACGCCGGAAACCGCCTCCTCCACCGCGCCGGAGATGCTGGAGATGGAGGCAGACACGTCCTCCATGGCCTCCCGGAGCCGGTCCGCCTGCCCGTTGAAGGAGGCCATGGCCCCCTCGACATAGGCCGCGTCATCCCGGTACTGCCGTCCGGACTGGAGGGACTGCTCCAGCTGGGCCTGCAAGGCCTGACCCAGGTACTCCGCCAGCTCCTGCGCGCTGCTGGAGAGGTAGCTCACCGCGCCGGTAACCACGCCGCTGACCTCCTGGATATGGCTGGCGGTCTCCGCACAGGAATCCGCCAGACGGCGAATCTCCCGGGCCACCACGGAGAAGCCCTTCCCGGCCTCCCCGGCCCGGGAGGCCTCCACAGAGGCGTTGATGGCAATGAGGTCCGTAGAGGAGGAAATGGACAGGATGTCCTTGGTCAAAATGCCGATGCGGTCCACGCTCCGGCTCTTCTCGATGGCTTGGTCCAGCACGGCCATGATCTCCTCCGTCCGGGCCTGGACGGCCTCCATCTCCGCCTGGGCGGACCGCTCCATCTCCTCCGCCCGGCCCCGCATCTCTACGGAGTAAGCAGTGATGGCGGCACACTCCTCCGCCATATGTACCGCGTCCTCCTGGGTGCCGGAGGCGCTGGCGGTGATAGCGGCGGTGTTCCCGGCGATTTCCTCCAGAGCGGCGGAGAGCTGCTCCGTCAGGCCGGAGAGGTCCCGGGCGCTGCCACTGGAGGTCCGGGTCCGCTTCCGAACATCTCCCACCACGCCTCGGATGCGTTGAGAGCTGTCCTGGAGAGTGCCCATGGCTCCCTGGATGGGGGCCATGACGTACTTCCGGATAATCCGCAGAGCGGCCCATACCAGGAGCACCCCCGCCGTCAGCGTCCCAGCACTGACGGCCAAAGACGTGAGATACACCGCGAAAAGGCGTCCCCGGGCCTCCTCCGCCTGGGTGGAAACGGAGGCAGAGAGGGCGTTGATGCCCGCCTCCGCCGCCTGACTTCGGGCGGCCACGTCCCCGTTGGCCATGGTGTAGGCCTCCTGGGTTTTGCTGTCGGCGCTGGCGCAGACCAGCCCCACTAGAGCGTGCTTAAAGGCGTCGTAATCCGTCAGCAAAGTCTGGTAGACCGTCCCGTCATCCTCAAAGACAAAGGGCTCGTACTCCGCCAGCTTTCCGTCCAGCTCCGCCTCCTCCGCCTTGATCTCCTGGACCAGACGGATCATGGTGGCGTGGTCCTCCGCCACAATGTGACTAAGAGCCAGACGGTGGATGTCCATAATGGACCGCCGGATGTCCTCCAGCTTTGCCTCGCTGACCATGTATTCGTCCACAATGGTCCCGGCGTTGGAGTGGACGTTGTTGATGCTGAACACCGCCAGGAGATTGGATAACAGCGTCACCAGACCCAGCAGGGCAACGGGCAGAATCAGACGCTGTTGCAGCTTTCCTTTCATTAGGTACTCCCCCCGAAACGTGATGGAAATTCCAACGGCTTACCGCGCCGTCACACCTTCTACTAAGCGGTCCAGCTGGGCCTGGAGCTCCGCGCCGGAGGGATTCCCCCGGGCCATATTCCCGGCAAACTCCGCCACCGGGTCCCAGAACTTGCCGCCCACCCGCTGGAGCTGGGAAAACTCCGACTGGGCCAGCAGGGCGGCGATGGCGGGAGCCGCCTGGACCTCCGTGGAGGCGGCGGCATTGGCATTGGCAGGGCCCTGGCCCCGCAGCTCGAAGCGGAGGCGCTGGTTTTCCTCGCTGGTAATCCACTCCGCCAGCCGGGCCGCCCACTCGGGATGCTTGGAATAGGCGTTTACGCCGATGAGCTTGCAGCCGGAGAAGGAGGCCATTTGAACCTGCTGGCCCTTGCAGGTAAACGTGGGCAGCTTGGCAGCCCCGGCGTTTTCGCCCCAGGACTCCTGGATGGTCACGGCGTTCCACACGCCGCTGATTCCGGCAATCACCGAGCCGTCCCGCACGCCTGCCAGGAATTCCTCGTCCGTCCGGCTGGCAAAGCCGGGGCTGGCGGCCACATCCAGCATGGCCTGAGCCACGTCCACGCCGGCAATGGGCCCCTCGGCGCTGTTCCAGGTGCAGAAGTTGGTAAGGCCGTCCTCGTTCAGCCCCACCTGCAATCCGGTGTTTCCGAAGAAGGCGTAAACATACCAGGCGGAGGACCAGTCCATGGTAATCCGCCGTCCGGCCTCCGCTGCGATTTCCAGCATCCGGTCTAGGGACTGTACGTCCTCCTGGTTAAAATAAGCCTTGTTATAATAGAGAAAATAGCCGTTGTCCGCCGTCAGGGGATAGGCGTAAAGGGTCCCGCCCACACTGGCCGCCTCCACGGCGGCGGAGAGGTTCGCACTCCGAATGGCGTTGGAGTCTTGAATGGGGTTTAGCCCTCCCGCAGCAGCCAGGGCGGCCACCTGATCATCGGCAAAGGCAAAGACATCCGCCCCGCCCTCCAGGTCCCCCAGCAGGGCGTCCTTGCAGTGGGACTCGCTTTGGGGCTGGTACGTGATGCGGAAATCCGCCTCCCCGGCATAGCGGGACTGGAAGGAGGCGAAAATCTCCTGGAGCAGGGCCTCGTCCTCCTCGGCGCCCCAGACGGTCAGGCTCACAGTCTCCCTCTCCGCATCGCCGCTCTCCGGCGGCGCCGGGTCCTTGCAGGCGGAGAGGAGCAGCAGCGCCCCCAGAGACAGGAGCAGAAACACACACTTTTTCATAGCGTCAGGCCCTTCCGGTTGATTTCTGCGGCCCCGCCCCAAGCGGTGGGCCGGTTTGGGGCGATGGTTCGCCCTACAGATACAGTGCGGATATTATAACATTTTTTTCTTCCTCTGGCAAGGCGTTCTTGTTCCGAAGTTTCCATGACAGGCAAACAATTGGAATAACGTTGCATTTTCCCATTCTTTATGCTATCATGAAAAACCGCAAGCCGTCTGCGCAAACGCAATTTGACCGGACAGCCGTTAATCCTTGCTCATAACGGCCCATCGTACAGGCTGGCTGATGTTGGCATGTCAACAATCAAAGGAAGCGGCGCTCTATTCCAAAGCGGGCTCCGTTGGAGGATGCTGTCTGGCAGCGCGCAGAATTCGTCTTTGAAAGAAATGAGGAAATCACCTTTATGCTCGATTTAGGTTTATTTTCAAGTCTCGGTGAAGCCTGGGTCACGGTGCTGTGCACCCTTTACCAGCAGGGAGCCGCCGTGGCCTATACGGATAACACTGGAGAACAGGCCGACGCAAAAGAGATTTTCGGATTAACCTTTTCCGTCGCAGACGCGGCTCTCCCCGACGCCATCATAGAGCGGCACAAGGTCCAGGAGGAATACGACTGGATGGTTCGAAATTTCACCGTTCAGGAGCACGTCAAAGAGCTCCACAACGAAACCTCCTACGCCTCCCGCTTGTTCTCTTACATGGGCCAAAAGGACCAGATGGAATGGGTCATCCGCCGCCTGAACGAAAATCCCCACACGCGGTCCGCCACCATCACCACCTTCGAGCCTTTGACCGACGAGGGCTACATCCCCTGCGTCAGCCTGCTGGACTTTCAGGAGGAGGCCGGGAAGCTCAACCTGACGGTCTACTGCCGCGCTCTGGACTTCGGGTGCAAGGCCTACATCAATCTCGTGATGCTCCAGACCATCCTGCAAACCGTTTCCGAAAAGGCAGGGATGCCCCAGGGCTGTCTGACGCTGCTTGTCAAATCCGCCCATTATTACCGCAAGGATGAACCCAAGGTACACGGCATTTTAAAAGCGGAGGGCGCTGTTTAAGCCCTTTCTCTCAACTCATCAACTCAGGAGGACGCCGCTCTATGCGAATGCGGAAAAAGAAAAACCTGATCCCCCGGATGGAGCGCTGCGGCGACCGTCTGATCCGGGACCCCTATGACCGTCCCGGCCACTGGCGGGAGCTGATGCCCCAGGCCCGGGAAATCCACCTGGAGCTGGGCTGCGGCAAGGGCCGCTTTACCGCTGGAACCGCCGCCGCCGAGCCGGATGTGCTGTTTCTGGCAGTGGAGATGGTGCCTGACGCCATGGTGGTGGCCATGGAGCGCTGTGTGGGCGCAGGGCTCACAAACGTCTGGTTTGTCAGCGCCAACGCGGACCAGCTCCCCTACTTCTTCGCCCCCGGTGAGGTGGACCGCATCTATGTCAACTTCTGCGACCCCTGGCCCAGCGGCCGCCACGCCAAGCGGCGGCTGACCCATGGGAATTTCCTCAAGCTCTACCGGCAGGTTTTGAAAATGGGCGGGCAGATTCACTTCAAAACGGACAACCAGCCCCTCTTCGAGTTCTCTGTGGAGGAGCTGCCCCAGTTCGGCTTTCAGCTGTCGGAGGTCACCCGGAACCTCCACGAAAACGGTCCCGTGGGGATTATGACGGACTACGAGGCCAAGTTCTTTGGCCTGGGCCAGCCCATCAACCGCTGTGTGGGGACCATGGTGGAGTGGGAGGAGCCCTTCCCCACCAGCCGCAAGGTTTTGAAAAACCGCTGGCTGGATGCCTTCGCCGAGGGTGCGCCGGAGGCGGAGCTGGGGCGGTGGGTCCTGTCGGAGAACAATTTCCTCTGGCACTTGTTCTCCGCGAAGCTGGTCCCCTGTCTGGAGGGAGACGCCGCCCGGAAAGCCCTGGCGGAAGTTCCGGACGAAACCGTGTATTTCTTCTATTATGAGTATCCCCCGGAGGGAGTCCCTCTGTCCCGGCCTCTCTCCAAGGCAGAGGCCCTGGCCCTGCCGGAGCCGGACAGCCTGAACGGCGCGGACTGGTATCTGGTGGATAAGGACTTTACATGGACCTACGTCCACACCCATGAGGACGACTTCGGCCCCTACTTCTGCCGGATTGACACATGAGGTTCCCCTCTTCTCCCTGGGCACTCGCCGGGGCAGGGCGGACACACAGGTCCGCCCCTACCATCCCCCTTATTATGAAATGCGCATTCAGGCCACGTCCCGCCGGAAGGCGTGCTTGACAAAACGGTGGGGCATGTTATAATGAAAATAGAAACGGGTACCGCTCCATGGCGGTCAGCCCGAACTATCCGCTAACAAACGTTAGCCGTCCGGGGTGCGACCGGGCGGCTAACACGCTTTTGTGGTCAATAAGTACATTGCCAATAGTACAAATCCCAGGATTCGTACCACAGCAAAGACGTGTCTTTTCCACATCCGCCTCACCTCCCCCCGTTTTGGATTTTGCTGGGGGTATGATGAGCTGACCGCCATACATGGAGCAGTACCCGCCCCTTTCAGGGCGGGTATATTCTATCATAGACCAACGGGACCTGTCAAATTCCGCTACATAAAAAGGACTTCGGAATTTCTTCCGAAGTCCTTTTATTCTTTACCAAAGACCGATTACGCCTTCTTGGCGATTTCGGTGAGCTGGGTGAAGGCGGCGGCGTCGCTGACGGCCAGCTCGGCCAGCATCTTCCGGTTGATCTCCACGCCGGCGGTTTTCAGACCGTGCATAAAGGTGGAGTAGTTCATCCCGTTCATCTTGCAGGCGGCGGAGATGCGGGTGATCCACAGGGAACGGAAGTCACGCTTTTTCAGCTTGCGGCCGGTGTAAGCATAGCTCAGGGACTTCATCACGGCCTGGTTGGCCACGCGGAAGTGCTTAGACTTGGAGCCCCAGTAGCCCTTCGCCAGCTTCATGATCTTATTTCTTCTCTTGCGCGTCATCATCGCGCCTTTGACTCTAGCCATCTTTCAAAAGCCTCCTTTTCTTACTTGTAAGGGATCATCTTGCGGATCGCGTCCACGTTGGTGGCGTCGGCATAGCCGCCGGAGCGGAGGCGGCGGGTCCGCTTGGTGTCCTTCTTGGTCAGAATGTGGCTTTTAAAGGCTTTGGCGCGCTTGACCTTGCCGGTCTTGGTGAGGTTGAATCTCTTTTTGGCGCCGCTGTGGGTTTTCAGCTTCGGCATAATGATTGACTCCTTCCGTGTTTTTGAACTTACAATGATTTCACTTGCCTGCCTTGGGAGAGAGGAAAATAGACATCATTCGTCCCTCCAGCTTGGCGGGCCGGTCCAGATTGGCAATCTCGGTGCACTGCTCGGCAAAGCGGGTCAGAAGGTCCCGCCCGATGTCGGTGTGCGCCATCTCGCGGCCGCGGAAACGAACAGAGACCTTGACCCGATTGCCGTCGGCGATGAACTTCTGGGCATTCCGGAGCTTCGTGTTGAAGTCCCCGATGTCAATGCCCGGAGACATCCGAATCTCCTTGATCTCCACCACATGCTGGTTCTTTCTGGCCTCTTTTTCCCGTTTGCTCTGCTCAAACCGGAACTTCCCATAGTTCATCAGCTTACAGACCGGGGGTTTGGCCTGGGGCGAGATCTTGACCAAGTCCAGATTCTGTTCCTCGGCGATGCGCAGAGCCTGTGCGGGGGCCATGATGCCAAGCTGCTCGCCTGCAGGGCCAATCAAACGGATCTCCTTGTCGCCGATACTCTCATTCAGTTCATGCACTTGCTTACTAATGGTCAAAGCACCTCCATCCTAAAAATCACAAAACGCGGACACCGCAAGGCATCCGCGCGACAACGAACTGCCGGGATCGGCAGTTTCAGAAAATCGTTCTTGACCTCTTCGCGGATGCGCTGGAGGTGAGGCGGATGCAGTCAGCCTTCTTTGTTTTGCCAAGTCAGTATATCAGCCTGAAGTCCCTTTGTCAACAAAGATTTTTCTCTTTTTTGAATAATTTTCTAATCCGGCGGCAAGAATAACCTCTGAACTCACTGGAGGGTGTCTTCAAGCCGGCGGGGCGCCGGAGGTTCCGGCAGCTTGAAGATACCCTCTGGAGCCGAAAGGAGGTGTTCTCAATGGAGAACCGGAACAACCAGAACGAGCGCGAACAGAACCAGCAGAACAACCAGAAGGAGCAGCGCCAGAACCAGAAGGAAAACCGCAAGTAAGCTCCTCTTTTCCAAAACGGACGGCAGGTCATTGGCCTGCCGTCCGTTTTTATACGTCCTCTTCCCGCTGCGGCGGGAGCCCTACCTCCGGCATCAGCTCCCGGTCGACGATCCGGAGCATCTCCTCCAGCTTTCCGCACTCCTCCGGAGTGAAGCGGGCGGAAACCCGGTCCATCACCATTTCGATATAGCTCCGGGATACATTGTAAAAATCCATATACTTCTGCGTGGGCTCCAGGTGGTACTCCCGGCGGTCGCTGGCGGATTGGACCTTGCGGATATAGCCCTTTTTCACCAGGCTGTTCACCTTATAGGCCGCGTTGGGTGGGGAGATGCGCATGAAGCTAGCAAACTCGTTGACGGTGGGACTGCCCAGGGCCTGGATGGACTCCATGCAGAAGGTCTCCACTGTGGTCAGGCTGGCCTCCCGGTCCTGAAAGCGCCGGAAAATCTCCTGATAAAAGTGGAGCTTGAATTTTGAGTACACGTTATTGAACGCCTGCTCCAGCATGGTCCTTCCTCCTCCCCGCATAATTTCACCGTTCTCATAATACCCAAACCAGCGGGAAAAAGCAACCACCACTTTGTTATCCAATGGCAAAGGTCAGCTCCGCCGTCACGGCCGTCTCGCCGTCCACCTTGGCAACGCACTCTCCCACACCGATGGGGCCCTTCTGCCGGGTCAGGCGGCACTCCAGCTCCACCACGTCCCCGGGAACCACCTGGCGCTTGAACCGGGCGTCCTTCACCCGGCCCAGGAAGGCCAGCTTCCCCTTGTTCTCCGGCAGGGCCAGCACCGCCACGCCTCCCACCTGGGCCAGGGCCTCGATGAGGAGCACCCCGGGCATCACGTGCTTCTGGGGAAAGTGGCCCTGGAAGAAGGGCTCGTTGACGGTGACGCATTTCACGCCCTTGGCCCACTGGCCCGGCTCCCCGTCCACAATCTTGTCCACCAGGGCGAAGGGATAGCGGTGGGGCAAAATCTCCGCAATTTGGTTGGAATCATACTGCATTCCCATGCTCACGCCTCCCACTTTTTGAATAGCAGGCAGCCGTTGTGCCCACCGAAGCCCAGGGAGTTGGACAGGGCGCAGCGGATATCCGCCTCCCGGCCCTGCCCCGGCACCACGTCCAAGTCGCACTCCGGGTCCGGAATCTGATAGTTGATGGTGGCGGGAATGTATCCGTCCCGCAGGGCCAGGGCGGTGAAGATGGCCTCTACAGCCCCCGCCGCCCCCAGCATATGGCCGGTCATGGACTTGGTGGAGCTGACCGCCAGCTTGTAGGCGTGGTCCCCAAACACCGTTTTGATGGCGGCAGTTTCCCCCGCGTCGTTTAAGTGGGTGGAGGTTCCGTGGGCGTTGATGTAGTCCACCTCCTCCGGTTTTACGCCGCCGTCGGCCAGGGCCATGGCCATGGCATCCGCGCCGCCGCTGCCGTCGGGCCGGGGTGCGGTCATGTGGTAGGCGTCGCAGGTGGCCCCGTAGCCGGTAATTTCCGCGTAAATCTTCGCTCCCCGGGCCAGGGCGTGGTCCAGCTCCTCCAGAAGAAGAATCCCCGCGCCCTCGCCCATGACAAAGCCGCTGCGCTCCGCGTCAAAGGGAATGGAGGCCCGGCTGGGGTCCGTGCTTTGGGACAGCGCCTTCATGGAGGTGAAGCCCCCCACCGCCAGAGGCGTCAGAGCTGTCTCGCTGCCGCCGCAGAGGCAGACGTCGGCATAGCCGTCCCGGATATAGTGGAAGGCGTCTCCCACGGCGTTGGTGCCTCCGGCGCAGGCGGTGACGGGGCAGGTGCACATTCCCCGGAAACCGGCGTCAATGGCCACCCGTCCGGCGGCCATGTTGCAGATGCCGGTGGGAATGAAGAAGGGAGACACCCGGTCCCAGCCCCGGGCCAAGCCCCGGTCATGCTCCTCCTCCGTGATGGCGATGCCGCCGATGCCGCTGGAGACCATGACGCCGCAGCGTTTCGCGTCGGCGTTTTCCACCTGGAAGCCGCTGTCCGCCAGGGCCTCCCGGGCGGCGGCCAGGGCAAACTGGGTAAAGCGGCCCATCCGCTTGGTCTCGGGCTTTCCAAAGAGGGCATCGGCGTCAAAGCCCTTGACCTCGGCGGCCAGCTGAACCTTCATTCCGGCGGGGTCATAGGCGGTGATGGGTCCAATGCCGCACACGCCCTCCCGGGCGGCCCGCCAGCTCTCCCCGGCGGTGAGACCCAGGGGCGTGACAGCCCCCAGGCCGGTGATGACGACTCTGCGTCGTTCCATAGTCAAACCTCCTCGTTACATCGCCATGCCGCCGTCCACAGCCAGCACCTGGCCGGTGACATAGGCGGCGTCATCGCTGGCCAGGAATCCCACGGCCCGGGCCACGTCCTCCGGCCCGCCCAGGCGGCCCATGGGGATGCTCCCCTGGGCGGCGGAACGGGCGGCCTCGGACAGGGCCGCGGTCATGTCCGTCTCAATGAAGCCCGGAGCCACGGCGTTGACCGTCACGCCCCGGGAGGCCAGCTCCTTGGCCAGGGATTTCGTCATGCCGATCACCCCCGCCTTGCTGGCAGCGTAGTTCACCTGCCCGGCGTTGCCCCGGAGGCCCACTACGCTGCTCAAATTCACAATGCGGCCATAGCGCTGCTTCAGCATCAGCCTGGAAGCGGCCTTCATGCAGAGGAAGGCCCCCTTCAAATTGGCGGCCACCACGGCGTCGAAATCCGCCTCGCTCATGCGCATAAGCAGATTGTCCCGGGTGATTCCGGCGTTGTTCACCAGAATGTCGATTCTTCCAAATACCTCAACCGCGGACTTTACCAGCGCATCCACCTGAACGGCGTCGGACACGTCGCACCGGACCGCCAGGGCCTTGGTCCCCAGGGCCTCCACGGCCTGGACGGTCTCCTGAGCCGCCGCCTCGTTCCCAGCGTAGCAGAGGACCACATTGGCCCCTCCCGCCGCCAGCTCCAGGCAGACGGCCCTTCCGATGCCCCGGCTTCCGCCGGTGACGACGGCGGTCTTTCCCTCGAACTTCATCATCCGTTCTCCTTTACCAGCCCTTCCAGGGCCTCCACGTCCGCCGGGGTCTCCACGGCGTAAACCGGGAGGCCGGGAACGGTCTTCTTCACAAAGCCGCTGAGGGCCTTCCCCGGCCCGATCTCCACCAGGGCATCCAGGCCCAGCTCTCCCATGCGGCGGATGGTGTCCTCCATAAAAACGCTGCTCTGGACCTGACGGACCAGCAGGGCGGGAATGGAATCCTCCGCCCCCTTCTCCCGGCCCAGGCAGTTGAACAGGACGGGGATTTCAGGCTCCGCAAAGGAAATGCTCTGGAAATGGGCCTCCAGAGCCTCTCCGGCAGGCTTCATCAAAGGCGTATGGAAGGGGCCGCTGACCTTCAGGGGCATGCAGCGCTTTGCGCCCTGTTCCTTTGCCAGGGCGGCGGCCTTCTCCACCGCCGCCTTGTCCCCACCAATAACCAGCTGGCCGGGGCAGTTGTAGTTGGCGATAACCACGGTCCCCAGGTCCGCCGCCGCCTCGCAGGCCCTTTGCAGCGGCTCCCGGTCCAGGCCCAGGACGGCCATCATGGCGCTGTCATGGCCTTTCGCGGCCTCCTCCATGGCCTTCCCTCGGAAGGCCACCAGCCGCACCGCCGTCTTTGCGTCAAACACCCCGGCGGCGTGAAGGGCGGAGTACTCCCCCAAAGAGAGGCCCGCCGCCACAGCGGGAACAATCCCCTTTTCCCGCAGCACCGCCGTCAGCCCGGCGGCAAAGGCCACCATGCAGGGCTGGGTATAGCGGGTCTGGTTCAAAACGCCCTCCGGGTCCTCAAATGAGGTCCGTTTCAGGTCAAAGTCCACCTCCGCCTGGGCGGCGCCCAGCACCTGCCGGAAGGTGGGATAGGTCTCGTACAAGTCCGCCCCCATGCCGGGGTGCTGGCTGCCCTGTCCGGCGTATAAGAAACCGAGCTTCATGGCGCGGTCCTCCATTCGTTTAAAATCTGGTCCATCTGCTCCTTGACCGTGGAAAGCGTGTTGACCTCCCCAGCATTGGCCCCGCAGAAGAAGAGGCCGTTTTCCCAGTCCCCCTCCACGGCGGCAATCAGCGCCTTGGAAATGCAGTAGGGGGCGGTCTTGCAGTCACAGGCGGCAAGGCAGCGGTCGCAGCGGGTGATTTTCGGCTGTGTTCCCGCCTCCACCCGCCGGATCAGCGGGCTTTTCAGGGCTCGTCCCGGCATGCCCACGGGGCTTTGGACGATGGTGATATCCTCCGCCTCCGCGTCCAGCAAAGCCCTCTTATAGCCGGAGCTGGCGTCGCACTCCTCCGTGGCGATGAAGCGGGTGGCAAACTGGGCCCCCGCCGCGCCCTGGTCCATATAGCGGCGCAGCTCCGCCCCGCTTTTCACACCCCCGGCCACAAAGACCGGGATATCCCGCCCGTACTTCTCCCGGAAGGGGGCCAGGGACTCCAGCACCTCCGCCAGCAAGGCGGACAGGGGGCGGGGCCGTCCCGCCTGGGCCTCCCGGGCCTCCTCGGGGGAAAAGCCCAGGTGCCCTCCGGCCAGGGGGCCCTCCAACACCACAAAGTCCGGGACCCGGCCATAGCGCCGGTCCCACAGCTTACAAATTAGGGCGGCGGAGCGGCCTCCGCTGACCACCGGGGCCAGGGCCGCGTCCTCGTTTCCCACCTCCGCCGCCAGGCCCGGCAGGTCCTTAGGGAGCCCCGCGCCGCATATCACCGCGTCCACCCCTGCCCGGAGGGCGGTGCGCACGCTGTCGGCGTACTGGGCGGCGGCCACCATGACGTTCACCGCCACCAGCCCCGCGCCCTTGGCAATCTCCTTCGCCCTGCCAATCTGCCGGACCAGGGCCCGGAGGTTGGCCTCCCGGGGATTCGTCGAAAAATCCACTTCCCGGAAGCCGCAGAAGGCGGCGGACAGGGTGCCCATGCCTCCGCCCGCGGCCACGGCGCCCGCCAGCCGCTCCAGGCTGACGCCGATGCCCATGCCGCCCTGGACAATGGGGAGAGGCAGGGTTTTCCCCCGAATCGTCACTGCCATTCCTGGTGCACCTGTTCCAGAACGGCCTTTCCGCCGTTGTACAGCTCCTCAAAAATCTGCCGCAGAGGCCGAATCTCGTGGACCATGCCGGCCACCTGGCCCATCATGACGCTGCCCCGGTCCACGTCGCCCTCCAGCACCGCCCGGCGGAGACCGCCGATGGTGACGGTTTCCAGCTCCTCCAGGGTGGCGTTCCGCTTCTCCAGGGCCAGGTACTCCCGGGCCATCTTGTTTTTCAGCACCCGCACCGGCCCGCCGATGGAGCGGCCCGTGACGGTGGTGTCGCTGTCCTTGGCCTTTAGGACCGCCTGCTTGTAGTTCTCATGAATGGGGCACTCCGGGCTTGCCAGCAGGCAGGTGCCCACCTGCACGCCAGCGGCCCCCAGGGCCAGGGCCGCCGCCATCTGCCGCCCGTCGGCGATGCCTCCGGCGGCGATGACGGGCACGTCCACCGCGTCAATCACCTGGGGCACCAGTGCCATGGTGGTCATCTCCCCCACGTGGCCCCCGGACTCCATGCCCTCGGCCACAAAGGCGTCCACGCCGTAGCGGCTGAGGCGCTTTGCCAGCACCGCCGCCGCGACGACGGGAATGACCTTGATTCCCGCTTCCTTCCAGGCGGGGATGAACTGGCCGGGGTTCCCCGCGCCGGTGGTGACAACCTGCACGCCCTCGTCCAGAATCACCTGGGCGATGTCGGCGGCGCAGGGGTTCATCAGCATCAGGTTCACGCCAAAGGGCTTATCGGTCAGCTCCCGGGCCCGGCGGATCTCGCTCCGCACCCGGTCCGCGTCCCAGGCCCCGGTGGCAATCATGCCCAGGGCCCCGGCGTTGGAGCAGGCGGCGGCGAACTCGCCGGTGGCCACGTTGGCCATGCCGCCCTGGATAATGGGGAACTCGGTCCCCAGGATTTCGTTTAATTTCTTCACAGTATGTCTCTCCCCTCACGCGAACTCAATCAGGCATCCTCCCCAGGTCAGGCCGCCGCCGAAGCCCACGGCCAGAATCCGGCTGCCGGGGCCGATTTTTCCCTGCTCCCGGAGCTCGCTGAGGACCAGGGGAATGCTGGCGGCGGAGGTGTTGCCGTATTCGGCGATGTTTTTATAGTACTTCTCCGGCGGGATGCGGTATTTCCGCACCGCCAAGTCGATGATCCGGGCGTTGGCCTGATGGAAAACGAAGAAGTCCACGTCCTCTACAGTCCGGCCCGTCTTTTTCAGCACCTGGTCCACGCACCAGGGCACCGCCTCCACGGCGAACTTAAAGACCCGGGTGCCCTCCATGGAAATGAGGCCGGGCTCTCCTGCCCCCGGGCCGGGGAGGCGGAGCAGCTCGCCGCTGCCGTGACAGCCCATAATGGAGGAGATGGAGGGCCAGCCCTCCCGGCACTCCACCACGGCGGCCCCGGCTCCGTCTCCGAAGAGGATGCAGGTCCCCCGGTCGGACCAGTCGATGCAGCGACTTAAGTTTTCCGCCCCCACCACCAGTCCGAATTTCCGGGGGGAGGCGTTCAACAAACACTCCATGGTATGGAGGGCGAACAAAAAGCCGCTGCAAGCCGCCCCCAAATCGAAGCAGAGGATATCCTCCGGAAGCCCCAGCTCCCGCTGGAGCGTACAGGCGGCGGAGGGGACCATGGTTTCCGGGGTCACCGTGGCCACAATGCAGGCCCCGATTTCCTCCGGCGAGACCCCCGCGTCCGCCAGGGCCCGGTGGGCCGCCTGGGCGGTGATGGCGGAAAAGGTCTCCTCCCCGGCGCAGTGGTGCCGGGTTTGGATGCCGGTCCGGCTGGTAATCCACTCGTCGTTTGTCTCCACAAGCTTCTCCAGGTCCTGGTTGCTCACCAGCTTACTGGGCACACCCCGGCCGGTCCCCCGAATTTTGATTCCGTTCATGACTCCTCCTTCGGGGGCACGCCCATCTTCCTGAATTTTTGATACCGCTTCTCCGCCAGGCTTCCGCTGCTCTCCTTCAAAAGCGCCGCCAAGTGGCGGCTTAAGGCGCGGTCCAGCTCCCGGAATGTAACCTCCGGGGCCAGGTGGGCCCCGCCCTCCGGCTCCGGGATCACGTCGTCCACAATCCCCAGGGCCAGCAGGTCCGGGGCGGTGAGCTTCATCAGCTCACAGGCCTCGGCGTGCCGCCCCGCGTCCCGCCAGAGGATGGAGGCGAAGCCCTCCGGGGAGAGGATGGCGTAAACCGCGTTTTCCAGCATCAGCACCCGATCGGCAACGCCCAGGGCCAGGGCCCCGCCGCTGTTGCCCTCGCCGGTGATGACGGCAATAACCGGCACCGTAAGGCGGCTCATCTCCATCAAATTCCGGGCGATGGCCTCCCCCTGTCCCCGGGCCTCCGCCTCCAGGCCGGGATAGGCCCCGGAGGTGTCGATAAAGGTGAGCACCGGGCGGCGGAACTTCTCCGCCTGCCGCATGAGGCGCAGGGCCTTCCGGTAGCCCTCGGGCCCCGGCATGCCGAAGTTGCAGCGGATGCTCTCCTCCGCCGTCTTCCCCTTCCGGGTGCCGATGACGGTGACGGGCCGCCCGTGGTACAGGGCGACGCCGGCTAAAATCGCCGGGTCCTCCCGGCAGAGGCGGTCCCCCTTCTGCTCGAAAAAGTCGGTGAAGAGGGCGCCGATGGTATCCGTAATATTGGGCCGCTGGGGGTGCCGGGCCGCGGCAACCCGCTCCGCGGCGGTAAGCTTGCTCATGGGCGGCCTCCTTTCTCGTGGAGCCGCAGGAGGCGGCTCAGGGTCTCCCGGAGCTCTCCCCGGGGGACCACCGCGTCCACAAAGCCGTGCTCCTCCTGGTATTCCGCCCGCTGGAAGCCCTCCGGCAGGGTCTCGCCGATGGTCTGCTGAATCACCCGGGGCCCGGCAAAGCCGATCAAGGCCCCCGGCTCCGCCAGGATGATGTCTCCCAGGGAGGCGAAGCTGGCGGTGACGCCGCCGGTGGTGGGGTCCGTCAGGACGGAGATGTACAACAGCCCCTTCTCCGAAAACCGAGCCAGGGCGGCGGAGGTTTTCGCCATCTGCATCAGGGACAAAATGCCCTCCTGCATCCGGGCCCCGCCGCTGGCGGAGAAGAGGATCAAGGGCAGCTTGTTCTTCGCCGCGTACTCAATGGCCAGGGTGATCTTCTCCCCCACGGCGGCGCTCATGCTGCCCATGAAAAAGCGGCTGTCCAGCACGCCCGCCACGCACCTCCGTCCGCCGATGGTCCCGGTGGCGGTGACGGCGGCCTCCGTGAGGCCGGTTTTCCGCTGGGCCAGGCGCTGCTTCTCCCGGTAACCGGGGAAGGCCAGGGGATCGGCGGCGGGAAGCTTCTCATTCAGCTCCCGGAAGCTGCCGGGGTCCAGGATGGTGCTGAGCCGGTAATAGGCCCCGATGGGAAAATGATAGCCGCAGAGAGGGCAGACGGAGAGATTCCCCGCCACGTCCTTCCGCTGGCTCTCCCCGCCGCACTTGGGGCAGGCCACCAGCTGGTCCCCGGGAACGTAGTTGTCCCGGATGGCCTTCATGGCCAAAAGCCGGGCCCGGCGCTTGGCAAAGATACTGCTCATGCCTCCGCCTCCTTCTCCTCCACCCGGCGGCTGAAGTCCAGCAGCTCCGCCAGGTGCGCGTCCAAAAAGCCCGTGGTGCACCGGCCCCGGACGAAAACGGGGTGGAATAAAATCTCATAGGACAGCTCCGCGTTGGTGGGGAAGCCCTCCAGGGTGAATTCCTCCAAACAGCGGCGGAGCTTGCGAATGGCCTCCAGCCGGGTGGCCCCGTGGGCCAGGACCTTGGCGGCCAGGGAATCGTAATAGGGGGACATGGTACAGCCATTGTACAGGCAGGAGTCCACCCGGACCCCCGCGCCGCCGGGGAAGTGGAGGAACTCCACCTTGCCGGGGCAGGGCCGGAAGTCCCCGTGGGGGTCCTCGGCATTGATCCGGCACTCCATGGCGCAGCCCCGGATCGTTACGTCCTCCTGGCGGATATCCAGAGGCAGGCCGGAGGCAATCCGCAGCTGCTGGCGCACCAGATCCACTCCGGTGACCAGCTCCGTGACCCCGTGCTCCACCTGGATGCGGGTGTTCATCTCCATGAAATAGAAATTCTCCCCGTCCACCAGGAATTCCACGGTCCCGGCCCCCTCATAGCCCACGGCCTCCGCCGCCCGGACGGCGGCTTCTCCCATGGCCTTTCGCAGGGCGGGGCTGAGGCCGGGGGCGGGGGCTTCCTCCATCAGTTTCTGGTTCCGCCGCTGGACGGAGCAGTCCCGGTCCCCCAAGTGGATGGTATGTCCCTGGCGGTCTGCCAGAATCTGCACCTCCACGTGCCGGGGATTCAGCACCAGCTTCTCCAGGTACATCTCGTCGTTTCCAAAGCAGGCCGCGGCCTCCGCCTTGGCCTCGGCGTAGGCGGCGGGCAGCGCGTCCGGGCCGTCACAGCGGCGGATGCCCCTTCCCCCGCCTCCGGCGGAGGCTTTCAGCAGCACCGGCCAGCCCACGGCCTCCGCCGCCGCCAGGGCCTCCGCCGCCGAGGAGACGGGGCCGTCGGACCCCGGCGTCACCGGGACCCCCGCCGCCTTCATCAAATCCCGGGCGGCGGACTTGGAGCCCGCCTTTCGGATCGCCTCCCCGGAGGGGCCAATGAAGGTCAGCCCCGCCTTGGCGCAGGCGTCGGAAAAGTCCGCATTCTCGGAGAGAAAGCCGTAGCCCGGGTGTATGCCGTCGCAGCCGGTGGCCAGGGCCGCCGTCAGCAGGGCGTCCTGATTCAAATAGCTGTCCGCCGCCCGGGCGGGGCCGATGCAGACAGACTCCGTGGCCAGCTGGACATGGAGGGCCTCCGCGTCCGCCTCGGAATAGGCGGCTACGGTTTCGATCTCCAGCTCCCGGCAGGCCCGGAGGACCCGGAGGGCAATCTCCCCCCGGTTGGCGATGAGGACCCGCTTCAGCATGGCCGATAGCGCATCAGCGCCTCGCCAAAGGCCGCCAGCTCCCCGTTGGCCTTTAGCACCTCTTCGATCACGCAGTCACAGGGGGCGGGAACCTCGATCATGGTTTTCATGGCCTCGATGAGGCAGACGGTCTGTCCCTTTTTCACCCTGTCCCCCGGCGCGACGAAGGGGGGCTGCTCCGGGGCGGGGGCGGCGTAAAAGGTGCCCACCAGCGGCGCGGTGACAGCAGGGGCCTCCTCCGCCTTCGGAGCCGCCGCCGGGACGGCGGGCACGGGAACCATGGCGGGTGCGGCCGCCGGAGCGGGGGCCGCCTTTTCCAGTTCTATTTTAAAATCCCCCTGTGACAGCTTTAGCTTCTGCAAGCCGCTGGCGTCAAAGCGGGCCATAAGGTCATACAGTTCCTGGTTGGTCATATTTGTTCCTTTCCAAGCCCGCCGCCCCGCTGTCGTCAACGGGGCGGCACTTCGCGGAAATGTAGGTTTCGGCGGCACGGTTCAGGCCTTGTGGGCCTCCAGGTACTTCACGATGTCGCCCACGGTTTTCAGGGTCTCCACATCGGCGTCGTCGATGGTGATTCCGCTGGCCTCCTCCAGGGCCATGACCAGCTCCACCGCCGCCAGGGAATCCGCCCCCAGGTCGTCGGACAAAGATGCCTCCAGCGTCACCTGCTCCGCCTCGCAGCCCAGGGTCTCCACGATGATATCACGCACTTTCTCGAATTCCATTTGAGCTTCTCCTTGCTTGTCGAAATATCAATTATTTTAACTAAAAATTTTTAATTAAAATAATTGAACTTATTTTACACAGGAGGTTCCCGGTTGTCAAGGAAAATTTTCACGGATCAGCCCTTTCCTTTTTTGTGAAAATCTTATATAATCAGTCTGTTATCCAGTACCATATCCGGGGCTCTCTCCCCGGCCTGTCTTTTAGGAGGCGTACATGAAAATCATCATCGTGGGCGCGGGCAAGGTGGGCTCCGCCCTGACCCAGCAGCTTTCCGCCGACGGGCACAACGTCACCGTGGTGGACCAGGACCCCCGGCTCATCGACAGCATTATCAACATTTACGATGTCATGGGAGTCTGTGGCAACGGAGCCGTGTACAGCGTGCAGAAAGAGGCGGAGGTGGAAAAGGCGGAGCTTTTGATTGCCACCACCTCCAGCGACGAGCTGAACATCCTCTCCTGCCTGGTGGCCAAAAAGCTGGGGGTCAATCACACCATTGCCCGCATCCGCAACCCCGAATACGAAAAGCAGCTCCGCTTCATGCGGGACGAGCTAGGTCTATCCATGGTCATCAACCCGGAGCGGGCCGCCGCCCGGGAGATTGCCCGGGTACTCCGCTTCCCCGCCGCCATGAAGGTGGAATCCTTCTCCAAGGGGCGGCTGGAGCTGGTGGAATACCGCCTTCCCGCCGACTCCGCCCTGGATGGACTTCCCCTGGCGGACCTGTACCGAAATATCCGGGTCCGGGTGCTGATCTGCGCCGTGGCCCGGAAGGGCGAGACCATCATCCCCTCCGGCGACTTCGTTCTCCGGGCGGGGGACAAGATTTACCTCACCTCCTCCCCGGATCAGCTGGCCCAGTTCTTCCGGCACCTGGGGGTCTTTCGCTCCAAGGCGTCCACCGTCATGATCGTGGGCGCTAGCAAGATCTGCTATTACCTCACCAGCGAGCTTTTGAACATGGGCATGTCCGTGAAAATCATCGACCGGGACGAGCAGCGCTGCATCCAGATGGGCGAGCAGCTCCCCAAGGCTCTGGTCATCGTGGGAGACGGCACGGACACGGACCTGCTCCACGAGGAGGGCATCGGCCAGACGGACGCCTTTGTAGCCATCACTGGCATCGACGAGGCCAACATCTTAATGTCTATGTGCGCCTCCAAGGAGTCGGGGAACCACTGCAAGGTGGTGGCAAAGATCAACCGGAAGTCCCTGGTGGACCTGGTAAGCGCCGAGAGCATGATCGACAGCGTGATTTCCGCCCGGTCCACCACCACGGAGCTCATCGTCCAGTACGTCCGGGCCATGGAGAGCGCCGAGGGCGCCAAGATCAAGACCCTTCACCGGCTGGTGGACGGGGCGGTGGAGGCTCTGGAGTTCGGCGTGGGGCCGGACGTGCCCTTCATCGGCGTGCCCCTGAAAAACCTGAAGCTCCGCAACGGCCTGCTGCTGGCGGGCATCGTCCAGCGGAACGGAAAGATTGTCATTCCCTCCGGCAACGACTGTCTCAGCCTGGGGGACGACGTGATCGTGGTCACCACGGACACCTCCCTCCAAGACATCCACGATATCTGCCGGGAGTAAGGGAGGGAACGACGCTTGAATTATCAAATGATCGGCTTCGTCATCGGACGAATTCTCTGGACGGAGGCGGCGCTGCTGCTGCTGCCCGCCCTGGTGACGCTGCTGTACGGGGAACCGGCGCTTCCCTTTCTGGGGCCCATCCTGCTCCTTTTGATCGCGGGCCTCCCCTTCCGCAAAAAGCCCAAGCAGACCTCCCTCTACGCCCGGGACGGTTTTGCCGTGGTGGCTCTGGCCTGGGTGCTGATGAGCGCCTTCGGGGCCCTGCCCTTCCTCATCTCCGGGTATATTCCCAGCTTTGTGGACGCCTTTTTTGAAACCGTCTCCGGCTTCACCACCACCGGAGCCACCATTCTCACGGCGGTGGAGCCTCTGAGCCAGGGAACTCTCTTCTGGCGGAGCTTCACCCACTGGATCGGCGGCATGGGCGTGCTGGTCTTTGTCATGGCGGTATTGCCCATGACGGACGGCCACGGGATGCACCTGCTCCGGGCGGAGATGCCGGGGCCGTCGGTGGGGAAGCTGGTAAGCCGTATGAGCGACACCGCCAAGATTCTCTACGGTATCTACCTGGTCATGACCCTCGTTGAAATCGCCCTGCTGGTGGTGGGGGGCATGCCCCTCTTCGACTCCTGCATCCACGCCTTCGGCTCTGCGGGCACCGGCGGTTTCAGCAACAAAAACCTCAGCGTCGGGGCCTATGACAACGCCTATTTTGATGTGGTCATCGGAATTTTCATGCTGCTTTTCGGCGTGAATTTTAACCTCTATTACTTCCTCCTGGTCCGCCGGTTCCGGGACGTGTTCCGCTCCGAAGAGCTGTGGGCCTACGCGGCCATTGTGGGCGCGTCGGTGGTGGCCATCGCCGTGGACATTCTCCACATGTACGAGTCCTTTGCCCAGAGCCTCCGTTACTCCTTCTTCCAGGTGGCCTCCATCATCACCACCACCGGCTATGCCACGGCGGACTTCAACCTCTGGCCCACCTTCTCCAAGGGCATTTTGGTGGTGCTGATGTTCATTGGGGCCTGTGCCGGGTCCACCGGTGGCGGCATCAAGGTGGCCCGGATTGTCATTTTGGCCAAGACCTCCTGGGGGGACATGCGGAAGATGCTCCACCCCAACGCCGTTACCACCACCCGGTTTGAGGGCAAGGCCCTGACGGACAAGCATATCCGCAGCGTCCACCTCTTCATCACGGTGTACTTGATCGTTTTCACAGTCTCCTTCCTGCTTTTGAGCCTCAACGGATTCGACATTGTGACCACCTTCACCGCTGTAACGGCCTGCATCAACAACATCGGCCCGGGTTTGGAGGTGGTGGGACCCATGGGGAATTTCGCCGGATTTGCCTGGTGGTCCAAGCTGCTGCTGTCCTTTGACATGCTGGTGGGCCGCCTGGAGATTTTCCCCATGCTGCTGCTGTTCGCCCCTTCCATCTGGCAGCGGCGGCGGATTATCCGGCGGATGTGAATTCCCCGGTCCTCCTGACATTCCGTTATGGAAACAACCTATTAGAAAGGTTAGGAAACCCATGAAAGCTCTCATAACATTCAGTTTCATTGGCTTGGGGGTCATGTTCCTCTACTGGGTATGGATTGCCTGGTTCCCCTCTTTCTTCAGCGGCTTGGCGCAAGACGAGGCCCTGCTTGTTGGCACAGGCTTTTTCCTGTCCTTTGAAATGGTTATTTTAGCGGGCGTTATCCTCTCGGAAATGAAGAAGAAACCGTAGCTTTTGGTTTTCCGCTGGCGGCACAGGCCAAAAAAGGGCCCCAGGGCGTACTGCCCTGGGGCCTTTTTCTCAATCTGCAATTCTATGCGGTTCAGTTCCCCAGTGCCCTGGCGGACTCCTCCAGCTTGGCGATGAGCTCCCGGAACTTCTCCGCCTTCTCCTTCTCGGCGTTCACCACCGCCTCCGGGGCCCGGGAGACAAATTTTTCGTTGGAGAGCTTCTGCTCCACAATCCGCAGGCCGTTCTCCGCCTTTTCCTTCTCCTTGGCGATGCGCTCCCGCTCCGCCGCCAAATCCACCAGCTCGCTGAGAGGCAGATAGGCCGTGGCGTTGTGGGTGACGATGCTCACTTGGCCCGTGAGGTCCGCCGGGGCCTCCGCCGCGAAACGCACCTGGGAGGCAAAGGCCAGCCGCTGGAGGAAGTGGAGGCCCTGCTCATAGGGCTCGGGCGCGGCGGTGACCAGCAGCACCTCCGCCTTTTTGGAGGGGGGCACGTTCATCTCCGCCCGGCGGGCCCGGATGGCCTTGATGGTGTCCATAACCGCCTCCATGGCGGCCTCCTCCTTGGGGAAGCGCAGGGCCGCGCTATACTCCGGCCACCGGGACAGCATCAGGAACTTGTCCCCGGCGCCCGCCCGCTTGGGCAGGGCCTGGAAAATCTCCTCGGTGATGAAGGGCATGAAGGGGTGCAGCAGCTTCAAAAGCTCCGTCAGCACGTAGCAAAGGACATTTCGGGCGGTAGACTTCGCCGCCTCGTCCTCCCCGTTCAGCCGGGTTTTCGTCAGCTCGATATACCAGTCGCAGTAGGTGTCCCACAGGAAGTCGTAAACCTTGGCGGAGGCCACGCCGATCTCGTAGCTGTCCAGGTTCTCCGTGACCTCCTTCACCAGGGTGTTCAGCTTGGAGAGGACCCACTTGTCCTCCCGATCCAAGTCCTCCGCCGCCGGGAGGTCATAGGTCTCCAAATCCCCCAGGTTCATCATGACGAAGCGGCTGGCGTTCCAGACCTTGTTGGCGAAGTTCCGCATGGCCTCGCACTTTTCCGTGTAGAAGCGCATATCGTTTCCGGGGGAATTTCCGGTGATGAGGTTGAACCGCAGGGCGTCCGCGCCATAGGTCTCCGCCACCTCCAGGGGGTCGATGCCGTTGCCCAGGGACTTGGACATCTTGCGGCCCTTGTCGTCCCGGACCAGGCCGTGGATGAGGACGGTGTGGAAGGGGATTTTCTTCATCTGCTCGCAGCCGGAGAAGATCATCCGGGAGACCCAGAAGAAGATGATGTCGTAGCCGGTGACCATGACGGAGGTGGGGTAATAGAAATCCAGGTCCTCCGTCTTTTCCGGCCAGCCCAGGGTGGAGAAGGGCCACAGAGCGGAGCTGAACCAGGTGTCCAGCACGTCCGGGTCCCGGGTCAGGTGCGCGCTTCCGCACTGTTCGCACTTTGTCGGGTCCTCCCGGCTGACGTTAATGTGTCCGCAGTCGTCACAGTACCAGGCGGGAATCTGGTGGCCCCACCAGAGCTGGCGGGAGATGCACCAGTCGTGGACGTTCTCCATCCAGTTGGTGTAGGTCTTGCTGAACCGCTCGGGGACGAACTTCACCTCGCCCTCCCGGACCACCCGGAGGGCCTCTTTCGCCAGGGGCTCCATCTTCACGAACCACTGGGCGGAGATCAGGGGCTCCACGTCGTTGTGGCAGCGGTAGCAGGTGCCCACGTTGTGGCTGTAGGGCTCGGTTTTCACGAGATACCTCTGCTCCTCCAGGTCTTTCACAATGGCCTTCCGGCATTCATAGCGGTCCATCCCGTTGTAGGGCCCGCCGTTTTTGTTGATTTTCCCGTCGTCCCCGATGCAGCGGATCACCTCCAGGTTGTGCCGGAGGCCCACTTCGAAGTCGTTGGGGTCGTGGGCGGGGGTCATCTTCACCGCGCCGGTGCCGAAGCCCAGCTCCACGTACTCGTCCGCTACAATGGGGATTTCCCGGTTCATGATGGGCAGGATGCAGGTTTTGCCGACGAGGTGCCGGAAGCGCTCGTCCTCCGGGTTCACGGCAACGCCGGTGTCGCCCATCATGGTCTCGGGCCGGGTGGTGGCCACCACCAGATCGCCGGACCCGTCGGTGAGGGGATAGCGGATGTGCCAGAGGTGGCCGGGCTTGTCCTGATACTCCACCTCCGCGTCGGAGAGGGCGGTGACGCAGTGGGGGCACCAGTTGATAATGCGGCTGCCCTTGTAGATGAGGCCCTTGTCGTACAGCTCGCAGAAGGTCTCCCGGACGGCCTTGGAGCAGCCCTCGTCCATGGTGAAGCGGGACCGGGACCAGTCGCAGGACACGCCCATTTTCTTCTGCTGCGCCACAATGCGCCCGCCGTACTCCTCCTTCCACTTCCAGACCCGCTGGAGGAACTTCTCCCGGCCCAGGTCATAGCGGGTCAGGCCCTCCTTGGTGCGCAGCTCCTCCTCCACCTTGATCTGAGTGGCGATGCCGGCGTGGTCCACGCCGGGGACCCAGAGGGCGGCGTAGCCCTGCATCCGCTTGAAGCGGGTGAGGATGTCCTGGAGGGTGCAGTCCAGGGCGTGGCCCATGTGGAGCTGTCCCGTGACGTTGGGGGGCGGCATGACGATGGAGAAGGGTTTTTTCGCGGGGTCCGGGTCGCCCCGGAAGCACCCGGCGTTCTCCCACGCCTCGTAGACGCGGCTCTCCACCTGCTGGGGTTCGTAGACTTTCGGCAGTTCTTTTTTCATATTGATTTCTCCTATTCTGTAAACTTGTATTCTTACTTGATATATGCCATCGGCTTTCCGGTTTTTTCGGTGATGAAGGTCCGGAACTCCTCGACTGTGCCGCCGCTCAGGGAAGCTTTGTCATAAATCTGTCCATGCTGGCGGCTGAACAGGATCACAAAGTAATCCGCTGTCTCGCACACCTGCCGGACCGCCTCATAGTGAAATTCCGTGGCCGCCACCTCGGTCGTTGAGGTATAGCTCTCCTCCGTAAAGACACACTTCGCAAACGATGTTCCAGACAGCAGCTTCTTTTTGGCAAAGAAGGCATTGACCTGATCCTCGGTAAACAATATCGCGATCAATATCACGCCGACGCCGCAGTTCAGGGTATCCAGAATGGTCCACGGTTCGCCCAGAAGCCGCTGCGCGGCAATCAGCAGGATCGCCAGTGCCACGATACACCAGCCAAATATATGGCTCCTCCGGCTGCTCTTTTTCCGAATCGTCTTACGCAGGGCCCGGGCCATAGCCGTCAATCCCTTTTGATCATATCTTGTCTCAAACTGAAATTCCATCCCTATTTTATCCTTTCCACAGGCCATCCAAATTCCTGTTCCAGGAAATCCCGAAACTCCTCCGCCGTTCCCCCGGAAAAGCCCCGCTTCGGCAGGAGCAAGGGCGGGCGGTCCTCAAAAAAGAGGTAAAACCGTCCTTCGTCCTCCCAAACGGCGGTGACGGAGGAATAGCCCAAACGAATCCTCTCGGCGGGGGCCCAAATGGAAAAGCAGCCGTCCCCGAAAAACACAATCCGAAGAGGGATATCCTGCCATTCTGGCGCGGGTATGGGCTTAAAAAACACAGAGGCCCGAAGATTCCAAGGCCAAATCACCGCCCAGGTAAGCAGCACACATATTAACGCAAATATCCCGGCGGGACTCCAGAAGCTTATTCCCATTCCTAACAGAATTTTCAGCCCAAAACACCACAAAGCCGTCACATACAGGCAAACAAATATTCGGCTGCCCCAACCTTCCTCGGGTTTATGAAGAGTCCTGCACCAGCGTTCAGCCGCCCTCCGGCACGCGGTCTCATCCTCCTTCGTCAGGGTCTCCCTTACCAAGAAAACCATCCCGCCTCCAAAAAGAAAACCGCCCCAAGCCATCGGCTCAGGGCGAATCACAAATCCGCGGTACCACCTGAATTTCCCTTGCGGGACACTCGTCTCCCCTCTAACGGCGGGACCACCGTCGCGGCCTACTCTTCCTTCAGCCGCGCCGCTCCGGGACGACTTCCCCCGCCGCCTTGGGGACGCTCTCACCATCCGCGTCCTCTCTTGGCCTTGGCAGACCGGGTACTGCTTCCCTTCCTTGCGTTTACATGGACGCTAGTATACTATCCTCGCCGGGAATTGTCAAGAGAGGCGCAGGATTTCCTTCTTCAACCGGCTAATAATCCGCTTTTCCAGCCGGGAGATGTAAGACTGGGAGATGCCCAGCCGGTCCGCCACCTCCTTCTGGGTCTGCTCCTTCCCGCCCCCCAGGCCGAAGCGGAGGGTGATAATTTCCTTTTCCCGGGGGGACAGCGTGTTGATAGCCTGGGCCAGAAGGGAGCGGTCCACGTCCTCCTCAATGGGCCGCATCACCACGTCCTCGTCGGTGCCCAGCACGTCGGAGAGCAGCAGCTCGTTGCCGTCCCAGTCCGTATTCAGCGGCTCGTCGAAGGATACCTCCCCCCGGCGGGAGGCGTTCTTACGGAGGTACATGAGGATTTCATTTTCGATGCACCGGGAGGCGTAGGTGGCCAGCTTGATGTTCTTATCCGTCCGATAGGTCTCCACCGCCTTGATCAGGCCGATGGTCCCAATGGAGATCAGGTCCTCGATGTTGATACCCGTATTTTCAAACCGCCGGGCGATGTACACCACCAGCCGCAGGTTATGTTCGATCAGCTCCTGCCGGGCGGCCTCGTCCATGTTGGACAGCAGCTCCGCCTCCCGCTCCCGGGTTAGGGGCGGAGGCAGAGTGTCGCTGCCCCCGATATAATGAATCCCCGCCGAGGGCCAGAGCCCCAGCCGGATCAGCAGCCCTCTCAATTTTCCCAGCAGTTCCATGTCGTCCTCCCTTTCCAGCCGGCCCGCCCCACAGCGCCGCGCAGTCTCCCCCCAGCGCCGTGGGGGACAGGGCCGCCGTCAGCCCCGGATACCGGGTTCCGTTGATCTCTGTCCAGTCCGTCCGGATCGCCAGCAGCAGTCCCCCCGCCGTTCCCACAGCCCGGTAGGGCGTCAGCCGGGGCCGCAGGGCGGGCGCGATAGCCCGCAGGGGCTCCAGCAGCTCCTCCGGAGCATCCAGGCCCCGCTGCCGCAGCAGCCGCGCCGCCTCCGGCGGCAAAGCGGCGTCCAAAGCCCCTGGGGCCGCCACCAGCGCCGCCCGGCCATCCGGGGCCCGGAGGCCGCTGCCCGTATCCCACAGAGCCGTCAGCTCCGCCGTCCGTCCGGCGATGGAAACCCGAACCGGCAGCAGCTCTCCCCGGACCCCGTGGGACGCCGCCGCCCGGAATACCACGGAGAGGACGGCATAGGCCGCCGTCCCGCCAACCGCCAGGGCCTTGGCGTCTACATTGGTGTAAAACACGCCGTTCACCACCGGGACGCCGCCCCCGGCAAGCAGGCCCAGCCCCAGCACGCAGCCCGCCATGGCACAGGAGACGGCGAAAAACAGCAGCACAAGCCGCAGCAGCTTCTCCTCCCCGCCATAGGCGATAAGCCCCAGCAGCACTCCCGCCGCCAGCTTCACCGGCGTCTGGGCCAGAAAGCCCAGTCCTGGCAAAAACACCGCCGCCGCGTAAGCGCCTCCAACCAGGGCCGCCAGAGCGTAGCGTCCCCGCCGCAGGGGCAGTCCCGCAAGGCGGGCGGCACAGAGGAGGAGCAGATAGTCCATCAGGGCGTTCAGCACAAACACGCTGTCGATGTAGATGACCGTCACGGCGTCCCGCCCCCTTTTCCAAGGGATATTATAGGACAGGTGGACCGGGAAAGCGGTCACAATATGGGAGGGAATTTTCCACGAAAAAAGGCGCCGCTTTCGCGGCGCCTTTCCATCTGCGTTTTCTGCTACATCGCAATGCCCCAGAGGTCGTCGAAGAGTCCTCCGCCGCCATCCGGGTCCGTTGTTCCCGGCTCCTCCGGCTCCACGGGGGTCACCGGGTCCGGCTCCGGCGTGGGGTCCGGCTTGGGCGGCGGCGGGCCATAGCCCTCGTGGCTCTCGCCGGGACTGGGGACATAGGGCTCCGAGGGATTGGTCGTGGTCCCTCCGCTCGGATTGTTGGGGTCTATGGGATTCATCGGGTCCAGGGGATTCTCCGGCAGGGACACGCCCTCATGGACGGGACAGCCTCCCGTGGGATTCGTCTCCGAGGGCTCCTTGGCCTTTTCCAGGGTGCTGATGAGATAGGCGTCGTCCTCCGCCTTGATGCTGGGGCCATAGTCCTCCCGAACGTAGTCCAGATAAGCCCGCTGCTCCACCACCGCCTCCGGGCAGGTCTCCCCTGCCAGGCAATGGCCCTCGGTGCAGTAGGACACCACCTTGTGGATGGTGCACTCTTCGGTAGGCCCAGTGCCCGACGCCGCCGTAAAGCTGGCGGTCCGGCCTCCCCGGGGGTCTGCCCGGCAGGCGTCCGTGGGCCTCATGCCGCTGTCCAGACAGACACTGATGGTGGTCAGCCCCGTGGCGGGCTTATTCTCAAAGTCCTTGTCCGGCAGCTCCATGTGGAGGGGCTCCATGACCTTTTTCCACATGGTAATGGCGGGGTTCCCGCTGTAGCTGATGCGCTCCGGGTCCTCATAGCCTGCCCACACCGCCGCCACATAGTAGGGCGTGAAGCCCACGAAGTAGCGATCCTTGGCATCGTTGGTGGTTCCGGTTTTTCCGGCGATGTGCATACCGTTAAACCGGGCCTGTCCGCCGGTGCCGGAGGTCACGGCGTTTTTCAGCATTTCCGTCATCAGGTAGGCCGTGGTTTCCTTCATGGCCACGTGGCTTTCGCCCTCGTTTTCCAGCACCGTCACCTCCTGCCCGGTGGCATTGTCGACGCGGGTGACGCGGACATAGGTCCGGGGTTCGTTGTACACGCCGTTGTTGGCAAAGCAGGCGTAGGCCGCCGCCATTTCCACGGTGTTCAGTCCCCGGGTCAGGCCGCCCATGCCCAGGGCGCCCACCACCATGTCATCCGCCACCAGCCCCAGGTTCAGATTCTCCGTGGCGAAGCGGTAAGCCTCCTCCACTCCTACGGATTGGAGAGCCTGGACGGCGATGGTGTTGATGGATTTCTGCACGCCGGTCCGCACCGTGGTGAAGCCGGTGTAGGTGTTGGGGGAGTTCTTGGGCCAGGGGTTCCCATTGAGCTCCTGCACGGGGTAGTTGTCAAAGACCGACCCCTGTGTGATGACCCCGGCGTCCAGGGCGGGGGCGTAGGCCGTCAGGGGCTTCATGGAGGAGCCCACCTGCCGCTTGGCCGTGGCGCAGTTCCAGCCCAGGTTCTCCTGCTTCTCCCCCACTTTGCCCACCATGGCCACGATATCTGCCGTGTAGGGGTCCAGAATGGTGATAGCAGACTGGAGCTGCTGGCCGTTCCGGGAGGTAACATCTAGGTTGCTCCGGTCCTCATAGATGCTCTCCGCCAGGGCTTGAATGTCCGGGTCCAGGGTGGTGTAAATGCGGTAGCCACTGTTGTAGAGGCGGGTATACGCCTCTTCCTTTGTGATGTTGTACTCCTCCTGAAGGCCCTGCACCACGTCCTGGATCACCTTGTCCACAAACCAGGAGTTGATCTCCACCTCGCCCGAGACCTCTTCCACAATTTCCTTGGCGGAGGTGGACCCGTCGGCGAATTGCAGGACCTCCGCCTTGGCGGCCTCGGCCTGGGCCTTGGTGATATAGGGAAGGCCCGTCTCGGGGTTGATGACGTTTTCGTCACACATTTTGTTCAGGATTGTCTCCTGTCGGTTCTTGTTCAGCTCCCGAGGGGTGACCTTGGTGCCGTCCTCCCGGGTGTAGGTGACGTCGTACAGGGGCCCGTAGAGGGAGGGGTTGTTGGTAATGGCGATGATACAGGCGCTTTCCGCCAAACTCAGGTCCTTGGCATCCTTGCCGAAATAGAACTGAGCCGCCGTTTGGACGCCGTAGCAGCCCTGTCCCAGGTAGATGTCGTTCAGGTACTGCTCCAGGATATACTCTTTTCCGTAGTTCTTCTCAAACTCCAGGGCCCGGAAAATCTCCCGGACCTTCCGGTTGACATAGGGCTTGTTGTCCTTTGTCATGTTTTTCAGCACCTGCTGGGTGATGGTGGAGCCTCCGTAGCTGCCGTCCCCGGTAATCAGCTCCTTCACCGCCCCCAGGGTCCGCTTCCAGTCCACGCCCTGGTGCTTGAAAAACCGCTCGTCCTCGATGGAAACAGCGGCCTGCCAGAGGTAGGGGGACATGTCCTTGAACTCCACCAGGATGCGGTTTTCCGCGCCGTGGACGCTCTGGAGCTCCTTCCAGCTCCCGGTCTCCTTATCCTGATAATAGATAAAGGAACTGAGCTTCATGGTGTAGTCCTCTGCCCGCACCGCCACGTTGGGGGTGACCACCGTGTCGATATACTCCTTAAAGAAGTGCAGGCCAACCAGCGCCGTGCAGACGCCGATGAGCAGAACCGTCCACAGCGTAATAAAAATCCACTTCACCACGCCCAGGGCAATCCGCACCGGGGAGGGCTTTCTGGACTTCCTGCGCCGCTGGGGCTGCTGGGGGGACGGCTGTTCTCTTCTTCCGTGCTGCTCCAAAATAACGAATACCTCCTTCAACAGGGATACCGCTTCCGCCCGGATTTTTGGGTCGAAGCGCGTCAAAGCCAGTCGTTTCCAGGGCTTCCAAAAATGTCCGGAGCCCCTTGTTTTCTATTGTACCATGACCTGTCAATATTGAAAATGTCGGATTTCGCCGAAAAAAAGTTCCCGCACCGCATGAATTTATGAGTTTTGGGCAGACTAACTCCCACCGGCGCTGTCAACTTTTCACCTTTTTCACGAATTCTGCTCTTGCATTTGCTGGCGTTTCCGTGTAAAATACAGTTGAGCCCAGAAAAGGAGGCCCTGTATGAGTGAAGATTTCGACCCCACCTTCCTGACCGTTACCGACGAGGAGGGTAATGAGCTGGTCCTGGAGTTCATGGACGCCCTGGAGCACAACGGCCAGCTTTACCAAGCCTTTTTCCCCGCCGAGACGGAGGGGGAGGAGGACGACCCGGATGCCGGGCTGGTGATTTTAAAGGTACTCCACGAGGACGGTGAGGATGTGCTCTCCACCCTGGACTCCGACGAGGAGCTGGAGGAGGTCTACGAGCTGTTTATGGAGTCCCTCTTCGACGGCGAGGAATGACCGGGCGGATTACAACCAAACATAGAACCCGTACCCTGCGGGGTGCGTGATAGATCTTTTTTTAACCCACATTTCGTTATAAGGGACGCTGGATCAGCCCGTGGTTCGCAGGCCTCCCGGCTGCCGTTCGCGGCTGGAAGTTGGAAGCGGTAAAGCGTGCTGGAGGCGACCCACCTGTCCTTGAAGGTGCAGGTTATAACGAGGTCTACACGGCTCTCGCGGGGTACTATTATGCCCTGACCCCTGAATCCTCCCCGCCTTTCAGAAAATTTTCAGCTGGTCGTGATAGCCTTGTGTTATACTTGTGTTACGATTCGGGCGCTGTTTTGGCGGATCGAACCGGGAACTTGATGAAAAAACCGTGAATTCTGCCGGTTTCTTTCCGGAAAACGGATTTTAGGCTTGCACTCTCGCCCGTATTCCGCTATAATAGGCAAGTGCGTAAAATCCAGCCCGTTTTTGTTCGGGCAAAAAATTGTGACTGAAAACTTGAGAGGACTGAAACACAAATGAGCGCATCGAGAGAAAAGCAAAATCGCCAGGCCACCGCCGGTCAGGCCGACCCCAAGACCGCCCGGGAGGCGCAGCAGCGCAAGGAGGAAAAGCGGACCAATCTGCTCTATGGCGTCATCGCCGCCGCCGTCCTGATCGCGCTGATCGTCTCCCTCGTCTGGCGCAGCGACCTCCTCCCCAAAATGACCACCGCCGCCACCATCGACGGGGAGAAGTACACCGCCGCTGAGGTGGGCTACTACTATCAGACGGCCTACCGCAACTTCCTGAATCAGTATTCTTACTTCACCAGCTACCTGGGTCTGAACACCGGCGCTTCCCTGAAAAATCAGGAGATCAGCACCGATTCCGCCTCCATGCTGGGCATCGAGGTTCCCGAGCCCGCCGAGGGCGAGGAGGCCCCCGTCTCCACCGGCATGACCTGGCACGACTACTTCCTGGATGAGGCCCTGGAAAACATGAGTGTCATCCAGGCCGCCCTGAAAGCCGCCGAGGCCGAGGGCTTTGCATATCCCGCCGGGGTCCAGGTCCAGTACGACGACAACATGGCCGCCCTCAAGTCTGCCGCCGCTGCCAGCGGCATCTCCGTCAGCCAGTACCTGAAAGGCAATTTCGGCGCGGGCGTCACGGAGAAGGTCTACGGCGAGCAGCTGATGCGGGTCCTCCGCTACAGCGCCTATGCCGACGCCTATCAGGACAGCCAGGTCTACTCCGACAGTGATCTGGAGGCGGCCTACAACGCGGACCGGAACTCCTATGACCATGTGTCCTATGAGACCGTCTCCATCTCCGGCGCGGCGGAGAGCACCACCGACGACGAGGGGAACACCGTAGAACCCACTGCGGAGGAAATCGCCGCAGCCAAGGAGGCCGCGCAGAATGCCGCCAAGGCCATCCTGGAGGGCTTCGAGAATGGCGAGGACCTGGAGGAGCTGGCCGATGAGCACGACGGCACCTACAGCGAAAACGAAAACGGCAGCTACAGCGCCGGAAGCGTTATGAGCGAGTGGCTGTATGACAGCGCCCGGAAACCCGGTGAGGCCGCCACCCTGGAGGACGGCACCGTCCAGTATGTTGTGGTTTTCCACGATCGCTTCCGGGACGAGAATCCCACCATTGACGTCCGTCACATCCTGGTTCCCCTGGGAACCGGCTCCATTGCCGAGGGCGAGGAGGGCTACGAGGATGAGCAGGCCCAGCTGAAAGCCGACGCACATGCCAAGGCCGAGGAGCTGCTGGCCCAGTGGCAGTCCGGCGAGGCCACCGAGGACTCCTTCGCCGCCCTGGCCATCAAGGAATCCACCGATGGTTCTAAGTACGACGGCGGCCTCTACACCGAGGTCTATCAGGGTCAGATGGTAGCGGAATTCAACGACTGGTGCTTCGACACCGCCCGCCAGAGCGGTGACACCGGCGTGGTGGACACCCAGTATGGCTCCCACGTCATGTACTTCTCCGGCGTGAACCGGGACCGCTGGCAGGCCCAGGCCGCCTCCAACCTGCGGAGCGAGGCTTACACCGCCTGGGAAGAGGAGCTGACTGCCAACAGCACCATTCAACGCAATGAATCCGGATTGAAATTCATTGGCTGACCACAGCCCAGAGGGCCGGCAATTGCCGGCCCTCTTTTTCAGAGAGATACATTCGAGCTTTAAAGAAAGAAAGAGGGAAGGAACTATGTTAGTCGGTACACTGGTGAACACCGCCGCCGTGATTGCCGGGTCCCTAATCGGGCTGCTGCTGGGCAACATTCTGCCAGAGCGGCTGCGAGACACGGTGATGAAGGGCTTGGGGCTCTGCACCCTGTTTGTGGGCATTGACGGGATGCTGGGAGGGAGCAACGCTCTAATTGCCATCATCTCCGTAGCTGTAGGAGCCGTCATCGGGGAGCTCTGCGACTTAGACGGGCATCTGAACCGCTTTGCAGAGGGTCTGGAGAAGAGATTTCAGAAAGACAGGAAAGGCGGCGGCCCCTCCTTGGCGGAGGGCTTTGTGACGGCTTCCCTGGTCTTTTGCGTGGGGGCTATGACCATTGTGGGTGCCCTTAACGACGGGCTCACCGGTAACCATGAAATGCTCTTCACCAAGGCCACTCTGGACTTTGTGTCCTCCATTATCTTCGCCTCCTCCCTGGGCCTGGGCGTGATGCTGTCCGCCGCGGCGATACTTACCATTGAGGGGGGAATCGCCTGTCTGGCCAGCCTAGTGGCGCCCATTCTTCAGCAGAACCCCAACACAGTCCCGGAGATGACGGTGGTCGGGTCTGTGCTGATTGTGGGAATCAGCCTGAACCTGCTGGGGGTTACGAAGCTGAAGGTGATGAACTACGTCCCGGCGATCTTTCTCCCCATCCTGCTCTGCCAGTTCATGTGAGGACTGTATAAAGAAACGCGTCCCTGCCAAAAAGCAGGGGCGCGTTTTTTTATGATTGCAATGCGCTTAGAAATCTACTGCCAATGCAACTCGCATTTGCCAGTGGCGCTATGAAACTCCCATTGTAGGTAATATTGCGCCTTCCCGTCTAACTTGATGTCTCCTGTATACTGCTGCCGGTTCAGACGAAGCAGTTCTTGTTTTTTCCCGTCCAGCAGAATGACTTCTGCATCCCCGCCGGATAGTCGGCAATCGAAGTGAAATTCGTATATCCGGCTTTCGCGGAACCGGACTCTATACCGGACCCAGCCGGTGCAGGTGTTCAGAGAGGCCCGACTACCGTTTCTTTTCACACGAAATACAAATAGCACAGCAGCGATGCTTTTTGTTACGGCAAAGCCCTGGCAGTACAAGAGATACAGCAGACTAGCCAAAACTGCTGCGATTCCCAAGATCATGGCGGATGCCTCCCCTCCTTTGCTATAGTTTCACACTGAGAAGAGATAACGCAAAAAACAGGACAGATTACCGAAGTAACCTGTCCTGTGTTGGCGCCACCTATCTTCCCGGGCCGTCGCCAGCCAAGTATTGTGGGCA
>CAJUMX010000012.1 GCA_910587705.1 uncultured Oscillibacter sp.
TTGATTCATGCATCAGCTCGTAGGCGCTGGATGGAGCGATACCCAACACCTGCGCTACCATTTTTGCGTTGAGGAACAGTGGCAGTTCCTCGTAGGTCTTGTAGACGGATTCCTTCATTTTCACTTCCTCCAAACAATGCTTGACTTTTCGATTGTCATAATGTAGACTGAATAAAAAAATACAGACGATAGGTCTTTCTTGCTGGCAGTGTAACACAGCCTTGAGCACATGTCAAGTCCTATTTGAAAAACAATTTAATTAAGTCTAAAATGGAGGCCTCTATGCTTTCTTTTCAATTCAAGACCTGCATCACAAATGGCAGGGAGCTCTATGCGTTTATAGAGGAGGAACTGAACGACCAGCAGATGTCTACGAGGGCTACGGTATTTCCAGAGAGCTTGCTTTCTTTTCTGTACTTGGACATCGAACAGATGAGGCCGGTCTTTCAAGGCTTGGCCGACGGAGTGCGCAGGGTTATCACGGAAAAGAGCCGGGAGGAATCAGAGAGGACCTACAAACTTTTTTGCGATTTGGCGGACGCTCACGTCTACTTTGAATTGCTTCGTCTGGACTGGAAACTTCGCCTGGACCGGGCGTGGTACATGGGCTACGAGTTCCCGCAGAACTTTTTGCAGGCGGAGTACCTGGACGAGATGCCGGATAAGCTCCTGACGCTTCAACAGCAGGCGCTGGAGCTGCTCACTCAAATTTGGGTCACGGATACCGGCGAGTGCTCTGTAGACGAAAAAATGACTGCGTGCTACCTTGCGGCGGAGCAGGCGGGGAGGGAACTGTTTCGTTTTCAGCCGCAGCGGATGAACTACGAGCTGCTGTACCGGGAGACCTTCGCGGAAATTTTGTGCCCGGAGACGGTATATGACCTGATTGATTACCATCTCCGGGAGTGCCTGAAGCGGGAAATCAAGATGCGGGCGTGCAAAAACTGCGGGCGGCTGTTTGCGGTGACGGGACACGGCGGTATCGAGTATTGCGACCGGCCTTTTGACGAGAAGGGGCGCACCTGCAAGGAGATCGGCGCGTTCCGGGTGTGGGAGAAGAGCAAGAGCGGAGATGAGGTGTTCAAGGTTTACCGTCGGGAGTACAAGAAGCGTTTCGCGTGGATTAAGTCCGGGCGGCTGACGCAGGAGGAATTTTACGCCTGGAGCGAAAAGGCCAGGGAGAAGAAGGCGGAGTGCGAGAGTGGGAAGACCACACTGGAGGAATTTGGCCGGTGGTTAGGCGAGTCTTAGCGGAACGCCCCCAAGGGAGAACCGCTTCTCCCTTGGGGGCTATTCTTTGTTTACAGCGCATCAATTTTTGAGTGAAGCAGACCTCCACGTTTTACCCCTTCACCTCAAGCAGATCTGTTCCCGCCTGAATCTCACCCTGGGCGACGGGGGCCACGCTTTGGTAGTCCTCGGTATTGCAGACGATCATGGGGGTGGTCAGCAGGTAGCCCGCCGCCTTGATGGCCTCCATGTCAAAGGAGATGAGCAGGTCGCCCTTCTTCACCTTCTGCCCCACCGCAACGTGGGCGGTAAAGTGCTGCCCCTTCAGTTCCACAGTGTTGATGCCGATGTGGAGCAGGACCTCCACGCCGTCCTCCGTCACTAGTCCGATGGCGTGATGGGTGTCGAAAAGATTATCCACCTCGGCGTCCGCCGGTGCGTACAGCTTGCCCTCGCCGGGCTCCACGGCCACGCCGTCTCCCAGGATGCAGTTGGAGAACGCCTCGTCCTGGACCTCCGCCATGGGGATCACCGTGCCGCTCATGTGTGCCGCCAGCACTGCGTCCTGTTTCTTCGCCGAGGGCTTCTCCGCCGCTGGGGCGGCGGGAGCGGGAGATACCAGGCTGTCCAGCCGGTCCGCCTCGGGACTTTCTATGAAGTCCACCAGGTTGGACTTGATGACGGCCACCTGGGGGCCGTAGATTACCTGCACACCGTTGCCCTTGTGAATAATGCCGGAGGCCCCGGACTGTTTGAGCAGGACGTCGTCCACCTTGCCCGCGTCGATGACCGTCACCCGGAGTCGGGTGGCGCAGCAATCCACGTCGGAGAGGTTCGCCTTGCCGCCCAGGCCCTTGAGAATTAAAGCGGAAACTGGGTCGGACACGCCGCCGGCGGGAGTGGAGCCGTCGGGACCCACGCCGGTCTTGGCTTTAAAGTCGGAGCGGGTGAAGAGCTTGGTCTCCTCGCCCTCGTCCTCCCGGCCGGGAGTTTTCAGGTCCATTTTGGTAATCATGAAATAGAAGGTAAAGTAGTAGACTACGAAATACACCGCGCCCACAATGATGACCCAGATCCAGTTGGTCTTGGCGTTGCCCTGGAGGACGCCGAACAGGGTCAGGTCGATAATGCCGCCGGAGAAGGTCATGCCCACGCCCACGTTGAAGATGTGCATCAGCATGTAGGAGAGACCCGCGTACACGCAGTGGACGGCGTACATCAGAGGAGCCACGAACAGGAACGTGAACTCCAGGGGTTCCGTGATGCCCGTCAGCATGGCGGTGAGAGCGGCGGAGATCAGAAGGCCCCCGGCTACCTTGCGCTTTTCCGGCTTGGCGGTCTTATACATGGCCAGGGCCGCGCCGGGCAAGCCCATAATCATGAAGGGGAACTTACCCGCCATAAACCGGGTGGCGGAGACGGAAAAGACTTCCGTGGACTTGGAGGCCAGCTCCGCGAAGAAGATGTTCTGCGCTCCTTGGATGGTGACGCCGTCGATGACGGCGGTGCCGCCCACAGCAGTCTGCCAAAAGGGCATATAGAAAACATGGTGCAGACCGAAGGGGATCAGGGCCCGCTCCAGAATGCCGTAGATCCATGTGCCCGCGTAGCCGGAACGGATGACCAGGTCACCCAGGGCGGCGATACCCATTTGGACGATGGGCCAGACATAGAACATGGCGATGCCCACCACCAGGAACACGGCTGTGGAGACGATGGGCACGAAGCGGGTACCGCCGAAGAAGGAGAGCACCTGAGGGAGCTGAATCTTATAGAAACGGTTGTGCAGCGCCGCCACACCCAGGCCCACGATGATGCCGCCAAAGACGCCCATCTGCAGGGTGGTGATACCCAGCATGGAGGTGGTGGAGTTGGCCGCCATGGCCTCCACGCCGCCCCGGGCGGTGATCATGGCGGAGATGGCGGTGTTCATGACCAGGTAGGCGATGGCGCCGGAGAGGGCCGCCACCTCCTTTTCCTTCTTGGCCATGCCGATGGCTACGCCCATGGCGAAAAGCAGGGCCAGGTTGTTGAACACGGCGCTGCCGCACTGGTTCATAATGTCCAGGATGGTGTAGGGAACGCTGCCTGGATAAATGACGCCGGTGAGGCCATAGGCCTCCAGCATGGTCTGATTGGTGAACGAGCTGCCGACGCCAAGCAAAAGGCCCGCCACCGGCAGCAGGGCGATGGGCAGCATAAACGAGCGGCCCACTCGCTGAAGTACTCCAAAGATTTTGTCCTTCATAACATGTCCTCCTTTTATTTGCTTCCCAGATTGATGCGCTTGAGGTGGATGGTCAGGTAGATCAGCTCCGCATCGGACACCTCCTTCTGGTAGGTATTGCGAATGAATTCCGCAATGTGCCGGGCGCATTTATAGTGCTGTGCGCAGTTGCGGGTAATCATCTCCTGGAAGTCGGCGTCATACTCGTCCGCCTGGCCGGGCGCGGCATGGAACAGCCGCTGGGCAAAGTAGCGCAGGTGGACGATAAAGCGGTTGAAGTCCAGGGATTCCCGGTCAAATTTCTTCTGATAATAGTACTCCACCACTTCCAGCGCCCCCTCGATGAGTTTGGTGATGTCCATCATGACGCTCATGGAGGTGTTTAACTCCGCGTTGACAATGTGCAGGGCGATGAAGGCGGCCTCGCTGGAGTTCAGGTCCGTCCTGGTTTCCTCCCGGATGACCCGAAGGCAGTGCTGGCCCAGATGGTACTCCGTGGGATAATAGCTGATGATGGCCCCCTCCAGGGGGTTAGCAAACTCGATCCCGTCTTGCTTGCGCTTGATGGCAAAGCTGATGTGGTCGGCCAAGGTGATGAGCAGGGACTCGTTCAAGGGCGCGGTGATTTGGCTTTTGATGTACTCGATCAGGCGCTGCGTCAGCTCCAGATGCTCCATGGGTATCTGCTCTACCAGTTCCCGCAACTTGCGCTGTCCGGCCTTGTCTTCCATGTGATAGGTCTTTTCAAAGAGAGCCGGGTCTATCCGTTCCCCAATCTTCCGCTTGAAGCCCAAGCCCTTTCCGGTGACGATCATTTCGCCTCCCTGATTGTCCACTACGCAGAGAATATTGTTGTTGATGACCTTTTTGATGCGCAAATCCTCTGCCTCCTCTCAAAAAAACAAACCAGCCCCATCTGGGCATCTGCGCAAAATACGCACAAATACACTCAGACAGAGTTGGTCAAGCCCAGCGAACCGGTAACATTCCAACATGAAATTATTTATATGATAGCGTTGTCCCGAAAAGAAGTCAAGAGAGGATTGCGGTGCAAGATTAGATTCTGCTGATTTCATAATTTTCGCACGGCGCTTTTGGGCAATTGGACAAGTGTTTTGGACGGTTTTCGATCTCCCGGTGTATTGCGTACCAATTTTTGGACGGTGCTCCTGACCCACACTGTGACCCACACGGCGAAATGACCGGACGGAATCAATGGACGGAAAAGTGTCAAAGACCACGACCCTCTGCAACAAAAATGCCCCGAAAGCACCGGAAAGCGGTACTCCCAGGGGCGGCAATCAGTTGGTAAGGATGAGGTCGGCGGTTCGAATCCGCCCAGCAGCTCCAGAAAGTCCAGCTTTTCCTGTGGGAAAGGCTGGATTTTTCTTGTATTTCAGCACTTTTCCCGCTTCTTTGAATTTTTGAATTTGGATTTGACTACACAGCCAGCCACAGACAGAGAAAAACGGCTCACCGAGGAGGTATCCCACTCGGTGAGCCGTAGATTTTCGTTACCCTGCTTTCAGACGCTCTCTTTCAACGGCAATTTCCGCTTTCATTTCTACGATCATCTCTGCCAGCAGTTTTTCACACTCTTCCTCACTGTGAGCGTAGATGTTCCGAGGGTGCTTTTTGCCGTCGGGCCAGATGGGAGAGTAGCGGCCTTCCCAGAGCTTCTCGTTGATCTGGGTGACGCATCCGGTCCCCGCCTTACGCCGCTGGCCTTTATGGGCCTGGAATGTACTGGGAGCGGGCTTTCGTAGGATTGCCTGATTCTCTGGTTGAATCTCCGCTTTGCCGATTCCCTGGTCAATTTTTACTGCCGCTGTACGGCGCATTTCATCGGTAACGTGAGCGTAGATGTTCAGTGTGGTACTGCTGGAGACGTGGCCGATAATAGTGGACAGGGTCTTAACATCCATCCCATGCTCCAGGGCAGTGGTAGAAAATGTGTGCCTGAGATCGTGAAATCTGATTTTCTTACATTCTGCCCGTTTCAAAACGGTCTGTAGCCTTTTGCGAACTGCGGCTGGGTCTCTGGGAGAGTCCTCGCTGACCGGGGAGGGGAACATCCACCGAGAGCTGATAGTTTCCTTATAAGCCTTAAGGACATTCAGCACAGGTGTGGGGAGGATCACGCTGCGGTTACCCGCTTTGGTTTTGGGCGGGGAGGTTACCAGCTTGCCCCTTACCCGATGGACTTGTCGCTCTATCCGGAGTTCCCCAGAGCGGAGGGTAAGGTCATTCCATTTGAGGGCGCATATCTCGCCCCGACGCAGACCGGTGGAGAGTTCGAGGAGGAGAAGTTCAAAGCAGTTGTCCTCCTTAGCTTGGATCAGCAACCGCTGGACTTCTTCCGGGGTCAGCACCTGCATATCCCTGGTTTTAATAGATGGGAGGCGGCAGCCATCAGCTGGATTGCGGAAAAGGAGCTTTTCAGAAACGGCCTTGTCCAGTGCGGCATGGAGGGTAGTGTGGATACCCCGAACAGTCTGGTCGGACAGTCCCTCCCCGTATAACCCTGTGCGGAGGAGTCTGCCGCCCTGCTTGAGTTTGGTATAGAACTGCTGGATATCATTGGTGGTCAGCTGGTCTATCTGGATGCTGCCCAGCGCGGGGATAATATGCTGGTAGATGCGTCGCTCGTAGGACATCTGAGTGTTGGGTCGGAGGTTGGGCTTCTTATAGTTGCGATACCAGAGGTCCAGCCAGTCGCCCAATAATATGCCTGGTTTGGGTTGGTCAGAAGCAGGAGCCCTGACGGATTCTTTCAGCGCCTTAAGTTTTGCCGCACACTCTGATTTGGTTTTTGCGAGAACATTTTTAGTAACAGGAAGCCCCTTGTCATCGTAGCCGATGACCACCCGTCCCTCCCATCGGCCGTCTTTTCTCAGACTGAGGCCGCCGTCCCCGCGCTTTCTGCGTTTTGCCACGGTTTCATCTCCTTTCCAAGGTAGTCACTCAGAAAGCCGCCGACAATGTCAGCGGCACGCTTCTGCATATCGCCAGTGGTGTGGGTGTAGGTGTCCAGCGTGAAAGATGCTTTTGTGTGGCCTAGAATTCCAGCCAGGGTCTTGGTGTCCACCCCGCTGGCCAGAGCGTGGGTTGAGAACGTGTGACGTAAATCGTGGAAGCGAATATTGGGCAGCCCCGCCTCCGCCAGGAATTTCTTCAGCTGTCGGTAGGCGCTGTCGGGGTTCATGGGTGCTTCTGGCCGAAGCGGATCGTGAAAGATCCAGGAGGAGAACGATTTGCGCTTTCGTTCCCACAGCAGTTCCGCTGTGGTGGGCGGCAGTACGATTTTCCGTGTTCCCGCATAGGTCTTGGTATCCCCCGCTACCAGCCTGCCGCCCTTTTCACGGTGAAGAGTTCGGTTGATTTTCAGGATACCGCTGCGCTCATCGAAGTCAGACCACATGAGACCGCAGATCTCACCCCGGCGCAGACCGGTGGTCAGTTCGGTGTAGAAGAAGTCGTACCATATTGCGTCTTTCTGGATCACATCCATAAAAGTATCCAGCTGTTCCTCATTCAAAATTTTCATTGGCTGATGGATCACCTTGGGTGGGGCCACTTCGTCGGCGGGGTTGACGGGGATGAGTCCTTGATCTCTTGCCGTTTTGAGCGCGTGGTGGAGCGTGGTGTGGATGCTGTGGACGGTAGTGCTGGACAGCCCTCGGTCTTGGCTTGGTCGAGGCTTTATTCTGCCGCTTTGCTTCAAGGCATCATAGAGCTTTCTAAGATCAGAGGCCGTCAGTTGTGTAAGCGGCTTTGTGCCCAGACGAGGCTTTACATGGAGTTCCATATCTCTGCGATAATGCTTTAACGTGCTGGGCCGGAGTGTGACAGCCATCTGTTCCAACCAGATATCCAGCCACTCGGAGAGAGTCATCCGGCTCTGCTCTGTCAAGTCGATGCCTTGGTAGGCATCAATGTTCTGATGGAGCTTGGCGGTCAGTTCCTTTTGTGTGTCGGCGTAGATATACCGGAAGATGGAGTCGCCGTTTTCCTTGTGACCTACCACGATGCGGCCCTCCCAGCGTCCATCATCCCTCTTGCGCACCATGCCGTCGCCGGACGGTCTGCGCCTTGCCATCTGTTACTCACCTCCAGTCTGAATATCGCCGTCGTTGTCATCCATACACTCGGCCATCAGCCTGACGCCCAGCCGAAAGCCCAGGATGAAATTCTCAGTTGCTGTGATACTGTTGATCTCATGCTGTGACCGAATAAGCTTTGTGAGGATTTCTTGTTCAGTCTCCTTCAGCTGTTCCATGAGCTGATTTTCATATTTGGCGACACGGTCTACTGCCCGCTTCAGTTCTGAGCTGGGTGTCATCTGCTGTTCGTTGGGTATGATGTTGCCATAGTAGAGATCTTCCAGTGTTTTTCTCATCTCCACCTACCTCCTTTGCAACACCAACACATACCACACTTCGGCGGGAATAGCTACTACTTTTTTCAGGACTTTTATTCTTTGTTTTGCGGCGCAGAATTTGAACAGGGTGCGGGTGATCACAGACCGCCTCTTTGATAGCGTACAGCATCGTTCAGCGAGATACTGCCGCTGGTCTTTTTCACGTCCTGGGCGCACCGCCCACGGAGCGCCTTGAGCTGCTCATCGGGAATCTCCATCCCCGCCGCCAGCACATTCATCACCATGTCCTGCTCTACCGCCAGCTTGAACAGCAGACGGCAAATCCGGTTCTCCGTATCCTGCACAGTGCCGCGCAGGACGGACGCCAGCGCGGGCGGCAGATAAGCGGTGGCGTCCTGACCGGAGACATAGCCAGCGTAGAACAGCGCGGCCTTTTCCAGATACTCACTGCGGCTTTTGCAGTTCGCAATTTCCATTGCTCTGTCCATTACTTCCAGTGTGGATGGGTACAGCCAGACGGGGATGCGCGTCTTGACTTCTGCGGGTGTGTTTGGTTCCACCGAAATGTGCGTATTTTTGCTCGTTGGAAATTTCCTCCTTTTTGTTGGAAAACCACCTGTCACAGCCACCTTGGAAAAGGTTGAAACAGGGCGGTTTTTCCTTTGTTTTTCTTCATTTCGACCACCTTGGACAGCCAGCGGGGGGTAAAACCGACCACCTATGGAAAATCCCCGACCCGCGTTGCGGGGCGGTGTGGTTGGCAGGGGGGCGCGTAAGCGACCACCTGCCTTTATCCTGCTTCTCCTCGTCCCTCGCCTTGCGCCTCTCAAGGGCCGCACAGCGGTTTGCACTGTTGGGACGGGTCGGGTGCTGCCGGAGCGGGGATCGGGGCACACAAGGCATCTCTGGGGTGTCGGCGGTTGTATTCCTTTTGCCGTTGGAGAACGCGTCTGCGCTTTGCCTCCAGCTCCAGCCGTTGAAGCTGCCGTTGGTGAAACGCATCTGCCGCCGGCCTCACCGGAGGAATTGTATAGAGGTTGTTGCCTTTCCACTTCATCCCGTGCTTGTCAAAATAGCTGCTGGACTCTACAGTGATGAGCCCCGTCTCCAGAAGCATGCTGATACTTTTTATCACAGTGTTCTTTGCCAGCCCCGTCGCGGCGGCGATGGTGTTGTAGCTGGGATGACAGGTGTGTGTCCTTCGGTCTTCAATCAGCAACAGGTAGGCGTAGACCATAAACGCAGAGGGTGGAAGCCGTAGCAGGAAGACCTCGTTGGGCAGAGTGAAAAAGTTTTTGTCTTTGCACTTGAGTATAGAAGTACCATCTTCACCGATGAGTTCCTTAGCAACCAAAGCAGCCAGATACTTTTTCACTGTGCCTGTCGTCAAGTGAACGCCTGCCGAAATCATATCCGGAGTGAGTGTACTGGTAGAGGGGCGATAGCAGAGGTAGGAAAAAATCAGGAACTCAATTGGCTTGAGTTTGTATTCCCACACCGAATTGGGTATAGCGAATCGGTAGTGCCGCGGGTCACGGCGGAGCCAGCTGATAGGCATTGTGCGCCGCCTCATTGCTGCGTCCCTCCATTTGTGTTCTGCTCCACCCAATGGATGAACTTCTCCTTAGGAACGACCATCCTGCTGCCGACTTTCAGCACTGGGAAGTCAGGTTCATGCATCAGCTCATAGCCGCTGGACGGCGACTCGCCCAGCACCTGCGATACCATACGTGCGTTGAGGAACGGGGGCAGGTCATCATAGTTTTTGTAGGCTGACGTTTTCATTAGCAATCTCTCCTGAAAAGTCTTCTTGCGTTTCGGAGGCCGCTCTGTTAGACTGTTCTCAGATCAAGCTGTGTTTTCCGAAACGCGGCGGGCCGCTGAGCTGTTGCAGCAGTTCGGCGGCCTTTTTGCATTGACTGTCTTGTGATTTCGATTGGCCATGCACCATACCCGTTCCTGCCCTGTGGCCTTGCTTGACCCCCACGGCGTTTTCTTCGACCTTGGCACGCTCGGCTGTTCCCAGCACGCTTCCCCGGCGAGTATCATCTTTGGTGATGGGTATTCAGTTTTCGAGGTGCAGATAATAGTTGACGATTTATTTCCTATGTGATATAGTCTATCTATCGGCAAGGGTATTGTAACACAGCGGAGCGGCGTTGTCAATACATAAGATTGAAATAATCGTCTATTTTGTGAGAGGAGAACTTCTGATGAATTTTCCAAGACTTACTTTCCCACTGACTGTGGACTTTGGCGATACGGAATATTGGATCGGAGAACAGGGGCCTTTCAAATACGGCGCCGCGGTGACGGCGTTTTTCATCGGAGAGGACATCGGGGAAGTTTCTAACGACGGCATCCCTCTGATGAGGGAGCTGGAGCGGCAGCTTCAGACGTTCGGCAGTCATCTCAAGCCCTACGTGAGAGAACGGGAAATAGACGCGGCGGTATTTCTCTGCCCGGAGGAGCAGGCGGCAAACTGTTCGGTTTGTTTTGCGTTCCACCCAACGGATGGTCGCACTGGAATTATGACAGAACGGTACGGCTTTTCCTCTCTGCACGATTTTCTCTTTGTGGAGCTGGGCAAGGCGATTCTCCACGGCAGCGCACCCCGGCAGTGCCGGCTGTGCGGGCGCTGGTTTCTCCATGAGCAGGGAGACCGGGCGATGTACTGTGAGCGCGTCGCCCCCGGTGAGACGGAGCAGACCTGCCGGGAGATTGGGGCGCGGGCGGTCTTCGAGAAAAAGATTCAGGACGAGGACACCTGGAAGCTCTACAAGCGTGCCTATAAGAAATACTATGCCCGGTATATGAAAGGGAACATGAGTGAGGAGGCTTTCAAGGCTTGGGCGGCGCAGGCCGCGAGGGATCGAGACGCGGCCATTGAGCAAGTAAAAGCGGCTTTGGACGAAAATCTGAAAGCGCAAGTCATTGAGCGGCTGAAAGAGGAATTGAACCGTCAGTGAGCACTGCTCTATCTTTGGAGACACTGGTGCAGCAAATAGTTCGACAGGGAGGAACTGATATGTTTATTCTTGGTGCGATCATCATCCCCCATCCGTCGCTCATTATTCCCACGGTGGGACGCGGGCGGGAGCGGGAGGTCCAGGCCACCATCGACGCCTACCGGACTGCCGCGAAACAAGTGGCGGCCTGGAACCCGGAGGTGCTGATCATCACCTCTCCCCACCAGATTATGTACGCCGACTATTTCCATATCTCACCGGGCCGTGGCGCCGCCGGAGACATGTCCGCCTTTGGCGCGGCCCAGACCAAACTGCGTGTAGAGTATGACGCCCCGCTGCGCCGCGAGATCATCCGCCGTGCGGAGGCCGCCGGCCTGCGGGCCGGGACGCTGGGCGAGCGGGACCCGTCCCTGGACCACGGCACCTTTCTGCCTCTGTACTTTTTGCAGGAGGCCGGGTTGGACTGCCCCATCCTACGCATCGGCCTGTCCGGATTTTCTCCGCTGGATCACTACCGGCTGGGCCAGTGCATCGCCCAGGCTGTGGATGCCCTGGGCCGCCGAGCGGTGTTCGTCGCCAGCGGAGACCTTTCCCATAAGCTGAGAAATGACGGCCCTTACGGCTACACCCCGGAGGGGCCGGAGTTTGACCGTCAGATCACCGAGGCCATGGCCGCCGGGGATTTCCTGCGCTTTTTGACCATGGACCCAGCCCTCTGCGAACGGGCGGCGGAGTGCGGCCTGCGTTCCTTTCAGATCATGGCCGGTGCGTTGGACGGACAGGCTGTGGAATCAAAGCTCCTCAGCTACGAGGGCGTCACCGGCGTGGGTTACGGGGTAGCCACGTTCACTGTCATCGGCCCGGACGAAGGCCGCCGGTTTGGGGAACAGTGTGAGGAACTGGAGCGGGCCCGATTGGCAGAGAAAAAGGCCTCCGAGGCCCCCTGGGTCAAGCTGGCCCGGATGTCCCTGGAGACCTTTGTGAAAACGGGAAAGCGGCTACAGTGTCTGCCGGAGGGCCTGCCCGCAGAGATGACTGGGCAGGCCGCCGGGACCTTTGTCTCCCTCCACGCCCACGGCCAGCTCCGGGGCTGTATCGGGACCACCGGGCCGACCACGGAAAATGTAGCCTGGGAGATCGTCCAGAATGCCGTCTCCACCTGTGCCCGGGACCCGCGCTTTCCGCCGGTGACTGTGGCAGAGTTGGACAACCTGGAGTACAGCGTGGACGTGCTGGGCCAGCCGGAACCGATTGTCTCCCCAGACCAGCTGGACGTGAAAAAGTACGGCGTGATTGTTTCCTGCGGCAGCCGCCGGGGACTGCTGCTGCCCGACCTGAAGGGCGTAGACACGGTGGAGCAGCAGATTGACATTGCCCGGCAGAAGGGCGGCATCAACTCCCGGGAGAAGTACACCCTGGAGCGGTTCGAGGTGGTGCGGCACATATGATCTGCGAGTTGTGTTTCCATCACTGCGACCTGTCCGAGGGACAGACCGGTTTCTGCCGGGCCAGGGCCTGCCGGAATGGGGCCATTGTCCCTCTGAACTACGGCAAGGTGACCAGCCTGGCCCTGGACCCCATTGAGAAAAAGCCGTTGCGGCGGTTCCATCCCGGCAGCAGGATTTTGTCCGTGGGTAGCTTCGGATGTAACTTGCGCTGCCCATTTTGCCAGAACCATGAGATTTCCATGTGTGGAGATGGGGAGCTTGAGACAGCAGAGGTTTCCCCGGAGGCGCTGGCCGGTAAGGCGCAGGAGCTGCGGCCATACGGCAGCATCGGGGTAGCCTACACCTACAATGAGCCGTTGCTTGGCTATGAGTACGTCCGGGACTGTGCCGCTCTGGTCCATGAGCGGGGTATGGTCAACGTACTGGTGACCAACGGCACCATTGAGGAGGCCCCCTGGCGGGCGTTGCTCCCGTTGATCGATGCCGCTAACATTGATCTGAAAGGCTTTACCCCGGAGTGGTATCGAAAGCTGGGCGGTGATCTGGAGACGGTGAAGCGCTCCATCTCCTTGGCGGCGGGGCAATGCCATGTGGAGGTGACCACGCTCCTGATCCCCGGTGAAAATGACAGCGAGGAGGAAATCAGGAACTTGGCCCAATGGCTGGCGTCGGTGGACCGGAACATCCCTCTGCATCTGTCTCGGTTCTTTCCACGGTATCGGATGATGGACAAGACACCCGCTCTAGTGGAGCGGGTGTACCGGCTGGCCGATGTGGCGAGGGAGTACCTGCCTTTTGTCTATACGGGGAATTGCTGATGAAATCAGGATTGTACCCCATCTATTCAAAAATATGATGTAATAAAACAGAGATAGAGTTTGAAGACATGGCCTCTTAACTCTATCTCTGCTTCCTTAATCATGATTCACATATGCGGTATCGTGCCGAAGTTCCCATTGCAAAGGTTTTCAACATGTACAGGACCACGCAGCGGCGTCAGGAACGTTTTGCCGCCTCTGCGCATAGATTGTACCGAGCAAGGGGGCTCGCGATGGTTCGCGAGCTCCCGTTTTTTAGGAGGGACAACATATGTGCGGAATCGCCGGAATGATTGACTTTGAGCAGGACCTGCGGGAGCGGGAGAAAACGCTGCTGGAAATGCAGTCCGTCTTACGCAGGCGGGGGCCGGATGAAGACGGGATCTACCTGAGCCCGCGGGCGGCCCTGGCCCATGTCCGACTGTGCGTGGTGGACCCGGAAAATGGCCGTCAGCCCATGACCGCCCGCCGAAACGGCCAGACCTGCACCCTGGTTTACAACGGAGAGCTGTACAACACGCCGGAGCTGCGCCGGGAGTTGACGGAAGCGGGCTGGGAGTTTGACGGTCACTCGGATACGGAGATGCTGCTGAAAGCCTGCATGGAGTGGGGGCCCGCGTGTGTAGACCGCCTGAACGGCATTTTCGCCTTTGCGGTCTGGGATGGGGAAACGCTGTTTCTGGCCCGGGATCGGATGGGGGTAAAGCCTCTTTTTTACTCGGTGACGGCGGATGGAACCTTGGTATTCGCCTCGGAGATCAAAGCAATTCTGCGGCACCCGGATATTCCGCCGGAGGTGGATGCGGAGGGCGCGGCGGAGCTGCTTCTGATCGGCCCGGGCCGGACGCCGGGGCAGGGGGTTTTCCGGAATGTACGGGAGCTGCTGCCGGGACAGTGCGGCGTTTTTGACCGGGAGGGCCTGCGGCTGTGGAACTATTGGAAACTCACCGCCCGGCCCCACCTGGAAAATGAGGCGGACACCGTGGCGCATGTTCGCTGCCTGGTCCGGGACGCCATCCGAAGGCAGCTGGTCAGCGATGTGCCCATCGGAACTTTCCTCTCCGGCGGATTGGATTCCAGCGTGATTTCCGCCGTGGCGGCGGAGACCCTGGGAGAGCGTGGGGAGCGGCTGAGGACCTTCTCGGTGGATTACCGGGAGAATGACCGCTATTTCACCGCCGGAAAATTTCAGCCCTCCGCCGACGGGCCCTATATCGAAGCGATGGCGGACTGTTTGGATACCCTGCATACCAATGTGGTGTTAGATCCCGTCCAGGTGGCCGCGGCCTTGGATGACGCCGCGGAGGCCCGGGACCTTCCGGGAATGGCGGACGTGGATTCGTCGCTGCTGCTGTTCTGCCGGGAGGTGCGCGGGGATGTGACGGTGGCCCTCTCCGGAGAGTGCGCCGACGAGATTTTCGGAGGCTATCCCTGGTTCCGGGACCCGGCGGTCCGGGCGGAGAACGGATTCCCCTGGGCGCAGTCCACGGCTTGGCGGGCGTCTTTCCTGACGCCGGAGTACGCCCAGGGATTGGACGCCGATGAGTTTGTCCGACAGCGCTGGCAGAAGACGCTGGCGGAGACGGACTGCCTGGACGACGATACGCCGGAGCAGAAGCGGGTCCGTCGGCTCACACGGCTGAATATGGACTGGTTTATGCAAACGCTTCTGGACCGGAAAGACCGCATGAGCATGTGGAGCGCGCTGGAAGTCCGTGTGCCGTTTTGCGACTGGCAGATTGTGGAGTATTTGTACAATGTGCCGCCCGCGCTTCGGGAGCTTGGGGGACAGGAGAAGGGTCTGCTCCGGTCCGCGGCGGCGGACTGGCTGCCAAAATCCGTGCTCCATCGGAAAAAAAGTCCCTATCCCAAGACCGTTCATCCCATCTATCTGGAGACGGTCGCCCGGAGGCTGCGCCGGCTGCTGGACGACGGAAACTCGCCTCTTTTTGCCCTGGTCCGCCGGGAGGCGCTGGAGAATCTTTTGACTTACGAGAGCCCCTGGCCCTGGTATGGCCAGCTGATGAGCCGGCCTCAGACGATCGCTTACTTTTTGCAGATGGATCACTGGCTGCGAGCCTATCAGGTCCAGCTGCTGTAAGCGGGAATCCAAACTCGGAACCGGTCACGTTGACAAAAAGGCGCTCCGGAATCGGGGGATTCCGGGGCGCCTTTCTTACATCTCATGAAAATGCCCTGTTGAGGAGGCCTTTTTGGCGTTCCTCTTTTGAACAGCTTTGTTGTACTGTGTCAAATTAGTACTGCCAATAGAAGAGTGCTGACGTTTACAAAATACCAAATATTTGTTCACACAATATGCGATTTTATATTTTAGTGTACCATTTCAGATGGACGCGATACAATGGCAGTATCATGATGCGGGAGGCAATTTTATGAATCGGTACAATATCAGCGCGGCTTTGGCTCCGCTGGAGAAGAAAATGGACGGGGATGTCCTTGTTCTGCTGACGTCGGAGGAACTGGAGCGGGGCGTCTCCATCCCCGGCCTGGAGCGTGTCCTTTGCCACACGCCCTCTGCGCGGGATGCCCGTGTATGCAAAGCGGAAGCCCGGCACAACTGCCTGTGCGGAACGATTGTGACCCCCAGGCGCACACGGGACGGCGTTCCCATCGCGTTCGGCTATCTTCTGACTCCCGGATGGGTGGTACTGTGCGATGATACCGGGACGGCCCGCTCCGCCGTGCAGCGCCTCCGGAAAGAGAACGCACACCTGGAAAACGGTATCGGCGGATTTTTTTATGAATTTATAGAATTGCTGATCGCCAAGGATTTGCACCACCTCCAAGGCATTGGAGACCGTCTGGAGCAGCTGGAGGATCAGGTCCTGTCCGGCGGGATGGAGGGGTTTAACCCCAGGATGACGGCGCTGCGCAAGGAGATTGCCGGCTGGATGCGGTACTACACCCAGCTGGACGATATGGTCTGTGAGTTTCAGGAAAATGAAAACGGGTACTTCAGCGAAAGAGAACTTCGTATGTTCCACATGGCGGAGAAGCGGATCGGGCGTCTGAACAGCGAGGCACAGCTGCTCCGGGAATACGGCCTGCAGCTGCGGGAGCTGTTCCAGGCGGAAATAGACATCCGCCAGAACCGGATTATGAAGATTCTTACCATCGTGACTACGATTTTCCTTCCCCTGTCCCTGGTAGCCGGGTGGTACGGGATGAATTTTACCGGAATGCCGGAGCTGACATGGAAATATGGATATCCAGCGGTCATCATTGGCAGTGCGCTGATCGTGTTCCTCTGCTTGTGGATTATGAAGAAGAAACGATTTTGGTAGTCCTTCTACCTGAAGGCCTTTTCCTCTGGTGACATTGCGGTACCTCCCATTACGAAAAGAAATCGGCGGAGGGACTGCGCTATATGAACATCATTGGCCACGTGTCCAGAAAAATGACGGCCGTCATCTTTGTGTTCCATGTAAAACCGCGGAGTCCTGTCAGTCGACAGAACTCCGCGGCTTTTTGTAAGAGCCTATCCCAAAATTACCCGCACACTGCTCGTGCCGCATATTTTCCGCCATACTGCGTTGATTTTCCTTGCCGGGCGTCAGCCCGCCTGCGAAAAATCGCCTTGTCTGGCAAAAAATCTGCGGCACGATCAGCGCACGGCTAATTTCAGGATAGGCTCTAAGTCTTTTAGCCGTTCGGAAACTGCTGCTCCGCGTATGCCAAACCGCTTTTTGCTTCTCAGAGAATTTTGCCGCCCGGTCCCGTTCCCCCTGTTATCTCACGCCAAACAGCAGGTCGCCATAGGTGGGGAATGGCCAGTATCTCTTTGCGGTGATGGTCTCCGCCTCATCGCAAGCCCGGCGCAGCCGGTCCATCTGCGGCAGCACCCGGTCCCGGATGCCCTCGGACTCCGTCCTTATATCGTTGGCTTCCGCCAGCTCTTCCACCAGCTGCTCCAGCTCCGCTGTCCTGGCGGCAATCTGATCGGTGAGACCGGACAGCTTCTCCACCAACGCTGTCTCATACGCGCAGGCGCAGCCGGGACTCAGCGCTTTTTTGCCGGCCGCCGCCCTTGCGGTTTCGCCGGCAAACGCCTGTATGGCGGGAAGAATCTCGGTGCGGGCCATGTCCGCCATGGTCCTGGCCTCAATGACAATGGTCTTGCAGTAGTTGTCCAGAGTAACCTCATAACGGGAGACCAATTCCGCCCTGGTATACACGCCGTGCGAAGTGAGCATATCCACGTTCTTCTGATCCAGCAGATGGGGAACACAGTCCGGCGTGCTGGGGTAGTTCAACAGCCCCCTCTGCCCGACGGCCTCCTCAATCCACGCGGCGTCATAGCCGTTGCCGTTGAAAATGATCCTCTTGTGTTCGCGAATGGTATCGCGGATCAGGCTCTGGAGGGCGGATTTGAAATCCTCCGCCCCCTCCAGCTGATCGGCGAAACGCTTTAGGCTCTCGGCCATGGCGGCGTTGAGCATAATGTTGGCACAGGCAATGGAGTCGGAGGAGCCCACCATGCGGAATTCAAACTTATTCCCCGTGAAGGCAAAGGGCGAGGTGCGGTTGCGGTCCGTGGTGTCCCTGCGGAACCGGGGCAGCACGTCCGCTCCCAGCTTCACCTTTCCCGCCTTCACGCCGGTATAGGGCGCGTCGTGCTCTATGGCGTCCAGAATGGCGGCCAGCTCATCCCCCAGGAACATGGACACCACGGCGGGCGGCGCCTCGTTGGCCCCCAGGCGGTGGTCATTGCCGGCGGTGGCCACTGAGATGCGCAGCAGGTCCTGATAGTCATCCACCGCCTGGATGACGGCGCACAGAAACAGCAGGAACTGGGCGTTCTCATAGGGTGTCTCGCCGGGAGAGAGGAGATTGACGCCGGTGTCGGTGGACAACGACCAGTTGTTGTGCTTGCCGGAGCCGTTCACGCCCTCAAAGGGCTTTTCGTGGAGCAGGCAGACCAGGCCGTGGCGGGCAGCCACCTTCTGCATGATTTCCATGGTCAGTTGGTTGTGGTCTGTGGAGACATTGGTGGTGGAGTATATGGGGGCCAGCTCGTGCTGGGCCGGAGCCACCTCGTTGTGTTGGGTCTTGGCCAGGATACCCAGCTTCCAGAGCTCCTGATTCAGATCCTCCATGTAGGCGGCTACCCGGGGCTTGATCGTGCCGAAGTAGTGGTCGTCCATCTCCTGGCCCTTGGGCGGCCTGGCGCCGAAAAGCGTGCGTCCGGTGAAGCGCAGATCCCGGCGCTGCTCCCACAGCCTGGCGTCCACCAGGAAATACTCCTGTTCCGGACCCGCGGCGGTGCTCACCCGCTTTACCTCCGTGTTCCCAAACAGGCGCAGAATGCGCAGCGCCTGCCGGTTCAGCGCCTCCATAGAGCGCAGCAGGGGCGTTTTCTTGTCCAGCGCCTCGCCATTGTAGCCGCAGAAGGCGGTGGGAATGCACAGTGTCCGGTCCTTGATAAACGCATAGGAGGTGGGGTCCCAGGCGGTGTAGCCCCGTGCCTCAAAGGTTGCCCGCAGTCCGCCGGATGGGAAAGAGGAGGCATCCGGCTCTCCCCGGATTAATTCCTTGCCGGAAAACTCCATGATGACGCCGCCGTCCGGAGCGGGTGAGATAAAGCTGTCGTGCTTCTCGGCGGTGACGCCGGTGAGGGGCTGAAACCAGTGGGTAAAATGGGTTGCCCCATGGGCCACCGCCCAATCCCGCATAGCGGAGGCCACCGCGTTGGCCACGCCAATATCCAGCCTTGCGTCCTCATCAATGGTCCTGCGAAGGGTCTGATACACCTCGGCGGATAGATTCGCCTTCATCACCCGATCATCAAATACCAAACTTCCGAAATACTCTGACAGTGCTGCCATGTCTTTTCACCCTTTCCGCGATCAACGCATAAAAAAGGACAAAGGCACCTTTCAGGGATACTCCCTAAAGACGCCTTTGCCTTTATGGGGGCATTATACGCCCTCGCCGGGACCCTGTCAATCATTTTTCAGGGTTTCCGGAAATCTTGTCCAAAACATCGGAAAATTCCGCCGCCGCGAAAAAATATTCATGAACTTTCCACGAGGGACATCTCTCTTTCCGAGACCTATACCACCCGTACAAGGTTGGTGCAGCCGTTGAGGTACGCGTCCACCTCCGCGGCGGCACTCCGTCCCTCCGCGATGGCCCATACCACCAGAGACTGGCCCCGGCGCATATCCCCGGCGGCAAAGACCTTCTCCACAGTGGTGGCAAAGCCGCCCTCCGCCGTTTGGACCGTCTCTTCCCAGGCCACGCCGAAGGCCTCGCACACTCCGTCCGCGCATCCGGCAAAGCCGGTGGCGGCAATCAGGAGCCCGCAGGGCAGCGTATCTCCCTCCGTAGTGGTCACGGCGGTCAGTGTGCCGTTCTCCGTGCGCATCTCCTGGATCTGCACACCAAACCGCCTGGGGTCCTTCCCAAACAGGGCGGCGGCCTCCTCGTGGGCGTAGCCCCGGGGGAGAACGCCGTTTCGCAGGTAGTCCGCCTCCGGACGGCGCACCAGCTGCACAAGGGACCTGCATCCCTGCCGCAGGGCCGTGGCCACGCAGTCGGAGGCGGTGTCGCCGGTACCCACGATCACCACGTCCCGGCCCTCCGCCGTAGGAACAGCGGGCGTCAGCCCAAACTGCCGCCGCTCCACGGCGGCCTTCAAAAACTCCGTGCCGTAGCAGACGCCGGAGATCCCCTCCGTCTCCAGTCCAAGGAGACGGGGCCGCTCCGCGCCGCAGCAGAGGATGACCGCGTCATAGTCCCGCAGCAGCCTCTGGGCCACCTGGGGGTCCGCCGCATCCACACCGGTGACAAAACTGACGCCCTCGTCCGTCATCAGGTCAATTCTGCGCTTTACGATGTCCTTGGGCAGCTTCATATTGGGAATGCCGTAGGTCAAAAGTCCTCCGGGCCGCTCCTCCCGCTCCACAACGGTGACGGAGTGGCCCCGGTGGTTCAGCTGGTCCGCCGCCGCCAGGCCCGCCGGGCCGGAGCCCACCACCGCCACCTTCTTTCCCGACCACTGAGGCGGACGGCGGCGCCGCACCGCCCCGGCGGCAAAGGCCTCCTCTATGACGCTCAGTTCGTTGTCCCGGATGGTCACGGCGTCGCCGTACATTCCACAGATGCACGCCCCCTCGCAGGGCGCGGGACAGACCCGCCCGGTGAACTCCGGAAAATTGTTGGTTTTCAGCAGGCGGCTCAGGGCATGAGAGGGGTTCCCCGCATGGATCATGTCGTTCCACTCGGGAATCAAATTGTGCAGAGGACAGCCAAAGTCCCGCCCCTCCCACCGGATGCCGGATTGGCAGAATGGGACGCCGCAGTTCATACACCGCCCTCCCTGTTCCCGGCGGGCATCCGCCATCAGAGGGATGCGGAAGGGCTCCCAGTCCCGGACCCGCTCCAGCGGCGGGCGGTCCGGCACGTCCTGCCGGGTATATTCCAAAAAGCCCGTGATCTTCCCCATATCGTCACCCCTCCTTATCCTCTCGCAGTGGCGTAAAACGCCTCGATCTCCGCCTGCTCCCGGCTCATGCCCTTTTCCTCCTGCTGGGCAATAGCCCGAAGCATCCGGTCATAGTCTCTGGGCATGACCTTCTTGAAGCAGGGAATATAGGACTGGAACGCCGCCAGAATTTGCTTCCCTCTGGGGGAACCGGTGGCGGCTACATGCTCCTCAATCAGGGCACGAAGCTCCGCAATATCGTGGGCCTCTGTCAGTTCCGCAGCCTGAACCTGCGCCTTATTGAGGCGAAGATACAGATCATGCCGTTCGTCCAGCACGTAGGCCACGCCGCCGGACATGCCCGCCGCAAAGTTCTTCCCGGTGGGCCCCAGGATCACCGCCCGGCCCCCGGTCATGTACTCGCAGCCATGGTCGCCGACGCCCTCCACCACAGCGGAGGCGCCGGAGTTGCGGACGCAGAAGCGCTCCCCGGCGCAGCCGTTGATGAAGGCCTTGCCGCTGGTGGCCCCATAGAGGGCCACATTGCCCACGATGATGTTCTCCCCTGGCTTAAACCCGCTTCCCCCCGCCGGGGGATGCAGAATCAGCTTGCCGCCGGAGAGACCCTTGCCGAACCCATCGTTGCAGTCCCCCTCCAGGTCCAGCGTCAGGCCTCTGGGGATGAACGCCCCGAAGGACTGCCCGCCGCCGCCGCGGCAGGTGATGACATAGCTGTCCTCCGGCAGGCTGTTTCCGCAGGTTCGGGTGATTTCTGAACCGAACAGGGTGCCAAAAGCCCGGTCCGTGGAGGAAACCCGGATCTCCAGCCGCCCGGTCCTCTTGCCCTTGAGACTTTTTCCCAGTTTCTCCATCAGCACCCGCATATCCGCCGTCCTCTCCAGCTGAAAGTCGTAGGCTGCGGCGGGGTCGAAGTGCGGCACATGGTCTCCATAGGGATTTTGCAGCAGCGCACCCAGGTCCAGAGTCTCCGCCCGGCGGGTCACCAGCTTTTCCCGAACCCGCAGCAAATCGCACCGGCCCACCAGCTCATCCACCGTGCGGATGCCCAATGCCGCCATGTACTCCCGCAGCTCCCGTGCTACAAAATACATGAAGTTCACCACGTACTCGGGTTTGCCGGAAAACCGCTTCCGAAGCTCCGGGTCCTGGGTGGCAATCCCGGCGGGGCAGGTGTCCAGATTACACACCCGCATCATGCAGCAGCCCATGGCCACCAGGGGCGCGGTGGCAAAGCCGAACTCTTCCGCTCCCAGCATGCAGGCAATGGCCACATCCCGGCCTGTCATCAGCTTGCCGTCGGCCTCAATCACCACTTGGCGCCGGAGGCCGTTTTGAATCAGCGTCTGGTGAGCCTCCGCCACCCCCAGCTCCCAGGGCAGGCCCGCCCCCTGAATGGAGCTGCGGGGGGCCGCTCCGGTACCGCCGTCGTGGCCGGAGATCAGCACCACCTGGGCCCCGGCCTTGGCAACGCCCGCGGCAATGGTGCCCACCCCCGCCTCGCTGACCAGCTTGACGCTGATCCGGGCGAACCGGTTGGCGTTTTTCAGGTCGTAGATCAGCTGGGCCAGGTCCTCGATGGAGTAGATGTCATGGTGGGGAGGCGGGGAGATCAACGTCACGCCGGGGGTGGAACACCGGGTCTTGGCGATCCAGGGATACACCTTTTTCCCCGGCAGGTGCCCCCCCTCGCCAGGCTTGGCCCCCTGGGCCATCTTGATCTGAATCTCGTCGGCGCTGACCAGATACTCACTGGTGACGCCGAAGCGGCCCGAGGCCACCTGTTTGATGGTGGAGCGGCGGTCGCTGTTCAGCCGCTCCCGGGCCTCGCCGCCCTCGCCGGAGTTGGATTTTCCGCCAATGCGGTTCATGGCAACGGCCATGCACTCGTGGGCCTCCTGGGAGATGGAGCCATAGCTCATGGCCCCAGTCTTGAACCGCCGGACAATGCTCTCCACCGGCTCCACCTCCTCCACGGGGATTCCACCGCCCTCCGGAACGCGGAAGTCCAGCAGGCCCCGCAGCGTGTGGGGTTTGTCGGCAAAGTCCACCAGAGCGCTGTACTCCTTAAAGACCTCATAGCTCCCCTCCCGCGCCGCCTTCTGCAGAAGGAGGATGGTGCGGGGGTTGTACATATGGTCCTCCTTGTCCGGCCCGGAGCGGAGCTTGTGGACGCCCGTGGAATCCAGCGTGGGGTCAAAGCCCAGCCCCAGAGGATCGAAGGCCTGGCTGTGGTTCCACTCCACGCCCTCGCCGATCTCCTCCAGCCCCACGCCCTCCACGCGGCTGACCGTGTTGGTGAAGTAACGGTCCACGGTGGCCCTGTTGATGCCAACGCACTCAAAGATCTGGGCGGACTGGTAGGACTGGATGGTGGAGATGCCCATCTTGGAGGCAATCTTCACGATCCCGTGGAGGATGGCCTCGTTATAGTCCCTGACGGCCACGGAGGCCTCCTTGTCCAGCAGTCCCAGTTCCACCAGCTCCTCCACGCACTCCTGGGCGAGATAGGGGTTGATGGCCTGGGCACCGTAGCCCAGAAGGGTGGCGAAGTGGTGAACGTCCCGGGGCTCCGCGCTCTCCAGAACCATGGAGACCGCTGTCCGCTTTTTGGTCCGAACCAGGTGCTGCTCCAGGGTGCTCACCGCCAGGAGGGAGGGAATCGCCACGTGATTCTCATCCACGCCCCGGTCCGAGAGAATGACAATGTTGGCGCCCTTCTTATAGGCCCGGTCCACATTCACCACCAGACGGTCCAGGGCGTTGGCCAGAGGGGACCCCTTGTAGTACAGCAGGGAGACGGTCTCCACATGGAAGCCCGGGCGGTCTATATATCGAATCTTCATCAGGTCCACGGAGGTGAGGATGGGGTTTTGAATCTGCAACACGGTGCAGTTGGACGCCTTCTCCTCCAGCAGGTTGCCGCTGGGGCCTACGTAAACGGTGGTGTCAGTGACGATCTCTTCCCGGATGGCGTCGATGGGGGGATTTGTCACCTGGGCGAAGAGCTGCTTGAAGTAGTTGAACAGGGGCTGGTGGCGCTCACTGAGCACCGCCAGCGGCGTGTCCACACCCATGGCAGAGGTGGGCTCCATCCCATCCCGGGCCATGGGGAGAATGGCGTCCTTCACCTCCTCATAGGTGTAGCCGAAGGCCTTATACAGCCGGTCCCGCAGCTCCTGGGGATGGGTCTCCACCCGCTTGTTGGGAATGGGGAGGTCCCGGAGGTGAATCAGATTGGCGTCCAGCCACTCGCCGTAGGGCTGGCGGCGGGCATAGCGGGATTTGAGCTCCCCGTCGTCCACCAGTCGGCCCTCCCGGAGGTCCGCCAGCAGCATCCGCCCCGGCTGAAGGCGGGACTTTTTCACAATGCGCTCCGGCGGCACATCCAGCACGCCCACCTCAGAGGAGAGAATCAACCGTTGATCGTCTGTGAGATACCACCGGCAGGGCCGAAGTCCGTTCCGGTCCAGCACCGCCCCTACGGTGTCGCCATCGGAGAAGACAATGGCGGCGGGACCGTCCCAGGGCTCCATCATGGTGGCGTAATAGTGGTAGAAATCCCGCTTCTCCCGGTCCATCCGCTTGTCCTTAGCCCACGGCTCAGGGATACAGAGCATGACGGCCTGGGGCAGCTCCATACCATTCATCATCAGAAATTCCAGGGTGTTGTCCAGCATAGCGGAGTCCGACCCGCTCTGGTCCACAACCGGCAGAATCTTGTCCATATCGTCATCCATAACGGGAGAGGCGATGGTCTCCTCCCGGGCCAGCATCCGGTCCACATTGCCCCGGATGGTGTTGATCTCCCCGTTGTGGAGGATATACCGGTTGGGGTGAGCCCGCTCCCAGGAGGGGGTGGTATTGGTGGAGAACCGGGAGTGGACCAGGGCGATGGCGCTCTCACAGTCCGGGTCCGTCAAATCGGCGTAGAACTGCCGCAGCTGCCCCACCAGGAACATCCCCTTGTAAACGATGGTCCGGCTGGAGAAAGAGGGGATATAGGTGTTGACGTTGGACTGTTCAAATACCCGCCGGACAACATATAGCCTCCGGTCAAACGCCAGCCCCCGGGCACAGTCCTCCGGGCGCTTCACAAAGCAGTGGCAGATATGGGGCATACAGCTTCTCGCCTTCTCCCCCAGCACCTCCGGATGGACCGGCACATCCCGCCAGCCCAGGAACTCCAGTCCCTCCTTGTCCACGATGATCTCCAGCATCTTTTTGGCCTGGGCCCGCCTGACCTTGTCCTGGGGGAAGAAGAATACCCCCACGCCGTAATCCCGTTCCTCCCCCAGGGCGACCTCCGCCTGGGCCATCGCCCGTCTCAGCAGTCTGTGGGGAATCTGCAAGAGCAGGCCAACGCCGTCGCCGGTTTCCCCGGCGGCGTCCTTGCCCGCCCGGTGCTCCAGCTTTTCCACAATTTTCAGGGCGCTGTCCACCGTCCCGTGGGACTTTTGCCCCCGGATGTCCACAACCGCGCCAATGCCGCAGGCGTCGTGCTCAAACCGGGAGCTATACAGCGGAGAAACATATGACATAAAAAACACTCCGTTCGCTGGCAAAATAAAAAAGAGCAGCAGGACCTCCTGGGAGGCCCCGTTGCTCTCTCATGTTTTTCATTATACGGACTAAAATATGCGGTTGTCAACGATTTTTCCCGGAAATACCGGGTTCTTCTCCCGCTTTCAGTAACTGCGCCAAAAGATTGCTCTTTGTATGAGCGCTCTTTGTGCATTTCTGTACAGTGGGCGAATGTTCTCCATTCACATACACTCCGATCTATTTCGCCTCTTCATCCTGCAAGGCGTCATAGCCCTGCTCGCCTGTCCGGACCTTCACCACATTCTCCACGTTGTAGACGAAGATCTTTCCATCGCCGAAAGCGCCGGTGTATAGCACCTTCCGGGCGGTTTCCACCACCAGCTTCACCGACACCTTGCTGACCACGATGGACACCTGGATGCTGGGCAGCATGGTGGCCTCCACCTTGGCGCCCCGGAAGTAGCCCTCGGTCTTGCCCCGCTGCTCGCCGCAGCCCATGACGTTGATGGCTGTCATGCCCGTGATGCCAATATTGAACATGGCCCGCTTCAGCGCGTCGAAGCGCTCCATCTTGCAGAGAATGTCCACCCTGGTCATCTTCACGCCGCCCTGGGGTGCTTCGGCGGACACGGCGGGGGACACGGTCTCCACCGGAACCGCCTCCTGTACGGGAACCGTTCCGGAAAGACTGGGAACGGGCAGGCCGTCCGGCGTATCGTCGTAGACGAAGGCGAAGCCGCCGTAGGCGGAGGGCAGGCCGTGCTCCGTGATGTCCAGGCCCTTCAGCTCCTCCTCCTGGGAGACCCGAAGGCCGATGGTGTGCTTGATGACCTGGAAGACGATGGTAATCATCACCGCCGCCCAGAGGGCTGTGCAGGCCACGCCCAGGCACTGAATCAGGAGGAAATGGGCCCCGTGGCCGTAAAGCAGGCCCTCGCTGGTGGAGAACAATCCCGTCAGAACCGTCCCCGCGGCGCCGCAGACGCCGTGGACGGAGATGGCGCCCACCGGGTCGTCAATCTTCAAAACGGAATCGAAGAAGTTCACGGAGACGGGCAGCAGCAGTCCGGCGATGACGCCGATGGCGGCGGCTCCCGCCGGGGAGACCACGTCGCAGTCGGCGGTGATGGCCACCAGCCCCGCCAGGGCGGCGTTGAGGGTCATGCCCACGTCCGGCTTCTTGTAGCGAATCCAGGTATAGATCATGGTCACGACGCTGGCCACCGCCGGAGCCATGTTGGTGGTGACAAAAATCAGCCCCGCGCTGACGATCACGTCGTCTCCCTCCATGCCCACGGTAGAGCAGCCGTTGAAGCCGAACCAGCAGAACCAGAGGAGAAACACGCCCAGAGCGCCCAGGGACAGGCTGTGGCCCAGGATGGCCCGGGGCCTGCCCTGGTCGTCGTACTTGCCGATCCGGGGCCCCAGGATGGCCGCGCCGATGCAGGCGCACACACCGCCCACCATGTGCACCGCCGTGGACCCCGCGAAGTCATGGAACCCAAGCCCGCTCAGCCAGCCGCCGCCCCAGATCCAGTGGCCGGAGACAGGGTAGATGAAAGCGGAGATGCAGAAGGAGTAGAGGCAGTAGGAGATGAACTTGGTCCGCTCCGCCATGGACCCGGAGACGATGGTGGCCGACGTGGCGCAGAAGACCGTCTGGAAAATGAGGTACGCAAACAGGGGCACCCCGGCGGGCAGGACGGCGGAATAGTCCCCCCGGACAAAGGGGTCCAGCCCCCCAATGATGGCCCCGGACCCGGCGAACATCAGTCCAAAGCCCAGAAGCCAGTAGGTGGGTGTGCCGATGCAGAAGTCCATGAGGTTTTTCATCAGGATATTGCCGGTGTTCTTGGCCCGGGTGAAGCCCGCCTCGCACATGGCGAAGCCCGCCTGCATCAGGAAGACCAGGGCCGCTCCCAGCAGGACCCAGATGGTGTTGACAGATGAATACATAGTGCTCCCTCCTTGAATAAAGACGGGCAAGGGCGTCCGAGAGTCACGCTCTCAGGACGCCCTTGCCCTTGTGTTGGGTACACTTTACCACGGTGCCGGCAGCTCCGTCAATGGGCGGGGTTACAAGATATTGGAGTATCTACACAAAAAAATTCTGCAAAATTATACAATTCGCACAACGTCATACATTGTAAGACTCCACGATCCGACGGGCGGCCTCCGCCAGCTTTATGCCGCCGTCCATGGCCCGGCGCTGGAGAAACCGGTGGGCCTCCTCCTCGCTCATACGGTTTACATCCATGAGGAGCTCCTTGGCCTTTCGGATTAGCCGCTGGGCCTCCTCCCCTCTCCCGGAGATAGGGTGGCAGAGATGGGTGCTCTCAAAGTCCAAAAGCAGCCTCAACGAGGCCATGAACTCGGCATGTGAGGCGGGCAGAGGCAGCTTATAGAGGTTCTCTCCGCCGCACAGGTCCAGATAGGATGCCCTGGCTATGACCAGCAGCACCGCCGTTCCCCGCAGCTCCGCCGCCAGGGTATCCGCCGTCATATCCGGCAGGTGAAAGCCGCAGATCACGATGGCGCTGCCCAGCTGCCGGGCCATGCGGATCACCTCCGCGCCGGAGGCACAGACCGTGGTCTCCCAGCCCTCCCTGTTCAATAGGCACAGGCTCTTTTGCCGGATGCGCTCACCTGTAAAAGCGACAATCGCGCGCTCCATCTGCGGCTCACCACGTAATCAGGTAGCGGTCCAGCTCCCACTGGGATATCTGCGTCCGGTATTCCTCCCACTCCCGCCGTTTGCCCTCGATATACCGCGCGGCATAGGGCCCCAGCGCCTCCATCACCACCGGGTCCGTCTCCATGGACTGGAGCGCATCCTCCAGCGACGTGGGCAGATTCCGGATTCCCCGCGACGCCAGCTCTTCCGGCGGCATGCTATAGAGGTTTCCGGCGATCTCCGGCGGCGGCGCCAGCTCCCGCCGGATGCCGTCCAGCCCTGCGGCGAGACATGCCGCCAGCGTCAGATAGGGATTGCAGGCGGGGTCGGGACTCCGCAGCTCTACGCGGGTCCCCTGTCCTCTGGAAACGGGAATCCGGATAAGCGCGGAGCGGTTGCCGGAGGACCAGGTCAGACAGCAGGGAGCCTCGCAGCCCGCCGCCAGACGCTTGTAGGAGTTCACCAGCGGATTGGCCAGCGCGCAGAATCCCCGGGCGTGCTCCAGAAGGCCTGCGATAAACTGCCGGGCCAGCAGGGACAATCTCTGAGGATCGCTTTCGTCATAAAACAGATTCCGTCCCTCCCGGAACAGGGAGAGGTTGATATGCATCCCGTTGCCCGCCGCATCCCGCAGGGGCTTCGGCATGAAGGTGGCGTGGAGTCCGTTCTTCTGGGCCAGGGTCTTCACGGCCAGCTTGAGAGTCATAATGTTGTCGGCGGCAGTGAGGGCATCCGCGTATTTCAGGTCAATCTCATGCTGCCCGGCGGCGACCTCGTGGTGGCTGGCCTCCACCGCAATTCCCATCTTCTCCAGCGCCAGAGTCACCTCCCGGCGGGTGCTCTCGCCATGATCCAGGGGGCCGAGGTCAAAGTACCCCGCTTTGTCGGCGGTCCTGGTGGAGGGATTCCCCTCCTCATCCGTGAGAAAGAGGAAGAACTCCAGCTCCGGCCCCACATTCAATGTCAGTCCCATATCCTCTACCGCCCGCAGTGTCCGCTTCAACACGTTCCGGGGGTCCCCGGCGAAGGGAGACCCGTCCGGGTTGTGGACATTGCAGATCATCCGGGCTACCTTGCCATACTGCGGACGCCAGGGCAGGATGGCGAACGTGTTCAAATCCGGCTTCAAATACTGGTCGGACTCCTCCACACGGACGGAGCCCTGGATGGAGCTGCCGTCCAACATGACCTCCCCGTCCAGCGCCCGCTCAATCTGCGATACTGTAATCGCCACATTTTTCAGCTGTCCAAAGAGATCTGTAAACTGCATCCGGATAAATTGGACGTCCTCCTCCTGGATCAGGCGGAGGATCTCCTCTCTGGTGTATCCTTCCATTCTGCGCTCCTTTCGGCCCAAGGCCCGCTAATTGACAAAAAGAGCAGAAACACCCCTTGAGGGGGCGCCCTTGCTCTCTCCGGAAGGATTATACCGTAAAGTTTGCCGCCGTGTCAATGCGCGGTGACTGATTTTTGTGAAAAACCAAAGTTGACAGACGTTGCAAAACGCTATAAAATACGGGCAAAGGCAAAGACGTCTCTTCCAAGGGATGTCTTTGCCCTTTTTTGATTGTGAGGGGATCGCTATGGCAATTCATGAAGCGTGCGGCGTGTTTGGCGTCGTCTGTCCGGAACCCGCCGATGTGGGGAGGATCGTCTACTATGGGCTCTATGCCCTCCAGCACCGGGGGCAGGAGAGCTGCGGCATTGTGGTCAATGATGACGGCGTCTTTGCCTCCCACAAGGACCTGGGACTGGTGGGCGAGGTGTTCAACCGTGACATTCTGGATCGGCTGCCCCGGGGAACGATGGCGGTGGGCCACACCCGCTACGGCACCACCGGAGCCGCCAGTCGGCGGAACTGCCAGCCCATCGAGGTCAATCATCAAAAGGGGCATATGGCCCTGGCTCACAACGGAAACCTCAGCAACGCCGCCGAGCTCCGGGACAAGCTGGAGCTGTCCGGAGCGATTTTCCACACCACCAGCGACACAGAGACCATTGCCTATATTGTCACCGGAGAGCGGCTGACTGCCCCCTCTATCGAAGAGGCCCTCAGCCGTGCTATGAAGTGCCTGGAGGGGGCCTATTCTCTGGTGCTCATGTCCCCCCAGAAGCTGATCTGCGCCCGGGATCCCCGCGGCTTCCGGCCCCTGTGCTATGGACGGCTTCCGGACGGCGGCTATGTGGCCGCGTCAGAGAGCTGTGCCCTGCGCGCCGTGGGAGCGGAGTTCATTCGGGACCTGGAGCCGGGGGAAATTCTAATTTTTCAAAATGGGGAAGTCACCTCCCGCCGGGAACACTGCGGTAAATACCGACCTACGCCCTGCATCTTTGAGTACATCTATTTTTCCCGCCCGGATTCCGTCATCGACGGTGTATCCGTCCATGCCGCCCGGCTGCGGGCGGGAGAACTCCTGGCCCGGGAGCACCCTGCGGAGGCGGATGTGGTGGTGGGTGTTCCGGACTCCGGCCTGGACGCCGCATTGGGATACAGCCGGGCCTCCGGCATCCCCTATGGCATTGGACTGATTAAAAACAAGTACATTGGCCGAACCTTCATTGCCCCTGGACAGGAACACCGGCTGGATCAGGTGCGGCTGAAGCTCAGCGCCGTGGAGGAAACCGTGGCAGGCAAGCGAGTCGTGCTGGTGGATGACTCCATCGTCCGGGGGACCACCAGTGGGCGAATCTCCTCCCTTCTCCGAGAGGCGGGCGCCAGGGAAATCCATCTGCGCGTCTCTGCTCCGCCGTTTTTGAATCCCTGTTACTATGGAACAGATATTGACTCCCAGGAAAACCTGATCGCCTGCTGTCACAGCTCAGAGGAAATCGCCAGAGTGATTGGCGTCGACACGCTGGGATACCTGCCCGTCTTGGCTTTGAGACAGCTGACGGGAAGTCCATTCTGCTGCGATGCCTGTTTTACCGGACATTATCCCACCACGGTTCCCTCTGATTTGCGAAAAGACCGGTTTGAGCGAAAACTGACGGAGCGAAAACGAGAGGTGTGGGAAAAACAGGGTTCACCACCCCATGAGTAAATTTTCTTTTCCGGCTGATGTCAATTGACGGTATGCTTTATCAGGATACAGAGGTCTGCCAGATTGCCTCATTGGCGTAAAGTAGCAAACTTTCCCTTCATAGGCAAATTGTTCCTCCGCCCACAACTGTGTCACCGACATATAGTACAACCGCCTGCCCTGCTGTGATGGCCCGTTGGGGCTTGTCAAACAAAAGCCGGATTTTCCCCCATTCATCAGGATATACCGCAGCGGGCCACTCAGTTTGCCGATACCGAATTTTTGCGCGGACCCGCATTGGCGCAGACAGACGGTCGATTGCGATCCAGTTCACATCATCTGCCCATAATTCCCGGTTGTACAGCGACTGCTCCGGGCCAACTGTTACGGTATTCTCTGCCATATCCTTGCGGCAGACATAGACCGGCTTGTTCATGGCAAGGCCAAGTCCTTTCCTCTGGCCTATGGTATATCGAACAGCGCCCTGGTGCCGCCCAATCGCTTGCCAAAACAGATCAAGGATATCGCCGGTTGGGTAGAGTTTGCCTGTATACCGCTCCAAAAAGACAGCATAATCTCCACCCGGTACAAAGCAGATGTCCTGACTGTCCGGCTTCCCGGCATTGCGGAACTTCCGGGCCTTTGCAATGCCCCGAACCTCCTCCTCGTTCAATTCGCCCAGCGGGAAGCGAACAGGGGCCAAATGTTTCTGTGTCATTGCGTAAAGGATATATCTCTGATCTTTACTCTATAGCAATCCACAAAAATACCGCAAAAGATCAGCGGTTCGGGAATCGCATGGCTGCGTTGTCCCCGCAAGGGGGACGCCGCATCCGTAAGGCGGCAGAGCCTCGCGCCAAAGGAACGGCGCTCGGCAGACTTCACGGGTGATGTGAAGCCAGCCGCCAACGGCTGCGCAGTCGTCCTTGACGGGCGCCAGCCTCGGCCCAGAGGAACGGGCCTCGGCAGACCCCATGGGTGATATGGGGCCAGCCCGCCTGCGTCCGCCGCCTGCAATCCCCGTCCTCGCTTCCTTCTCCACGGGGCTAGGCCTTGATTGATAAATGACGAAATGCACAACGGCGAGAGATTTTTTCGTCGATCAAGGCGATTTGACGCCGCCATACTTTGTGTATGGCAAGGAAAATCAACGCTGAGCGGCGGAAAAAGCTCCGCCGTTTGGGTGTTTTGACATTTTTCAAACGAGGCCTAGTAAATCCGGGTGATTGATATGATGATAGGGAATACCGTCTACGGTAAAATACCGCTGGTAACTTCCGCTGGTCACAACGGAAATATCCCGAATATTCAGCTTATGCAAATATGGAGAGTCGCTTTTTGAATCAGGGATTTGTAGTTCTGCAATCCAATGTTCATTGCCAGGTCATTGTGCAAGTAAACATTTTTCGAGGGAGAATATCCGCTGGTTTTGTTGCATTCGTCGCTTTACATCCAGACATTTCTGCGGTAAACTTTTCTCATCTAAACCGTTGAAGCGGAGATCAAACCAGTCATGCCCCCACAGAGAACCCGTGGTGCTGAGAATCGGGTGGGAAACAAGCCGGCAAATGGACCGCCGAGGGCGCGGGCAAAGGCGCATTGCGCTGAGTACCCCGTGACGTGTGGGCATACGTCAGTTGCCGGGAGTATGTTGGTACTCCGCTGAGTGCGCGGCTTTTGGGCCGTGAAGCAAGGTGGCACCGCGAGCGATTTTTCGCCCGTCCTTGACTGATTTGTAAGTCGGGGACGGGCGATTTTTGTTTTACCCGCCCCGAAAGGAGGAACCATGATGTACTATCCACTCTTGGAGGAGGCCCGCATCCTGGCGGCATCCGGCGCTTACCGCCGCATCCCCGTCAGCCGGGAACTTCTCTCCGACTTCATCACCCCCATTCAGGCCCTGCGGACCCTCCGGGCGCAAAGCGGACATTGCTTCCTGCTGGAATCCGCCGCCGACAGCGCGGGCTGGGGCCGGTACACCTTCCTGGGCTTTGATCCAACCCTGGAGATCACCTGCAAAGACGGTGTTCTTCGCCTCCGGGACCGGGACACGGCGCGGGTGGAAATCCAGCATCCTGCCTCAGTGCTCCGCAAGGTCCTGGCGGAGTACAGGAGCCCCCACATACCGGGACTGCCCCCGTTCACCGGCGGGCTGGTGGGATATTTTGCCTATGACTATCTCAAGTACGCCGAGCCCTCCCTGAAGCTGAACGCCCAGGACCGGGAGAAGTTCCAGGATATGGACCTGATGCTCTTTGAGAAAGTCATCTGCTTTGACAACTACCGTCAGAAAATCATCTTGATCGCCAACGCGGAAGCCGCCGGGCTGGATGAAAGCTACCCGGCTGCCTGCGGCGAACTGGAGCGGATGGCGGCCCTGCTCAAATACGGAAAGCCGATGGAGCGCAGGCCCGGGCGGCTGACCACGCCCCTGACGCCGCTCTTCGACCTGCCCGCATACAAGGCCATGGTGGAAAAGGGCAAGGCGTACATCCGGGAGGGGGACATCTTCCAGGTGGTGCTGTCCAACCGCCTGGAGGCGGGCTTCGAGGGCTCTCTGCTGGACGCATACCGGATGCTGCGCTCCAGCAATCCCTCCCCCTACATGTTCTACTTCACCAGCGAAAACATGGAGCTGGCCGGGGCGTCCCCGGAGACGCTGGTGAAGCTGGAGGACGGGGTTCTGCACACCTTTCCCCTGGCGGGCAGCCGCCCCAGGGGAAAGACGCCGGAGGAGGACAAAGCCCTGGAGAAGGAGCTGCTCTCGGACGAAAAGGAGCTGGCGGAACACAATATGCTGGTGGATCTGGGCCGGAACAACCTGGGGAAGGTCTGTAAGTTTGGCATGGTGGAAGTGGAGGACTATCTGTCCGTCCTTCGGTTCTCTCACATCATGCACCTTGGTTCCTCCGTCCGGGGGGAGATCCGGGAGGACAAGGACGCCCTGGATGCGCTGGACGCCGTGCTCCCCGCTGGCACCCTCTCCGGGGCCCCGAAGCTGCGGGCCATGGAGATCATCGACGAGCTGGAGGACGACAAGCGGGGCATCTACGGCGGGGCCGTCGGTTATCTGGACTTTACCGGCAACCTGGATGCCTGTATCGCCATTCGGCTGGCCTTTACGAAAAACGGGAAGGTGTTCATCCGCTCCGGCGGAGGCATTGTGGCCGACTCCGACCCGGAAAAGGAGTATCAGGAGCGGGTGAACAAGGCGCGGGCCGTGGTGGAAGCCCTGGAGCGGGCACAGAAGGAGGCGGACTTATGATCCTGCTCATCGATAATTACGACAGCTTTTCCTACAACCTCTATCAGCTCGTTGGCTCCATTCAGCCGGATATCAGGGTCATCCGCAACGACGAGATGACCGTTCCGGAGATCGAGGCCCTGGCTCCGGAGAAAATCATCCTCTCCCCCGGCCCCGGCAGGCCGGAGAACGCGGGAATCCTGATCGAGGCCGTAAAAGTGCTGGGGCCGAAAATTCCCCTCCTGGGCGTATGTCTGGGGCATCAGGCCATCTGCGCCGCCTTTGGAGGTACTGTCACCTACGCAAAGAGGCTGATGCACGGCAAGCAGTCGGAGGCCGCCTTTGATTCCGGCTGTCCGCTGTTCCGGGGACTGCCCGAGCGGGCCCCGGTGGCCCGCTACCACTCCCTGGCGGCGGTCCCGGACACACTGCCTGGCTGCTTGGCCGTCACCGCCCGGACAGCGGATGGGGAGATTATGGCGGTGCAGCACCGCAAGTACCCTGTCTTCGGCGTGCAGTTTCATCCGGAGTCCATCCTGACCCCGGAAGGGAGGATCATGCTTACCAATTTCATTCATTTTGACATGGGAGGACCAGACTATGATTAAGGAAGCCATTGTGAAAATCGTGGATAAACAGGACCTGACCTATGAGGAAGCCTATCAGGTCATGAACGAGATCATGAGCGGCGAGACCACCGCCACCCAGAACGCCGCGTTTCTGGCGGCGCTCTCTACCAAAAGCGCCACGGCGGAAACCATCGACGAGATCACCGGCTGCGCCGCCGCTATGCGGGAACACGCCCTGAAGGTAGGCGCGGGGGACATGGACCTCATGGAGATCGTGGGCACCGGCGGCGACGGGGCCCACAGCTTCAACATCTCCACCACCGCCGCCTTCGTGGCCTGCGCGGGGGGCGTGAAGGTGGCCAAGCACGGCAACCGGGCCGCGTCCTCTCAGTGCGGCACAGCCGACTGCCTGGAGGCCCTGGGCGTGAACATCGACCTGAGCCCGGAGCAGTGCGTGAGAATGCTCCATGAGGTGGGGTTCTGCTTCTTCTTCGCGCAGAAATACCACACCTCTATGAAGTATGTGGGGGCCATCCGGAAGGAGCTCGGCATCCGCACGGTGTTCAACATCCTGGGGCCCCTGACCAATCCGGCCAGACCCGGGAGAATCCTGATGGGCGTCTATGACGGCGCCCTGCTGGAGCCGCTGGCTCAGGTGCTGATGAAGCTGGGCGTGAAGCGGGGGCTGGTCGTATATGGACAGGATAAGCTGGATGAAATCTCCCTCAGCGCGCCCACCACCGTCTGCGAGCTTGCGGACGGAAACTATAGGACCTATGAGGTGACGCCGGAGCAGCTCGGTCTGGAACGGTGCCGGAAATCGGATCTTACGGGCGGGACTCCGGCGGAGAACGCCGCCATCACCCGGGCGATTCTGGACGGCAGCGAGAAGGGCCATAAGCGCGGCGCTGTCCTGCTGAACGCCGGCGCGGCGCTGTGGACCGGCGGCAAAGCGGAGAGCCTCGCCGCAGGTGTTTCTCTCGCAGGCCGGCTCATTGACAGCGGCAGGGCCCTGGAAATCCTGGAGGCGGTCAGAGCCGCTTCCAGGAAGGCGTGAGCCATGGCTACAATCCTGGATACCATTGCCGCCCACGCCAGGGAGCGCGTGGCGGCGGACAGGGAAGCGCTGCCCCTGGAGGCGCTGAAAGAGCTGTGCCGGGAGCGGGGCAGCCGGCCTCCGGACGGGGACGGGTTCCTCTCCCGCCTGCGAAAGCCGGAGATGAGCTTCCTCTGTGAGGTCAAAAAGGCCTCGCCGTCAAAGGGCGTCATCTCGGAGGAGTTTCCCTATCTGGACATCGCCCGGACCTATGAGGCCGCGGGAGCGGACGCGGTCTCCTGTCTGACGGAGCCGAAATGGTTTCTGGGCTCGGACGATATCTTCCGGTCCATCCGCCGGGAAATATCGATCCCCATGCTGCGCAAGGACTTCACGGTGGATGAATACCAAATCTATCAGGCAAGGCTCCTGGGAGCGGACGCGGTGCTGCTCATCTGCGCGCTGCTGGACACACACACCCTTGCCCGGTACCTGGAGCTGGCCAGAAGCCTGGGCCTTGCCGCTCTGGTGGAGGCCCACGATGAAACGGAGGTCCGTTCGGCGGTCAGCGCGGGGGCGCGGATCATCGGCGTGAACAACCGAAACCTGAAGGATTTCTCCGTGGACTTTTCCAACGCCGCCCGCCTGCGGGACCTGATCCCCTCCGGCCGGGTCTATGTGGCGGAGAGCGGCGTGACCTCTTCGGAGGACGTGGCGGCGCTGAGGCGCATCGGCGCGGACGCGGCGCTCATGGGTGAGGTCCTCATGCGGGCCGGGAATCCAAAAGCCCTGCTGCGCGAAATGCGGGAGGCGGCGCGGTGATCAGAATCAAGATTTGCGGTCTGTACCGCCCCGAGGACATCCGGTACGTCAATCAGGTGAAGCCGGACTGGTGCGGTTTTATCATCAATTTTTCCCAGAGTCACCGCAGCCTTTCCCCAGACCGGGTTCGGGAACTGCGGCGGGAACTGGACACCGCGGTCGTTCCGGTGGGGGTGTTCGTGGACCAGCCGCTGGAGGCCGCCGCCGCGCTGCTGAACGATGGAACGCTCTCGATTGCCCAGCTCCACGGCCACGAGGACGCGGCGTATATCGCCGCCCTCCGCGCCGCCGCGCCGGGACATCCGGTGTGGAAGGCGTTCAAAATCCGTTCTCCCGGAGACCTGGCGTCTGCCAACGCCTCCCCGGCGGATCTGGTGATTCTGGACAACGGGTATGGGACCGGGGAGACCTTTGACTGGTCTCTGGCGGACGGCGCGGCGCGTCCCTGGCTGCTGGCGGGCGGGCTGACGCCGGAAAACATCCCGGACGCCATCGCGCGGCTTCACCCTTACGGCCTGGACATCTCCAGCGGAGTGGAGACGGACAGGAAGAAAGATCTCACGAAAATCCACGCGGCGGTCGCCGCCGCACGAAAGGACTGATGTTCCATGTCAAAAGGACGCTTCGGCATCCACGGCGGGCAATATATCCCGGAGACGCTGATGAACGCCGTGATCGAGCTGGAAAGGGCCTATGATTTCTATAAAACCGACCCCGCGTTCAACCGGGAGCTGACAGGCCTGCTGAATGAGTACGCGGGCCGCCCGTCCCGCCTCTGCTATGCGGAGAAAATGACCCGCGATTTGGGCGGCGCGAAGATTTACCTCAAGCGGGAGGACCTCAACCACACCGGCTCCCACAAGATCAACAATGTGCTCGGGCAGGCGCTGCTGGCGAAAAAGATGGGCAAGACCCGTATGATCGCCGAGACCGGCGCGGGGCAGCACGGCGTGGCCGCCGCCACCGCCGCCGCCCTCATGGGCATGGAGTGCGTGGTGTTCATGGGGGAGGAGGACACCCGGCGGCAGGCGCTGAACGTCTACCGGATGCGCCTTCTGGGGGCGGAGGTCGTCCCCGTCACCACCGGAACCGCCACCTTGAAGGACGCGGTCAGCGAGGCCATGCGGGAGTGGACCCGGCGCATTGACGACACCCACTACTGCCTGGGCTCCGTCATGGGCCCCCACCCCTTCCCAACAATTGTTCGGGACTTCCAGGCGGTGATCTCCCGGGAACTCAAGGCGCAGATGCTGGAAAAAGAGGGCCGCCTTCCCGACGCGGTGGTTGCCTGCGTGGGCGGCGGGTCCAACGCCATGGGCAGTTTTTACCATTTTATCGAGGACAAGAGCGTGCGCCTGATCGGCTGTGAGGCCGCGGGGCGCGGTGTGGACACCTTCGAGACCGCCGCCACCATCGCCACCGGCCGGGAGGGCATCTTCCACGGCATGAAGAGCTACTTCTGCCAGGACGAGTTTGGTCAGATCGCGCCGGTGTACTCCATCTCCGCCGGGCTGGACTATCCCGGTATCGGCCCCGAGCACGCCTGGCTCCACGACACGGGCCGGGCCGAGTATGTGCCCATTACGGACGAGGAGGCGGTGAACGCCTTCGAGTATCTCAGCCGCACGGAGGGGATTATTCCGGCCATCGAGTCCGCCCACGCCCTGGCCTATGCCATGAAGCTGGCCGCCGGAATGGGGAAGGACCGGATAATCGCCGTTACCATCTCCGGCCGCGGGGACAAGGATGTTGCCGCCATCGCACGATACAGAGGGGAGGATCTTCATGAGTAACATCGCTTCCGCCTTTGCCGGCGGCAAGGCGTTCATCCCATTTTTCACCTGCGGAGACCCGGATCTGGGGACCACCGCCGCCTGTGTCCGGGCCGCTGTGGAGAACGGCGCCGATCTCATTGAGCTTGGCATTCCCTTCTCCGATCCCACCGCCGAGGGACCCGTCATTCAGGGGGCCAACATGCGGGCCCTGGCCGGAGGCGTGACCACGGACAAAATCTTTGACCTGGTGCGGGACCTGCGGCGGGATGTGGCGGTCCCCATGGTCTTCATGACCTACGCCAACGTGGTATTCTCCTACGGCGCGGAGCGGTTTGCCTCCGCCTGCCGGGACACCGGCGTGGACGGGCTGATCCTGCCCGACCTGCCCTTTGAGGAAAAGGACGAGTTTGCGCCCGCCTGCCGGAAGTACGGCGTGGATCTGATCTCCCTGGTGGCACCCACCTCGGCGGACCGGATCGCCAGAATCGCCCGGGAGGCGGAGGGGTTCCTCTATGTAGTCTCCAGCCTGGGTGTCACCGGGACCCGAAGCGAGATCACAACCGATCTGGGCGCAATGATCCATGTGGTCCGGGAAAACACGTGCATCCCCTGTGCCATCGGCTTCGGCATCTCTACCCCTGAACAGGCCGGGAAAATGGCGGCGCTGTCCGACGGAGCCATCGTGGGCTCGGCAATCATCAAGCTGTTGGAGCGGTATGGAAAAGACGCTCCGGAGCATGTGGGGCGCTATGTCAGGCGGATGAAGGACGCGCTGGCGTAAATATTCTATAGCAATCGTCAAAAATATTAAGGAAGCACTGATTAAATCAACGTGCGCAGATTTACGTCAGAAATTTTTGCTGACAAGGAAGAAAACCGCTGGAATCCTGACGGATTTCAAGGTTTTCTGACGCGGATCAGCGGAAATTTATGACGTGAAGATGCGTATGGGGATTTAATCAGTGCTTCCTTAACAATAAGCAGAGGCAAGGAACCAGTGTAAGCTGTCGAGCTGAGAAACACAAGCGAGGGCCTCTGGATAGCGTCAGAGAGTTGGTCCAAGCAGCGCATCTTCCATTTGCGAAGGATGGCTTTCATCTTGGACCACATTTTCTCAATGGGATTGAGATCAGGGCTGTAGGGTGGAAGGTACAGTACCTTCATGCCCTTTGCCTCCAGAATTTCCCGGACGGCCTTGACATGGTGGGAACGCATATTGTCCATCACAATGATGTCGCTTGGCCGAAGAGTTGGGAACAGCGTCTCTTTCAAATACTGGACAAAGTGTTCTCCCGTTGTATCGTCCTGGTATGTTGTAAACGCTTTTTCCTCATCCGGACGAATGGAAGAAACAACCGTCGTTGTCCGCGGCGTATTCAAAGGGGTATGATCCACCGCCCTTTGGGAGGAGGGCGCTCTCTCATAAAGGCGGGTCAAATCCGTGTTGACTCCGCTTTCGTCCAAAAATACCAAGTGTTCCACCATCTCAGGCGTTATGGTTTCTTTCCACTCTCTGCGCTTTTCCTGCACATCGAACACGGTCACGCTCACTTGCGTAGAGAGATTCCTTTTTCAACGTATAGCCCGTTGCGTTGATTGTCCGCTCCACCGTAGAATAGCTGTTGGAAAGATTCAGCTTCTCCCGTATCTCTTCTATTGTGATGTCTGGATCCGCATCGATACAGTCGCGGATATTTTCTTTGTCCTCTGCTGTCAGAACCGGTTTTCGGTCACGCTGGCTGGTCCGCAGCTTGACGTTGCCTGTTTTCCGCTTCTGTTCCGTCAGCCGGTATACCGTCCATTTGCTCACGGAATATGCCTTTGCTATCCCTTCCGCATCATGGGTTGCCTCATACCCTTCTACCAGTAACTTCCGTGCTTCATTGTGCAGTATACTATCATCTCCTGTTTCCGTTATACTACCTCTGTCAAATATTGGTGCCTTTTTTGATGATGCTATAAGATCAATCCGCTCTGTGGCGGTTCTCTTTGTATACACAGGTGCAATCGACAAGGGCGTACCGGCAAAGAACTTTTGCCGGTACGCCCGAAAGTGCTTGTATAAGATTCAGCAATAGGGTAAAATGGATATCCAATACATCTGCTGAGAATGGAGGGATGTGCCTTGGCAGTACCGACCAACATTAAGACCTTACTCGCCGGAAATGCCGTTGAGTGGGCCAGAATCGAATTTAAGGAGACCTGGGATGCCGAGGCATCACTCAAAACCATCTGCGCTTTTGCCAATGATATTGACAACTGGGGCGGCGGTTACCTCGTCATCGGCGTTGAGGAGAAGGACGGCAGGCCGGTTCATCCTCTAAAAGGCGTCCCCGTAGACAAGGTAGATGGTTATCTGAAGGATATGCTCAACAAGTGCAAGCGTATCCAGCCGGAATATCTGCCCATCGTTGAGGTGGTGGACTACCAGGAAAAGAAATTCATTGTGGTATGGGCTCCCGGCGGATACTTGCGTCCGTATTCCTCCCCCAAGTCGATGGCCAAAGGGGAGAAGGAACGTATCAGCTACATCCGGAAAATGTCCAGCACCATCATACCCTCCGAGGAGGAGAAACGGGATCTCTATAACCTTGCCAACAATGTCCCCTTTGATGACCGTGTCAACCACGAGGCGGACATTGCGGATCTGAACCTCACGCTGATTCAGGCGTATCTCAAAGAGGTGGAGAGTTCCCTGTACGAGGAATCCAGGCATATGGATTTCCTTGATCTGTGCCGGAGCATGAACATCGTGAACACCCTGCCGGAGTATACCAAGCCGAAGAATGTGGGGCTGATGTTCTTCAGTCTGGAGCCTGATCATTTCTTTCCGTATGCCCAAATTGATGTGGTCCAGTTTCCGGAGGACCTGGGTGGAGATCAGATTATCGAAAAGACGTTCAAGGGACCGCTTCACCAGCAGCTGCGGGAGGCACTTCAATATATTCGGAACAGCGTGATTCAGGAGCGGGTAATCAAATTTCCGGACAGGGCAGAGGCGGAACGATTCTTCAATTATCCCTATGCGGCAATCGAGGAGAGCCTTTGCAACGCAGTGTATCACAAGGGGTACGACGTGCGGGAGCCCATTGAAGTTCGCATCCTCCCTGACCGTATTGAGATCGTCAGCCATCCGGGAGCAGATCGGTCCATTTCCGAGGAGGGCCTGCGGACCTACCGGGTCTTCAACCGGAGATACCGCAACCGCCGCATTGGAGATTTTCTGAAAGAAATGCACCTGACAGAGGGGCGGAACACGGGGTTCCGGAAAATCCTCAACGCGCTGGAGCGCAACGGTTCCCCAGAACCGATCTTTGAGACGGACCCAGAGCGGCTGTCTTTCTGCACAACGATCTTCATTCACCCTCAGTTTCTGCCCTCAAATGAGACCAAAGATGGGACCAAAAGTGGGACCAAAAAAGCTGCACCGAACCGCCATACTGAGAGAGTGCAGCTGATCCTCTCTGCGATCCAGGAAAATCCACAGGTAACAGTGCGTACGTTGGTTGAGGATTTCGGCATTTCAAAAAACACGATTTTACGGATTTTGAAAGGGCTGCAAGAGAATGGAACCATCAAGAGGGAGGGCTCCAGCCGGAAGGGCCGCTGGGTCATACTATGAATCTGACCACACAACCAGCCACAAATGCCGCTGGAAACAGCGGAAAATTAGCACTTAGAAAGTGTCAGAGAACAAATGATTCGGAGCGGAAATGAATAAAAACAACCAAAAAATATTGCAAAAAATTGCATTCTGGCGTTGGTAAGGATGAGGTCGGCGGTTCGAATCCGCCCAGCAGCTCCATGATAGCCAATCCTTTTCTGTGGAAAGGGTTGGCTTTTTTCATCCCGTAACGTATTCACCATGTGAATTTGGGGTGAATTGTTCTTGACTACAGATTTAGCCATAGACAGAGAAAAACTGCCCGCCGGAAAAACCCGGCGGGCAGTGCGTTTTTCAGCTTGCTTTGGCGCCGCCGTTTATTGCTTCCTTTCAACGGAAATCGCTGCTTTCACCTTAGCCATCAGCTCACCGTAAGCCGCCTCTTTGTGAGTGCAGTGTCCCGAGAGTGCTTTAAGAGGCAGCCCCCGCCGTTTTTCTCAACGGCAGGGGCTGCTTTTTTACATAACGTGCATCAGCGTCGGCGCGCTTCCTCCCGCATCGATTCAAGCCGCGGTCCGCCGGGCCCGGAGAAGCCCCTCGTGGGCGAGCGTCATCACCAATAGCACCGCCAGCAAATACGCCGGAAACAGCGCCGGGGTGAGGCGGGAGGCCAAAAGACCGAACACCATCGGCGTCAGGCAGGTGCCCACGTAGGCCCCGGCCATCTGCACACCGATGACGGACTGGGAATTCTCCGCCCCAAAATGGTCCGGCGTGGCGTGGATGAAGCAGGGATAGATCGGGGCGCAGCCTAGGCCCGCCAGCACCAGTCCCGCCAGGGCGGCAGTCTCCCCGCCCACTGGCAGCAGCAGAAGCAGGATTCCCAGGGCGGTGATCCCCTGGCCCAGGCGGACCATCTGCCGGTCGTTCAGAACCAGGGTTAAAAAGCCGCTGAGGCCCCGTCCCGCCGTGACCCCCAGGAAAAACAAGCTGGCAAAGCCCGCTGCCGTCTCCGCTGGGAGACCCTTTTCCAGCGTCAGGTAGCTGCTGGCCCAAAGACCGGCGGTCTGCTCCAGACCGCAGTAGCAGAAGAAGGCGGCCACCATGGATTTCGCCCCGGAAAGGCGGAGGACCTGGGGCAGGGTCAGCGCCGGGGCGGAAGGCCCTTCCTCCCGGCTGCCGCCGTGAATTCGCCAGAGGGGAAGCGTCAGGAACAGGATGGCGGTGAGGCCGATCTGCAAAAAGGCAATCCAGCGGTAGCCCATGGGCCAGCCCCGGCCGGTGGTGAGGGCATGGCCCATGAAATAGGGCCCCAGTGAGGCCCCCAGGCCCCACATGCAGTGAAGCCAGCTCATGTGGCGGCTGGCGTAGTGGAGGGCCACGTAGTTGTTCAGCGCCGCATCCACGGCCCCGGCTCCTAAGCCGTAGGGCACTGCCCAGAGGCACAGCTGCCAAAAGGAGCCGCTGAGGGAGAAGCCCAGGAGGGCCAGGGCCGTCAGTCCCACGCTGGCGGCGGTGACCCGCCCCGCCCCGAAACGGCGGGTGAGGCGGCTGGACTGGAGGCTGGAGACCACGGTGCCCAGGGCGATGATCATGGACACGCAGCCAGCGAAGGACACCGGCACGCCGAAGGGGCCGTACATAGAGGGCCAGGCGGCGCCTAACAAGGCGTCGGGCAGACCCAGGCTGATGAAGGAGAGGTAAATCACGGTGAGAAGCAAGTGGACCATAGGGGAGACCTCCTGAATGTTGAAAACGCCTTGATTATAGCAGAAGGAGGCCGACGGGGATAGGAGGAAACCGCCGAATTCCCCGGACAAAACCGCCGGATTTTGGGGGAGATTGACAGCCGACGAAACAAACGGTATAATGTCGAATCAGGGAAAAAGAACCGGGTGACGGCGCTCGGAGATGGGAGAACGGGGGGACTATGGGAAAACGTTGGGCGGTGGGAGCGCTTCTGGCGCTGTCTCTTTTGTGGGTGGCTTCGGCGTCCCCGCTGGCAGACGCCAGAGGGCGGACGACGGAAAGTGAGGGGGCCCGTTTGGCGGAGATTCCAGCGGAGGCGGTTGTGGAGGAAGCGGCGGAGAGCGGGAATGAAGCCGGGGAGAGCCTTGCCATCGTGGAGATTGCGGAGACCCCGGGAAGTCTGGCGCAGCTGCGGGCCATGGACCCGGGGGAGGTTCCGGCGGAGGGCCGGGACGCCGCCTGCTGGGCGTTGTACCGGGGGCTGCTGCCTCCGGGCGAAACCGGGCGCTTTGACAGCGAGGAGCCGGCAAGCCGGGCAGAGGCCGTTCAGGCCCTCTACCGTCTTAGCGGCATCCTGATCCCCGTAGATGCCTGCCCTTACGCCGACGTGCCGGAGGCGGCGCAGGATGCCGTGGCCTGGGCGGAGAGCGTGGGGGTCAGCGGCGGCGTTTCCGAGGGGCGCTTTGCCCCCTTCTCTCCGGTGACCCGGAGCCAGCTGGCGGCGATGCTTCACCGCTTTTCCGCCTGGCGGGGGGAGGACGTGGAGAGCCGGACCGCGGTTTCCTGGGAGGAGCCGGTTCCCGCTTACGCGGAGGAGGCCCTGAATTGGGTGATGGACCGGGGGCTCTATGGGGGCATGACGGACCATGGGCTCTATCCGGACCTGCCGGTGTCCCGGCTGCAATTGGCGGAGATTTTGGCCCGGCTGCAAAAAGACCGTGACCCCCTGGCGGGAGAGCTGTCCCTGCCGGAAAGCGGGGCGGACAGCCTCTCCCGGCAAAAGCACGAGGCGCTGAGCGAGAGCATTGCCGCCGCTGCCCGCCGCCACGGGGCGGTGGGGGTCCAGGTGGCCGTCATCGAGGCTGGGGCGCTGACCGACGCCTACCATTACGGCTGGGCGGTGAAGGGGAGCGTCCCCATGACCAACGCCCACAAGCTGCGGACCGCCTCCCTCTCCAAGGTGGCGGTGGGCCTCTCCGCCGCGCTGCTGTGGGAGGAGGGGGCCGTGGACTACGACGCGGACATCGGGGCCTATTGGGGCGTGAAAACCCGGAAGCCCGTCACCATCCGCTCCATGCTGACCCACACCTCCACCCTGGTGAACAGCGAGAGCATTGCCTGGGACTACACAGGGGTCAAGGCCCAGCTGAGCAGCGCTTCTGGCTATGGCGGGGGCGTGCCGGGGGACCTGGGAAGCTGGAGCTACAACAACCACGCCTTCGGCATCCTGGGACAAACCCTGGAGCTGGCGGCGGGGAAGTACTTAGACGACGTGCTGGAGGAGCGGGTCCTGGGGCCCCTGGGGGCGGAGGGCTCCTTTGCCGCCGGAGAGCTGGAGGCACCGGAGCTGGTGACGCCGCTGTACCGGGGGTCCGCCCTGGGGCGCTCCGCCGCCTCGGTGCGCAGCGTCCGCCGGTGGGGCGCGCCGGGGGCCACCGGGCGGCAGTTTGCCGGGGGCTTCACCGCCAGTGCGCGGGACTGCGGGAAGCTGACGGCCCTGTTGGCGGGGGACGGCTGCTTTGAGGGCGTGCGGCTGATGGATGCCGCCTCTGTGGAGCTGATGGAGAGCCATGGAGACCAGGCCCTCCCCGGCGGGACCTACCAGGCCCTGCCCATGCGGCTGCGGTTCGGGATTTATGGCCGGGAGCGGCTGTATTACCACACCGGCAGCGCCTATGGGGTCTATAACCTCCTTAGCTATGACCCGGACACCGGGGACGGCGTGGTGGTGCTGACCATGGGAGCCGACGGCGGGAAGGACGCATACGATATTTACGCCGTCTGCGGCGAGATCAGCCAGGCGGTGTACGAGGCCATTGCCTGAAGGAGGAGAGAAAAACGCTCCGGGAGGTTCCCGGAGCGTTTCCCTTTGGGTGCTCAGAACAGCTTTTTCAGCCCGCCCAGGGCGTCTCCCAGGTCGGCGGCGGCCAGCTTGGCCTTGACGCCCGTCACCAGGGGCTGGAGCTGCTCCTCCGGCAGATTGAGGCCGGTGAGCTCCTCCAGGGCCTTTACGGGGTCCTGCTGGAAGCGCTTCAGAAGGGCAGGGTCCTTTTGGAGCTTGGCGGCCAGCTCCTCGATTTTGGCTTTGATGTCGATGCTCATAGGTATGCTCCTTTTCGTGTACGATACGCCGGAAGGGTCCGGCGGCAGGTCCATCATAAAAAGTTTGGAGATATTTGTCAATCATATTTGGGTAAAAATAGAGAAAATGTGAAAATTTAAAAATTTATCTTACATGCTTTCCCGAAATTGTGGTAAACTAACCAGGAAGGAATGTAAAAATTGCCGGGGCGGGAGCCCGGCGGGAAGGAGATTGTTATGTTTCAGTTGGGAGAGCTGGTTGTCTATGGGTCCACCGGCGTCTGCCGGGTGGAGGGCTTCGCCGGACTGGACCAGCCGGGGGAATACCGGGGAAAGCAGTATTACCAGCTCAAGCCCCTGTGGCAGGACGGGGTGATTTACGCCCCAGTAGACAGCGAAAAGGTGCCCATGCGCCCGGTGATCAGCCGGGAGGAGGCGGAGACCATCATCGACCGGATGCCGGATATACCGGCGGCGGTCTGCCGGGGCGGCACGGCCCAGGCCCAGGCCCAGCAGTACCAGTCCGCCGTCCGGGACGGGGGCCACGAGGCGCTGATTAAAATGATGAAGGCCCTTCGCCGCAAGCAGGGGTTGGCGGAGTCCAAAAACCGCCGCTTAGGGCTGGTGGACGAACGGTATATGAAGCAGGCGGAGCGGCTGCTCTATGGGGAGCTGGCCACGGCGCTGGAAATTCCCTATGACGAGGTGGAGGATTATATCGCCGCCCGGCTGGAGGGCGCAGCGGAATCCGAGGAGGCCGGCGCTTGATGACAAGGAGACGGGGAGGACCCGTCTCCTGTTGCTTTAGCGAATGATTTCCCGGACGAGCCGTGCGGTCATGCCCCTCGTCGGAAGAAACTCCGCTCCGTTCCGTCCCCGCCTGGGGGCGAGGACTGCACCCGCTCCATTCCTTCCTCCTCTCCCCACAAAATCCGCGGATTTTGCGGGGCCCCGTTGGAGCGGCTAACGGATGATTTCTCGGACGAGCCGTGCCGTCATACCCCAGATGGCGTGGCCTTTGTAGTGCCAGATGGGAATTTCCACCTGTCCGTGGCTCCAGGGGTAGGTTCGGGGGATGCCCACGGGGCCATAGGGGAAGTCCTCCGGCACCTGGGGGACCAGCTCGTAGCGCCGGAGATCCGGCGGCGTCTCCCGGAAGAAGGCCAGGGGGACGGTGAAGGCCTCCGCCACCTCCGCCGGGGAGGGGCGCAGGGCGGCGAGCCCGGCGGGAGACACCAGCCCCAGCACCGGCCGGAGGAGGAAGCCCCGCTGGTTACAGATAAAATCCGGCGTGCCCAGGAGGGTGACCGCCTCCCGGGGGATGGACAGCTCCTCCTCCGTCTCCCGGAGGGCGCAGTCCTGGGGCGTCTCCCCGGGCTCCATCCGCCCGCCGGGGAAGCAGACCTCGCCCCCCTGGGAGACCTGGGAGGAGCGGACCTCGAAGAGGAGGCGGAGGCCGCCCTCTCCCTCGAGGAGGGGGCAGAGGACGGCATAGCTCCGGGAGGCCCCCAGGAGGCCCGGCTCGTGGCCCTGAAAGCGGCGGGCCAGCCGCTCCAGTTCCCCCGTCACAGCAGCATGGTCAGCGCCTGGCGGCGGTTTTCGATGTCCACCGCCGGGGCGCTGGGGGCGTACTCCCCGTCCAGGGACCAGGGAAGCTCCTCCTCCGTTTCGAAGTGGATGGAGGAGACGTGGCGGAAAACCAGGCCCTGGCTGTCGTACTGCTGGTTCAAAAGGGCGTGGACCAGGCTCTGGAGGTCCGCCGCCGTCTTGGGGCTGGGGATGAGCAGCATTTCAAACAGGCCGTCGTCCAGCACCACCCGCTCCGGGTTCAGCTTCATCAGCCCCCCGATGGAGGTGGAGTTGCACACCGCGCCGAAGAGGTATTCCCCGTCCAGCACCTCCCCGTCGGCGGTGAGGCGGACGTGATAGGGCCGGAGGGTGCTCAGGTCCTTCATGCCCTCCAGGATATAGGCGAAGTGGCCCAGGGCGTTCTTGGCGTTCTGGGGGGCGGTGTAGCTGGACCGGGTGAAGGCCCCGAAGGAGGCCACGTAGAGAAAGCTCCGCCCGTTCCAAAAGCCCACGTCCAAAAGCCGGGGGACGTTCCGGGCGATGGCGGCGGCGGCCTCCGCCGGGTCGCCGGAGATGCGGAGGCTGGCGGCAAAGTCGTTGGTGCTGCCCTGGGGCAGATAGCCCAGCAGCGGAGGACGGCGGAGCTGGACCAGGCCGGAGACCACCTCGTTCAGCGTCCCGTCGCCGCCCACGGCCACCACCAGATCGTACCGCCCGCCCTCCCGCTTGGCGGTCTCGGCGGCGTCGCCGGGGGCGGAGGTCACGTGGATGGAGAGGAGATACCCCGCCTGGGAGAGGGCGGCGGCGGCGTCAAACAGGGGCCCCCGGGACTTGTTCTTTCCGGCCCGGGGGTTGAGAATCAGTAAGAGCTTGCGGGGTTTCATAGGTACAGGCCACCTCCTGGAGCGTGTGTTACCTACAGTATAGCACGGCGGTTGTGAAATTACTGTTAAAATTGGCTGGGTTTCCCATGGGCCGGGAAAAAGAGGATTGCAATTCCCCCGGGCCCCGTGTAGAATGGGGGGAGAGAAAAAAGGAGGCGCGGGCCATGGAACGGAAAAACCATTACATCAGCATGGGGGTGACGGCGTTCTTATCCGCCGCCGCCATTTTGCTGTTTTACGATACCTTCTTCGGCGGGAAGGCCGTGCTGGCCCTGCTGAAAACGGTACAGCCCATTCTCTACGGGGCCTTCATCGCCTATCTGCTGGCCCCCATGGTGAATTTCTTTGAGCGGAACCTCTTCCCCCTCCGGCCCGGCCGGCCCCGGAAGCGGCCCCAGGTCCTGCTGGTTCGCACGGCGGGCATCGGGTTTGCCTGGGTGGTCATCGCGTTTTTCTTCTATCTGCTGGCCTCCGTGCTGATGCCGGAGCTATATAAGAGCGTCCTCCAGCTCATCGACAACGCGGACAACTACTACCGGACCATCAGCGGCTGGGTGATTCATTTGCTGGAGACCAACCCCGCGGTGGCCGACTGGGTCAGCCAGCAGATGGCGGCCTATTTCCAGGACCTGGACAAGTGGCTGACCAGCGGCGTTTTGCCCCAGCTTCAGGCGGTGATGGTCACCGTGTCCGGCGGGGTGTTGAGCCTGGTGAACTTCGCCAAGGACCTGCTGGTGGGGGTCATCGCCTCCGTCTATCTCCTGGCTACCAAGGAGCGCTGCGCCGCCTACGGGCGGAAGCTGGTTTACAGCCTCTTCCCGCGGGAGCAGGTGGGCCTGGTCCTCCGGGGGACCAAACGGGCGGATGTCATCTTCTCCGGCTTCGTCCGGGGGAAGCTGCTGGACTCCATCATCATCGGCATTTTGTGCTTCGTCGGCTGCTCCATTTTGAAGTTCCCCTACACGCCCCTGGTGTCCGTCTTTGTGGGTGTGACGAACATCATTCCCTTCTTCGGTCCCTTCCTGGGGGCCATCCCCAGCACCTTCCTGATTCTGCTGGTTTCCCCCCGCCAGGCGCTGTATTTCGTCATGTTCGTCCTGGCCCTCCAGCAGCTGGACGGCAACGTCATCGGCCCCAAGATTCTGGGGAACACCACCGGCCTTTCCAGCCTGTGGGTTATCATCGCCATTTTGGTGGGGGGCGGCTTCTTCGGCATCGCGGGGATGTTCTTCGGCGTGCCGGTGTGCGCCTGCCTCAACAGCCTGGTGAACTTCTTTGTGGAGGCCCGGCTGCGGAAAAAGGGCCTCTCCCCGGACTCCAGGGAGTACGCCGCCGGGGGGGCTTACGGGCCCCGGACGGAATAAACGCCATTCCCTCCGGCTTTGCCGGACATCCCGTCCGCTTCGGTCTTTCCGGCTGTGTTTCAAGGAACGCGGGCGCGGTCTTGGGGCGTGCCCTCTCCCGAGGGGGCGGGGTAAAAAAATTAGGGGAAAGTTTGTGAAAACTATTGCAATCGTTTTTCCCGTCGTGTACAATACGGCCTTGGGGCCTCCGGGAGACCGGAGGGGCCCAGGGCTTTATTCATAAAGAGCCCGCAAAAGTGAATAGAGCCGAATCATTTTGTCCGGGCGGGACATTCCCCGTCCAGCGCTGACCCGGAGACGGGCAGCGACGAAAGGAAGCAGACATGAAGCGGAAACTTTGGGAGATTCTCCTCCTGCTGGGGCTTTTGTGCGCCGTACTCTGCGGATGCAAAGACGGCAGCGCGGCCAAGACGCCGGAGGACGAAAGCGGCTCCAACGAACCGGCGGCGCAGCCCTCGGAAGCTCGGGCGAACGAGATTACCGTGGGCATCGCCCAGGACCTGGACGAGAGCCTTGACCCCCACAAAGCGGTGGCGGCAGGGACCAAGGAGGTCATGTTCAACGTATTCGAGGGCCTGATGAAGCCCACCCCCGACGGGGATTTGATTCCCGCCGTGGCGGAAAAGTATGAGATTTCCGACGACCAATTGACCTATACCTTTACCATCCGGGAGGGCGTCACCTTCCACAACGGTGCCCCTGTGACGGCGGAGGACGTGGGCGAATCCCTGGCCCGCTGCAAGAACGCCGATGAACCGGGTGTGCTGGGAGTAGAGGCGTTTTCCAATATTCAACACATGGAGACGGCGGACAGCCGGAGCATCTCCATCACCCTGGGGGAGCCTGACAGCGAGTTTTTGTCCTATCTGACCACGGCGATTCTTCCCGCGGGCTACGACGGGCAGGACACCGCCCCTGTGGGCACCGGGCCTTTCAAGTTTGTCTCCCGGGCCGCCCAGGACTCGATCGTCCTGGAGCGCTTCGACGGCTATTGGGGCGAACCCGCCTATTTGGATAAGGTTACCTTTAAAATTATCGAAAACGCGGACAGCATCCTCATGAGTCTCCAGAGCGGAGCGGTGGACCTGTTCGCCCACCTGACCAGCACCCAGGTGGCCCAGCTGGGGAACGAGTTCAACATTGAGGAAGGCACCATGAACCTGGTCCAGGCCATGTATCTGAACAATGCCGTGGCCCCCTTCGACGACGTGCGGGTCCGGCAGGCCCTGTGCTACGCCATCGACCGCCAGCAGATTCTGGACCTGGCCTTTGACGGCTACGGCAGCCTTATCGGCTCCAGCATGTACCCCGCCTTCGGCAAGTACTTCGACGACTCCCTGACCAATTACTACCCCTACGATGTGGAGAAGGCCAAGGCCCTCCTGGCCGACGCGGGCTATCCCGACGGCTTCTCCATGACCATCACCGTTCCTTCCAACTATCAGCCCCACTTGGACACTGCCCAGGTCATCGTGGAGCAGCTAAAGCAAGTGGGCATCGCCGCCGAGATTCTCCCGGTCACCTGGGAGAGCTGGCTCAACGACACCTACATCGGCCGGCAGTTCCAGACCACCGTGGTGGGCGTGGACGCCTCCACCATGACGGCCCGGGCCCTGCTGGAGCGGTTTACCTCTACGGCGGGTAATAACTTTATCAATTATAACAATGCGGAGTATGATGCGTTCTTCCAGGAGGCCATTACCGCAGCGGACGACGCCGCCCAGACGGCGGCCTACAAACAGGCGGAGGCCAATTTGACGGAAAACGCCGCCAACGTGTACATCCAGGACCTGGCCGATCTGGTGGCGATTCGCAAGGGCCTTACAGGCGTGCGGTTCTATCCCATCTACGTGCTGGACCTCAGCGGCATCCGCTACGCGGCGTAACCATTGGAGGGCTTGAGAGAGCGGGGTGTGGAGATTCGGAGACGGCGTTCTCCACACCCCGCTCTCCCTGCTTTCCCGAAGGGAGATTGCCTATGAAATATGTATGCAGGCGGGTCTTGGCGGGACTGGCGACCATGCTGCTGGTTTCCTTTTTGACCTTCGCGGCCTTTTCCCTCATCTCCGGCGACACGGCCACCGCCATGCTGGGCACCGCCGCCACGCCGGAGCGGCTGGCGGCCCTCCGGGCGGAGCTGGGGCTGGACCGGCCTCTGCCGGTGCGCTATGGGGAGTGGCTGCTGGGCTTCTTCTCCGGGGACCTGGGGGTCTCCACCAGCTATAAGCAGCCGGTGTGGGAGCTTCTGGCCCCGAAAATCCGGCTGACCCTGTGGCTGAGCCTGGTGAGCTTTGCCCTGATTACAGTGGTTTCCATTCCCCTGGGGCTCTGGTCCGCCGGGCGGCGGCGGTTCGAGGGGGGGCGGACGGCCCTGAACCAGCTGGGCATGGCGGTGCCGCCCTTTTTCACCGGGATTTTGCTGTCCTGGGTCTTTGGCGTGGGACTGAAATGGTTTGTGCCCGGACAGTTCCCCGACGCGAGGCAGGACTTTGCCGGGGCGGCGGTGTACCTGCTCTTCGCCGCCGTGGCCCTCTCCATTCCCCGCATTGCCATGACGGTGCGGATGCTCCGCAGCACGGTGCAGGAGGAATTGGGAAAGGACTATGTGCGCACCGCCATCTCCCGAGGGAACGACCGGGGTCAGGTCCTGCGGCGGCACGTGCTGAAAAACGCCCTGCCCCCGGTGGTCACCTTCCTGGCCCAGACCATGGCGGAGATCGTGGCGGGGAGCATTGTGGTGGAGCAGGTCTTTGTCATCCCCGGCCTGGGGCGGATGCTGGTGACCTCCATCGGGGGCCGGGACTATCCGGTGGTCCAGGCCATTGTGGTGATTCTGGCCCTTTGGGTGGTGCTGGCGGGGACGGCGGCGGATTTGATCAATCAGCGCCTGGATCCCCGGCTCCGGTTGGGAGGCGCGGCATGAAAAGAGGAAACGGCTTTTTCATCGCCGGGCTGGCGCTGACCGGCCTTCTGGCGGCCCTGATTCTCCTGGGCTTCTTCTGGACGCCCTATGACCCCAACGCCATGGCGGCGGGGCCCAAATTCGACGGGCCCTCCCTGGCCCACTGGATGGGCACGGACAACTTCGGCCGGGACATTTTCAGCCGGGTCCTCAAGGGCGCCGGGACCACGGCCTCCATCGCCCTGGCCACCCTGGCCATCGGGGCGGTCTGCGGGTGCCTGGCGGGGGCCCTCACCGGCTATTTCGGCGGGCCGGTGGACGAGCTGTTGATGCGCCTCAACGACGCGTTGACGGCCTTTCCCAGCATCCTCCTGGCCCTGGTGGTGATCTCCATTCTGGAGCCGGGAAAGAAACGCAATGTCATCCTCGCCCTGGGGCTGGTGTTCATCCCCAGCTTTGCCCGGGTGAGCCGGACGGCCTTCGCCTCCCTCCGGGAGGTGAACTATATCAAAAGCGCCCGGCTGATGGGAGCGTCGAGCCCCCGAATTCTGGCGGTCCACATGCTGCCAAATACGGCGCCGGTGCTGCTGCCCGCCCTGACCATCGGCTTTAACAACGCGGTTTTGGCGGAGGCGTCCATGAGCTTTCTTGGCATCGGCGTGACGCCGCCGGACGCGTCTCTTGGCTATATGCTCTCCGAGGCCCAGGGGATGCTCTTCGCCGCCCCCTGGTACGCCGCCGGGACGGGCCTGGTCATCGTGTGGATGGTGTTTGGCGTGGGCCTCATCGGCGAGGGTCTGCGGCGGCGGGACAGGGAGGTGCTGTGATGCTGGAGATACGGGATCTTCATGTGAAATTCCATAATCGAGACCGGGAGGCCGTGGCGGGGGCGTCCCTCTCCATCCGGGCGGGGGAAATCCTGGGCCTGGTGGGGGAGTCCGGGTCCGGGAAAACGGTTACCGCCATGAGCGTGGCGGGCCTCCTGCCCCGGAAGCGGTGCGATTATTCCGGGGAGATTCTCCTGGACGGGAAGGAGCTGCTCCACGCGGACCGGGCGGAGCTGCGGAGCGTCCAGGGCCGGGAGATCGGCGTGGTGTTCCAGGAGCCCCAGAGCGCCCTGGACCCCCTGATGAAAATCGGCCCCCAGGTGGAGGAGGTCCTCCGGGTCCACACAAGCTTAAGCCGGGAGGAGCGCCGCCGCCGGGCGGTGGAGGCCATGGCGGCGGTGGAGCTGCCGGAGGCGGAGACGGTGTATGAAAAGTACCCCCATCAGCTCTCCGGGGGCATGCTCCAGCGGGCCATGATTGCGGCGGCGGTGATCGCAAGCCCGAAGCTGCTGCTGCTGGACGAGCCGACGACGGCCCTGGACGTGACGGTGCAGGCCCAGATTCTGGAGCTTTTGAAAAAGCTGAATCGGGAGTCCGGCGTGTCCATGCTCTTCATCTCCCACGACCTGAACGTGGTGCGGAAGCTCTGCGGCCGGGTGGCGGTGATGCAAAAAGGGCTTTTGGTGGAGGCGGGGGAGGCCCAGGAGGTGTTCCATCACCCCCGGCACTCCTATACCCAGCGGCTCATCGCCGCCATTCCCACCCGGAAGCGGAAGGAGGCGGAGCCATGAGCGAGGAGCTGGTGCTGTCTTTGCGCCATGTAGACAGCGGCTATCACGACGGCGTGGGGCCGTTTGGACGGCGGGAGCGCCAGGAGGTGCTCCACGATGTGACCTTCGACGTGCGTCACGGGGAGATTCTGGGTCTGGTGGGGGAGTCGGGGACGGGAAAGTCCACCCTGGCAAAGACCATCCTGGGGATGGTGAAGCCGGACCGGGGGACCGTGACCCACTACACGAAGCGGCCCCAGATGATCTTTCAGGACCCCTACAGCTCCCTGAACCCCTTTTACAGCGTGGAGTGGACCCTGGAGGAGCCCCTGCGGGTCTATGGAAAGTACGAGAAGGCGGAGCGGAAGCGCCGGGTGCGGGAGATGCTGGAGCGGGTGGAGCTGCCGGGGGAGTGCCTGGGGGCGAAACCCTCGGAGCTCTCCGGCGGCCAGCGCCAGCGGGTCAGCATTGCCGCGGCGCTGATCCGGCGGCCCAAATTTCTGATTGCCGACGAGCCGGTGTCCGCCCTGGATGTGACCATTCAGGCCCAGATTCTGGACCTGCTCCGCTCCCTCCGGCGGGAGCTGGATTTGAGCTATCTGTTCATCTCCCACGATTTGAACGTGGTCTACCAGCTCTGCGACCGGGTGCTGGTGATGAAGCGCGGACGCATCGTGGAGCAGGGGACGGTGGAGGAGATCTTCAACCACCCGAAAGAGGCGTATACCAAACAACTGTTGGCGGCGGCGGAGTGACGATGAAAGCATTTTTCCACAAGTACCGAAAACTGCATATCTGGCTGCTGGTGGACGGCGTCCTCCTGCTGGCCTTCTTCACCCTTCGGGGGCAGAGATGGCTGATGAACGCCATAGCGGAGCGCTTCACCTCTCCCCTCCGGCGGGGGCTGGGGCGGCTTTGCTACTTGGTGCCCTTCTCCGTCATGGAGCTGGTGGAGGTGCTGGCGGTTCTCTTCGGCGTGGGGTATCTTGTCTGGAATGTGATTGCCGTGGTCCGGGCCGGAGACCGGCGGGGAAGCCGGGCCTATCGCGGAGCCCTGGGGGCGGTGTGCATCGTGCTGTCCATCTGGGCTGGGTTCTGCCTCTTGTGGGGGGTGAACTACTGGACGGACGGCTTTCAGGATCAGTCCGGGATTTACGCCCAGCCCGTAGCCCTGGAGGATTTGCGGGCGGTGACGGCCTACTTTGCCGAAAGGACGGCGGAGACGGCGGAGGACGTGGCCCGGGATGAGCACGGCCTCTTCGCCGTCCCCCGGGAGGAGATTCTGGCAAACAGCGTCCGGGCCTACGAGGGAATCACGGAGGCGTTTCCTTTCCTGGCCTTCGACGACCCCGGCGTAAAGCCCATGGCCTTCTCCCGGCTTATGAGCGCCCTGGATTTCACCGGGTTTTACAGCTCCTTCACCGGGGAGTCCAACGTCAACGTGGACAGCCCCGCCTGCATGCTGCCCTCCACCATCGCCCATGAGCTGGCCCATCAGCGGGGCTTCGCCTCGGAGCAGGAGTGCAACTTCCTGGCGGTGCTGGCCTCCACCACCTGCGCCGACCCGGCCTATCGGTACTCCGGCTGGCTCATCGGCTACGTGTACCTGGGCAACGCCCTGTACTCCCAGGACCCGGAGGGCTACCTAGCCATTCGGGAGACCCTGCCGGAGGAGGTCCAGCTGGACCTGGCCTATAACAACGCCTACTGGGCGCAGTTCCAGGACACGCCGGTCCAAAAGGCCAGCAACAAGGTCTATGACGGGCTGCTGAAAAGCTATGGCGATGAGCGGGGGATTCAGTCCTACGGGATGGTGGTGGATTTGCTGGTGGCGTATTACAAATAAAGAAAAAGGAGGCGGCATGGCTGTTTGGCCACGCCGCCTCGCTTTTTGTTGTTCACCAGCCCCGTCCCGGGATGGTGGCCCGGGCCTCCAGCGTCATTCCGGGGCAGGGACGTTCCGGGATGCCCTGGCGGTCCACCAGCCGCTGGACGGCGGACAGGACGTCCTGCTTTTCCTCCTGGGAGAGCTCCTTGCGCAGCCGGTTGGACAGGGTGCCGCAGGCCACCCCCAGCTCCTCGGCCACCCACCAGTAGCGCAGGCCCGCCTGCGCAATGGCCGCCCGGATATCCTGATTTCGCAGGGGCCGCTTTTGCTGCATTGCTTTGTGCATGGAAGGTTCCTCCTGATCGTGTATTCCCGCGCCGTCAAGAACAGCGCCGTCAACAACGGCTCCCGGCGGGGCGGCGTTGCACGCCCCCATACAACCGGGGAGGAAAAACCGGTTCTTAGACAATCAGCATGCCGACCAAAACCCCCAGCACCGCCGTCAAAGCGGGGAGCTTGCTCTTCCAGAGGCCCGCCGCCTCGGGAAGCAGCTCGCCAAAAACCACGTACAGCATGGCCCCGGCGGCAAAGCTCAGCGTCAGGGTCAGGGCCGTGGGGCCCAGGGTGCCCAGGCAGTAGCCCAGGGCCGCCCCCAGCACCGTGGGGGCCCCGGAGAGGGCCGCCAGACCCGCCGCCCGCCAGCGGCGCTCGCCCCCCGCCACCATGGGGGCGGAGATGGCCATGCCCTCCGGAATGTTGTGTAAGCCGATGACCGCCGCCAGGGTCCAGCCCTGGCGCATGGTTCCGCCGATGAAGGACGCGCCGATGACCATGCCCTCCGGCACGTTGTGCAGGGCGATGGCGGCGGCCATCACCAGTCCCGCCAGCACCAGCCCGCCGGTGGGCTTCCCCCGGTCCAGCAGGGCGTTGAACCCCGACGTGACGCCGCAGCCCAGCAGCACCCCCAGGGCCACCAGCTCCATGGCCCCCGGGGCGGCGGCCTCCGTCAAAAGGCCGAAGCAGGACACGGACACCATCACCCCGGCGGCAAAGCTCAAAAGCAGGCTGGCCTCCCGGCCGGAGTCCCGGCGAAACAACGTGGCCAAAGCGCCCCCCAGGCCGGTGCCGCCGATGCCGGCGGCGGCGGTGACCAGCAGCGTGGTCCACAAACCCATTGTCATATTGTTCATAAAATCGATTGCTTCCTCCCTCTAAAATAAACGATACCCTAACAAGTTTATTATAGCACCGGATTCCCCGCCTGTCCAGAAGCTGCGAGGAAAAAGAGAAGGCGGGGCCCAGGAGGCCGCTTGCGAAGGCGTGTTTTGTTACAATTATATATCACATAATCGGGAGGAAAGATTTTCCTTCCCCGAGGGCGCGGCTGCTCACACCCCCCTGCCTGCGGCGGAGGGGCGGCCTTTTGCCAGGATGTCAAAAATCCGGGTGAAATTTTGGAGGCCGGGGTGGGGGGATTTTCCTTGCGCCGCCTCCGGGGCTATGGTATCCTATCTAAAATAAAGAAGTGAGGGGGAACGGCTTATGCTGGTATTGGATTTTATCAACGTCGGCAACGGGGATTCCATCCTGATTCAAGAGCTGGAGGGGGGCGCGCGGCGCTTCGCCATGCTGGTGGACTGCGGACACGACCGTCTCGTCCGGGACGACCACCCGGGGGAGCTGGACCCAAGGTCCCAGCGGATTTACGCCGGGGACTTCCTGAAAAAGCAGGGGATTGACAAACTGGACGTCCTCCTGGCCACCCACTTCCACCGGGACCACATCGGCGGCCTGGGCCGGGTTTTAGACGCGGTGACGGTGGAGAAGCTGATTTCCACCTACGTCCCGCCGGAGGGCCACGGCCCCCTGGACCCCGATGGGGACAACGAGCTCCCCGGCGCGGCCCGGAACCTGCTGCGGTGTCTGGATTTCTACGCCACGGCCCTCCTGGAGCACCCGGGGCGGGTGGAGACGTTTGTGGAGCTCCCCGGGGACAAGGTGGAGACCTTCCACCTGACGGAGAATTTGACCATGGATGTTTACGCCGGGGAGCCCGCCCTCTACCCCCGGCAAAAGGCGGTCTATGACGCGGCCTTCCGGGGGGAGCGGAACCGGCACGATTTGATGCGCTGGACGAAATCCATGAACATCTCCAGCCTCCGCCAGCGGCTCTACTACCACGGCAAGGAAATCGTCCTGGGGGGCGATCTATACGGCGCGGTGTGGGACAACGACACCCTGGCCCCCTGCGATATCTTGAAGCTGCCCCACCACGCCTCCCTGACCTCTTCCACAAGGAAGAGCGTCAGCCGTCTGGCCCCCAAGACCATTGTGGTCTGCGTTGCCGCCGGGCGGCCCGACGAGCGGCCCCATCCCTATATTATTTCGCTCCTGCGGGAATATACGGAGGATATCCGCTTCACTGACGCGGTGGAGATTCCCGGCCTGGTGGAGCCGGTGTTCCATGAGTCGGTACATATGGAGATTGAGTAAGGCAAAGGCCGGGACATTAGGTCCCGGCCTTGTTGGTTGGGGTGAATGGGCCGCCCGGGGGCTTGGCGGTTTCGGGGGGAACGGGCCGCCCAGGGGTCTGGCGGTTTCGGGGAAACGGGCCGCCCAGGGGGGCGGCCCCTACGAATGCGCCTGATGAGGGAATGTCCGTGGCGGGACGGCCCTCCGAAAAACCGCCCATAGGGGCCGCCGCCCCGGCGGCCCGTTCCTCCGGGACCTGGGGGTTAATCGTGGGGAATCTCATAGGTCACGCCGCCGGCGGAGAGGCTGGCCATGTCCTCCAGGGGGATGACTGCATCAAAAACCTGGCCCTTGGAGCAGTGGGAGACGCCCGTTTCATAGTCCGGGCTGACGCGGCCGCCGGAGCCACTCAGGTCGATGACCGTACCGTCGGTTTTCGTCAGCAGAATTTCGATGTTCTCCAAAAACTGCTGCATCTTCGGGGCGTCCTCGGGGCTCTGCCGCCCGCTGGGCGCGTCGCTCCAAACGACCGCGCTGTCCGCCGTGTAGACTACCCGCACGGCGATGGGGGAGAGGGTGATCTCGTCAATGGTGAAGTTCAGGCCGTCCTGGGAGAAGGTCTCCCCGCCGCCCAGGCGGACGGAGCAGTCCTCGTAGTCCACCTCGAAGCGGAGCTTCCACTTGCCGGGATAGAGAAGCTCGGCACTCTCCGTCTCCGCGTTCCAATATTGCAGGTCCTCAAACTTCGCGTTGGCGGTTCCCTTGGTCATGACTGCGTTGGAGCTGGCGGTCTCTACCAGCTGGATTTGGTTGTCCTCCGGGTCCTCGTCCACAAACCAGGACCCGCCGTGGGTGTCGCCCTTGGCCCAGCTGGCCCCGCCGAAGCCGCCCATCATCAAATACGTCTCGTCCAGGTTCTTGCCCTCCGGCAAAAACCGCTCCCCGTCGTCCCGGGTGAGGGTGTAGACAATGACGGCGTTGTACTGGTCGCCCATGATGGCTTCCGCCGTGATGGTGATGCCATTGTCCGTGTCGCTGGCCCCGATGGGACGTCCGATTTTGTCAATGACCTCCGTCTGGGCCACGGCCCCGCCGAAGAGGGGGGCAAAGACCTCCGTGGGGGTGGGGAGAATCCCCGCCGCGCTGGTGCCCACCACCAGCACCACCGCCATGGCGGCGGCAATCAGGGCCGTGCGGAACACCGGGCGGCGGCGTTTTGCCTTCCCGCTGGCGGCGGAGGCGGCGGACTCCGCCAGGGCCTTTTTCTGAAGCTCTGTAAAGCGCAATTCGCTCATCTCCTTTTTGTAATCAAACAGATCGCTCATAGTCGGTACCTCCTAAGATGTCCTTGAGCCTTGCCCGGCCCCGGGCCAGGCGGGTGTGGACGGTGGCGGTGGGGACGCCGAGAATCTTCCCGATCTCCGCCGCCTGATAGCCTTCGTAGTAAAAGAGGTAGATCACCGTGCGGTAGTTGGCGGGCAGCTCGTTCACCGCCGCCAGCACGGAGCCGTCCCCCGCCTCCGGGGCGGGGACCTCCAGCACGGTTTCCAGACCGCAGGTCCGCTTCCGCCAGGGGCTTTTCAAAAGGTCCTTGCAGGCGTTGGCCGCCATGCGGAGGACATAGGCCCGCTCGTGCTCGGCGCTGTCGAATTCCCGGGGCTCCGTCAGGAGCTTGACGAAAACCGTCTGGCAGATGTCCTGGGCGTCCTGGGTGTTTTTCAAATAGGTGTAGCTAAGGCGTAGAATCGCGTCGGCATAGGCATTTGCCAGCCGTTCCGCCTGCTGATTCGGGTTCATGGCATCAACTCCTTTGGAGCGCTCTCGTTATGGATACGATTTAGTGGGGCGGAAACTTTCAGTCCTGGGAAAATTTTTTTCTGCCCGTCTCGTATGACGGCATTTGCCAGGGTACCAATGCGCCGACCCGGCTTGCGCTCCTGAAAAAAAGCCGCCCCAAACGGGGCGGCTTTCAAAATGGCTTAACGCTCTATGTAGGAAAAGGACCCCACGAATCGCGCCGGCGCGCCGGGGACGTAGCGGCTGCCCTCAAACTGGTAGTCGTACACCGCGAGAACGGCGTTGTAGGGCTGCTCGAAGCCCTTGGAATAGATCTCCGCCAGAGCCTTGGACAGCTCCTCGCCCAGGGGCTCCGCCACCACGAGGGGGTCCTGGGAGGGGGCAGCGTTAAATTCGTAGTCAAACACATCCGGCTCGAAGGGCCAGAGATCACCGTTGAAAAAGTCCTGGGTAAAGGATGGGACCTTTTCGCCGTTCTCGTTTCGCTTGAAGCGGTTTTCGGCGTAAAATGTCAGGGCTTCCTCACTCTCAAAATTGCCGAGCCAGATGGAGACGATTCCAGATTCTTCCATGGTGATTCTCCTTTGTCGTGATTTGGTAGGGTCAGCGCAAAACGGAATGGCTGAGGATATAAAATTCCTCCTGACAGGGGAGGACCCGCTTCTCCATGGGGGGCAGCGTGTCGTCAAAGCGGCGGGCGGCCTCCTCGTCGAAGTGCATGACGGGGCTGTCCCGGTAGACCCAGGGGCCGCCGTCCAGGGCGTGGGGCGTGAGCTCCTTCACCAGCATGGCGGTGGGAAAGCTGCCGTCCTCCATGCCGACCAGGAAGCGCTGGCAGCACTGGAAGCCCCGGGAGACATAGTTCGCGGGGGCGCCGAAGATGACCACCGCACCCCAGCCAAGCTCCGCGGCCTTGGCCAGGGAGTGGTCCATCAGGCGCTTCCCATAGCCCTGGCGCTGGCGCTCCGGGGCCACGCAGACGGGGCCGAAGGTCAGGGCCTCTCGCCGCTCCCCGGTCTCGCTTGTGAGGGTGGAGCGGGTGTAGAGGATGCTGCCGACGATCTCCCCGTCCCGCTCCAGCACGAAGTCCAGCTCCGGCACAAAGTCCGGGTGGTCCCGCATGATGTGGACCAGATAGTGCTCGTGGCAGCCGGGAACGTAGAGGTTGTAAAAGGCTCTCCGGGTCAGGTCCTCCACGGCCTGAAAGTCGGCGGGGGTTTCGTTTCGGATGGTCAGCATAGGGAACCTCCCTGGGTGTGATGGGTCCTCCGCCCTTGCGCGCCGGGCGGGGACGTGGTAGAATAAGGACGCCGCCCGCCGATGCTGTTACTACTACTATACCAAAGGTTGGGCGGAATGTCCACAAAAAAACGGCGGTTTTCCGCCGAAAGGGAAAAGGAGTTTTTATGAGACGATATCTGCCCCTGCTGGGGGTCCTGTTTTTGCTGCTTCTCTCCGCCTGCGGCCCGGCGGAGGGGGAGAAATCCCCGGAAGCGCCGGAGGCAGGGCCCCTGGAGCTGGACACTTTAGCCGTGGAGGTCTCCCGGGGGGCGCTGTCCACGGAGGAGCTGACCCAAGCCGTCCGGGAGCTGCCGGAGGCCCTGAAAGCGGCCCTGGCGGACCAGGGGGTGGAGGCGGAGGCCATCAGCGTCTCCGTGGGCTCCTCTCCGGAGGCCATGGCCCAGGCGGTGCGGGAGGGAGGCGTGGATGTGGCCTTCCTCCCGGCGGAGGACTACGCCGCCCTGGAACACCCGCCCCAGCTCCTCCTGACCGCCGGGGACGGGGAGGGGGCCGCCATGGTCCGCCCGGAGGAGAACTTGTCCGGAGAGCGGTTTGCCCAGGCCCTGGCGGCGGCGGTGAACACGATCCGGGAGGACCAGCCGGTGTTCGGCCCCCATGACTACGCCTGGGCGGAGCCGGAGGAGGCCGGATAAGGGGTCAGCCCTTTAACATCTCACCGCCGTAAGGGGCCATTTCCAGGCGGATGAAAAAGCCCTGGTCATGGGAGCAGACGGGGCAGGACTTGGGGGCCTGGAGGCCCTCTTGAATGTGGCCGCAGTTCAGGCAGAGCCAGCCGCACTTCGCGTCGGAGACGAAGAGCTTGCCGGACTCTAAGAGCTGGGCGAAGTGGGCAAAGCGGTTTCCGTGAGCCTTCTCGATTTTGGAAATCTGCTCGAAGGAGGAGGCCACCTGGGGGAAGCCCTCCTGCCGGGCGGTCTGGGCGAAGCTGGGGTAGACGGGATCGAACTCCTCGAACTCGTTGTGTTGAGCCTGCCGGAGGAGCTGGGCCACGTCGTTGGTCAGGTCCACGGGGTAGCCGCCGTCGATGTGGACGGTTTCCCCGGCGACCTCCTTCATGTGGTTGTAGAAGATTTCGGCGTGCTCCTTCTCCTGGTTGGCGGTGAAGGTGAAGATGGCCTCCAGGACGTGGAGCTGCTGCTGCTTGCACAGGCCCGCGGCGAAGGTATAGCGGTTCCGGGCTTGGCTCTCCCCGGCAAAGGCGCGCATGAGGTTTTTGAGCGTTTCGCTCTCTTTCAGGTTTTTGGACATGAAAAATACTGCCTCCTTACTTTTGAAGTATGGAGGCAGTATTTCCCATTGTGAGGGGATTATACTCGCCCGTCAGGGCGCGTACAGATTTAGCAGAGCTTCGCCCCTGCGGGGATGGCGTCGTCCACCATGAGGAGGTGGAGCACTTCCTCCCCCTTCTCCTTGTGGACGGCGGAAATCAGCATCCCGTTGCTCTCCTGGCCCATCATCTTCCGGGGCGGGAGATTTACAATCGCCACCAGGGTCTTGCCCACTAACGTCTCCGGCTCATACCACTTGTGAATTCCGGAGAGAATCTGCCGGTCTACGCCGGTGCCGTCGTCCAGGGTGAACTTCAAGAGCTTCTCGCTCTTTTTCACCGCCTCGCAGGCCTTCACCTTCACCACCCGGAAGTCGCTCTTGCAGAAGGTGTCGAAGTCCACCTTCTCCGCAAGCTGGGGCTCCAGCTCCACGCCGGACTCCGCCTGCTTCGCCGCCTCCACGGCGGCCTCCAGCTCCTGGAGTGCCTTGTCCATGTCCACCCGGGGGAACAGGTTCTCCCCCTTGGAGACCACGGCGGTCTCCGACAACCCGCCCCATTGGGCGGCGGAGGCCCAGCTCCGGGCGGAAGCGTCCGCGCCAATCTGGGAGAAGAGCTTGTCCATGCTCTCCGGCATGAAGGGAATCAGCAAAATGCCGCAGATGCGGGCCGCCTCCAGCAGGTTATACAGCACGTGGGCCAGCCGGGCTCCGTTGGCCTCCATGTCCTTGGCCAGGGTCCAGGGGGTGTTCTCGTCAATATATTTGTTTGCCCGCTGGATGACCTTGAAGATCTCTTCCAAAGCCTTGTGGGGGGCGAAGTGGTCCATCTCGGCGGCGTAGCGCTCCCGGAGGCCCCCGGCCAGGTCCTTGAGCTCCGTGTCAAAGGAGACCGCTTCCGCCCAGGTCCCGCAGCCTTCGGGCAGGGTCCCGCCGAAGTACTTGCCTACCATGGCGGTGGTGCGGCTGACCAGGTTGCCCAGGTCGTTGGCCAGGTCCGTGTTGATGGTCTGGATCAAAAGCTCGTTGGAGAAGTTGCCGTCGGAGCCGAAGGGGAAGGTGCGCATCAGGAAGAAGCGCAGGGCGTCCACGCCGAACTGCTCCGCCAGGATATAGGGGTCCACCACGTTGCCCTTGGACTTGGACATCTTGCCGCCGTCCAGGAGGAGCCAGCCGTGGCCGAAGCACTTCTTAGGCACCGGCTCGCCCAGGCTCATGAGCATGGCGGGCCAGATGATGGAGTGGAAGCGGACGATCTCCTTGCCCACGATGTTCACGCCGGGCCACCAGCCCTTTTCGTAATCGCTGTAGCGGTCGTTGCCGTAGCCCAGAGCGGTAATATAGTTGGAGAGGGCGTCGATCCAGACATAGACCACATGACCGGGGTCGAAGTCCACGGGCACGCCCCAGCTGAAGCTGGTCCGGGAGACGCACAGGTCCTCAAGGCCTGGGTCGATGAAGTTGCGCACCATCTCGTGAACCCGGGAGCGGGGCTCCAGGAAGTCCGTGTTTTCCAGCAGGTCCCGGATGTTGTCCGCGTACTTGCTCAGGCGGAAGAAATAGGCCTCCTCCTCCGCGTCCTTGACGGGGCGGCCGCAGTCGGGGCAGCAGCCGTCCTTAAGCTGGCTCTCCGTCCAGAAGGACTCGCAGGGGGTGCAGTATTTGCCCTTGTAGGTCCCCTTGTAAATATCGCCGTTGTCGTGCATTTTGCGGAAGATATATTGAATGGATTTCACATGGTAGTCGTCGGTGGTGCGGATGAAGCGGTCGTTGGAAATGTTCATCAGCTTCCACAGATCCCGCACGCCCCGGGGACCGTCCACAATGCGGTCCACAAATTCCTGGGGGGAGATGCCGGCCTCCTTGGCCTTTTCCTCGATCTTCTGTCCGTGCTCGTCGGTGCCGGTGAGGAACATGACGTCCTCGCCCAGCAGGCGGTGGTAGCGGGCCAGGGTGTCCGTGGCCACGGTGCAGTAGGTGTGGCCGATGTGGAGCTTGTCCGAGGGGTAGTAAATGGGGGTGGTGATATAGAATTTTTTCTGGTCCATGGCTGTTCTCCTTTAAGACGGCGGCCCCGAATGGAAGGACCGCCGGGATTGACGGGATGTGCAATTGGTTTATTATACCGGGAATGGCGGAAAATTACAAGCGGACTTTTTCGGCCCTTTGGGCGGGGGAGAATGGCAACCAGCGATGGCTGGTCCAATACACCCCCCACTCTCTCTTATTGCGAAAAGAGAGAATGCGCCGTGCACGGTGGAAGAGAGAAAACGGGGGCGCGGCACGGTGCAGACTGTTTGATACGAATGTCTCTAGCCCGCGGCGTGGTGCGGGCGGGGGCTTTGGAGGTTGATGCAAGGCCCGTCCGGCCCTCCTCGCTGCCGCTAACCTGGAGGTTGGGGAAGAAACGGCTCCTGTGGGGCCTGCCCCCTTGGTCAGGCCATTTTCTCCGAGCTTGCCCTTCTGTCGGTAGTAGGGGCCGCCGCCCTCGGCGGCCCGTTTCCTTAAAATCTAGCTGCGCAAAAATGGTTCGAGTGCAGCAGCCGCCAGAGCGGCAGCGATGATGAAAAGTCCGATTATAAGAAGAGCGAGTTGGCGTTCCTATTTTACCTCCCGTGCCCTGCTTTGATTTTTTGAACTTTTCCAATCGGTAAGAGTTAAAAAACTACCAGAAAAGAAGCACGGCCAGAATAATAAACAGCATGATTCCCGGCGACCCTCGAAAAAAGACGGGGCGATTGTACATACGCGTATTCCTCCTCAATTTCCGATTTGCCGCTCCGAAAACAGCGAGGCTTGGATCTTTTAGAGGCCCTCCCCGCCCTCGTCCGCCAGGCTTCCGTGCCGCTTCCACCGGCCGGAAAAGTACCAGCCCAGGGACAGGGCCAGCCCCACGGTCCAGCCCACGACGCAGCCGTAGTACATATAGTCCGGCCCATAGCGCTCCGCCAGATAGTACACCGCCGGGACCCGCACCAAAATCAGGGACAAAATCACGTCCACCATGGGAAACACGCTGTCCCCCGCGCCCCGCATGGCGTTGTTCAGGCAGAACATGATGGCGAACATGAAATAGAAGGGCATGATGCACTGGAGGTACACGGCCCCGGCGTGAATCACCGCCGGCGTGGGGGAGAAGAAGGCCACCAAAGGCTCCCGGAGGGGCAGGAGAACCGCCGTCATCAAAAGGGCCCAGGCGGCGGAGAGGGCAACGGCGACCCGGATGCCCCGCCGGGCCCGGTCCGGCTTTCTGGCGCCGGTGTTCTGGCCCACGAAGGAGATGACGGCGCTGGACAGGCTCTGAATGGGCAGGAAGGCCAGCTGGTCCAGCCGGAAGCCCACGTTGTACCCGGCGGTGAACTCCTTGCCGTAGGAGTTGATCTTCCCCATCACCACCATGGCCCCCAGGGCAACCAGGGACATCTGGATTCCCGCCGGAAGGCCGATGCCCATGATCTGCCGGAAGAGGGCCCGGTCGAACCTCCGGGGCAGGAGGCGGAGGGAAATCTCCGGGTAGCGGCGGTTGATATAGAACACGCCGAAAAGCCAGGAGAAGGCCTGGGCGAGGATCGTGCCCAGGGCCACGCCGAAAACCCCCAGGCCGAAGGCCAGCACCAGCGCCAGGTCCAGGAGGATGTTCATCACCGAGGCCACCGCCAGGAACAAAAGGGTGCTCCGGCTGTTCCCCAGGCCCCCCAAAATTCCGGCGTTGAGGTTGTAGCCGATGCTGCCGGCGAGCCCGGCGCAGACCACCATTAAATAGAGGTGCGCCTCGCCATAGGCGGCCTCCTCCACCTGGAGCAGGCGGAGGATGGGCCCCACCGCCAGCAGGGCCAGTGCCGTCAGGGGGACGATGGAGGTGAGGAAGGCGGCGTAGATGGTGTCCACCGCGTCCCGGACCCGGTCCATTTTCCCCGCGCCGAAGAACTGGGCGATGACCACCGTGCCGCCGCTGGAAAGGCCGATGAACAAAGAGGAGAACATGGTCAGAACCGGGAAGCCCACTCCCACGGCGGCCAGAGCCCCGTCCCCCACGTAGCGGCCCACCACCCAGCTATCCACCATGTTGTAGAGCTGCTGGAGGAGGCTCCCCGCCAAAAGGGGCAGGGCGAAATAGAGGATATGCCCGGCGGGGCTGCCCACGGTCATGTCCCGGAGGCCGTTATGCTGCTTCATTCTTCGCCCTCCCATAAAATTCCCAGGGTCCCCAGGGCTTCCCGCACCCGGCAAAAGGCGTCCTCATCCGGGCAGGAGAGGGTGTGGAGGTGGATGCCCCCGGTGAGGTCCGACAGGGGCCGGGCCCCGGTGCTGCGGGAGAGGAACTGGCCCACGTCGTATCGGCTGGAAAGCTGGAGGGGGCCGGTGAGCTGGCCGTAAACGGGATGCTCCACAATCACGTCCACCACGGAGCAGCCCTGATCCACCACGGCGCAGAGCTCCGCCTCCATGCCCGCGGCGTCGTGGCGGCAGGCGATCCGGCGGACCAGACCCCGGTCGGCCTCCAGAATGACATAGCCCCGGGGGGTGGCGGAGATGTCCGCCCCGGCAGCCCGGAGCAGGGCCACGTCCCCCACCACCGCCTGACGGCTGACGGAAAAGCGCTCCGCCAGGAACCCCGCGCTGACGGGGCGGCTGGCCTGCCGCAGGTATTTTAAAATAGCCTGCCGCCGTTTTTTGGCCTGCATAGAAATCCCTCCTTGTTGTGGAACGTATTGGATTTGCACAGCAGTATACCACAAATTGGGGAAAAAGAAAAGGGCTGGGAGAATCGAAGAGGGTATTTGATTACGCGTTTTACTAGGAGGCATACGGCGTAGGGGCGGACCTGCGTGTCCACCCTTCTCTCGGAAGCGCCGGTCTCCAGGAGAAGCTCCTAAGAAGGAGAAACCGTTGACAGGGGGAACGGATTATGATATGTTGACAGTATCTGACGGCACCATAAAGGTGAGGCAAGAGGCTGACGAGGCACAGGCGGCGGCTTCTAAAATGGAAAAATTTTCAGCGGTGTACACCGCTTTGTTTTACAAAGTAAAACAAAGCGATCATTGAAAGCAAAGAGCCTGCAAGGGCTGGGGGAAGATATGGGCGATTTAAAGGTATTGATGTTTTCCAAGAAGAGGAACGTCTTTTGCGATTATGCGGAGGCGCTTTTGAAGAGCAGCTTTGCGGATAAGGAGTTTTTGTCCATACGAGGCGCTGCGGGGGACCATCTTGACGAGGAATTGCACTGGTACCGTCCGGAATATATCCTGTCGTTTGTGTCGCCCTGGATTATTCCCAAAAGCCTGCTGGATTCCGCCCAAAAGGCCGCAGTCAATTTTCATCCGGGCTCACCTGTCTATCCCGGAACCGGGTGCTATAATTTTGCGCTCTACGAGGGGGCCCAGGAGTATGGCGTCACGGTTCACCACATGAAGGAAACGGTCGACAGCGGCGCGATTATCATGACCTCTTCCTTCGCCGTCTCGCCCTTTGAATCGGTTGAGACGCTGAAATTAAAGTCCATGAATCACCTGCTGTACTGCTTTGAGAAAATCATCGGCCTGATTTCAAAGGGGCAGCCCCTGCCGGTATCGGAGGAGACCTGGAAGCGCAAGCCTTTTACGCGGAAGGAAATGCTGGAGCTGTTTCGGATAGACCCGGCACGGCACGATTTGGCGGAAGTAGAACGGCGAATCCGTGCGGCGGAATACCCGGGGTCGCCGGGGGCGTTCCTCTCGGTGGAAGGCCGCGCGTTTTACTACCCCTATGAGACGAGGAGGCCCATCGTGGACTGAGGGAAGAGACTGATCCCTCTTCAGATTGGTGTTGCCAAAAGCCACTTCATCAAACCGCTCGTCAAAATATCCAAAGGGAGCAATCCCCTGTTGACGGATGACTGTCCGATAAATTGGAATTTATTGAACTATAATTCTCAAAAGGCAAAAATCAAATCCTTGCCGTATGCTTTGCACAATTTCTACATAGACAGGTTTTTCAAAAACAATCTCAAATAATTTTTTGTTATATCCAGCAGTGCAGTGACACCATGTTAATGAATTTGAATTTTTTGCTTTTTCTAACATAGGACATTCACAAGAAAACATTTTTGTATATAATTGATTATCTTTAATAAACCAACCGGCACCATTTTCATTCAAAGCATTGACAAATCTATGCAAATCCTGATCCAAAGAGAGATAGAGTTGTTTCAAGTTATTTGCTGTATCTTCTAACCTGCCATTTTCATTACAATAGCACGCTTGGCGAATGTTTTGTACCGTTTTTTCATCAAATCTATGTTCAAGAATAGCAGATAGTTTTTCTACCCACTCGGCTCGAATGTCTGGTGTTGAATTTATAGATAATGGAATTTCCTTTATGATGCTTTCTGCAACTTCCCTTGATACATTCTTTTCCAAACTATGTTTCAACCTCATTAATTCATCTATTTCTAATGTCGGAGAAACTTGCTCTGGCATAGAAAAATTTTTCATATTCTTTCCCCTTAAATGCCGATTTGTCGAATTGATTATAGCGCATAGTTTCTGTTATATCAATGTGCTTTTGTAGAAACTGCCGAAGGGATGTCCCAGCAATACTTTCCTTAAAAGGGACAGAGACTGCCCCGATTTGACAAACGGTCCGTCTTGTGGTATGCTTTCTCACCAGCTGGAATTTGTACCGCGATTTTGACGTAAGGAGGCAGTTTTATGAACATCGAATATGTAAAGGAACACGGAACGGATATCGCGGTCGTCTCCGGCGATGCGGCGGAGATCACCACGGTCCAGGCCGCATTGGACCTGGCTATGACCGTGAAGTACGAGGCGGGCGCGGAGCGCATTGCCATCGACAAGCGGGTGCTGGGCGAGGACTTCTTCATCCTCAGCACCGGCGTGGCGGGAGAGATTCTCCAGAAATTCATCAACTACCATGTGAAGGCCGCCTTTTTCGGCGACTATTCCCACTATACCAGCAAGCCCCTCCGGGACTTTATCTACGAGTCCAACAACGGAAAGCACTTTTTCTTCACCGCCTCCAGGGAGGAAGCCCTGGAGCGGCTGGCGCAGGCAAATTGAGCGCGGCGTACAGATTCCAGTCTTATGCGCGGTCCTCCCTTTGGGGAGGGCCGCGTTTCTTTTCCGCACTGTAACAAAAATTCCCTTGCAAAACCGAACAACTTCGCCTATACTGTATGCTAGTATGGCCATATCCCCGGAGGAACCAAGGCCGGGAGGCGTGGCACCATGGAGAGAAGGTGAGAACGAATGTCTTTGGAAGCGATCGAAAAGGTAACGCAGGTGGAAACCGAGGCCCGGGAGCGCCGCGCCGCTGCGGAGGCAGAGGCAAAGCAGATCGTGGCAGACGCGGAAAAGGAAGGTCAGGCGCTCTTGCAGAAACGGCGGAGCGCCGGAGCGGAGGCCGGCCGGGAGCTTCTGCGCCAGGCGGAGGAGCGGGCGGCAGCGGTCGCCGCGAAAACCGCTCAGGCCGCAGAGGAGGACGCCGCTAAGCTGCGGGCGGCGGCGGAAAAACACCTGGAGGCCGCGGCGGAGTTTATTGTCGGAAGGGTTGTGAGCAACTGAGATGGCCATTGTAAAAATGAAAAAGCTCCGCGTCATGGCCATGGCCGACAGCCGGGACGCTCTCCTGCGGGAGCTGCTGCGCCTGGGCTGTGTGGAGATCAGCGAGCCCACCGGGAAGCTCTCGGACCCCGCTTGGGCGGCGCTGCTGCGGCGGGACGCCTCCACGCTGGCGCAGACCAAGAACGAACAGGGGGAGGCCGCCGCCGCCCTGGACGCCCTGAAGCGCTACGGCGGAACCAAGGACGGCCTCTTCATCCAGCGCCGGGAAGTGAGCGAGGCGGAATTCCTCAGCGACGGGACCCTGGAAAAGGCCCGGGCCGTCAGCCAGCAGATCAACGGGCGGTTGCAGGACATTGCCCGTCTCCAGGGCGAGGAGGGCCGCCTCCTCAGCCGGAGGGCGGGGCTGGAGCCCTGGGTCCCCCTGGACATGCCTTTGGAGCTGGGGGGCACCGAGCATGCGGTGTTCCGCCTGGGTGTGCTCCCCGGGGCGGCGGACACCGCCGCCATCCGCAATGAGCTGGGGGAGAACCTGGCGGAGCTCTATGAGATCAGCGCCGACAAGCAGCAGCGCTGCTGCCTCCTCATCGCCCACCGGGCGGAGGAGGAGAAGGCCCTGGAGGTCCTGCGGCCCCATGGGTTCAGCGTCACCGCCTTCCAGGGGGTGACGGGCACGGCGGCCCAGAACGTCCAGGCTCTGGACGCGGCCTTGTCGGAGAACCAGAAGCAGCGGCAGGAGGCCGAGGCCGCCATCGCTGCCCTGGCCCCAGAGCGGGACGGGCTTCGGCTCTATGCCGACCGCCTTCACGCCGAGGCGGCGGAGGACCAGAACGCCGAGCGCCTCCTCACCGACGGGACCATCGTCTTTTTCGAGGGCTGGGCCCCGGCGGAGAACCTGGGCGAGGTTCAAGCCCTGCTGGACGGCAAGGGCTGCGCCTGGGAGGCCAGCGACCCCACGGAGGAGGATATCCCCGACGTGCCGGTGCGCCTGAAAAACAACTGGCTCACCCGGCCGTTGAACATGGTGACGGAGATGTACTCTCTCCCCGCCTACAACAACGTGGACCCCAACCCCCTCATGGCGCCCTTCTTCATTTTGTTCTATGGCATCATGATGGCGGACATGGGCTACGGGATTTTGATGTTCCTGGCCGGTATGCTCATCTCGAAAAAGTACCGGCCCAAGGGCACCATGGGCCACATGATGGGCCTGATGCAGCTGTGCGGCGTGTCCACCTTTTTGATGGGCGCGATTACCGGCGGCTTCTTCGGAGACTTCCTCACCCAGGTGGTGAAGATCACCACCGGCGGGGACTTCGCCCTCCCGGCCCTCTTCACCCCGCTGAACGACACGCTGATGATCCTGGTGGGGGCCATGGCCCTGGGATTGGTCCAGATCATCACCGGCATGGCCGTCAGTTTCATCCGCAAGCTCAAGGCCGGACAGGTGCTGGACGCCGTGTTCGAGGAGGTCACGTGGTGGATCGTCTTTGTCGGCATCGGCCTGATGGCGGCGGGCGTCACGAACCTGGTGCTTTACGCGGGCCTGGCCCTGATCGTCATTGGGCCCCTGGTCACCGGCCAGGGCTTTGGCAAGATCATGGGCATCTTTGGCTCCCTCTACAACCATGTGACGGGCTACTTTGGCGACATCCTCTCTTACGCCCGTCTCATGGCCCTGATGCTGGCGGGCAGCGTCATTGCCCAGGTGTTCAACACCCTGGGCGCGATTCCCGGCAACATCGTCATTTTCCTTGTGATCTCCCTGGCGGGCAACGCGCTGAACTTCGCGCTGAACCTGCTGGGCTGCTACGTCCACGACCTGCGTCTCCAGTGCCTGGAGTACTTCGGGAAGTTCTATGAGGACGGCGGCAAGCCCTTCCGGCCCCTGGCCATGGAGACCAAATACGTGGACATTACAAAGTAAATTTATTTTAGGAGGAACAACATTATGGTGGATATGGAACTCATTCAGGCGATCGAGCAGAACGCGGCAGCACAATCCTTCCTGGGCGCTTTTGGCGGCCTGGCCCTGGCTCTTCTGGGCGCGGGCCTGGCGGCGGTTCTCCCCGGCATCGGCTCCGCCAAGGGCACCGGCATCGCCGGCGAGGCGGGCACCGGCCTCCTCTGCCAGGACCCCAGCAAATTCGGTAAGGTCATGATTCTCCAGGTTATCCCCGGCACCCAGGGCTTGTACGGCCTGGTGGTTTGGTTCTTCGCCATCTTCTCCATGGGCCTGCTTGGCGGTGACGCCAGCGGCATGACGGTGGCCCAGGGCCTCCAGTATTTCTGCGCGTGCCTTCCCATGGCGCTTGGCGGCCTGTTCTCCGCCATCGCCCAGGGCCGCGTGGCTGCCGGCTCCATCAACATCCTGGCCAAGAAGCCCGACGACTGGTCCAAGGGCATGGTGCTCTGCATCACCGTGGAGTTCTACGCCATCTTGTCTCTGCTGGCTTCCATGCTGATGATCATTAACATTTCTTAATCGGCCCCGCAGAAAGGGGATTGAACCATGAACGGAATTGAAAAAATCACCCAGCGCATCAGCGCCGACGCCCAGGCGGAGATCGACCGGGTTCTAGGCGAGGCCCAGGCCGAGGCGGAGAAGATTGCCGCCCGGTATCAGGCCCAGGCGGACGCCGAGGCGGCGGACCTGGACGCCAAGAACAAAAAGGCCGCCGCGGAGCGGGAGGAGCGCCTGGCTGGCACCGCCCAGATGGAGGCCCGGAAGGCCGCCCTGGCCGCCAAGCAGGAGATGGTGGAGAAGGCCTATGACCTGGCCCTCCAAAAGCTCTGCTCCCTGCCGGAGGAGAAGTATACCGCCGTGCTGGCACAGCTGCTGGTCCAGGCGTCCTCCACCGGCAAGGAGGAGGTCATCTTCTCCGACAAGGACCGCCGCAAGGTGGGCAAGGCCGCCGTGGAAAAGGCCAACCAGGCCGGCGGCAAGAAGCTGACCCTCTCCGGCGAGACCCGTTCCATACCCGGCGGCTTCATCCTCCGCTCGGAGAACGTGGAGGTCAACTGCGCGTTCGACACCCTGGTGCGCCTGCAAAAGGCGGAAACTGCGGGAGAAGTGGTGAAGAAGCTGTTCTCATGAAGGAGGAAGTGTCTTGGCTAACAAAATCAAAGACACCGATTACCTGGCGATCTCGGCCCGCATCAAGGCCATGGAGACCGGGCTCCTGACACGGGAACGGATGGAACAGGTGCTGGAGGCCCGCAGCGACGAGGAGGCGGTGAAAATCCTCCAGGAGTGCGGGTATCCCGAGCTGGACGCCCGCAGTCCCGAGGCCATGGACGCCGCCCTCTCGGCGGCCCGGGAGGCCACCCTCTCCGACGTGCTGGACGGCGCGCCGGACCCCAGGTATATCGACATTTTCAAGCTGAAATACGACTATCACAACATCAAGGCCGTGCTGAAAGCCGCAGCCATGAACGTAAGCCCCGACTCCATGCTGATGGATATGGGCCGGGTTCCGGCCGCTGTGCTGAAAGAGGCGGTTTTGACCGGGCGGCTGGAGGAGCTGCCGGAGGGTCTGGCCGTCGCGGCGGCGGAGGGCCGGGAGATTCTGGATTCTACCCGGGACCCCCAGCTCTCTGACATCGCCCTGGACCGCCGGTGCTATCAGGAGATGGCGCGGGTGGCGGAGGAGACGGGCAGCGCCTTTTTGGCGGGCTATGTCAAAATCCAGATCGACGCGGCAAACCTCCGCAGCCTGGTCCGCACCCTGCGGATGGGTAAGAGCGGGGAGTTCCTGAAAACCGTGCTGCTGGAGGGCGGGGACATCGGCGAGGACGCCGTGGCCGCCGCTGGAAACTCCGGCGCGCTCCAGGAGCTCTATGGCCCCACGGCCCTCCAGGCGGCGGCGGAGGCGGGAGCGGAGGCCCTTCGGGGCGGACCGCTGACGGCCTTTGAAAAGCTCTGCGACGACGCGGTGGGAGAGTACCTGGCCGGGGCGCAGTTCGTGCCCTTTGGCGAGGCCCCGCTGCTGGGGTATCTGGCGGCCCGGGAGACGGAGTACACCAACATCCGCATCCTGCTGATGGGCCGCGGGGCGGGCCTGCCCGCCGACGTGATCCGTTCCCGGCTGCGGAACGGGTATGTGTAAGGCGGTGAACGTATGGCAATGACCTATCAGATCGCCGCCATCGGCGATTGGGAGTCCGTCATGGGCTTCCGGGCTCTGGGACTGGACACCTACCCCGTCGCGGACGCGGCGGAGGCCAAGGAGAAGATCAAGGAGCTGGCCAAGGGAAACTGCGCCGTGATTTACCTCACGGAGCAGCTGGCGAAGGATATGGAGGACGTGATCTCCCGCTATAAGGACGAGCTGCGGCCCGCCATCATCCTCATCCCCGGCCGCCAGGGGTCCCTGGGCATCGGTAAGAATAACATTCAAAGAGCGATTGAGCGCGCGGTCGGCGCGGATATCCTTTGATATCCAAGGGGGATTTCATCCCCCTTAGACGCTCCGGCGGGCTGGGCCCGCCTCCGCTGAACCCCCCTCCAGTGACGTCGGTCACTGGAGCCGCCGCCCAAGGCGGCTGGAGTATCGGAATTTTTGTGACGCGCATGTCGTCACAAAAATGATTTCAATTTCTTTCCCCGCTTTGGCGGGGAAACCAAGGGAAAACGGCGTTTTCCCCTGGACCCCTTTCCGGGCATGCGGCAACGGGAGAGGGGATTCCCGCAAATCTATCCTGAAAGAAGGTTTTAGAGTTTGAGCGGCAAAGTTGTTAAAGTTTCCGGGCCGCTGGTGGTTGCCACAGGGCTGTCCAACGCCAACATGAGCGACGTGGTTCGCGTTGGCCCCCAGCGACTGATCGGCGAAATCCTGACCATGAAGGGCGACGCCGCCTCCATCCAGGTCTATGAGGAAACCTCCGGCCTGGGCCCCGGCGCCGTCGTCGAAACCACCGGCGCGCCCATGAGCGTGGAGCTGGGCCCCGGCATGATCGAGGGCATCTATGACGGCATCCAGCGCCCCCTGGAGAAAATCGTGGAGAAGGTGGGCGCCAACATCACAAGAGGCGTGGAGGTCTCCGCTCTGGACCACGAGAAAAAGTGGGACTTCACCGCCACGGTGAAAGCCGGGGACAAGGTAATCGGCGGCGACGTCATCGGCACCGTTCCCGAGACCCCGGTGGTGCTCCACAAAATCATGGTGCCCCCCAGCCTGAAAGGCACCATCAAATCCATCCAGAGCGGCAGCTACAAGGTTACGGACACCGTGGCCACCCTCACCACCGAGGACGGCAAGGACGTGCCCCTGACCATGGTCCAGAAGTGGCCCGTGCGTATCGGCCGCCCCTATGAGAAGAAATACTCCCCCGAGCGTCCCCTGTGCTCCGGCCAGCGGATCATCGACACCATGTTCCCCATCGCCAAGGGCGGCACCGCCGCCGTTCCCGGCCCCTTCGGCTCCGGCAAGACGGTGGTCCAGCACCAGCTGGCCAAGTGGTCCGACGTGGACATCGTGGTCTACATCGGCTGCGGCGAGCGGGGCAACGAGATGACCGACGTTCTGCGGGAATTCCCCGAGCTGAAGGACCCCCGCACCGGCGAGTCCCTGATGAAGCGGACGGTGCTGATCGCCAACACCTCCGATATGCCCGTGGCGGCCCGTGAGGCTTCCGTCTACACCGGCATCACCATCGCGGAGTACTTCCGGGACATGGGCTATGACGTGGCCGTCATCGCCGACTCCACCTCCCGCTGGGCCGAGGCCCTCCGCGAGATGTCCGGCCGCCTGGAGGAGATGCCCGGCGAAGAGGGCTACCCCGCCTACCTCTCCTCCCGCCTGGCCCAGTTCTACGAGCGGGCCGGGTCTGTCGAGTGCATCGGCTCCGACGAGCGCCGGGGTTCCCTGACCGCCGTGGGCGCCGTGTCGCCTCCGGGCGGCGACCTCTCCGAGCCCGTCTCCCAGGCCACCATGCGCATTGTCAAGGTGTTCTGGGCTCTGGACGCGTCCCTGGCCTATAAGCGCCACTTCCCCGCCATCAACTGGCTGAACTCCTATTCCCTGTACCTGGATACCCTCAAGCCCTGGTTCGACGAGAACTTCGGCGAAGCCTTCATGAAGGACCGGGGCAAGGCCATGAGCATCCTCCAGCAGGAGGCCAGCCTGAACGAAATCGTCCAGCTCGTCGGTAAGGATGCCCTGTCCCCCGCCGACCAGCTCACCCTGGAGGTGGCCCGGATGGTCCGGGAGGACTTCCTCCAGCAAAACGCCTTCACCGACATCGACGGCTATTCCAGCTATGACCGCCAGGGCAAGCTCTTGGCGCTGATCCTCCGCTACGAGGCTCTGTGCCGGGACGCCATCGCCAAGGGGGCGGATGTCATGAAGCTCTTTGATATCCCCGTCCGGGAGAAGATCGGCCGGGCCAAGAGCGTTCCCGCCGAGGAGTACGTCAAGGTCTACGAGGAAATCGGGACCGAGATGGAAGCCCAGATTGCCGGGATCGCCGCCCAGGGAGGTGACAACTGATGATTCGTGAATACAAAACCGTAGAGGAAATCGTCAGCCCGCTGATGATGGTCCGCATGGTGGAGAACGTCACCTACAACGAGCTGGTGGAGGTGGAGCTCCACGACGGCACCACCCGCCGGGGCCAGGTGCTGGAGGTCAACGGCGACACCGCCGTGGTCCAGCTCTTCGAGTCCGCCGCGGGCATCAACATGGCCGACGCCAAGGTCCGTTTCCTGGGCCACCCCCTCCAGCTGGGCGTGTCCGGCGACATGCTGGGCCGGGTGTTCAACGGCATGGGCCACCCCATTGACGGCGGCCCCGACATCCTGGCGGAGGAATACCGGGACATCGACGGTCTGCCCATGAACCCCGCCGCCCGGGACTACCCCAACGAGTTCATCCAGACCGGCGTTTCCACCATCGACGGTCTGAATACCCTGGTCCGCGGGCAGAAGCTGCCCATCTTCTCCGGCTCCGGTCTGCCCCACGCCAACCTGGCGGCCCAGATCGCCCGGCAGGCCAAGGTGCTGGGAGACGAGAGCGCCAACTTCGCCGTGGTCTTTGCCGCCATCGGCATCACCTTCGAGGAGTCGGAGTTCTTCGTCAACGAGTTCAAGCGCACCGGAGCCATTGACCGTACTGTGCTGTTCTCGAACCTGGCCAACGACCCGGCGGTCGAACGTATCGCCACCCCCCGCATGGCCCTGACCGCCGCAGAGTACCTGGCCTTTGAGAAAGACATGCACGTCCTGGTCATCATGACCGATATCACCAACTACGCCGAGGCCCTCCGTGAGGTCTCTGCCGCTAAGAAGGAAGTCCCGGGCCGCCGCGGCTTCCCCGGCTACCTGTATACGAACCTGGCGACGCTGTACGAGCGGGCTGGCCGGCAGCTGGGCAAGAAGGGCTCCATTACCCTGATTCCCATTCTGACCATGCCCGAGGACGACAAGACCCACCCCATCCCCGACCTGACGGGCTATATCACCGAGGGCCAGATCATCCTCGCCCGGTCCCTGTACCGCCAGGGCATCCATCCCCCCGTGGACGTGCTGCCCTCCCTGAGCCGTTTGAAGGACAAGGGCGTGGGCAAGGGCAAGACCCGGGAGGACCATGCCGACACCATGAACCAGCTCTTCGCGGCCTACTCCACCGGAAAGGACAACAAGGAACTGATGTCCATTCTGGGCGAGGCGGCCCTGACCCCCACGGATTTGCTGTACGCCAAGTTCGCCGACGAGTTCGAGCGGCGCTACGTGAACCAGGGCTATGAGGAGAACCGCTCCATTTTCGAGACCCTGGACCTGGGCTGGGAGCTCCTGAGCATCCTGCCCAAGGCGGAGCTGAAGCGTATCAAGCCGGAGCTGATCGAGAGGTACTGGCCGAAAAAAGACGAGCAGTAAGGAGGGGTGAGCCATGGCGAATATCACGGTAAGCCCCACCCGAATGGAGCTCACTCGCCTGAAAGGCAAGCTGCGCACCGCCCAGCGGGGCCACAAGCTGCTCAAAGACAAGCGGGATGAGCTGATGAAGCAGTTCCTGGAGACGGTCCGGGAGGTCCGGGCCCTCCGGGCTGAGGTGGAGGAGGAGCTGATGACGGTCCACGGGGCCTTCACGGTGGCCTCCGCCCTGATGAGCTCCGAGGCCATGGAGCAGGCTCTGCTGTACCCGAAGCAGAGCGTGGAGCTGACCATGACCTTCCAAAACATCATGTCCGTCAACGTGCCGGTGTATGATTTCCAGACCCAAACCCGGTCAGATTCCGACATCTATCCCTATGGCTTCGCGGCCACGTCCGGCGAGCTGGACACGGCGGTGGACGCTCTGGGGAAGGTGTTCCGCAAGCTCTTGAAGCTGGCGGAGATCGAGAAGTCCGCCCAGCTGATGGCGGAGGAGATCGAAAAGACCCGGCGGCGGGTCAACGCCCTGGAGTATGTGATGATTCCCAATACCCAGGAGGCGATCCGGTATATCAACATGAAGCTGGATGAGAATGACCGCGCGACAACGATCCGGCTTATGAAGGTGAAGGACATGATCCTCAAAGAATCCCTGGAGGAGAAGCGGGAGGCCACCGCCAAGGCGGTCAAGGCGTTCAGCGGCCAGGGAGAGGGTCCGGCAGAGGTGTAAGCCACGGCTGCGCCGCAGCTCTGCTGCCTTCTGTGACAGGCTTTAAAAGGGAAAGAAGGTACTGCCTGGGAAAAACCCTGGGCAGTACCTTTTTTCAAATAAGACAGGAACTTGCTTATGAAATGGTGGTTGACAGGGAAAAAGGGAATCGCTATAATAAAAATAGAAAGAGTTCAGTCGACTTGACGGCTGGCCTTGCAAAATGAACGCAACGGCTTGGTTGACCGCTCGGGTGGTAGCCGGGCGGTCAATCTGCTTTGGGGAATATCGGCATCATCAGGAAACGTGGAAGGGACGATACTGCCTGGAATGGAATCCTGGCGGTATCGTTTTCATGGAAGCGGCAAATGGAAGCGGTTTAAATGGTGTGCCGCTTTGTGAATTTGGCAGAAGAACAACCCTATTGATTGCTTAGGAGGAAAACGGAAAATGGCAAAGAGTGAATCCAGATATCAACCCAAGGATATGCTGGTTGGCGTTACAAACCGATGTAACCACGAATGCGTGTTCTGCGCGCATCAAATTATGACGCAGGAACGCGGGGAGATCGACCCTGTACTGCTGAAGCGGATTCTGCAAGAGGCCTATGACATGGGAGTCCGCCGGGTGGGCCTTTATACGGTGGGCGAAATGTTCTTGTGCAAAGAAATTGTGACCCACGTGAAAAACGCAAAGGAGATTGGGTACGAATATATTTACGGAGATACCAACGGTGCGCTGGCGACAAAGGAGCGAATGCGGGAGGTCTTTCTCGCGGGGTTGGATTCTCTCAAATTCTCCATCAACGCTGGAACCAGGGAGTCGTATCATTTTGTTCACGGCAGAGACCAATTTGAAACCGTTCTGCAAAATGTAAAGGACTGCTACGCTTTAAAAGAGGAATTGGGCTTGAATTTCAAAATTATGGTTTCGTTTGTCGCCACGACAAAGACAGAAAGCGAGGTTGATCCATTAAGGAAGGCACTTGAGCCATATTTGGATGAGTTTGTAGTACACGACGCTGTAAATAGAATAAAGACATATGAAAATTCACCAACCGATATGAGAGAATACCTTTATAAAGCAGAAAGCGGAAAGCGGGAGAAGGATTACAGTTGCTCCATGGTATTCGACCGCATCCATATTACACACGATGGATTCCTAACTGCGTGCTGTCAGGACTTTAATCACGATTTGCTGTTGGCGGACTTGAATACGACCTCGCTGCGTGACGCCTGGAACGGAGAAAAATTTGAAAGGTTCCGGGAAAGGCACCTGACGAAAAAATTGGAAGGGACTCTGTGCCATGGCTGCATGGTTGGAGACTATCGGCCCTATAAACCGTTGATCCCCTGACGATGCATGGGGATAGAAATGGAAATTGCTCAGGATTTATACTGGGCAATTTCCATAAACATAAATAAAAAGCGCAAAATTTCAAGCATTGTACAATGCTTGTTTTGTTTTACAAGTAAAACAAAATAGCTCTTGGATTCAACTGGGAAAGGAAGCGGTATAATGAGGCAATGCGTCATATGGGGATCTGGAAATGAATACGAAAGCATGCTCAATCAGATCAAGTATGAAGAATTAAAAGGAAATTTGAAGTGCAATGCTGTTTTATCAAAGACAAGAAGCCGTTTTGCGAAAAAAATAGATGGATATGATATCATCAGTAAAGACGGGTTGCGGGATATCACATTCGACTATTTAATTGTCACGGCGGCGGAGGCTTTTGCGGAGATTCAGGCGGAAGCAAGAGAAATGGGAATTCCTGAAAACAGAATTATTCCCGGTAGGGTGTTAAATCTTCCCAATTTTGATTTCAAAAGGTATGTTTCTCTATTGGAAAATCCGGTGACCATTTTATCCGACAATTGTTGGGGGGCAATGACATACCATACACTGGGACTGCCGTTTACCTCGCCTCTTATAAACACATATTGCCCGCAGGCTTCGTACTGCAAATTTATACAAGACCCCTTTTTCTATTTGGAGCAGCCTCTGCGGGTAAAACAAGAGGGAATCCCCCGGCAAAATGTTTTTCCAATCGGACAGCTTGGCGAAGGGGATAAGAGCGTTGAAGTGCAGTTTATGCACGAGGCGAGCTTTGAAAGGGCGGAGAAGCGATGGAATGAGAGAAAGAAGAGAATTAACAAGAGCAGGGTTTTTGTGAAATCGGCCATCGATGGAGACGACCCTCGGCGAGAGGAGTATTTGGCGGCGTTTGCGCAAATTCCTTACAATAAGATGTGCTTATACTCGGGAGAGACCAACATCAAGGATGTTGTATATATGAAAAGATTTGAATGGGATTGGTACAACGGGCCGCTTGAGGTAGCCTTTGCATGGAACAAGTTTGGAAGCTGGTTTATGCACAACACAACAACGTCGGTGGACCTTCTGAAACTACTGAATGGCGAAAAGGATTATATACGGGAAGAATAAAACCGGGATATTATTTAGAACAGAATTTCCAAAGGAGAAGGACCGCCACCGGCGGTCCCTCTCTTTTCGCTTATCTACAAAACCGTCCAGCGGACACCTGAACCGTCACCGTTTTCATAAACCCAATTTCGAGATCAGCCTCCAGATAACCGCAAACAAAACGACGGGCAAAGCCCGTCGTTTTGTTTTGGAGGTGACACCCGGATTTGAACCGGGGAATCAGGGTTTTGCAGACCCTTGCCTTACCACTTGGCTATGTCACCATCTACACTGTATTATATGCGAACTTTCCGAAAAAGTCCACCCCTTTTTGAAAAAAATTCAAAAATTTTTCGCCGCTCATAAAAGGCGCAGCGGCTCCCGTAAAACCGTCCCCCGTAAAAATCAGCCGCGAATCCAGCGGAGAAAATCGCGGCTGAAAGCGAGGAAATTCCCACCAGAGTGTAGTTTTCGGCGGAGCCGGAAACGGAACGGTGGTGGGAATTTTTGAGCTGGAGCGGGCAACGAGGCTCGAACTCGCTACCTCCACCTTGGCAAGGTGGCGCTCTACCAGATGAGCTATGCCCGCATAAGGGGCGTCTGCGTGACGCCCGCTGGTGCCCAGAGCCGGAATCGAACCAGCGACACGTGGATTTTCAGTCCACTGCTCTACCAACTGAGCTATCTGGGCAAGTGGCGACCCGGAACGGGCTCGAACCGTCGACCTCTAGCGTGACAGGCTAGCGTTCTAACCAACTGAACTACCGGGCCGTAACCTCGCGTGGAAAGGGGCTTAAGAGAAAACCCTGGTGGGAACAACTGGACTCGAACCAGTGACCCCCTGCTTGTAAGGCAGATGCTCTAACCAGCTGAGCTATGCTCCCAAGTCACCGTCCACGTCAAACGGCATTGCCTAGTATACGAAAAGATTTCGGTTTTGTCAAGGGCTTTTTAAAATTTTTCTATCTTTTTTTCCTTTTTTTCCAGCAACGCCAAAAGCCCCGATTTGTCCCGGCGTTGTCAGGAGGAATCTGCCGGAAAACCGCTTAGAAGCTCCGGGTTTTCTACCCGCGCAAGGGGAAGATTCCAGGCAAACAGCAGGGCTTCCGCCTGGGCGATGATCTCCATGGCGGCGGGAAGCGGCGCCATGAAAGCCCCGGCCGCAAGGCAGAGCCAGAGACCGTGAATCCATGACATCCAGGCGTCCTCCTTCAAAAAACGCCGCTCCGCCGGGACAGCTTGTCCAATTGAAGCTGGAACGCCTCCGGCAGGGGGCAGCTCAACTCCACCAGCTCCCCGGTGCGGGGATGGAGAAAGCGCAGCCCCACAGCGTGGAGGCACTGGCCCTGGAGGCCGGGGACGGGTTTTTTCGCCCCATATACCGTGTCCCCCAGAATGGGATGGCCCAGGTGGGCCAGGTGGACCCGAATCTGGTGGGTCCGCCCGGTCTCCAGACGGCAGCGGAGGTGGGTGAAGCCAGGGAAGCGCTCCAGCACCTCCCAGTGGGTGACGGCGGGACGGCCATTGGGAACCACGGCCATCCGCTTCCGCTCCACCGGGTGCCGCCCGATGGGGGCGTCCACCGTTCCGCTGTCCGCCCGGAAGCCTCCCACGGCCACACATTGGTAAGTCCGGGAGAGGCTGTGGTCCTGGAGCTGGGCGGCCAGGGCCTGGTGGGCGAAATCGTTCTTGGCGGCGATGACCAGGCCGGAGGTGTCCCGGTCGATGCGGTGGACGATGCCGGGGCGCAGGGCCCCGCCTATGCCGGAGAGGCTGCCGCCGCAGTGGTACAGCAGGGCGTTGACCAGCGTCCCGTCGGGGTGGCCCGGGGCGGGGTGGACCACCAGCCCCTTGGGCTTGTTCACCACGATGACGTCGGCGTCCTCAAACACCACGTCCAGGGGGATGTTCTGGGGCTGGGCGTCGATGGGCTCCGGGTCCGGCAGGGAGACCGTCAGGGTCTCCGCCCCGGTGAGCCTGCCGTTTTTCGCCAGGGGCTTCCCCTCCCGGAGGACCCGGCCCTCCTCCAAAAGGCGCTGGACGGCGGAGCGGGTGAGACCCTCGATCTGGCCCGCCAGCCAGGCGTCCACCCGCTTCCCGGCGTCAGTCTCCTTTGGGTGGAGCGTCAGCGTTTCCATCGGACTTCCCCCTCTTGTCGTATTTTTCGTAGAACCACTGGTAGTAAATCAGCCCCAGGATACAGCCGGAGACAATGCACATGTCCGCCACGTTAAAGACGGGATAGTCGATAAACTGAAAGTTGAACATGTCCACCACATAGCCCAGGCGCACCCGGTCCAGGATGTTCCCCAGGCCGCCGGAGACGATGAGACAGCAGGCCAGCACACCCAGGGGGTGCCGGACCACCCGCCGGACCAGCAGGGCCAGCAGGGCCAGGACGATGCAGCTGGTGGCAACCACCAGCAGCCAGCGCATACCGGAGAAGCTGGACCAGGCCGCGCCGTAATTGTGGATGGTTTTCAGCTCCACAAAGCCCGGCAGGAGGGGACGGGACTCCCCCAGGGGAAGGGTGAGGGTGATAGAGCGCTTAACCCACTGGTCCAGGGCCAGCAGCGCAAGACCCAGCAGGGCGGAAAGGGCGGTAAAGGGCATAAGGGGGCCTCCTTTGGGGGAAATGGATTCCCTGACAGTTTACACGCTTTTGCGGGAAAAGGCAAGGGCGGCGTTTGGGGGCGTGCCCCCTTCGGCGCTGTTCGGCCGCAGGGACAGAGCTCGCCCCCTGCGCGTCCCGCCTCCTGGTAAATTGCGGAAAGGGGTGCGCCGGCCTTGGAAAGGCTCTTGAAAGAGGGGGGATTTTATGATATGATGATACCGGAAATCAGGTCTGGGAAGGCCCGCGCCGGGACAGGCTCCTTGCCAGACCGCGGAGGCGAGGGCTTCCGGAGATGATCGAAAAGACAGACGCCCGCTTTGGGCGAAGAGGGGAGAACCTTTTATGGCTGAGGAAATGACGAATTCCGTAGAGACGGTTCCCGTTGAGGCGGAGCCCGCGCAGGCGGCCCCGGCGGCCCCTCCGGCGACGGCCCCGGAAGCAGTTTTGACGGCGGCGTTGTCGGCGCCTCCGGCGACCCCCGAAACGAAGCAGAAAAGCAGTCCGCTTCTGGTGTTTTTGACGGTGCTTTTAATTCTGGTGGGCATCATTGACGCGATGCTGTGGGGCGTGGCGGGCTATTACCTGCTCCAGAAGAATGTCCAGATTGGCTCCGGCGGGGGGGCGGTGCAAAGCGCCTCGAGTGGCGGAGCGCCGGCGCAGGACGGCTCCGGTAGCGACGTGTCCTCGGACGATGCGGCGAAACGGGAGGCGATGGAGGCGTATATCCGGGAGATGGCCAAAATCGCCGACCTGGAAACCGAGGTGCTGGCAAGCCACAACAGCGTCGTCGCAGAGAATTATACGGACGACGCCGCCGTATACGCTGAATTTACCGGGCGCACGCTTTCACTTTGTCAGCAGTTGGTTGAGAAGTCCTCGGCAATCAGCTCCGACGATCCGGAGATTGCGGAACTTCACAAAATCTATCAAGATTGGGCCAACCTGCTTTTGGATAGCATAACCACTATGATCTCCGCGATTGATAACCAAGATCAAGCCGGGAGCGATGAATACGAGAAGCTGCGGAATGAGGCCAGCCAACTGGAAAACCGCTACAAGCAAGGGCTTCAAACTCTGGCGAAGGAGCGGGGCGTTTCATTAGGCTAGTTAGGTATAGGTAATCGATGGACACAAGGAGGTACATATGGCGAAAACGGCATGGATTTTTTCCTACAAGCTCAAAAAGACCGTGACCCCGGAGGAGTTCATGGAGCGGACCCAGGCGCTCCACGACGCGGTGATTTCCAAGGCCAAGGGCTTTCTCTCCTGGGAGCACTATGTACAGGACGAGACCTGGACGGACTTCGTCCTCTGGGAGACGGAGGAGGACGCCCAGAACGCCACCACGGTGGGACAGGGTACGGCGGAGGCGGAGGCCTTCTACGCCTGCATCCGCATGGTGACCTGCCGGGCGCTGATCTCCCGGTTTGTGAAAAAGTATTGAGGAGCGAACACGGCCCCGCCTTCCGGCGGGGCCGTTGATTTTGTTTAGGCGGGTATTTCCTCCTTGGTCACCAGCAGCTTGCTGTCCGCTACCGTCAGGGCGGCGGTGTCCCCCTCCTTGAGGGTGCCGTCCAGCATCCGCTCGGCCACGGCATCCTCCACCTTGCTCTGGATGCAGCGGCGCAGGGGCCGGGCGCCGTATTTCGGGTCATAGCCCTCCCGCACCAGCTCCGCCACCGCCTCGTCGGAGGCGTTGAGGTGCAGGCCCATGGACTCCATCCGGGCGGAGACGGTTTCCAGCATCCGGCGGGCCACCTCGTGGATGTCCGCCTCCGTCAGGGCGCGAAAGACGATGATGTCGTCGATGCGGTTCAAAAACTCCGGCCGGAAGGTCTGGCGGAGCTCCGCCATGACGGTCTCCTTGGCCTGGAGGAACTTCTTCTCCGCGTCGTCCGCCGCCGATTCGTCGGAGTTGAAGCCCAGGCGGGTCCCGGCGGTGGTGAGGCTCTTGGCTCCGATGTTGCTGGTCATGACGATGACCGCGTTTTTGAAGTCCACCGTCCGGCCCTGGGAGTCCGTAATCCGGCCGTCGTCCAGGATTTGCAGGAGGATGTTCCACACGTCCTCGTGGGCCTTCTCAATCTCATCGAAGAGGACCACGGAATAGGGCTTGCGCCGAACCTTCTCCGTCAGTTGGCCACCCTCCTCGTGGCCCACATAGCCCGGGGGGGAGCCGATGAGGCGGGAGACGGTGTGACGCTCCATATATTCCGACATGTCGATGCGGATGATGGCGCTCTCGTCGCCGAACATGGCCTCCGCCAGGGACTTGCACAGCTCCGTCTTGCCCACGCCCGTGGGGCCCAGGAACAGGAAGGAGCCTGTAGGCCGCTTGGGGTCCTTCAGTCCCACCCGGCCCCGGCGGATGGCCCGGGCCACGGCCTTCACGGCCTCGTCCTGGCCCACCACCCGCTGGTGGAGAATCTCCTCCATCCGAAGAAGGCGGCTGCCCTCGTCCTCCGTCAGACGGGTGACGGGGATGCCCGTCCAGCCCGCCACCACGGCGGCGATGTCCTCCGCCGTGACGGGGCGGTGCTGCCGGGGGCTGCTCCGCCGCTTCTCCCGCTCCTGCTCCACCTGGTCCCGGTAGTTGCTCTCAATGTCCCGGAGCTGGGCGGCGGTCTCATAGTCCTGGCGCGCGATGGCGGCTTCCTTGTCCTTGGCCAGGGCGGCGATCTTCTCCTCCAGGGATTTCAGCTCCGGGGAGATTTCCTCCTGCTCCATGCGGACTCTGGACGCGGCCTCGTCCATCAGGTCGATGGCCTTGTCGGGGAGGAAGCGGTCGGAGATATACCGGGCGGAGAGGGAGACGGCGGCCTCCAGGGCCTCGTCGGTGAGCTGGAGCTTGTGGTGCTGCTCGTACTTCTCCCGGAGACCCTTCAAAATCTCCAGGCTGGCCTCCTGGCTGGGCTCGCCCACCTGGACGGGCTGGAAGCGGCGCTCCAGGGCGGCGTCCTTCTCGATATACTTCCGGTACTCGTTCAGGGTGGTGGCCCCGATGACCCGGATTTCTCCCCGGCCCAGGGCGGGCTTGATGATGTTGGCCGCGTCCACGGCCCCCTCGGCAGAGCCCGCCCCCACGATGGTGTGGAGCTCGTCGATGAAGAGGATCACGTCCCCGGACTTCTTCACCTCGTCCAGGGCCTTTTTGATGCGCTCTTCAAACTCGCCCCGGTACTTGGTCCCGGCCACCATACCGGAGAGGTCCAGGGAGAGGATGCGCTTATCCAGCAAGTCCTCGGGTACATCCCCCATCACAATTTTCCGGGCCAGGCCCTCGGCGATGGCGGTTTTGCCCACGCCGGGCTCGCCGATGAGGCAGGGGTTGTTCTTGGTCCGGCGGGAGAGAATCTGGATTACCCGCTGGATTTCGTCGTCCCGGCCCACCACCGGGTCCAGCTTGCCGCCCCGGGCGTCGGCGGTCAGGTCCCGGGTGAACTCCCGGAGGGTCTTTCCCCCGCTCCCACTGGCTCCGCCGGAGGAGGGGCCCCGGTCGTCCCGGGGGGCGGCGGGCTGGCGGCTCTGGGGCCGCTGGTTGAGCTTTTGCATCAGGGCGGCGTAGAGGGGCCGGGCGTCCACCCCGGCGGTGCGGAGGATGCGGACGGCCATGTTGTTCCCCTCCCGGAGAAGGCCCGCCAGCAGGTGCTCCGTGCCCACATAGGGGCTGCCGCCCCGGACGGCGTCCTCCACGGCGATCTCCACCACCCGGCGGGCCCGGGGGGTCAGGCCCTGGGCGGGGTTCCCGCCGGGGAGGCCCGCGCCGACGCTGCGCTTGATGATTTGGACGATCATGTCGTCGGTGAGCCCGGATTCTAGGAGGACGTCGTGGGCGGTGCCCTGGTCCTCCCGGATGAGCCCCAGGAGCAGGTGCTCCGTGCCGACGTAGCCGTGGCCCAGTTCTCCCGCGGCCTCCTGGCTGAGGCGGAGGGACTCCTCCGCGCCGGGGCTGAATTTTTTCTCATTCATGTGCAAGACACTTCCTTTCGTGCAGTCGTTCAGTTCTGTTCCAGGCTGTGAATCTGGTCCCGGAGCTCCGCCGCCCGCTCGAAGTTCTCCTCCTGGACGGCCTTTTGCATTTCCATCCGCAGGGCGTTGAGCTGCCGCTTTTTGGAGATCTCGTTTTGCTCCTCCTGCTCCAGCAGGGTCTCCTGGGCCTTGGGGGCCTCCGGCTTCGCCTCCGCCGGGGCGCCCAGGGCGGGCATGTCGGCGAAGAAGTCGTCAAAGGGGTCCTCTAGCATACGGTTCAGACCGCCCAGCAGAGAGGGGACGGGGGTGAAGAAGTCGTCGAACAGGCCGCCGCCGAAGAGGCCCCGAATCATCCGTTGGCTCTGGGCGGCAAGGCGCTGGGTGTAGCCCAGCTTTTCGGCACATTCGGCGCACAGGTGCTTCTCGGTAACCTGGCCGTTGACGTTGCTCTGGTAAACAAAGGTGACTTCATTCTTGCCACAATTCTCACATTTCATAATAAAAACCTCCTGTATATGGAAAATGTTTTGTTGAGTGGGGAAGATCGGGGCCGCTAGACCTGGAGAATCAGGACGTTTTTCAAAACGTCCGCCCGGACCTGGTCCCGGAGGTCCCGGGGCACGGCCCCCAGGGCCTTGTCGCCCACGGCGGCCAGCAGGGTTCGGGCCAGGCCCTCCGGCAGGGCCCCGGCCTCCGCCAGGTTCCCCAGAATGGCCCGGGCGGAGGGGAGGTCCACCCGCTCGCCCAGGGAGTTGATGACGTGCATCAAAAGGGTCTCCCGGTCTACCCGGACCCGGGTGATGCGGATGTACCCGTTGCCGCCCCGGCGGCTCTCCACGATATAGCCCCGCTCGGGGGAGAAGCGGGTGGACATGACGTAGTTAATCTGGCTGGGCACGCAGTTGAACCGCTGGGCCAGCTCGCCCCGCTGGACCTCCAGCACGCCGTCTCCCGTCTCGTCCAGGCATTCTTGAAGGAAGCCGGCAATTAAATCGGAAATTCCCATGGGAGCACCTCGTTTCACAGTCGTTCAAAACTAATTTGACTTTGACTATCTTTGATCTATTGGATGATGCCAGTATACCACTTGTCGGAGAAAAGTCAAGAGGAAAAGTTTGACATACTTTGACGTTTGTGAAAACAAATTGTGAACGGGGAGGGGGAAGTAAAAATTTTCCGTCAGGGGTTTCACAAAGCACTTGCTTTTTTTCGAGAGTATGCTACAATGGGGATACAATTCTAATGGAGGTGCAACCCATGGCCTATAAGATCACTTCTGCTTGTGTGAGCTGCGGCGCCTGCTCTGACGCCTGCCCCGCCGGTGCCATCAGCCAGGGCGATGACGCCTATGTCATCGACGCGGCCGCCTGCCTGGACTGCGGTTCTTGCAGCGACACCTGCCCCAACGGCGCCATCGTCCCCGAGGAGTAATCTGGGATACATAAAAAACCCGCAAGCAGCGCTTGCGGGTTTTTTATGTAGCGCTTACGGCCGCCCACAGGGCGACCGGCGGGCCAAGCCATCGGCTTGGCCCGCTTTTATTTAAATGGTGCAGGAAACCCCTCCTGGGTTTCCCGCACACACCCTTTCTTCCCGTTGAAGAAGGTTTGCTCCTATTTATAGAGGGAAAGTCCGGCCGCTTCAAATGCCCGACAGATCGAAGTCCGGGGTGTACTCCTCCCTGGCGGAGGTGCGCTCCTGGGTGTAGCCGTCTACGATGCCGCAGTTTTCCATGTATTCTGCTGCCGCGCGGTACTCCGCCTTGGTCACGTGGCGGCGGAGCTTCCCGTCGGCCCCGGGCTGGGGGGTGTACTGGCTCATGAGGGAGAAAAGCACCTCCCCGGGGCGGAAGGTCTCCGCCACCCAGTCGATGCAGCGGCGGGTGTTCTCCAGCTCTCCGGGGAGCAGCAGGTGGCGGATCAGCACGCCGGATTGGAGGGCGCCGTTTTCCATACGGTAGGGGCCCGTCTGGCGGAACATCTCCAAAATGGCCGGAGCGGCGCGGTCAAAATAGTCCGGGGCGGCGGAGTACTTCCCGGCGGGGCCGGGGAGGGCGTATTTCAGGTCCGGCAGGTAGATCTGGACCTTTTTCGCCAGGGACCGCAGGGTGGGGACGCTTTCATAGCCTCCGCAGTTCCACACCACCGGGACGGGCCAGGGCTCGTCCCCCAGGGCCTCCAAAACGGCGGGGGCAAAGTGGGTGGGGGTCACCAGGTCCAGGCAGGCCGCCCCCTGGGCGATGAGTTCTCGAAAGGTTTCCCGGAGGCGGGGGACGGAAACGGGCTTCCCTACGCCGCCCTGGGAGATGGGTTTATTTTGGCAGTAGGCGCAGCGGAGATTGCAGCCGGAGAAAAAGACGGCGCCCGCCCCGTGCGCCCCGACGAGGCAGGGCTCCTCCCACTGGTGGAGCATGGCCCGGGCGACGACGGGGACCGAGGGTTGGCCGCAGACGCCGCCGGGGTGGTCCGGCGTCCGCTCCGACCGGCAGTTTCGAGGGCAGAGGGCGCAGGTCATAGGGCCTCCACGTCAAAGTCCGGGCCCAAATTGCCTTCCATCCAATGGCGGCGGCAGAGGCCGATGTATTTGTCGTTGGCCCCCAGGACCACCTGCTCTCCCTCTTTCAGCACCTTGCCGTCCTTGTCGAAGCGAGCGTTGAAGGTGGCTTTTTTGCCGCACCAGCAGATGGTTTTGACCTCCTCAATCTTATCCGCCATGACCAGCAGCGCATAGCTGCCGGGGAACAGGTCCCCCTTGAAGTCCGCCCGGAGGCCATAGCACATGACGGGGATGTCCAGGTCGTCTACCAGATAGACCAGGTACATGACCTCCTCCCGGGTGAGGAACTGGGCCTCGTCCACGATGATGCAGGCGTTTTGCTGGAGCTCCATGATGGTGAGTGCTTGCATCTCGTCAAAGTACACGCAGGGGTATTTCAGGCCAATGCGGGAATAGACCATGTGCTCCCCGTCCCGGGCGTCCAGCCGGGGCTTGACCATCAGGGCCTTCTGGCCCCGCTCCTCGTAATTGAAGCGGGCCATCAGGGCATTGGCGGACTTGCTGGAGCCCATGGCTCCATACTTAAAGTATAATTGCGCCATAAAAATACAAAAAGCGATCGGATTCAGCAGATTATTCCGCGCTCTTTTCCTCCTCTTTTGTTTCTTCCGTTTCCGCCGGGACGGCGAAGGGGGCGTAGAGCTCCGGCGGGTCCGGCATGGTAAAGACAGCCTTCTTGCAGTCCCGGCAGAGCCAGGTGGTTTTATAGAGGCCGTGCCACAGGCCGCCCTCGTCCAGCACATCGATTTTGCCGGTGCTGTCCAGACCCCGCAGGGGGTCCGTCTTGTATATGCCGGGATACCAGCGAACGCCGTCCCGCCCGCCGAGGAGAAAACCCTGCTCCATGTCCTTCCCGCACCAGGGACAGGGCTCCGGCGGGAGGCGCTTGGCCTCTTCTTTTTCCTTCGCCTTGGCCTTGCGCTCCTCGTTCCACTGCTTTAGGCTGTCAAGGGGATTTGCTTGCGGCTCCTTGGACTCCCGGCGGGGCTTGTCCGGCTTCCGGTCCCAGGGGTCTTCGCTCTGCTTCCAAAACGGCATAGGCCCTCCTATTCCTCCAGCTCCCGCCGGACCTCCTCCGTGAAGCGGGAGAAGGCCGAGGGGACGGCGTGACGCTCCAGGGTATCCACCCAGGTGAAATCCTCCGGCCCTTCCCCAGAGACCTCCAGGGCGTAGCCGGTCATGTGCCATTCTACATGGCTGAAAATATGCTTTGCCGTCAGGCGGCGTTTCCAGGCAACCGGCTCCAGGCCCCAGTTCCGAACCGCCCGCCCGGCGGCGGGCTCGTCCAGGGCGCTTTCCACGTTGGGAAACTCCCACAGCCCCGCCAGCAGGCCGGAGGCCGGGCGCTTCCGCAGGGCCGCGCGGCCCTGCCGGAGGAGGAGGAACACCGTCTTGTCCTCCGCCCGGCGGGACTTTTTCGGGGCCTTCACCGGCAGGCTCTCCGCCGTGCCCCGCGCCCGGCCCAGGCAGAGGTCCCGGACGGGGCAGAGGAGGCATTTCGGCGGGCCGTTCGGCACGCAGACCGTGGCCCCCAACTCCATAAGGGACTGGTTGAAGATGCGGACGTCTGCCGCCTCCTCCGGAAAAATCTCCCGGACCTGGGAGCGGATATTCTTTTTGGTCCGGGGGGCGGCGATGTCGTCGCCGCAGTCCGTCAGGCGGGTGACGACCCGGAGGACGTTGCCGTCCACCGCCGCCTCCCGCCGGGCAAAGGCCGCGGAGGCGATAGCGGCGGCGGTGTAGTCCCCCACGCCGGGGAGGGTCAGGAGTTCCTCATAGGTATTGGGGAAGCCCCCCCGGTCCGCCACCAGCTTAGCGGCCTTTTGAAGGTTCCGGGCCCGGCTGTAGTAGCCCAGGCCCTCCCAGAGCTTCATCAGGTGTTCCTCCGGCGCGGAGGCCAGGGCCTCCACTGTGGGGAAGGCCTCCAAAAACCGGGCGTAGTAGCCCAGCACCGCCGCTACCCGGGTCTGCTGGAGCATGATTTCCGAGATCCAGATGCGGTAGGGGTCTTGGGTTTTCCGCCAGGGGAGGTCCCGGGCGTTGGCTCGATACCACGCCAGCAGGGGCGGGGGGAGCTGGGATAAGGTCAAAGCAATCTCATTCATGGGGAGATTATAGCATAAATTTTGGGAGTTGGACAGCCTTTTTTCCGGGAGGGGGTGTCTGCTAATTTGAACCAGCCGGGTGGATTCTATAATGTAATTTGACAGTCGGACAACGATCGGTTGTCCGGCTGATTTTTTATAAAGCGTAGGGGCAGGACCCCAGAAAGGAAGGCTCTATATGAGCAATGAAGTGAAGAGCGAAGTAAAGCAGGGGAAGAAAATTGACCTGGAATACCAGGGCTATGTATTCCTGGGTTGGGCTTCCGGCATGTTTCAGCCGGATAACGGCAAGGAAAAGCGTCCTTATCACAACATGTACGTATTTTCTCCCGTCAGCACCTTCGAATCCGAGGACTACAAGGCCAGCGGCTTCAAGGCGGAGAAAAAGAAGTGCGTAAACCCGGACGTGTGGCGGAGCTTGACTCCCGGCGACAAGGTCCGTCTGTTCTTCGACGACAAGGGACGAGTCATTGAGTCGGCTTTGGACGAGTAAGTTGTCCAATTTGGTAATACCTGGAATGTCGAGAGGATATGCCGTGTTACCGTGAAAAGGAAAGACTACAGGGAATCCGGGGGGCCCGCAGGGCCGCCCGGACCCCCGGAAGTAATCACGGGGGTACTCATGACAGATAGAAGGGTGGACTACCAATGAAGTGTGAAGTATGCGTAGACTGGCTGACGTTCTCCGTGAAGAAGGAGGACCCTAACGAAGTCATCCGGGATTACCTTGGCTTAGACCCGGCCTTGTTTCAGGATACAGGCTACAGCCTCCTTGGCTATAACAAGGTCCTCCGGTTCTCGGATATCTGCGTGTGCCATGAACCCAGGGAGAACCAGCATTTCAAGAACATGGGCGTATGCGTGAGCATGTCCGGCAACGGATGCCGGACCTTTGAAACCATGTCCAAGCTGGGAACGAAGGACAAGCAGGGCAAGGAAAGCGTTGCGTTCCCGGCGCTGTTCCGGCTCCTGGCGGCGGATGAAGCCGTCAACGTCTCCCGCATCGACATTGCGTGCGATGACCGGGAGGGCTACCTGAACATGGACGAAATCATTGACAGAACCCGCTCCAACGAAATCAATAGCCGCCTTCTCCGGAGAACCATCAACTTTTCCTTGAATGGAAAAGACAAGGCCGGAGCAACCGTGTACATAGGCGCTCCCTCCTCGGATTTCCGGGTCCGGATTTATGACAAGGCCCTGGAGCAGGGCGTAGAGGGCCACTGGGTACGGGTGGAGCTGGTCATGCGCTCCTCCAACGCCAACGCCTTTGTGGAGGCTGTAACGGGCTCCGAGAACGTAGGGAAGCT
>CAJUMX010000013.1 GCA_910587705.1 uncultured Oscillibacter sp.
CCACCTTCTTGCCCTGGGCCCGGAGCTGCTTGATGGCCTCCCGGGCCGTTCCGGCAGAGGAACCAATAATAATGATCGCCTCCTCGGCGTCGTCCATTTCGTACTTTTCAATCAAGCCATACTGGCGACCCGTCCAGGCGGCGAACTCGTCCGCAACCTTTTTAATAACATCTTTCGCGTCCATCATGGCCTGGGCCTGGGCGCGCTTGGTCTCCATGTAGTAGACCGGGGTAGAGTAGGGGCCCACGGCGATGGGCTCGTCCTTGTTGAGGAGGTAGTGCTGGGGCTTGTACTCGCCCACGAACTCCCGGACCTTCTCCGTCTCCTCCAGCTCGATGTTCTCGATGGCGTGGGAGGTGATGAAGCCGTCCTGGCAGATCATGATAGGCAGGGACACGGCCTCACCGATCCGCATGGCCTGGAGGTAGTTGTCATAAGCCTCCTGGTTGGTCTCGGCAAACAGCATCAGCCAGCCCGCGTCCCGGACGCTCATGGCGTCGGAGTGGTCGTTGTTGATGTTGATGGGGCCGGACAGGGCGCGGCAGCTAACCGCCAGGGTGATGGGCAGGCGGTCGGAAGCGGCCACGTACAGCATCTCGGCCATGTAAATGAGGCCGCAGGAGGACGTAGCGGAAATGGCCCGGCATCCGGCGGCTTCCGCGCCGATGCAGGTGGACATGGCGCTGTGCTCGGATTCCACGGCGATGAAATCGGTGTCCACTTCGCCGTTATCCACGTAGGCGGAGAAGTACTGGGGAATTTCGGTGCTGGGCGTGATGGGATACGCGCCCATGACGTCGGGGTTGATTTGCTTCATCGCGTAGGCAACGGCTTCGTTGCCCGACAAACGTTCTCTGATACTCATTTTATCCTAGCCCCTCCTTACTTTTCGTCCTTGACCATGGTGATGGCCCCGAAGGGGCAGACATTGGCGCAGATGCCGCAGCCCTTGCAGAAGAAGTAGTTGAAGTCCTCCCGCTTGCCGTCTTTATTGACGGGGATGGACATGTCCGGGCAGACCGGGGCGCAGAGCAGGCACTGCTTGCACTTGTCCATATCCAGCACCGGCTTCATGGTCCGCCAGTCGCCGGTTTCCACCACCTGGGAGGTGCCGCCCTCAAAGATGGCGCCGCCGGGGGTGATGTCCTTCCATGTGACCTGAGGGGTCATATCCTTCGCTAAATGGCTCATCCTTCCTTGACCTCCTCCATAGAGCGTTTCAGGGCCCGCATGTTGCCCTCGATGACCTGGGGCTTGGTGGCGAACTTGTGCTTAAAAGACGCCTCCATGTCCTGGATGAACTCCTCCGCGTTGACCACGCCAGAGACCTTGACGATCGCCGCCAGCATGGGGGTGTTGGGGAAGTTCTTGCCCAGCTCCTCTTCGGAAATTTTGCCCGCGTCGATGGTGCAGACCCGGCCCTCGTAGCCCTTGAGCAGGGGACGGAGCTCTTCCGGGGATTTGCCGGAGTTGATGACGATAGCCCCTTCTTTCTTGAGGCCCGCCGTCACGTCCACGGCGGAGATGAGGGTCTCGTCCACCACGACCACGTAATCCGGCTCATAGATGTTGGAGTGGACCGTGCTCCGCTCCGAGCTGATGCGGTTGTACGCCGTGATGGGCGCGCCCATGCGCTCCGGGCCGTACTCCGGGAAGCCCTGGACATACTTGCCCGTGTTAAAGGCCGCGTCCGCCAGCAGCAACGAGGCGGTTTTCGCCCCCTGGCCTCCCCGGCCGTGCCAGCGGATTTCTACGATGTCTTTCATGCGCTGCTTGCTCCTTTCGTTTCTTAGCTTGGAGGCGGCGGAGACAGGGCTCCGGGTCCGTCCAAGCTCATTGTACCAGAAAGGCGGCGGGCAGTAAAGACCTGCCCGCCGCTGAAATGTAAGGAAATTACACCAGGGGGTCCAGCACGGCCTTGAAGTCGGCGATAATGTCCTCGGCGTCCTCCAGACCCACGCTGACACGAACCAGGCCCTCGGAGATGCCGGCGGCTTTCAGCTCCTCGGCGCTGTAGGTGGAGTGGGTCATGGTGGCGGGATGCTCCACCAGGGTTTCGGCGTCGCCCAAGGAGACGGCCACGGTGCACAGCTCCAGCTTATTCAGAGCGGCAGCGGTGGCGGCCCTGTCGGCTTTCAGCTCCAGGGCGATCATGCCGCCAGGGAGCTTCATCTGCTTTGCGGCAATCTCGTGACCCTCGAAGCTCTCCAGGCCGGGATAATAGACCTTGGAGACAGCGGGGTGGGATTCGAAGAAGGCAGCCACCTTCTTGGCGTTGGCACAGTGGCGCTCCATGCGGATGTCCAGGGTTTTCATGCCCCGGGCCATCAGGAAGGCGTCGAAGGGACTTAGCACCGCGCCGGTCAGGTCCTTCAGGCCGAACATGCGGCACTTGCCCACAAATTCCTTGTCGCCGACGATGACACCCGCGATGACGTCTCCGTGGCCGTTGAGGTATTTCGTGGCACTGTGGACCACGGTATTAGCGCCCAGGGACAAAGGCAGCTGGAGATAGGGTGTGCAGAAGGTGTTGTCCACGATCACCCGGATGTCAGACTTGAAGTCGTGGGCGGTTTTGGCGATGAGGGCGATGTCCAGAATTTTCATGGTGGGGTTGCAGGGGGTCTCGAAGTACACCACCTTGGTTTTATCGGTCAGAGCCTTTTTGAGGTTTTCAATGTTGCTCAGGTCGGTGAGGGTGACCTTGACGCCAAACTGGCTCATACCGTGCTCCAGCAGGGAGTAGGTGCAGCCGTACAGGGTCTCGTCCGCTACAATTTCGTCGCCGGAGGAGACGGAGCTCCACAGGGCGGTGGAGATGGCGCCCATGCCGGAGGCGGCTACCAGAGCATCCTCGCCGCCCTCCAGGTCGGCCATTTTCGCCTCTACCAGCGCGGTGGTGGGGTTACCCAGGCGGCTGTAAATATAACCCTCTTCTTTGCCGGCGAAACGGGCGCCGCCCTGCTCCACAGACTCAAACTCAAAGGTGGAAGTCTGGTAAATCGGGGCACACAGAGAGCCAGCGGTGTTTGCGACCTTACCGACGTGAATTTGACGGGTGGCAAAGCCCTTGTTCTTACAGTTCATAATAGTTTACCTTCCTTTCTTTTTGAGCCGCCTGGTGTCGATTTTTGCAGAAAAAAGTTTGGATTCAGTTTTTTTGCTATTGGGTGCATCTTTTTTTCTGGCAACAGGCGGACTTGTGAGAGTGTGTGGAGAGATCATTTAACAGCGGAATTAAGGTAAAGTTGACTAGGGATCAAAGAGCGGTGCTTTGATTTTTTGTCAACTTCTAATAGTAATCATACCATTTTTTCCGCCGTGGTGTTAGTATGAGTTTTTGAGAATTTGCTAGCGTTTTAAGTGATAGCTATTTGACATTGCCCAGAAAGTGCTTTATAATACCGTTCAGATATCGTTCAAATTTTACAGGAGGAACCGGCGCCATGACCTTTCAGCAGCTGACCTATGTGGTAGAAGTCTCCAAATGCGGCTCCATCAACAAAGCGGCCAACAAGCTGTTTCTCTCTCAGTCCGGCATTTCCACCGCCATCCGGGAGCTGGAGGAGGAGCTGGGCATCCAGTTCTTCGTCCGCAGCAACCGGGGCGTGGAGTTCACGCCGGACGGGCGGGAGTTTTTGGGCTATGCCGCGTCCCTTCTGGAGCAGAAGCAGTGGATTGAAACCCGCTACGGCGAGGCCCGGAACGCCGCTCCCGCCACCCATCTTTCTGTTTCCTCCCAACGGTATCCCTTTACGGAGGATGCCTTTATTGAGCTGCTCCAGACCCCGGAGGCCAGCCGTTACCAATTTTCCGTCCGGGAGGTGGACATGGACGCCGTTATTGACGACGTGTATGACCACCGGGCGGAGCTAGGCGTCATCTGCCTGACGGAGCTGACGGAAAAGATGATCTTCCGCTTTTTGGATTCCCGAGCGCTGGTGTTCCATGAGGTGGCGGTGGTGGACCCCTGTGTCTACGTCCGCCGGGAGCACCCTCTGGCGGAAAAGCCCTCGGTAACGGAGGTGGACCTGGCGGGCTACCCCTATGTGTCCTTTGAGCGGGAGCAGGGGGTGGCGGTGGATTTTTCGGAGGAATACCGGATGATATCCTTGAAGAAGCCCGCCAAGCAGATTCGGGTGAACAGCCGCAGCGCCATGCTGCGGGTGCTGTCCTACACCGACGGCTTTACCACGGGAAGCGGCCTGATCACGCGGAGCAGCGGCTATCGGAAGATCATCACCCTGCCCCTGGCGGAGAAAAGCGGCATCCGCATCGGCTGGATCGCCTTGAAAAACGGCAAGCTCTCCGCCCAGGCGGAGCGGTTTTTGGGACTGCTGGAGAAGCATATCCTGGAGTCCATCCGGTTTACAAACGAGGCCCGGCAGTTCCGGAAGGAGGAAACTCTGTAAAGGGGGGAACCGCCGGGCGGAAGAAAAGTCACGGTATGGAAAAGCGCGCCGGAAGCCCGGCGCGCTTCAACTTGCTCTTAGACCGTGTGCGCCTTCTCGGCCTCCAGCAGGGCTTTTTTGGCGGCCACGCCGGATTCGGCCACGTCATACTCCCAGTTCCAAGGGTCCTTTTTGCAGGTACCGTCGGCAAAGGGGATGAAGATGGACGCAATGCCCACAATGGCCAGCACCCAGCAGTACCACAGGTTGGGAATGATATCGGTGGGGTTGATGGTCACACCATAGGCGGTGGTCAGGGCCGCTGCGGACAGCAGCTGCGCGCCGTAGGGGATGATGCCCTGGAACACGCAGGAGAACACGTCCAGCAAGGAGGCGGTGCGGCGGGGGTCCACCTTGTACTCGTGGCTGATTTCCTTGGCCATGTTTCCGCTGAGGACGATGGCTACCGTGTTGTTGGCGGTGGCGCAGTCTGCCAGGGAGACCAGAGCGGCAATGCCCACCTGGGCGGATTTGTTGCCCTTCATCATGCCCCGAAGGCTGTTGATAAGCCAGTTGATTCCGCCGTTGTGGGTGACCATTTCACCCATGCCGCCGCAGAACAGGGTCAGGAAGAAAACCTCGTTCATGCCGGTGAAGCCGCTCCAGATGGCCTGGGCAAAGCCGAAGAGGTCCAGGGAGGCGGTGGCGACGCCGATGAGGCCGGCCACGAAGATGCCGATGGTCAGCACCAGGAACACGTTCATGCCGATGAGGGCCAGGAGGAGGACCAGCAGATAGGGAACCACCTTGATAATGCTGTACTGGAGGTCGCCCATGCTGGTGACGGTCTCAGGACGGCCCACAACCAGCAGGACCACCAGAGTGATGAGGGCGGCGGGCAGGGCGATGAAGAAGTTTACCCGGAACTTGTCCCGCATCTCGCAGCCCTGGGAGCGGGTGGCGGCAATGGTGGTGTCGGAGATCATGGACAGGTTGTCGCCGAACATGGCGCCGCCCACGCAGGCGCCTACCATCAGGGGAATGCTGAGGCCGCCCTTGTCCGCCACGCCCACGGCGATGGGGACGATGGCGCCGATGGTGCCCATGGAGGTGCCGGTGGCGGTGCCCATGAAGGCGGAGATGATGAACACGCCGGCGGCGAGGAACTGCACGGGGATCAGGGAGAGGCCCAGGTTGACCGTGGCGTCCCGGCCGCCCATGGAGGCGGCCACGCTGGAGAAGGCGCCGGCCAGCAGATAGATCATCAGCATGGTCAGCACGTCGATGTTGGCCGCGCCCCGAGCGAAGATGGCGAAGCGCTCATCCAGGGAGCCCTTGGTGATGGCGAAGGCCACCAGCAGGGCGATGAACATGGCGGTGACGGAGGGGAACTGGTAGAATGCCATTTCGACGCCCTGGGCCTGGAGAATCAGGCCGGCGCCGAGGTAGATCACGACAAAAATCAGAAAGGGGACCAGTGCCAGGGCGCTGCTCTTTTTGTTTAAGTTGTGTTCCATTTCATTTCTCCTTTTCTTTACCGCTAGTGGAATACGCCTTCTTTCCTCTGTTTGCATAGTTTGCATAGTTTTCCGCTGAGAGTCTCCTTCTCTCTTGTACAAAATTATAGCAGGTTTTGACAGGAATCGGTAATAGCTATTTTTTAGAATCTATCCACGGTTTTGCTGATAGTGTACAAATTTTATCAAAATTCTGAAAAGCAGAAATCGGAAAGCATCTGAAAATTACCCGCAAAAAAACAGAGCGCCCTAAAGGACGCTCCGTCTGGCGTATTTGGTTATACCGCCTTCCAGCGGTCCAGGGTAGGCAGCAGCTCCGTCATGTATGTCCGGTTGGCCTCCGGATCGCCGGGCATGTGGGGGAGGCACTGCTCCACCATCTCTTCCAAGGTGCAGTCCCGGAGGAACGCCCCGTTATCCCAGCACCACTCGCAGTAGTGCTGGTTAAGCGTTCCGTCCGGGTTCCGGCCCATGTGCTCGGGGGTGAGAGGCATGCCGCAGCTCTGGCACCGGAGGTCCGTGGGATAGCCGAGAAGATCGTTGATGGTGACGTTGAAGAGCTTGGAGATGGCTTGCAGAGTCTCGATTTCCGGTACCGTGTCGCCCTGCTCCCAGCGAGAGACCGCCTGCCGGGTGACAAAGAGCTTTTCTGCAATCTCGTTTTGAGAAAGGCCCGCCTTTTTCCGCAGGGACGTGAAGTGATCTTTAAAGTTCATGGGTGCGCCTCCTTTGTGATATCAGCTTATCACGGAGAGGCAGACCCGTCAAGCAACCGGCGGTTGCTCCTACCGGAGGAAGCGGATGCTGCCGGTGAAATAGGCCATATTCGCCCGCATGTAGATCTGTACTCCAGGCGGAAGTTCCACTGTGAAGGATGTCGGGTCCCCATTTCGCCAAGACTGGAGAACCCGACCATCCTTGCTATAGAATTCCAGAACCATCGAACCCTTGGTATGAATCACTTCCATGGTGAGCGTGCCGCCTTTTTTAGATCCGAAACTGAATCGGTGGCGAGCGGACGTGCGGGTATCCAGAACTCCGTTCCAGTTGTCATAGAACAGCTTTTTGTAGGAATGGTAGCCTGCCGGCAGCGGCCGGATGCCCGCTTTTTTCGCAACCCAGAGGCAAAGCCACATACCAAGCAGAGCCATCCCCAGGATAAACGCGGCGAACAGTAAAAATTCAGTCACAGGCATGACACCCTCACCGGGACCGGGCGGCAAAGACCTTCACACTCCGGGGACCGATGGAGAACTGGCCATTGGGGATGTCCTCCGCCCGCTGCTCCGCCTCCCAGGTGTCCACCAGCTGTTCCCAGACCAGATTCCGGGGCAGCTCCGGCAGCTCTGCCTCCAGGGGCTTCCAATAGGCGTTGGAAGCGGTGTAGAGAATCTGGGGAGCCTCGTCCTCCGCCTGCCCGGCGAAGAGTACGCCTACATAGCGCTCGTGGTCCTCAAACTGGGTGCGCCAGGGGGTGACGCCGTGGAAGCTGACGTCGGGGAAGCCGTAGTACCCGTCGGAGAGGTTGGCCCGGAGAATCCGGAAGCGCTTTCGCAGAGCAATCATGAACTGGAAGAAACGGAACATGTCCCGGTTGTCCTCCAGCATCCGCCAGTCCAGCCAGGAGGTCAAATTATCCTGGCAATAGGCGTTGTTGTTTCCAAATTGGGTGTTGCAGAACTCGTCTCCCGCCAGGAACATAGGGATGCCCCGGCTGCACATCAAAAGGGCGAAGGCATTGCGGACCATCCTCCGCCGGAGGGCGTTGATTTCCGGGTCCTCCGTGGGCCCCTCGATTCCGCAGTTCCAGCTGTTGTTGTCGTTGGCCCCGTCGGTGCCGCCCCAGCCGTTTTTTTCGTTGTGCTTTACGTTGTAGGAGTACAGGTCCCAAAGGGTGAAGCCGTCGTGGCAGGTGATGAAGTTCACGGAGGCGTTCTTCCGCTCCCCGGACTGGTAGATGTCCCGGGAGCCCACCATCCGGAGGGCGGCGGCCTGGGCGCAGCCCGCGTCCCCCTTGAGATAGCGGCGCATGTCGTCCCGGTAGCGGCCGTTCCACTCCGCCCAGCGGTTCCAGGCGGGGAAGGAGCCCACCTGATAGAGCCCGCCGGCGTCCCAAGCCTCGGCGATGAGCTTCACGTCCCCCAGGATGGGGTCGAAGGCCATGGCTTGGAGCAGGGGGGGCTTGTGCATGGGGGAGCCGTCCTCGTTCCGGCCCAGGATGGAGGCCAGGTCAAAGCGGAAGCCGCTGATGTGGTACGTCGTCACCCAGTAACGGAGGCAGTCGATGATCATTTGGTGGACAATGGGGTGGTTGCAGTTCAGGGTATTTCCGCAGCCGCTGAAATTGTAGTACTGCCCGCCGGGGGTGAGTAAGTAGTAAATGTTATTGTCGAAGCCCTTGAAGGAGAAGAAGGGTCCGTCCTCGTTGCCCTCCGCCGTGTGGTTGAATACCACGTCCAGATAGACCTCGATGCCGTTTTCGTTGCAGTCTTGAATCAGGCGCTTGAGCTCGTTGCCCTCCCGGTTGTATTCGATACCGGAGGCATAGCTGGTGTTGGGGGCGAAGAAGCTGACGGTGTTGTAGCCCCAGTAGTTGTAGAGCTGTTCCCCGTCCACCTGCCGGGCGTCCTGCATCTCGTCAAACTCGAAAATGGGCATCAGCTCCACGGCGTTGACGCCCAGTTCCTTTAAATAAGGAATCTTCTCCCGCAGCCCCTCGAAGGTTCCCGGGGCGGCCACGGCGGAGGAGCCGTGAATGGTGAAGCCCCGGACGTGAAGCTCGTAGATCACCAGATCCTCCATGGGAATCAGGGGCCGGGTCATGTTGCCCCAGTCGAAGTCGTCCTTGACGACCCGGGCCTTGTAGTGCTGGCCAGAGCCGTCTTTCACGCCCCATTGGCTCTGCCCCGTCACCGCCCGGGCATAGGGGTCCAGGAGGTATTTTGTCTTGTCAAAAATCAGGCCCCTCTCCACGTCCCGGGGGCCGTCCACCCGGAAGGCGTACTCAAACTCCTCAATATTCAGCTTGAATACAATCATGGAGTACACGTTTCCGATGCGGTAGCGCTCTGGGAAGGGGAGGACGGCGTAGGGCTCCTCCTCTCCCCGCTGGAAGAGCAAGAGCTCGATGGATGTGGCCCCGTGGGAGTGGACTGTAAAGTTTACGCCGCCGGGGATGGCGGTGGCGCCGTTGATTTCGTAAAAGCCCGGCCGCACGTCGAAGCCGTTCAGATGGTCCATGGGGACCAGGTGAATGGTGCGGGGCAGGGCTACCGCAGGGGCTTCGGAAACGGCGGTCTGGGCCGTGATGCTGTCCTGTAGTTTCACCGGGAACTCCTTCCTCGCCGGTCCGGCGACTGTATTATTTCCGAATGGATCATTCGGAAATTCATTTGCTGAGAGCCGTTTTGCTTGCCGCCGGCCACGGCGGCATCTGCAAAGCATGGCGTCAATTCCCTCCGGGTTTTTCATTCAGGGGGAATCGGATACGGGTACATTATACAACACCCCCTCAGATTTGTCATAACTTTTTTCCCTTTTTGTGAGAATCCACAAAGTCTTTGTGGGAAAGTACCATTTATAATAGAGCTGGAAGATTTTTTCGGCATCGTGAAAAATTTCCCGCCGCCCAGCCGTGTTGTAAGCAGAAGGGAGTGAGAAGCGTGGTTCCATTTGGTACCGATGAAACCATCCGCCGGATTGTCTCGGCCTACAGTGACATGCTGCTGCGCCTGGCGTGCACCCGCCTGGGTTCCACCGCCGATGCGGAGGACGCCGTGCAGGAGGCGTTTTTGCGCCTGCTCACCGCCCGGCCCGTTTTCCGGGACCCGGAGCACGAAAAGGCCTGGCTGATTCGCACCACCCTTCAGCGCGCCAGCGACATCCGCCGGAAGGCGGAACAGCGCAACGTCCCTCTGGAGGACGTGACGGAGCCCGCGGCCCCGGAGAGCCCCGGGGAGGAGCTTCGCTCCGCCGTCCGGGCCCTGCCGGAGATGTATGGGGCCGTCATCCACCTCCATTACTACGAGGGATATTCCATCAAAGAAATTGCCAAACTGCTGGGCCTGCCCGCCGCCACGGTGGGCACCCGCCTGGCCCGCGGCCGGGAGCGGCTGCGGCAGATGCTGAGGGAGGACGTTGTATGAACGATTACCGAAAGGCCTTCGACGAGCTCTCCTTTTCCGCGGATTTTCAAGAGCGGACGGCGAACCTGCTGCGAAATCGCGCCCGCGAATTGGAAAAGGAGCGTACTGACATGACTATCAGCAAAACCAAAAAGATCGCGGTGCTGGCCGCCGCCTGCATCGCCCTGCTGGCGGTGTCCGTGTCCGCCGCCATGTTGTGGCTCACCCCCGCCCAGGTGGCGGAGGAGCACGACCAGCCCCTGCTGGCGGAGGCCTTCAAGGGCCCCGAAGCCATCGAGATCAACGAAACCGTGGAGAGCGGGGACTTCTCCATCACCCTGCTGGGCCTGGTGTCCGGGCGGAACCTGGACACGCTGAACCAGGACCTGGAAAAGGACCACACCTATTCCGTCCTGGCCCTGCGCCGCCTGGACGGGGAGCCGCTGGAAAATGAGACCTTCGATTTCAGCGGATATGTCATGACCCCGCTGGTAGCGGGCTGTTCCCCTGCGGCGGTGAACAACTGGACGTTGGGCGCCTTTGCCCAGGGCTTTGCCAAGGACGGCGCGTACTATTACCTGCTGGACACCCAGAGCATTGAGATGTTCGCGGACCGCACGGTCTATATGGCCTTCTACGAGGGCTTTGTGCCCAATAACACCATTTTCACCATGGCAGACGACGGGACCATCGCCTTCGCGTACGATTTCACCGGCGTCCACGCCCTCTTCACCCTGCCCCTGGACTCCGCCAAGGCGGACCCTGCAGCGGCGGAGGCGTTCCTGACGGAGAACGACATGGGCTGGACCAACGAACGGACGGAACCGGAGGGGGAATGGGAAATCGAGCGCCATGAGACGGAGGACGGCGAGGAGATTTTCCTCCGGCCCGAGGACGGCGGCACGGACGCGAGCCAGTAAGAAAAAAGAGGACCGGCGGGGAAGCGTCCCCTCCGGTCCTTCTCTATGATCACAGGTTTACAGGAGGGTAATCCCCGCCTTTTCGCAGCCTTCCAGGGTCTCCTTGTCCCAGAGGCTGACCTGGACCTCACCGATGTGGCAGGCCTCCAGCAGCAGCATGCACACACGGGACATGCCGATGCCGCCGCCAATGGACTGGGGCAGTTCCCCGTTCAACAGCATCTGGTGGAAGGGCAGCTTCCGCCGCTCGTCGCACCCTGCGGCGGTGAGCTGGCGGTCCATGGCCGCCGCGTCCACCCGGATGCCCATGGAGGACACCTCGAAAGAGCGCTGGAGCACCGGGTTCCACATGAGAATGTCCCCGTTCAGCTCCCAGTCGTCGTAGTCCGGGGCCCGGCCGTCGTGGCGGTTCCCGGATTTCAGAGTCTTGCCGATCTGCATGAGGAACACCGTCCGGTGCTTCCGGCAGATTTCCGTCTCCCGCTCGGCGGGGTCCAGGTACGGGAAGCGGTCCTCCAGCTCCTGGGTGGTGATGAAGTACACGTCCCGGTCGGGCCGGAAGGTCAGGGCGGGGAAGTGGTTGCGCAGAACAGAGGCGGTGTCGCACAGCCCGCCCACGATGTCCCGCACCGTGTCCTTTAGATACTGGAGCTTCCGGTCCTCCTGGCCGATGTGCTTCTCCCAGTCCCACTGGTCTACGTAGATGGAGTGGAGATTGTCCACCACCTCGTCCCGGCGGATGGCGTTCATGTCGGTGAAAAGACCCATGCCCCGGGGGAACTCATAGCGCTTTAACGCCAGGCGCTTCCACTTGGCCAGGGAGTGGACCACCTGGCCCTCGGCCCCCACGTCGGGGATGTCGAAGGTCACGGGCCGCTCCACGCCGTTCAGATCGTCGTTCAAGCCGGTGCGTCCGTCCACAAACAGGGGGGCGGAGACCCGGTGCAGGTTCAGCCGGAGGGTGAGGTTGCGCTGGAAGTCCTCGTGGATGAGTTCAATGGCCCGCTGGAGCTCGTTGTTGCTCAGGGGCATCCGATAGCCCTGGGGGATGGTGAGCTTGCTCATGTGATAAAACCAGTCCTTTATTTCAGATTATGCGGGGGAGGGATTACAGCTTCCCAAGCCCGAGGCGGAGGCGGCGGAGGGTTTCCTCCCTGCCTAAAATGTGGCAGATTTCAACAGCGCCGCCGGGTGTCACCTGCTTGCCCGCCGCGGCGATGCGGACGGGCCACATCAGCGTGGCGTTCTTGACGCCCAGGGATTCCGCCAGGCCGATAAGACAGTCGTGGACAGCTTCCTGGGTCCAGTTCTCCAGGGCCTCCAGGGCGGGGACGGCGGCCTCCAGCATGTTTCGGGAGACCTCTGCGTCGGTCTTGGATTTTTTGTTGGTGAAAAGGGAAACGTCATACTCCGGCAGCGCGTCGAAGAAGTCCACCTTCTCCGGGATGTCCGTCAGCCTTTCACACCGGGCCTGAAGCAGGGCGGCCACCGCCGCCGGGTCAACGGCGGGGTTCTTCACGGCCTGCCGGATATAGGGCTCCGCGATTTTGGCGAAGTCCTCCGGGGCCATGGCCCGCAGATACAGGGCGTTGAAGTAGGTCAGCTTTTCGATGTCGAAGATGGCGGGGGACTTGGAGATGCCCGCGATATCGAAGGCGTCCACCAGTTCTTCCAGAGAAAAGACCTCCTGCTCGCTGCGCTCCCCCTTGGGGGCCCAGCCCAGCAGGGCCACGTAGTTCAGCACGGCGGGGGTCAGGTAGCCTTGGGCAATCAGGTCCTCATAGGAGGGGTCTCCATGGCGCTTGCTCATCTTGTTGTGCTGGTCCCGCATGACGGGGGAGCAGTGAACGTAGGTGGGAATCTCCCAGCCGAAAGCCTCGTACAGGAGATTGTATTTCGGGGCGGAGGAGAGGTATTCGCTGCCCCGGACCACGTGGGTGATGCCCATGAGGTGGTCGTCCACCACGTTGGCGAAGTTGTAGGTGGGCAGGCCGTCCCGTTTCAAGAGCACCTGGTCGTCCAGGGTCTTGTTCTCCACGGTGATGTCGCCAAAGCTCACGTCGTGGAAGGTGGTGGTCCCCTCCTGGGGGATGCGCTGGCGGATGACGTAGGGCATGCCCGCCAGCAGATTGGCGTCGATCTCCTCCTGAGAGAGCTCCCGGCAGGGGTCCGCCGCCCGATCGAAGTTGCCGCTGTCCTCCTCGGACTCGGTTTTCTCGCAGAAGCAGTAGTAGGCCGCGCCCTTTTCCACCAGGAGCTTGGCGTACTTCCCGTAGAGGTCCCGGCGCTCCGACTGGATATAGGGCCCTGTGGGGCCGCCAACGTCGGGACCCTCGTCATGGGTCAGGCCGCACTCGGCCATGGTGCGGTAAATCACGTCCGTGGCGCCCTCCACCAGGCGGCCCTGGTCCGTGTCCTCAATGCGGAGGATGAAGGTGCCGTGGTGATGCCGGGCGATGAGCCAGGTATACAGGGCGGTGCGGAGATTGCCCACGTGCATGTAGCCCGTGGGGGAAGGGGCGAAGCGGGTGCGGACCGTCCCCTTGGGGATGCGGTCCTCCATGTCCTGGAAAAAGCGGCTGTCGGTCGCCATAGGTAAACCTCCATGTCAAGCCGGGGAAGCCCGGCGGGTTTGGTAATAAGACACTGCCATTATCCACGCTTTGGGAGAAAAAGTCAAGGGCGGCCCTTCCGGTTTGCCGTTCCTTTTTGCCAGATACGCTAAAAAAGCCGCCGCGGAAAGCCTTGGCTTTCAGTCCCTTCGTCACTTGCAAAGGGAAAGGGGGCTTGTTAGAATATTTGAGGGCTGGGCATAAATAAGAGATCGAGCCCCTTCACTTTTTTGAGAACTGATGATGAGGTGCGTATGTATCATACCGTAATTTTCGACCTGGACGGGACCCTGCTGGACACCATCGAGGACCTGGCCGCCGCGGGGAACTGGGTTTGCCGCCGCAACGGCTGGCCGGAGCACTCCCTGGAGGCGTTCAAGGCCATGGTGGGCCACGGCATCCCCAACCTGGTTTCCAAATTTTCCCCCGAGGGCTGCAAGAGCCCCCTGATTCTGGTGAACACCCTGGCCCAGTTCAGCGAGTACTACGGGGAGCACAACATGGACGCCACCGTGCCCTATCCCGGCATCCCGGCACTTTTGGAGCGGCTGAAGGCCGCCGGGGTCCAGATGGCCGTTTACTCCAACAAGGCCGACAGCTTCAGCCGGGAGATGGTGGAGCACTACCTGCCTGGCTTTTTCCAGCTGGTCCGGGGGAAGGTGGACGGCGTGCCCGTGAAGCCGGACCCGGCGGGGCTTCGCGGCATCATGAAGGAGCTGGGCGTGGAGCCGGAAACCACCCTCTTCGTGGGGGACAGCGCCACGGACATCCACACCGGCCACAACGCAGGCTTGAAGGCCTGCGGCGTCACCTGGGGCTTCCGCCCCCGCGCCTCCCTGGAGGAGGCCGGGGCAGACCAGCTGGCGGACACCATGGAGGAGCTGGAGGCCGCCATTTTGGAGGGGCCATGGTCCTGAGCTTTGAACAGGCGGGGGACCTTCTGGACACGCTGGCGGAGTCCTTCCCGGAAGCCCTTTTCGACGGGCTCAACGGCGGCGTGAACCTTCAGGAAGAAGCCGTGCCGGACCAGGAGTTTCCCAAGGGGCAGGTATACATCCTGGGGGAGTATTGCGACGATCTGCTGGGACGGTATATCAACCTCTACTACGGCTCCTTCGCCGCCATGGCGGAAAACGAGGAGTGGACGAAGGAGGACTGGGAGGAGGAGCTCCGGCAGACCCTCTCCCACGAGCTGACCCACCACATGGAGGGCCGGAGCGGCCTGCACGCCCTGGACGACAAGGATGAGGCGGAGATGGCCGCCTGGCAGGAGGAATACGGGGAGAGCGATTCCTGAAAAAACCGGAAGGGGAGGCCCCTTCCGGTTTTTTGCCGCTATTTCGTGGGAAAGCCGAACTGGGTTCGCATGTCGAAGAGGAACCGCAGGAAGCTCTCCGGATAGGGAATGAAGGTTCCCCGGCTCAGCATGTCCAGAATCTCCTCCAGAGAGGCCCAGCGGACGGCCTGCACCTCTTCTTCCTGGAGGGTCAGGTCCTCCAGAGAGAGGTCCCTTGTGAGAATGTAAAAATCGTCAAAACCGCCGTCGAAGTTCACCGTCACCGAGGGCCGGAGGCCGCTCAGGTCCAGGGAAACGCCCAGCTCCTCCCGGACTTCCCGCTCCGCTCCCTGGCGGCTGGTCTCCCCGGCGTCCACGCCGCCGCCTACGGACACGTCCCAGAGGTTTGGGAAGATGAATTTCTTCGCCGTCCGCTGCTGGATGAGCAGCCGCCCCCGGCGGTCAAAGACGCAGACATGGACTACCAGCCGCAGCTCGCCGGGGCCCTTGGGGCCGCTTCGCTCCGCCGTCCGCCCCAAGGGGAGGCGGTTTTCGTCATACAGGTCTACCAATTCCACGACAGTTCCCCCTCACTGCTTCCCGGCGGTTTTGTAGTCCCCGCCGGGGCGGTAGAAGGGACAAGCCGTGTTGGTTCCCTTCAAAAAACGCTCCATCTCGTCCTCATCCAGGTCCATGGTGCAGACGAAGGCTTCCAGCTCCTCGTCGTAGTCATAGCAAACACAGTCCTCGCAAATACTGCTCACGCGCATCACCTCTTAGAGGATGATAGCATAAATCCCGTCCACATCCAAGCGTTTTTTTATGACCAGCTCTTCCAGTGCCTCCCGGCTCTCCATCGGCGCGGCCCAGCACAAGCCGCATCCGGCGGTGACGCTCCGAGGCACGGGAATCAGCCGTCCCGGCAGCCCTGTGGCTTTACAGGCGGCCTCCATGGCCATGGCTCCCGCCGTGGTGCGGAAGGTCACCACGCACGTTTCGGTTTTTTGTCTCATCCCTCCAGCGCCTCCTGGGCCAGGACCCGAACCGCCTCCGCCGCCGCGTCGGTTTCCGCCTCCGTATTGAAATAGGACCAGGAAAAGCGGACGGCCCCCTGTTCCTCCGTCCCCAGGGCACAGTGGAGCCGGGGGGCGCAGTGGGCCCCGGGACGAGTGGCGATGTCAAAGCGCTCCGCCAGCTCGTCGGAAATTTCGGCGGAATCGAAATCCCCGATGTTCAGCGTCACGACAGGGGCCCGGACTGGAGCGGAAAAATCCCCGTAGACCGTTACCCCCGGCAGGTCCCGGACCGCCTCATAAAACCGGCGGACCAGGGCGTCCTCATGGGCGTGAATGTGCTCAATGCCGGTTTCCGCCAGGAAGTCCAGGGCGGCGCTCAGTCCCGCCAGACCATGGCCGTTGAGGGTCCCGGCCTCTAATCGGGTGGGATACTCGCCGGGCTGGGCCTCGGAGTAGCTCTGGACCCCGGTGCCCCCCACAGCGAAGGGGCGGATTTCCAGCCCCTCCCGGAGGCACAGCCCCCCGGTGCCCTGGGGGCCCATCAGGCTCTTGTGGCCGGTGAAGCACACCACGTCGATACCCAGAGCCACCATGTCGATGGGCAGAACCCCCGCCGTCTGGGAGGCGTCCAGGATAAAAAGAAGTCCGTGTTCCCGGGCGAAGCGACCCACCCACGCGATGTCCACCACGTCCCCCGTCAGGTTGGAGGCGTGGGTGCAGACGATGGCCTTTGTTTCCGGCCGGAGAAGGCGCCCAAACCCGCCGTAGTCCAGCTGTCCCCGGCTGTCCGCCGGGACGAAATCCACGGCCCCTCCCGCTTCCCGGAGACGATACAGGGGCCGGAGGACGGAGTTGTGCTCCAGGTCCGTGGAAATCACGTGGTCCCCCGGCCCCAGCAGGCCGCTGACGGCGATGTTCAGCGCCTGGGTGGAATTTGGGGTAAAGCATACGTGGTCCGCCCGGGGACAGCCCAGCAGGGCGGCGATTTTCTCCCGGGTTTCGTAGATGGTCCGGGCGGCGGACAGGGCCCCCTGGTGCCCCCCCCGGCCGCAGTTGCCGTAAGAGGACAGGGCTTCCAGAACAGCCTGGGTCACGGCGGGGGGCTTGGTTCGGGTGGTGGCGGCGTTGTCCAGGTAGATCACGGCTTGATCACCTTGGCCGCCCCCGCCAGCTTCTCCACGATGGCGTACATGTTGGTAACGCTCCCTACCGCCAGCGCCTCCGCCAGCCCGTAGTGGTTCAGGCAGGTGCCGCAGGTGAGAATTTCCACCCCCTGGGCCTCCAGACTTTTCAGGTCCTCCAGAGACTCGGAGCCCTGACAGGTGAGGCGGGCTCCGCCGTTGTAAAAGAGCATGGTGCCCGGCAGCTCCGGCAGCTGGCTGACGGCGTAGAGAAAGCCCTTCATCAGCACCGTACCCAGCTCGTCGCTGCCCCGGCCCATGACGGCGCTATCCACCGCCACCACCAGATTTCCCCGTTGGTCTGGAGCGCAGACCAGGGGCGGCTCCTCCAGGGGGGCCTCCCCGGCGGGGTCCGTCACTTCCATGGAGACCACAAATTCCTTCTCGCCCAGCTTCTCGGATTTGGCCGCCAGCTTGTGCCCGGCAGCCATCCGGCTCAGGTTCTGCACGGCAATCTCATTGTCCACATGGACCTCCAAAATGCCCGGCTCCGTCATGGCCCGCAGGGCCCGAGTGGCCTTTACCACCGGAATGGGGCACTGCTCGCCTACGGCGTTCACGATGATTGTTCCCATCACCATACCTCCCGTCTCCGCCCAGGGGCGGAGGTTGTTTCCCCCATTGTACCGCCGGGGACGGCGGAAGGCAAGGGTTATTTTTTGAAAAGTATATCGCGTGATTTTTGGGAAACTTCTTGACAGGGCCGGAAGAGGGCGGATACAATAGGAAAATCAGATTTTAAAAGATGCGAGGTCGTTTTATGAAAACACCCTTTGTCACAAAAGAGCGGCTGGAGGCCATCGCCGCCCAATATCCCACCCCCTTCCACATCTACGATGAGAAGGGTATCCGGGAGAACGCCCGGCGGTTAAAGGCTGCCTTCGCCTGGAATCCCGGCTTCCGGGAGTACTTCGCCGTGAAGGCCACGCCCACCCCCGCCATTTTGAAAATCCTCCATGGGGAGGGCTGCGGCTGCGACTGCTCGTCCCTGGCGGAGCTGGCCCTGGCGGAGCGCTGCGGTGTCACCGGGGAGGCGGGGATTATGTTTTCCTCCAACAACACCACGGAGGAGGAGTTCCAAGCCGCCTGCCGCCTGGGGGGTATCGTCAACCTGGACGACATTACCCTCATCGATACCCTAACGAAGGCCGTGGGGAAGGTGCCGGAGAAAATCTGCTGCCGCTACAACCCCGGCGGGGTATTCACCCTGGGGGAGAGCCGGGACGGCGTGCAGGTGATGGACACCCCCGGCGACGCGAAATACGGCATGACCCGGCCCCAGCTGGCGGAGGCGTTCCGGCGGCTGAAGGAGCTGGGGGCTAAGGAGTTCGGTATTCACGCCTTCCTGGCCTCCAACACGCTGTCCAACGACTATTACCCCGCCCTGGCCCGCATCCTCTTCCAATTGGCGGCGGAGCTCCAGGCGGAGACGGGGTGCCGGGTCACCTTCATCAACCTCTCCGGCGGCGTGGGGGTGCCCTACCGCCCGGAGGAAGCGGAAAACGACATTGCCGTCATCGGAGAGGGCGTGCGCAGGGCCTATGAGGAAATCCTGGTCCCCGCCGGGATGGACGGCGTGGCCCTCTACACGGAGCTGGGGCGCTATATGCTGGCCCCCTACGGGCACCTGGTCACCCGGGCCATCCATGAGAAGCATATTTATAAGGAGTATATCGGGGTGGACGCCTGTGCCTGCAACCTGATGCGCCCGGCCATGTACGGGGCCTATCACCACATCACGGTGATGGGGAAGGAGAACGCCCCCTGCGACCACAAGTATGACGTGGCGGGCAGCCTCTGCGAGAACAACGACAAGTTCGCCGTGGACCGGATGCTGCCCAAGGTGGACCGGGGAGACCTGCTGGTGATCCACGACGCAGGGGCCCACGGGTTTTCCATGGGCTACAACTACAACGGCAAGCTCCGCTCGGCGGAGCTGCTCCTCCGAGAGGACGGCAGTGTGGAACTGATCCGCCGGGCGGAGACGCTGGAGGACTATTTCGCAACCTTGATTTGGTGAGAAAAAACCGCCTGGGAAACAGCTTCCCAGGCGGTTTTTTGGCTTTAAAGTTTTCGGAGCGCGTCCACCAGGGCCGTCTTGCCCTCGGTTCTCTCGTCCTTCATCTTGATGATTCGGGCCGGACTTCCGGCTACTACGGCGTTGTCGGGCACATCCTCGATGACGATGGCCCCGGCGGCCACCACCGCGTTTTTGCCAATGTGTACCCCCTCGATGACCACGGCGTTGGCTCCCACCAGCACCCCGTCCTCCACGACGACGGGGGTGGCGGAGGCAGGCTCCACCACGCCGGCCAGTACGGCTCCCGCGCCGATGTGGCAGCGGGCGCCCACAGTGGCCCGACCGCCCAGCACGGCCCCCATGTCAATCATGGTGCCCGGGCCCACCACCGCGCCGATGTTGATGACGGCCCCCATCATGATGACGGCCCCCTGGCCGATTTCCACCTTCTCCCGGATGATGGCGCCGGGCTCAATTCGGGCCTGGACGCACTTGAGGTCCAGCAGGGGCACGCCGGAGTTCCGGCGGTCGTTCTCCACGACGAGATCGGCAATCTTCTCCCGGTTGGCCTCCAGAATGGGACCCAGCTCCGCCCAGTCTCCAAAGACGGTGAAGCTGTTCCGATCGCCAAAGACCTTGGCGGAGCCGAAATCCACAGGGCCGGTGGTGTTGACGTAGAGCTTCACCGGGGTTTTCTTTTCCGAGTTCGCAATATAGTCGATGATTTCCTGTGCGTTCATAGGAACCTCCTGATAAACGAGATAGAGGGACGTGTGTGTCCGTTTTTCCTGGGGCGGTTAAAACAGAAATCGCGCTTAGGCGCCAAACAGAATTTTTTGCAGGTCGTATACTCCGTTGGGCTTCCCCGGCAGCAGCCGGGCCATGTGCAGCGCGCCGTTGACGAAAATCTGGCGGCTGGCGGCCCGGTGGGTGAACTCCAGCTCCTCGTCGGGGCCGAAGAAGTGGACGGTATGGGTTCCCGCCACGGTGCCCCCTCGGAGGGCGTGAACGCCGATTTCCTCCTTCCGCCGCCGTCCGGTGTTGCCCTCCCGGCCATAGACCGGGGTCAGGGCGTGGGCGGGGTCCATGGCCTCCAGCAGCAGCTTGGCGGTGCCGCTGGGGGCGTCGGCTTTCTGGTTGTGGTGGGTCTCCGTCAGCTCGATGTCAAAGTCTGGCTTCAGTACCCCGGACACCGCCGCCAGGGCCCGGCAGAGCACGGCCACACCCAGGGAGTAGTTGGCGCTCCACAGCACTGGAGCGGAGCTTCCCAGGGACTCCAGCTGCCGGAGCTGGTCCGGGGTAAACCCGGTGGTGCCGGAGAGCAGGGGTGTGCCGGTCCGGCGGACGTAGGAGGCGATTTCTGGCAGGGCCCCGGGCTGGGAAAAGTCGATGACCACATCGGCGACCCGGCCCAGCTTCCCCAGCCGGTCCAGGTCCTCCCGACCGAAGGCGGCCTCGATCTCATCCCCGGCGGTTTGGGCGGTCTCCTGGATGAGGCGGCCCATTTTGCCCCGGCCGATCAGGATATATCTCACAGCAGTCCCGCCTCCTCCAGCATAGCCCGGAGGGCCGCCTGGTGCGCGCTGCTCATTTCGCACAGGGGCAGGCGCATGGGACCGGCGCTCAGGCCCATCATGTTCAGGGCGGACTTTACAGGAATGGGGTTCACCTCCATAAAGAGGCCGTTCATCAGCTCCAGGTACTTCAGGTGGTTTTCCAGGGCCCGGGCCTGGTTTCCACCGGCGTAGTCCGCCACGATCTGATGGCACACGTCGGGACAGACGTTGGCAAAGACGGAGATCACGCCGCTGCCGCCAATGCTCATCAGGGGGAGGGTGATGTCGTCGTTTCCGGAGTAGAGGGCGAAGTCCGGCCCTACGCAGTGGGCGATTTTCATGGCATAGGACATGTCCCCACTGGCCTCCTTGATGCCGGAGATCTGGGGGTGCTTGCAGAGCTCCTCCACCACGGAGACGGGGATGGAGCAGCCGGTGCGGCCCGGCACGTTGTAGAGCAGGCAGGGGATTTTCACCCGGTCCGCCGTCTCGGCGAAATGGCGGACCATGCCCTCCGGATTGGCCTTGTTGTAATAGGGGGCGATGAGCAGCAGAGCGTCGGCCCCCATGTCCTGATACTCCATGCTCTTTTCAATTTGCGTGGCGGTGCAGTTGGAGCCGCTGCCCACGATGACGGGAACCCGGCCGTTTACCACCTTGATGGTGTGGGCCACCACGGAGGCGTCCTCCTCGTGGCTCATGGTGGGGTATTCGCCGGTGGTGCCCAGGGTGAGGATGCCGTCGGTCCCGGCGGCAATCTGCCGCTCCAGGAGATTGGTGAGCGCGTCAAAGTTGACGCTGCCGTCCTGGTGAAAGGGGGTGATCATGGCGACGATGGAGCCAGTGGGGTTGTTGAATTTCATTTGAATGCCCTCCAGATGTTTGTATAGTCGGATGGTGGCGGTTTGGTATAAAAAAAGCCGGTAGAGACCGCGCTCCTACCGACAGTGTGCACGCCGGGGGCGGCGTGACGGCTCTGTAAGCGGATAGCGCCCCCGCGGTTTATCACCACGGACAGTCCCGGAGGTCTTTCCCCCGGGCCCATCTCCCGCCCACGCCTGGGCGGAGGATTCGGCGGAGCTGCCCCCGCCGCGTTCCCAGCCTGCCGGCTCCCGCGACTTCATCGTCTCCGCGCCTCTATCTCATTTTTTGCTATCATAACATCTCCCCAGCCCAGTTGCAAGAGGGAAGCAGAAAAAAATTCTTGTGGAAACCGACGAAAACGCCGCCGCCTCTTGCCTCCCTCCGGCGAGGCGTGCTATATTGGGAGTTGTTGAATGAACGCTAAGGAGGCAACGTTATGCTGTCCGTTGTTGAATACCGCCGTGCTCTGCACCGTATCCCTGAGCTGGACGACCGCCTGCCGGAGACCTGTGCCTATGTATATTCCGCCCTGGCCAGCTTTGAGCTGGAGGCGTTTTCTCCCATTCCATCCAGCGTCTGCGCCTATCTGGACGCCGGGAAGGACGAGACCGTGGCCTTCCGGGCGGATATGGACGCCCTGCCCATTGAGGAGGCCACCGGCCTGGACTTCTCCTCTGAAAACTCCGGGGCCATGCACGCCTGTGGCCACGATGGAAACACCGCCATGGCCCTGGCTCTGGCGGAGTACGCCGCCGCTCACCGGGAGACGCTGCCCCGGAACGTCCTCTTCCTCTTCCAGCCCTCCGAGGAGACCACCGGCGGGGCGGAAAAGCTCTGTGATACCGGAATTTTGGAGCAGTACCATGCCACCCGGGTGTTTGCCATGCACCTGTGGCCCAAGCTGGAGCTGGGCAAGGTCCACTGCCGCCCCGGTCCCATCATGGCCCGGTCCAACGAGGTGACGGTCAGCCTCACTGGAAAAAGCGTCCACATCGGCAAGGCGTCGGAGGGCGTCGATGCCCTGGCGGCGGGGGCGGAGTACCTGCTTCGGGCCTACGCCATGGCGAAGGCCCTGCCGGGGGAGGAGCCGGTGGTGCTGCGCTTTGGAAAGATGGTCTCCGGCCGGGTGCGGAACGCCGTCAGCGGGGAGACCCGGCTGGAGGGGAGCCTGCGCACCTTTCGGGACGAGACCCAGGCCCTTTGCCGCCAAAGGCTGGAGGAGATCGGCCGGGAGATTGCGGCGGAGACCGGTTGCGGCGTGGAGGTTCATCTGAGCCAGGGCTACCCCGCCGTCTGGAACCACGAGGGGCTTTACGAGACGGTTCGGTCTGGACTGGGGGAGCACGCCCCCTTGCCGCTGGCGGCCCCCACGCTGACGGCGGAGGACTTTTCCTTCTACCAGCGCCGGGTTCCGGGGCTTTTCTTCCTGCTGGGGGTGGGGGACACGCCGGAGCTCCACTCCCCGGAGTTCTGCTTTGACGACGAGGCCGTACTGCCCCGGGGTGTAGCGTTCTTGAAGCGCCTTCTTTTGCTGGAGTGAGGGCGTGCACTCCGCTTGCAAATGGAGAAAAGCGGGGTATAATAAAAGAAGTTTTCCGTCCCACGCCGCCCGTTTCCCCGCAGGGGGTGGGGCTAATCAAGGGGGAGGCTGCTCCCCCTTGTAGGAGGCAGAGCAAACGGAACGGAATGGAGGTCCGGCAAGGCCGGACGAAATGGAGTGCAGTTTGCCATGCCGAAAGGAGGCTCCTTTATGCGCCGTCCAAGCGCCGTACAAACCCTTGCCCTGGGCTTTGCCCTGCTGATTTTGGCGGGGGCCTGTCTGCTGTCGCTGCCCATCGCCTCCCAAAGCGGGGAGAGCATCCCCTGGACCAGCGCTGTGTTTACCGCCGCGTCGGCCTCCTGCGTTACGGGGCTGACGGTGTACGACACCGCCACCCAGTTCAGCGCCTTCGGGCAGATCGTGCTGCTGCTGCTGATTCAGATTGGAGGACTGGGCTTTGTGACGGCCTCCCTCCCGGCGGCGCTGCTGGCCCGGCGGCGGGTGGGTCTGCGGCAGCGGGCCCTGCTTCAGGACAGCGTGGGGGCCCTGCAATTGGGGGGTGTCGTCCGCCTGGCCAGGCGGGCCCTGCTGGTGACGGTCCTGTGCGAGGGCATAGGGGCGGCGCTGCTGACCCTCTGGTTCTGTCCCCGGTACGGCTTGGGAAAGGGGTTGTGGATGGCGGTATTTCATGCGGTCTCCGCCTTTTGCAACGCGGGCTTTGACCTTTTGGGCACCGGCGCGTCCATCACCACAGTGGCGGGGGAGCCGCTGCTAAACCTTGTGCTGATGGCTCTGATTATTTGCGGGGGCCTGGGCTTTCTGGTGTGGGACGATATCCTGACCCACGGGCGGCGTTTCCGCCACTGGCGGCTCCACTCCAAAATGGCCTTCACGGTGACGCTGCTCCTCTTCGTTGGCGGCGGATTGGCCTTTTGGTTTTTGGAGGCGGACCACGCCTTTGCCGGGGCGGACGGCCCCACCCGGGCGCTGATGGCGGCCTTTCAGTCGGTGACGGCCCGGACGGCGGGCTTTGCCTCCGTGGACCAGTCCTCTCTGAGCCAGGGGGGCGTGCTGCTGATGCTGGTTTTGATGTTTGTGGGCGCGGCCTCCGGGTCTACCGGTGGCGGCGTGAAGGTGAATACCTTCGCCGTGCTGGTTCTGGGGGTCCGGGCGCGTATCTGGCGGCAAAGCGACGTGAATGCCTTTCGCCGCCGTTTGGACGGCGGGGACATTCACAAGGCCTATTCCACCGCGGGCATCTACCTCTTCGGAGCGCTGTGCGGCTGTATGGTGCTGTGCGTCCAGGGCGTAGGTCTGGTGGACGCCTTGTACGAGACCTTTTCCGCCATGAGCACCGTGGGCCTTAGCCGGAATCTGACGGGAACGCTGCCGCTGCTTTCCAAGTGGACGGTAATTTTGATGATGTTTGCCGGACGGGTGGGCAGCATGTCCGTGGCCATGGCGGTGACCCGCGGGCGGGACGCCGGGAACGGCCTGCGCTATGTGCCGGAAAAAATTCTGATTGGGTGAGAGGGAGGACGGAGCATGAAATCCTTTTTGGTCATCGGGCTGGGCCGCTTCGGGCGGCACCTGACCCGGTATCTGCTGGAGCTGGGCAATGAGGTCATGGTCCTGGACAAGGACGAGGAGAAGGTGTCCAAGGTGGCCTCCATGGCCACCGCCGCCTGCGTGGGGGACTGCCAGGACGAGCAAGTGCTGGAGGCCCTGGGGGTGCGGAATTTCGACGTGTGCTTTGTCTGCGTCCGGGACGACTTCCAGTGCTCCCTGGAGGCCACGGCGGCCTTGAAGGAGCTGGGGGCCCGGTTCGTGGTGGCCCGGGCGGACCAGGAGCGGCAGATCAAGTTCCTGCGGAAGATCGGGGCGGACTTCGTGGTTCACACGGAGATGGACATGGCCCGCCGGGCCGCCATCCGCTTCTCTGCGGAAAACGTCTTTGACTACTTTGAGCTGACGCCGAAATTTGCCGTGTTCGAGCTGGAGATTCCCGAGGAATGGGAGGGCCATACGGTGGTGGAGCTGGAGGTCCGGCAGAAGTACAATGTCAACATCCTGGGCGTAAAGAGCGGCGACGTAGTGGTGCCCCTGGTGGACCCCAACTACCGCTTCCGGGATGACGCGCATATCATCGTGGCTGGGGATAAGGAGGCGGGCATCCGCCTGATGAATTTACATTAAATTCCGACATAGAATTCGAGGTTCTGCGCATGCTTCCTCTGAGGTGATGTTTCATGTCAGAGGACAAGCGCGCGGTCAACAATCAAGACGATGGGAAGCCGTTTCTCCGGCTGGAGCCGGAAAAGAGGATCTGCCCCATTCAGGACCCGGATTCCATCTACAAATATCCCTTGGCGACGTCCGAGGAGATGGGCTTCCGGGTACTGGACAATTTTCCCGAGGAGCACATTCAGTAAGCGCGAAACGCCCCCTCCGGTCAACCCGGAGGGGGCGCGTTGGGAGCGTTACTTGCAGGAGGCCAGGTCCCGGAGGAAGTCCTCCACCGCCTGTTCCGGCGTGGCCCAGCTGGCCACCAGGCGGATCATGGTGTGCCCCGCGTCCACGGCGTGGTCCACTTCGAACTCATAGCCCATGTCCTGGAGCTTCGTGACCACTTCGTTGGGCAGGACGGGGAACTGCTGGTTGGAGGGGGACTCCACCGGCAGGGGATAGCCCAAGGCGGCCACCCCGTCCCGGAGGCGGAGGGCCAGGGCGTTGGCATGGCGGGCGGCCTCCAGATAGGTGTCGTCCTCCAGCAGGGCCTGGAACTGGACCCCCAGCAATCGGCCCTTAGCCAGCATGGCCCCCCGGCGCTTCATGTGCCAGCGGAAGTCTGGCCGGGGCTTGGCGAAAACCAGGGCCTCGCCAAAGAGGGCGCCGTTCTTGGTGCCGCCGATGTAAAAGACGTCCGCCAGGGCCGCGTAGTCTGGGAGGGTCATGTCCCCGCAGGCCAGGGCGGAGCCCAGCCTTGCCCCGTCCAGGAAGAGGAGGAGGCCGTGTTTGTCACAGCACTGCCGGAGGGCCTGGAGCTCCGCCTTGGAGTAGACGGTTCCGATCTCCGTGGTGTTGGAGACATAGGCCATGGCGGGCTTTACCTGGTGCTCGTCACTGTGGAGCTCCGGCACGGACTCGATCATGGCGGGGGTCAGCTTCCCGTCGGGGCTGGGGACGGCGATGACCTTGTGGCCCGTGCCCTCAATGGCTCCGGTTTCGTGGACGTTGACGTGGCCCGTGTGGGCGGAAATCACCGCCTCATAGGGCTTTAGCATGGCCTCAATCACCAGCAGATTTGTCTGGGTGCCCCCCACCAGGAAGTGGACGTCCGCCTCCGGCGCGGCGCAGAGAGAGCGGATGAGGTCCCGCGTTTTTTGGCAGAGGGGGTCCAGGCCGTAGCCCCGGGTCTGCTGGAAATTGGTCTCGGTGAGGGCCTTTAACACCTTGGGGTGGGCCCCCTCGCTGTAGTCGTTTCGGAAACTGTACATGGCGAACCTCCAGAAAGTAACAACCGCAGGGAAGAACTGTTACGGAATGTTACAGATTTGATGTTGAAATTATAGCGCGAATCCTGTATAAAAACAAGGAACAGAACGAGAAAATTTTCCCGGCAGTCCGGGAACTGGGAGCGGGAGGAGATCGGGATGAAGAGAAACGCGGTGTGGCTCCTGGCGGCTTTGTTGCTGCTGGCCTCCGGCTGCGGCGGGCAGCGGGAAGAAGGCGGGGCGGAGGAGGCGGATATTGCCCTGAACACCCTGTACGCCGGGATGGAGGAGCTTTGCGGCTGGGAAGAGGGCTACATGGCGGATGTGGAGGGGGAGCTGCTGGAGGGTTATTACCCCGGCCTCTCCGAAATCCCCGCGAAACAGCTGATTGTCAAGGTCCCGGCCATGAGCTCCGACGTAAATGAGATTGTGCTGATGCAGGGGGAGACGGAGGAGGACGCGGAGTCCGCTGTCGCCATCCTCCAGGCCCGAATCGACGCCCAGGCGGAGGGCGGGGCCTGGTACCCCGAGAGCCTGGAGGCCTGGAAGGCGGCCAAGGTGCTGCGGGAGGGAACCTACGTGGCCCTGATTGCCTCCGGGGCGCATCAGGAGACTTTAGAGGAGCAGTTCCGCCTCCCATTCCAACCCAAGGAGTAGGCCATGGTTTTCAGCAGTCTGACGTTTCTATTCGGATACCTGCCGCTGACGCTGGCACTGTACTTTCTTACGCCGCTTCGGCGGCGTAATTTTGTGCTGCTGATAACCAGCCTTTTTTTCTACGGCTGGGGAGAGCCGGTATACGTGGGGGTTATGTTCCTCTCCATCTTCATCGACTACACCCACGGCCTCCTGGTGGAGCGGTTCCGGCAGCGGGACCGGCTGGCGCGGTGGTTTGTGGGGCAGTCGGTGGTGTTCAACCTTCTGCTTTTGGGCTTTTTCAAGTACTGGGATTTCCTGGCGGCGAATTTGTCCCTGCTTCCGGGGGTAACGGTTCCCCAACTGGGACTGCCCCTGCCCCTGGGCATTTCCTTTTTCACCTTCCAGACCATGAGCTATACCATCGACGTCTACCGCCGGGACGCACCGGTCCAGCGGAACATCATCGACTTCGGGGCCTACGTGACGCTGTTTCCCCAGCTCATTGCCGGGCCCATCGTGAAGTACAAGACCGTGGCGGCGGAGCTGGTTCACCGGACTGTCACGTCCCAGGACTTCGCGGAGGGGGCCTGCCGGTTCACCGTGGGCCTTGCCAAGAAGGTTTTGCTGGCCAACGCCGCCGGGGCCCTGTGGGAGAGCTGCCAGGCCTCTCAAAACGCCGGGGCGCTGACGGTTGCCGGGGGCTGGACGGGGCTGTTCGCTTTCGGCCTCCAGATTTACTTTGACTTCTCCGGCTACTCCGACATGGCCATCGGCCTGGGGCGGATTCTGGGCTTCCGCTTTGACGAGAACTTTGACCACCCCTATCTCTCCACCTCCGTGGGGGAGTTCTGGCGGCGGTGGCACATGTCCCTGACCTCCTGGTTCCGGGAGTACCTGTACTTCCCCCTGGGGGGCAGCCGGGCGGGGAGCGCCAGGACCCTTCGGAATCTGCTCATTGTCTGGTTCTGCACCGGCTTCTGGCACGGGGCCAGCTGGAACTTTGTCCTGTGGGGCTTGTATTTCGGCCTGTGGCTCATCCTGGAGCGCTTCGTTTTGAAAGACCTTCTGACCCGGACGCCGGTTTTGGTGAAGCGGTTCTATACGTTGCTGGTGGTTTTCGTGGGCTGGGGCATTTTCGCCATGGAGGACCTGGGCGTCTGCGGACGGTATCTGGCGGTGTGCTTTGGGAACGGGCCCCTCTGGTCCGCCCCGGACGGGTACCGCTTGCGGAGCTGGGCCCTGATTCTGCTCCTGCTGGTCCTGGGCTCCACCACTTTGGCGGCGGACCTTTGGAAGAAGATTCCGGAGCGGGGAAGGAAGGTCCTGATCCCGGTGCTGATGGCCCTGGGGCTGGTGGTCTCCACCGCCTATCTGGTGGACGGCAGCTACAATCCCTTCTTGTATTTCCGGTTTTAAGGAGGCGGTGAGATGACAACAAGATACAGCCGCTTCCTGTCGGCCTTTTTCTGTGTGTTTCTGGGGGGGCTGCTTGCCTGGCACCTCCTCCTGCCGGACCGGGACCGCTCCGACGTGGAGAACCGGACCCTGGCCCAGCTCCCGGAATTCTCCTGGGAGAGCTTGAAGGACGGCAGCTTTACCAAGAGCGTGGAGGAGTACTTCGCGGACCAGTTCCCCCTCCGGGACCAATGGACGGGCCTCAAGGCCCGGACGGAGCAGGTCCTGGGCAAGCGGGAGTTCAACGGGGTCTACCTCTGCGGCGATGCGCTGATCGCCAAGGTGGAGCCCCCCAAGGACGGCCTGGAGGAGAAGAATCTGAGCTATGTCTCCCGCCTGGCGGAGCGGACGGAGCTTCCGGTGTACCTGGGCCTGATCCCCTCGGCGGCGGAAATACGAAAGGATGATTTGCCCAAAGGGGCGGAGAGCTGGGACCAGGCGGCGTTCATCGCCCGGGGGTTGGAGCTGGAGGGCGTGGAGCCTATTGATTTCCTGACGGCCCTCCGGGACCATGCCGGGGAGAGGACCTGGGAGGGCATTTTCTACCGCACGGACCACCACTGGACCACTTTGGGGGCCTATTACGGCTATACCGCATTGATGGAATCCCTGGGCCGGGGGGAGGAGGTGCTGGAGCAGGAGGCATATGAGAGACGCTCCTTTCCTCCGGTCTCCAACGGCTTCCAGGGCACCCTCTACTCCCAGTCCGGCATCCACTGGCTGGAGCCGGACAGCATCGAGTTCTGGGTGGAGGACAAGGGCCTTTCCGTCACCTCCTGGCGGGACGGCACGCCAAAGGAAGCGAGCTTATATGATTCTGACTATCTGGGGAAGAAGGACAAATATTCCGCCTTCCTGGGGGGCAACCAGCCTCTTTGCGTCATCCAAAATCCCGAGGGAACAGGGAAGCTGCTGGTGATCCGGGATTCCTACGCGGATTCCATGGCCCCCTTCCTGGCCCTGCACTTTGAGGAGGTCCACCTGCTGGACCCCCGGTATTACCGCTATTCCGCCGCGAAGTACGCAGAGGAAAACGGCCTGGACGCCATCGCTGTGGTGTACAGCGTGCCCAATTTCATCACGGACCGGAATTTGGTCTTGCTGATTCAGTGAAGGGGCCATACCGTAAAAGAAAAAAGCGCCTGGGCAGGTCCATGCCGGACCCGCCCAGGCGCCTTTGCTTATGGCTTTTGGTTCAGAACGCAGGAGGCCCAGACCGCATTGTGGTCGGACAGCTCCTCCCCGGTAAACGCCGCCAGAGCGCTGCCCGCCGGAGCGAAGCCGCAGTCCTCCCGCCGGGTGGAGATGGTACGGCTCTCTCCGGTTTCCAGCCCCCGGACCAGCAGCCAGTCCAGCCGCAGGTCCAAATGCCCCCCGCCGGGGAGAGGCTTGCGCCGGGTGGCCACGGCCTTGTCCGGCAGAAGGCGGTAGCCCGCTTTTTCCGCCGCTACGAGGCAGCCCTCCCAGGACGCCACATCCTCTAAGCACCGGCGCTGGAGCTCGGGGCTTCCCGCCACGGCTTGAATGGCGTCCTTGTCCCGACCGTCAAAGGTGTTGGTGTTCAAATCGCCGCCCAGAATCACCGGCATGCCGGGGAACAGAGCGTCCGCCTCCGCCAGCACGGTCTCCAGCTGGGCCTGGCGGCCCGGGCCATGGGTCCGGTTTTCCAGGTGGATGGTGCCCACGCCCACCGGCGTGCCCGCCACGTCCAGCTCCGCCAGAATCGCCAGCCGCCCGCCAATGCGCCGCTGGCGGTCAAAGTACCAGTTGTACTGCTCCGGCAGACGGACCACCTGGGCCCGCCGGATGGGCCAGCGGGAGAAGATGGCGTTGCCGTGGAAGCCCTTGGGGTCCGCGCCGTTTACCAGCTCGATGAACTCCAGGCCGAACACCGCGTTCATCCCCAGCCGCTCCGCCAGCTCTAAGGTGGTGTTTTTTCCGCCGGAGCGGACACAGCCATCGTCCAGTTCGTTGGCGAGGATCACGTCAAAGGGCCGGACCGCCGGACAGTGCTCCAGAAAGTCCCCCAGCTCGTCCAGGTACACGCCCCGCTCCATATTGAACATCAGCACGCCCAAAGACTCCGGGGCCCTGACTGGGGCCGGGGCCAGGTTGTGAACCTCCGCTTGGGAAAATGGGGAAATTTTTGCCATGACCTCCGCCTGGGAGGTGTGGTCCAGCAGCGCCCCCAGGCGCTGCCGCTCCTCGTTGGACAGTCCCTTCATGTTGTCCGCCTCCTTTGCTTTGGAGATAGGATACCATGCTTTTCCAGGTTCCGTCAAGCCTGTCCAGGCAGCGGGGCCATTGAATTGCTTACGCAATTTCAATCAAACCAGCCCTTTACCCGGCTGGACACAAAAGCAATGGCGGGCCCCAGGCAAAAGCCGGTGATCAGCGTCGTCAGGCCCACCGCCGCCCCCAGCAGGAAGCCGGTGGATAAAAGCGAAATGTCCCACAGCGTCCGGACGGACCGGAAGCTCCATTTGGTGGTATGCGCCGCAATCAGTTGGGGAACCGCGTCATAGGGCGCGACGCCCATGTCCACCACCATGTAGAAGGAGGCGGCAACCAAAAACCCCACCATGCTGACCGCAAAGAGGAGAATCCGTTCCGTCATGGAAAAGCCCTCCGGCGGTATCAGGGCTTCCAGCCGGCGCATAAAGAAATCCGCGATGTACCCGAGCCCCACCATATTGCCAACAGTACCAATGCCGATACGGGACAGGTCCAGCAAAATGACGGGGAAAAACAGCAGGAGATTGAATACAAGCTGGCAGGTTCCGAAGGATACGCCGGTCCGGGCGGAAATTCCCAGGGAGAAGGTTGAGCCGGGGTCCGTTCCAAACCCCACCGTCTTAAATACCGCAACACAAAGCCCGATGATGATTAAGCTGGCAGTCAGCACCACCAGCCTGCGTCCCATGTGGGGGCGCACTAGGTTCATGGCAAGGGTTTTTGCTTTCATAAACATGCCTCTTTCCTCAAAAGAAAAACTGCCTCTGCAACAGCGGGACGGATTATACTACCGGGACCGCTGGCTGTCAATCCCCAAAATCGGCAGACGCCCAGAGTGGCCTCTGGGGCGTATTTATCTGTGGCAGAATGGCTTTCCTGGAAAGACAGCCTTGCTTTTATGGCCCTTTGCGTCTATAATAAGCGCCATAAAAAACGAAAAGGGGAACTGCTATGAATGCCACCCGCGTCGAACACGATACTATGGGGGAAATCCATGTCCCGGCGGACCGCCATTGGGGTGCCCAGACCCAGCGGAGCCTGGAGAATTTCAAAATAGGCGGCCAGCGCCAGCCCCAGGAGATCATCACCGCCTTCGCCTACTTAAAAGAGGCCTGCGCCAAGGCCAACGCCGCCGTGGGCAAGCTGACGGCGGAACAGGCCGCCGCTATAGCCGCCGCCTGTGAGGAAATCCGGGCCGGGAAATGGGACGAGGAGTTTCCCCTGGTGGTCTGGCAGACGGGCAGCGGCACCCAGACGAATATGAATGTCAACGAGGTCATCGCCCACCTGGCGGCGGACCGGGGCGTTTCCCTTCACCCCAACGACCATGTGAACGCATCCCAGTCCTCCAACGACACCTATCCCTCCGCCCTCCACATCGCGGCGGCGCTGTCCGTTGCGAATCAGGTGCTCCCGGCGGCGGAGCGGCTGGCGGGGGCCTTCGGCAAGCTGGAAGCGGCTTACCCGGACCTGATCCGCATTGGCCGGACCCACCTCCAGGACGCCACACCCCTGCGTTTCGCCCAGGAGGTCTCCGGCTGGCGGGAGCTGGTGGAGGCCCCCTGCCGGATGCTCCGGGCAGCCCTGGAGGAGCTGAACCGCCTGGCCATCGGCGGCACCGCCGTGGGCACCGGGCTCAACGCCCCCAAGGGCTATGACGAGCTGGTCTGCGGGGAGCTGCGGGTCCTGACGGGCCTGGACTTCCGGCCGGACCCGAATAAATTCCACGCCTTGACCTCCAAGGACGCCCTGGTCTTTGCCCACGGGGCCTTAAAAGCCCTGGCGGCGAATCTGATGAAGATTGCCAACGACATCCGCTGGCAGGCCAGCGGGCCCCGCTGCGGCATGGGAGAGCTCCACATCCCGGAGAACGAGCCCGGCAGCTCCATCATGCCCGGGAAGGTGAACCCTACCCAGTGCGAGGCGGTCACCATGGCGGCGGTGCAGGTGATGGGGAACGACGCCGCCATCGGCTTTGCCGCCAGCCAGGGAAACTTCCAGCTAAACGTCTTTTTGCCCGTGTCGGCCTATAACTTCCAGCTTTCCGCCCGGCTGCTTGCGGACGCTATGGAGTCCTTCCGGGTCCACTGCGTCGAGGGGATCACCCCCAACGTGGAGCGGATGGAGGAGAACCTGAACCACTCGCTGATGCTGGTCACCTGCCTGACGCCGAAAATCGGCTATGAAAAGGCGGCGGAGTGCGCCAAGAAAGCCCTTCACGACGGCACAACCCTGAAAGAAGCGGTCCTCTCCCTGGGCCTTTTGACGGCGGAGGCGTTCGACGAGACGGTGAAGCCGGAAAAGATGGTATAAACCATCCGCCGGGGGCCGTGGCATGTTTGTGAAAATCAGAGAATTTATTATACTACCGAATTAGCGCTTTACTATGCTAAAAAATCGGAGTATACTGTAATCCATCACCGGGGCCCTGCCCCGCAAGGAGGAACCCCATGGAATTGGATTTGAATATGCTGCGGCCCCAGGAGCGGCTGTCCCTCCGGCTCCGCCTGCTCTATGAAGAGGCGGGCTTCCGCCAGTACCGCATGGGCCGCTTTGAGGAGTACGGCCTCTACCAGCAAAACCGCCGCTTCCTGGCCTCGGATCAGGTGATTACCTTTACAGACCTGGACGGGCGGCTGCTGGCGCTGAAGCCGGACGTCACCCTCTCCATCGCCAAGAACGCCCAGTTTGAGGAGGGGGGCTGCGGGCGGTTCTATTACTCCGAAAACGTTTACCGCCCCAGCCAGGAGAGCCACACCTTCCAGGAGATCAGCCAGATGGGCCTGGAGTGCATCGGCGCGGTGGACGACGGCATCACCGCCCAGGCGGTATTACTAGCGGGGAAGAGCCTGGCCCTGACGGGCCGGAACTTCGTGCTGGAGGCCAGCCACATGGGCTTTGTGGCGGGGCTGCTGGACGCGGTGGGCGCACCAGAGGCCGCCCGGCCCCGGCTGCTTAGCTGTATCCGGGACCGGAATCTCCACGAGCTGCGCTCCGCCGCAGAGGAGGCGGGCCTGTCCCGCCAGGGGACCGACGCACTCTGCCGTCTGGATGCGCTGGCGGGAGACTGGGAGGCGGTGCTGGCCCAGGCGGAGCCTATTGCCCTCAACGCCGGAATGGGAGCGGCCCTGGCGGAACTGCGGACCCTGTGCGCCGCTTTGGCGGCCCAGGGGCAGACGCTGCGGCTGGACCTGTCCCTGGTGAACGATATGGAGTATTACAACGGCCTGGTGCTTCAAGGCTACGTGGCGGGCCTGCCCCGGGCGGTGCTCCAGGGCGGGCGCTACGACCCCCTGGCGGAGCAGTTCCGCCCCGGAGCCAAGGCGGTGGGCTTCGCCCTGTACCTGGACGAGCTGGACCGGCTGAGCGAAGCCGCCCCCCCGGAGGGGGAGAAAACCATGCTGAACATCGCCCTGCCCAAGGGCCGCCTGGGGGACAAGGTTTATAACCTCCTGGCGGGGGTGGGCTATGGCTGCCCCGAGGACTACAACGAGAGCCGGAAGCTGGTGGTGGAGAACCGGGAGGCGGGCATCCGCTACTTCCTGGTAAAGCCCAGCGACGTGGCCATCTATGTGGAGCATGGCGCGGCGGACATTGGCATTGTGGGCAAGGATATTCTGGAAGAGTCCGGGGCGGACGTGTACGAGCTGCTGGACACGGGCCTGGGAAAGTGCCGTATGTGCGTGGCAGGACCGGAGGACTTCACCGACGACCCGGGCCGGACCCTCCGGGTGGCGACAAAGTTTGTGAACATCGCGAAAGCTTACTACGCCGCCCAGGGCCGGGACATCGATATCATCAAGCTGAACGGCTCCATCGAGCTGGCCCCGCTTCTGGGGCTCTCCGACGTGATTGTGGACATCGTGGAGACCGGGACCACCCTGCGGGAGAACCATTTGAAGGTGCTGACGGAGTTTATGCCCATCTCTGCCCGGTTTGTAGCCAACCGGGCCAGCTTCCAGTTCAAGCGCCGGGAGATCGAGACTTTGCTGGCGAAGCTGACGGAGGTGACGGGGACATGATGCGGATTCTGGATTTCGACAGCCTCTCGCCGGAGGCGTTTTTGAACCGGGACATCCAGGCGGAGGAGGACGTGTCCGCCGCCGTGGACGAAATCATCCAGGAGGTCCGCCGCCGGGGCGACGGGGCCCTGCGGGACTACACCCGCCGCTTTGACGGCGCGGAGCTCCAGGACCTGTGGGTGAGCACGGAGGAGTTCAACGCCGCCCGGAGAGCTGTGGACCCCTATTTCATGGAGACGCTGAAGGAGGCGGCGGAGAACATCCGGCGCTTCCATGAGCGGCAGAGGCACAATGACTTCGTCCTCACGGACCGGAGCGGGATCGTCATGGGCCAGCGGTGGACGCCCATTGAAAAGGTGGGCGTTTGCGTGCCCCGGAGCCCGGAGGCCTTTCCCTCCACCATTTTGATGAACGCCATCCCCGCCCGGATTGCCGGGGTGCGGGATATCGTCATCGTGACGCCTCCCCGGCCGGACGGTACCGTCAGCCCGGAGGCCCTGATGGCGGCGGAGCTGGCGGAGGTGACGGAGGTTTTCAAAATCGGCGGAGCCCAGGCGGTGGCGGCCCTTGCCTATGGGACGGAGACCGTGCCCCGGGTGGACAAGATCGTGGGCCCCGGCGGCGTGTTCGTGGCCACGGCGAAACAGAAGGTCTTTGGCCGGGTGGCCATCGACATGATTGCCGGGCCCAGCGAGATTCTGGTGCTGGCGGACGGAAAGTCGAATCCCAAGTGGGTCGCGGCGGACCTGCTGAGCCAGGCGGAGCACGACGTGCTGTCCTCCGCCGTGCTGGTGACGGACAGCCGGGAGCTGGCGGAGGCCGTTCGAGTGGAGGTGGAGGCCCAATTGGAGACCCTGCCCCGGAAGGACATTGCCCGCCGGTCCATCGAGGAAAACGGAAAAATCATCGTCACGGACAGCCTGGACAAGGCCGTGGAGGCGGCGAACCGCATCGCCCCGGAGCACCTGGAGCTCTGCATGGACGACCCCTTCGCCCTGCTGCCTCGGATTAAAAACGCCGGGAGCATCTTCCTGGGCCGCTCCACGCCGGAGGCCCTGGGGGACTACTTCGCGGGGCCGAACCACACCCTGCCCACCTCCGGCACCGCCCGGTTTTCCAGCCCCCTGGGGGTGGACGACTTCATGAAGCGGTCCAGCTTCCTCAGCTATGACCAGGCGGCGCTGTGTGCCTGCGGGGACAGGGTTGCGGACTTCGCCCGGCGAGAGGGGCTGGAAGGGCATGCCCGTTCGGCGGAGAGCCGGAAAAAATCTGAATGAAAGCGGTGGTTTTATGAGCCGGTTTTTGTCTCCCGAGGCCCTGCGCTGCGCCCCCTACACCCCCGGCGAGCAGCCCCGGGATCAAACATACATCAAGCTGAACACCAACGAGAGCCCCTTTCCGCCCTCGCCCAGGGTCCTGGCGGCCTTGAGCCGGACGGAGGCGGAAAAGCTCTATCTCTACTCCGACCCCACCTGCGCCGCCCTGAACGCCGCCATTGCCCAGCGGTGCGGCCTGTCCCCGGAAAACGTGATTTCCGGCAACGGCTCCGACGAGATTCTGGCCTTTGCCTTCCGGGCCTTCTGCGGGGAGGGAAGAGGCGCGGCCTTCGCCGACATCACCTACGGCTTTTATGAGGCCCAGGCGGCTCTCTTCGGCCTGGAGGCCGAGCGGGTTCCCCTGCGGGAGGATTTCTCCTTGAATGTGGAGGACTACCTGGATTTCCCCGGCACGGTGGTCCTCGCCAATCCCAACGCCCCCACGGGCATGACGGTCCCGGTCTCCGACATCCGGCGGCTGCTGGAAAAGGACCCAGACCGGGTGGTCGTGGTGGACGAGGCGTATGTGGACTTCGGGGCGGAGAGCTGCGTGCCTCTGGTCCGGGAGTATGAGAACCTTCTGGTAACACAAACTATGTCAAAAAGCCGTTCCCTGGCGGGAGGCCGGATTGGCTTTGCCCTGGGTTCCCCGGAGCTTATCGCGGACCTGAACCGGGTGAAGTACAGCTTCAACCCCTACAACGTCAATCGCCTGTCCCTGCTGGCGGGGGCCGCCGCCATGGAGGACGAGGGTTATTTCCAGTCCTGCTGCCGGGCCGTCCGGGAAAACCGGGCCTGGACCGCCGGGGCGCTGGAGGAGCGGGGCTTCACGGTTCTGCCCTCCTCCGCAAACTTCCTCTTTGCCAAATCGGGCCGCCTCCCCGGCGGGGAACTGTACCGGAAATTAAAGGAAAACGGCATTCTGGTCCGCTGGTTTGACAAGGACCGCATCCGGGACTTTGTACGCATCACCATCGGCTCCCGGGAGCAGATGGAGGCGCTGATAAAGCAAATCGACCGGCTGCCGGCCGGAACGTAAGGAGGGACGGCGCCATGCGCACTGCAAGCATTCAACGGGACACCCGGGAGACCCAGATTAGGCTCTCCCTGAACCTGGACGGAACCGGGAAGGCGGAAATCTCCACCGGCTGCGGCTTCCTGGACCACATGCTGGAGCTCTTCGCCCGACACGGGGATTTTGACCTTTCCGTTACCTGCCAAGGAGACACCCAGGTGGACTACCACCACTCCGTGGAGGACGTGGGCATCTGCCTGGGCAAGGCGTTTCAGGAGGCCCTGGGGGATAAACGGGGCATGGTCCGCTATGGACAGTTTTTGCTTCCCATGGACGAGACCCTGGTTCTCAGCGCCTGTGACCTCAGCGGCCGGGATTACCTGGGCTGGGCGGTGGATTTGCCCGCCGCCAAGGTAGGAGACTTTGACACGGAGCTGGCTAAGGAATTCTGGCTGGGCTTCGTGCGGAACTGCCCCGGCTCCCTCCACATTCGGCAAATGGCGGGGGAGAATACCCACCACATTCTGGAGGCTGTTTTCAAGGGCATGGGCCGTGCGCTGAAAGAGGCCGTGGCCCTGGACCCCAAGCATTTGGATGAGATTCCCAGCACGAAAGGGGCGCTGTGAATGGTTGCCATTGTGGATTACGGCGTGGGAAACCTGTATTCTTTGCAATCCAGCCTTTGTTTCCTGGGACTGGAAACGGAGGTCACCGGCGAGGCGGCGAGGCTCCGGGCGGCGGACCGGATTATCCTCCCCGGCGTGGGGGCCTTTGGGGACGCCCGGGCCAAGCTGGAGGCCACGGGGCTGGTTTCCGTCCTTCTGGAGGAGGCGGAGCGCAAGCCCCTACTTGGCATTTGCCTGGGGATGCAGCTCCTTTTTGACCGGGGCTTTGAGTACGGCGAGCACCCCGGCCTGGGGCTGGTCCCCGGCGAGGTGGCTTTTCTGGGGGAGGACTTGGCGGACAAAACGTTGAAGGTTCCCCACATGGGCTGGAACAGCCTGGAGATCGTCCAAGGCGATCCGCTGTTCAAGTATTTCGAGAATGGCGAATATGTTTACTATGTCCACAGCTTCTATGCCCGCAGCTGCCGGGACAGCACCCTGGGGGCCTCCCAGTACGGAAACGTGGCCGTCACTGGCGCGGTCCGCCGGGGGAATGTCTGGGGGACCCAGTTCCACCCGGAGAAGTCCGGGGACGCGGGACTGCGGCTGCTGCGGGCCTTTGCGGAGCTGTAAGAGAGAAGGGGCTATGAGAAGAAAAGACCGGGAGGTCACGGACCCTGTAAAAATCCGGGAAATTATAACCTCTTGTGATTGCTGCCGCCTGGGTTTCTGCGACGGGGAACGGGCCTATGTGGTTCCCCTGGACTTCGGCTTCGAGGAGCGAGACGGGCGCTACACCTTCTATTTCCACGGCGCGAAAGAGGGCCGGAAGATGGACCTCATCCGCCGGACCGGCTGGGCCGCCTTTGAAATGGACACAGGACACGAGTGGGTTGTAAGCCAGAGGGCCCAGGAGACCACCTCCCGCTTCCAGTGCGTCATGGGCGGCGGACTGGTGACGGTTCTGGAGACGGCGGAGGAGAAACAGGCGGGCCTCCTGGCCATTTTGGCCCATGTCACCGGGAGAGACCGATGGGACATCGGCGAGGCAGCCCTAGAAAACACCCAGGTGTTCCGCCTGGAGGTGGAGGAGCTGACCTGCAAGGTCCACGAATAAGAAGAGGAGCGATACCATGCAGATTTTCCCAGCCATTGACCTGCGGGGCGGGCAGGTGGTCCGCCTCTACCAGGGGGACTATGACCAGGAAACCGTCTACGGCGCGGACCCCTGCGCCCAGGCCCGGGCCTTCCTGGACGCCGGGGCCCAATACCTCCATGTGGTGGACCTGGACGGAGCCCGGGACGGCACCACAGCGAACTTCGACAGCATTGCCGCCATCGCCCGGCAGGGCGGGCTCTTTATCGAGGTGGGGGGCGGCGTCCGCACGGAGGAGCGCATCCGCCGCTATCTGGACCTGGGGGTGAGCCGGTGTATTTTGGGGACGGCTGCGATCAAGGATTTTGCCTTTACCACCCGTATGGCGCAGACCTATGGAGACCAGATCGCCGTGGGCGTGGATGCCCGGGACGGATACGTGGCCGTCAACGGCTGGAAGGAGCTTTCCCGGGAAAAGGGAGTGGATTTCTGCCGCCGCCTCCGAGACGCGGGGGTTAAAACCGTCATCTATACCGACATCAGCCGAGACGGCGCGGGCCAGGGGACCAACCTGGAGCTCTACGAGGAGCTGGTTCAGATCGAGGGCTTGGCCATTACTGCCTCCGGCGGCATCCGCTCCGTGGAGGAGCTGCGGCGGCTGGAGCGCATGGGCGTCCGGGCTGCCATTTTGGGAAAGGCCCTCTACGATGGGCGGCTGGACCTTGGAACCGTTTTGAGGGAGGTGGGGACTTGTTAGCCAAGCGCATCATCCCCTGTCTGGACGTGCGGGACGGCCGGGTGGTGAAGGGGACCAACTTCGAGGGCCTCCGGGATATGGCGGACCCGGTGGAGCTGGCCCGGTTCTACAACAACTCCGGGGCCGACGAGCTGGTATTTTACGACATCACCGCCTCCGTCGAGGGCCGGGGCCTGTTTACGGATATCCTGCGCCGGGTGGCCTCCGAGATTTTCATTCCCCTCACCGTAGGGGGCGGTATTCGGACCCTGGCGGACTTTGACCGGGTGCTGAAATGCGGCGCCGACAAGGTATCCGTGAACTCCGGGGCCATTGCGGACCCCTCCATCATCGCCGCGGCGGCGAAACGCTATGGGGACCAGTGCGTGGTCCTTAGCATGGATGTGAAGCGGGTGGAGGGGCGGTTCCGCCTCTTCGCCAAGGGCGGCCGGGAGGATACCGGCATCGACGCCATGGAGTGGGCGGTCCGGGGGGTGGAGGATGGCGCGGGGGAAATCGTGCTGAACTCCATCGATACCGACGGGGTGAAGGGCGGCTTTGACCTGGAGATGCTGGACGCTCTGTCGGCCTGGGTGCACGTGCCCATCGTCGCCAGCGGCGGCGCGGGGAATAAGGAGCACTTTGCGGAGCTCTTTACCCACCGGGGCGTGGACGCGGGGCTGGCGGCCTCCATCTTCCACACAAAGCAAGTGGACATCAAGGACCTGAAACGCTTTCTCCGTGGCAGAGGCGTGGAGATGCGGCTATAAAAATTTGGGGAAGGAGCTTATAAAATGGATAGTGAGATTCGCTGGTGGTTCCCGGGCTTTGAGGCCGGGCTGGCGGCCCTGCCGGAGGAGGAGCGGGGAACCCTGCTTCGCAGCTGTGCGGAAAACTGCCTCCAGATGGGAATGCTGGAATTTTACCGGGGTGTGCAGGAGCGAAGCGGCGGGGACATCGACGCATTTTTCCGGGCCCTGGGGGAAATGGGCGGGTTGGATACGGAGATCGTGCGGCCAGGGAAGGAGTTCTGGCTGATTTTCCACCAGTGCACCTGCTCCCTCCACACCCAGGGGTACATCAATTCCTGCCTACTGTGTGAGTGCTCTCGGCAGAGCGTGCTGTACATCCTTCGGGAGCTGTGGCCGGAGCTGCGCTTTGACGTGGACCCGGAGGGCACCATCCTAAACGGCGCCCAGGACTGCCGGTTCCACATTGTGGAGCAGGGGGAGGGCCGCAATGGAGCTGAAATTTGACGAGCGGGGCCTGATTCCCGCCATTGTTCAGGACCACTACACCAAGGAGGTCTTGACGCTGGCCTATATGAACGCCGAGAGTTTGGCCCTTACCATTGACGAGCGGCGGACCTGCTTCTGGAGCCGGAGCCGCCAAGAGCTCTGGCGGAAGGGAGAGACCAGCGGAAACCGCCAGCACGTGGTGTCCATCACCGCCGACTGCGACGGCGACGCCCTGGTGGTGGAGGTGGTGAAGGACGGCCCCGCCTGCCACACCGGGGCAGAGAGCTGCTTTTTCAACCCGCTGTACCTCTCCGAGGAGCTGAAGCAGTTCCGCTACGAGGGTCTGTATCAGCTCATCGCCGGGCGAAAGACCAGCCCCAAGGAGGGCAGCTATACCACCTACCTCTTCGACAAGGGCCTGGATAAGATTCTCAAAAAGGTGGGAGAGGAGTGCACCGAGGTCATCATCGCCGGGCGGAAGGAGGACCGGGAGGAGACGGTCTATGAGATTGCGGACCTCTGCTACCACGTCATGGTGCTGATGGTCCAGATGGGCATTTCCGTGGAGGATATCACCCGGGAGCTGGAGAAGCGCCACGTGGTGGACCACAAGGTGAAGCAGGAGCGGATGCAATGAGGGGCCTATGCTCCGTCCACACCCATTCCACCATGTGCGACGGAAAAAGCACCCTGGAGGAGATGGCCCGGGCCGCCTTTGAGGTCGGAGCCGTTTCCTTCGGCGCCTCGGGCCACAGCCACACCCCCTTGCCGGAGGATGAAGGATCGGTCCTTCCGGCGGATATGACCGCCTATCGGAAGGAGGTCCTCCGGCTTCGGGAGGAATACGCCGGGCGGATGGACGTGCTGCTGGGCATCGAGCTGGACAGCTGCGCCGACGTGACGGCGGAGGGCTTTGATTACTGGATTGGAAGCGTCCACTACCTGCGGGACCCGGCGGGCAGGCGGCATGCCGTGGACTGGGATCAAAGGACGCTGGAACGGTGCCTTCGGCAGGAATTTTATGGTAATTTCCTGATGATGGCAAGGCACTATTATGATGAAGTCCGGCGAATGGCGGAGCAAAAGCCCACGATTCTGGGACACGTAGATTTGCTTGCCAAGTTCAACGAGGACGGGTACTTTTTTGAGGAATCAAGCCCCGGCTATCAAGCCATCGCCCTGGAGGCCCTCCACGCGGCGGACCCGGCGGAAACGCTGCTGGAAATCAATACCGGGGCCATGTCCCGGGGGTATCGCAGCATTCCCTATCCAGCCCGGTTCCTCCTGGAGGAGTGGCGGGCCATGGGCGGAAGCGTTATCCTCACCGCCGACGCCCACAGCGCTGGAGCCATTGTGTACGGCTACGCCCAGGCGGTGGAGTGGGCGCAGGCGGCGGGCTTCCAGCGCTCCACGCTGCTGACGCGTAGGGGACGGGAGGAACGCTCCTTGAATATTTGAAATAAAAAAGTGCGAAAACTGCCGGTTTGGCGGTTTTCGCACTGTTTTTTATACTTCAACTAGGACTCCCCCCCGCCACCTTCCACCGCGGCGGGGAGAAAGTCCCTGTTGTGTTAACATGCGTTCAGCTCGGTTTCACCGGCTGACGCATACCTGATGAGATCCATCGGAGCGATACTCCGACTGTATTCCGCTGTAAAGGGCGACGCCTTAGGAGGCGTTCACATGGGACAGCTCCTTCATACATTTAGGGCACACACTCTTTCCCTTGAAGAGCATGATGTCCTTGGTGGCGTCGCAAAAAATACAGCTGGGTTTGTACTTTTTGAGTATAACGGATGAACCTTCCACATAGATTTCCAATGCGTCGCGCTCGGCAATGTCCAGGGTGCGCCGCATCTCAATGGGGAGCACAATCCTGCCCAACTCATCCACCTTTCTTACGATTCCAGTCGATTTCACAGCTCTCCTCCTTTCCCTTTTATCCGCGCGGGCTTCCAACAGGTGGTGTAACCTTATCACACAAGGTCGGAGTTTGTCAATTCTTCCCTGGAAAAATTTAAGAAGATGTTCACAATTTACCGGAAAAAGTAAATAATTGGAGGGAAAATATGGAAATGGCATGGGTCTGGACGGGAATGGTAACGCTGTCACTGATCTTCGGCCTTCTCTCGGGGAACTTGGATGCGGTGGCGAGCGCGGCGCTGGAGGGGGCCCGGTCCGCCGTGGAGCTGAGCCTCTCGATGGCGGGAGTTCTCTGTCTTTGGAGCGGAGTGATGGAGATTATGAACGCCTGCGGTCTCTCGGAGGGGCTGGCAGGGCTCTTCCGGCCCATCCTGCGGCGGCTGTTGCCCAATGCCAGCAAGGACCCGGAGACCCTGGCGGCGGTGTCCGCCAACGTTTCGGCCAATCTCCTGGGGCTGGGCAACGCCGCCACGCCCCTGGGCATCCGGGCGGCCCGGAGGATGGCAAAGGGCTGCAGTGGTGTGGCCAGCGACGAGCTGTGCCGCCTGGTGGTGCTGAACACCGCCTCCATCCAGCTGATTCCAGCCACCATCGCCTCGGTCCGCGCTGCCGCCGGATGCAAAGCGCCCTTTGACATTCTCCCGGCGGTGTGGATGGCCTCGGCACTGTCGGTAACGGTGGGACTGCTGGCGGCCTGGCTGCTGTCCCGGGGGAGGAGGCGGCTATGAATCTCAGTTCGCTGGTGATTCCCGTGCTGCTGTCGGCAGTGGCGGTGTATGGCTTGGGGAAGCGGGTGGACGTGTACGCCGCCCTGACCCATGGGGCGGAGGAGGGGCTGACGGTGCTGCTGCGCATCGTCCCGGCCCTGGTGGGGCTGCTGACGGCGGTGAGCATGTTCCGGGCCTCCGGGGCCATGGAGTGGCTGTCCGGCCTCTTTGCCCCGGCGCTGGATTTGCTGGGTATCCCGCCGGAGACCGCGCCGCTGCTGCTGGTCCGTCCGGTGTCCGGAAACGGGGCTTTGGCGGTGGCCAGCGATTTGATGGCCTCCCACGGGCCGGACAGCTACATAGGCCGGGTGGCAGCGGTGATGCTGGGCAGCACGGAGACCACGTTTTACACGATTGCCGTGTACTTCGGGTCTGCCGGAATCACGAAAACGCGGCACACGGTGCCTGCCGCTCTGGCGGCGGACTTGACCGGCTTTGCGGCGGCGGCCTTGGCGGTCAGGCTGTTTTTTGGAAGCTAAAACACCGGCTGCACGGGTTGTTGTATGGGGGGAGGCCGTCTGAAAATGGAAAGCCGGAGGGCTTGGCCCTCCGGCTTTTTCACGCCAGAATATCGAGCTCTTTGTAGCGGTTTACCCGCTCTGCCACGTCCTCCCAGGTGGGACCGGAGCAGACGAATTCGTAATCGCTCCAGATGCGCTCCAGCTCGGCTTTGATCTGGGGAACCTCCTCCAGCTGCTCCACGCCGGTGCGGACATAGTAGTCCGGCAGCAGGGCTCCGGTGATGATTCCTGCCTCTGGTGCAGAGGGCTCCTCCCCTTGGCTAAGGGCGAGAATCATGTCCAAATGGCTGCTGAGATAGGCGTCGGTCTCCAGATGGACCCCCATAAGCCCGTTGAGATCAAACAGCTGGAAGGGTGCGCCGCCGGGGACCGCCACCTCGCCTCCCGCGCCCCAGAAGGCTGTGTCGTCCCCCAGCTGGTAAAGAGCACCGCAGAGGGACTTGAGGCCGTTGAACGCCTCCTCCGAGGGGGGCGCCTGGAAGGCGGCCAGCGCCGTGTCCACAGCCCAGCCCAGGTTCCCCAGGGCCCCACAGCCGGGGAGGGTGGACAGACGGTCGCCCAGCTTCACCAACCGGGCCAGGGAGAGCAGCCCCCAGACCCGGACCTGGATGCCGCCCAGTCCCTCCGCTTTCTCCGCCACCTGGGCGGGAACGTCGTTGTAGAGGATATGCGTGTCCTCCAGACGCCCGATGCGGTCGGAGCAGTCGTCCACCAGCGGCTCGCCGACTTTATCATAAATCGCGTCCTGCGCACTGTAAATCGTATCCGCCCGGTGGAGCCAGAGCTGGGCATGGTTCAGGTCCCCCCGGTCCATAGCGGCGACGCCCAGGTCATAGTACGCCCGGCACAAACCCGCCCAGTCCCGCTTCCTCCGACATTCCGACAGCCGATCCTCCGGAGAGGCGGACTCCTTTTTCCCAAACAGCTTGAACATGTAAACCGCATCCTTTCGTGTTCGTCAGTTATCACAAATATAGCGCCGCCTTAGTCAAAAGTCAAGGCTGTTTTTCAAGGGAAATAACCTGTGGGGGACTGGACAAAGTTGCAACTAACTGGTAGAATTTGAAATAGAATCTGCCCCTGTTTTCCAGGGGCGCGAGGAGGCACCGAGGGTTATGGAAAAGAAGAAGGGCGGCTTTTTGCGCTGGCCGTGGAACGTGGTGGTCTATATCGCGCTGGTGGCGGCGCTCCGGCTGTTTGCCATTCCCATCATCTTGATTTTGGTGGCAATTCAGCGGAAGAACAACCCGCACGGCGTGGAGGAGGGGTACTGCCTCAGCCGGACCCGGCGGCGGATCAGCTGGGTGCTGTGGGGGCTTTTGTGGCTGGTCCTTGCCGCCGGGCTGTTTGCCGTGTGCTACATGGGGTTCCAGCAGGACCGGACCTATTGGGAGACCTCGGATTACGTGACCCTGGCGGTCAGCGGGGCGGGCGGCGCGCTGCTGCTTCTGCTGGGGATTTACATGGGCTGTACCGGCGCCCGGGACACGTTCTTTCCCGGAAAGAGCGCCCTGGCAAATTCCATCCGGGGTCAGCTTCCCTACCCGGACGAGGCTCCGCCGGTAGAGGAGCTCTTCGCCATGGTGGACAAGGACCTGGAGGCCAACGGCAGGTGGTTCGACTCCATGGGCATCGGGCAGGAGTGGGTTTTAGGAGAGCTGGCCAGCCGGATCGACCGCATCCGGGGCATCTTCGTGGTGGACGAGACCAGGACCCGCCACAGCGGCGGCCGTACCACCACCAGTCGGGTCTTGCAGCTGGTGCTGGTTGACGACCGCTGGCAAAAGCACATTACGGATTTCAAGAAGCCCCAGGAGCTGCGGGCGGCGGCGGACTGCCTGGCCCTCCGGGTGCCGGAGGCCCGGCGGGGAACCAACAGCCAGTGGAGCGCCTTCTGGAGCATGGACGAGAGCGAACGGGAGGACTTCGAGCGGGATTTCCGCCAAAAGCAGAACCTCCGGGCCTCGGAGGCTGCCCAGCGGGAAATTCTCAGCGAGGGGCCCCAGGATATGATTTTGAAGCGCCGGAGCGGGGAAGTGACCTCTCGGGTCAGCGCCGCCTTGGTGGAGGATACGCTGAAACGCTGTCTCAGCGGGGAGGAATCCGGCTTTGAGCTGACGCCTACCCGTCCCGTGGAGAGCGGAGGCCGCGTATTCCGGTCCCTGGACTGCCTGGTCCGGCAGGAGGCGGCGGAACAGGTTCTGCTGCTGCTGGAGCTGGCTCCCTCGGAGGGGGAGAGTCTGGCTCTGGCCCGGACAACAGACGCCCGAGGGGCGGAGGAGGTCTTGAAGGGCTGGCTCCGCCGGGAGGTTCCGGACCTGACGGGCTGGGACCTGCGGCGGGTCTATGACGCGCCCCAGGCCAGCGCGCCCCAGAGCCGGCGAAGGTCCCAGGCGAAGCTGTCGTTGCTGTATGCCAGCGGCGCGGCGGAAAACCACACCACCTTTACGGAGGAGGATGTCCAGATGGCGGCGGAGGGCATCGTGGATGGAACCTATCAACTTGTGGACCTGACTCACGCCTCAGGCTATTTGTGGATTCGCGTCACCGCCGGAGACAAGCTGGACGGCCGCTGTACGGTGGAGGCCACCAGACCCGAGGGGGAGGAGCTGGGATTTTACATAACCAAAATGCCGCCCAGAGAGGCGGCGGCGTGGCTGACGGGATATCCCCACGGAGAGTTCCAGCCAGGAGGCCGGGACTGGAAGCGGGTTAAAAAACCAAATTGACAAAGGAGAGATTCCATCATGGCAGCAGTTTTGAGCAACGAAGTGAAGCAGGCCCTCCAGGACATCTATTACGACGTTCGCACGGGGCGGGGTAAGGAGGCATTCGCCCTTCTGGAGAAGGCGTCCGCCGCTGGGGACGGTGACGCCAGCTGCATTCTGGCCCGGTGCCTGTGCGGCCATCAGTACGTTTGGGGCTGGCACGGCTTCCCGGAGGACGACGAAAGGGCCACAAAGCTCCTCCACAAGTCCGTGGAGCAGGGCAGCGCCTTGGGAGTGCTGGTGGCCCTGCGGAGCGGGGAGCTGACCCCCTCCGTCCAGAAGAAAATGCCCTTCGAGAGCCTCCAGCAGGCCTTTGAGCAGGTGGAGGCTTTGGCGAAGGAGGGCGACGCCTTCTGTCAGTATATTGTCGGCAACAGTTATTTTTGGTGGGACTTCCTCCGTATTCAGAACAAGGGCAAGGACTCCTTCCCCAGCCAGGCGGAGTTTAAGGCATATTTAAAAGGAGAGATTTCCAAGTGCGAGGACTGGTTCTGGAAGGCCTTCCGGGGCGGAATTTATTTCGCCGCCAACAACCTGAACCAGTACTATACCAAGGGGGACGAGGACATCATTGCCCCTCAGCCGGAGAAGGCCGAGGGCCTCTTTAAAATGGGCGCGGAAATGGGATACCCTCTCCATCAGTACTTCTATGCGCAAGAGCTGGAAGAGGAGGAGAACTTTGCGGAGGCGGTCCGTTGGTATAAGGAATCCGCCGAGGCTGGAAACGGCGGCGGCTGGTATAAGGTTGGGACGATCTATTTTGACGGGAAGGGTGTGGAGCAGGACGAAGCCTATGCGGTGTCCTGCTTTGAAAAGGAGCTGGCCCGGGACGCGGAGCACATCGGGTCCAACAATCTGCTGGGCAAGGCGTATTTCTACGGACGGGGCGTTCCCCAGGACTATGCCAAGGCGTATCAGCTCCTGACGCTGGCCCATGACAAGGGGAATACGAATTGGGGCGTGTACTATTTGGCCAAGTGCTGCTTCAAGGGCTGGGGCACCCCCCAGGATTACGGCAAGGCGCTCCAGTATCTAAATGAGATGGACTGGAATTACTGGGAAAAGGATTATATGCTGGGTGTCATTTACGCCCGGGGCCTGGGCGTGGCGGAGGATATTCCCAAGGGTGTGGCCCATCTCCAGAAGGTAGCGAGCCATGCGGAGGCCAAGGAGGAGCTGTTGAACTACAAAAAGACCCTCTTCGGCAAGTGGGTCCGGCGGAAGTAAGAGTAGAAAACGGCGGCGGAAGCGATACGCTTCCGCCGCCGGATTGCTTTTGGTACCGTCAGGGGAGGGGCGGGGTCCACCAGCTTTGCTGGTAGAGGTCCGTGAACCGATAGGTGGCCCGGACCTCGCCCTCTAGAGGCACATCGGAGATGGTCAGGCCCTCGCCGGAAACCGTCAGGGGGTCTCCCAGAAGGTAGCTGTCCTGGTAAGTACCGTCGTAGCTATAGTAGTCGCAGAGGAATTCCAGGGTATCCCCCTCCTGGAGGGCGGAATCACTCTTGGCGACGGTCTCGGTTTCGCCCTCGCCGTACACGGCCCGAACGCCGGTGACGTAGCCGTAGGGGGTCTCGTCGTCAAAGGCCAGCAGCAGCTCCGCCCGATGGCCGTTGTGGAGCACTGGCACATAGCCGGTGATGGTATAGTGTTCTCCGTCGTCCACGGTGCTCTCGTGGTAGTAGGCTACGGGCTGTCCGTTTACCGCCAGCCAGGTTTTTTCCACATCCCCGAGAAGGTTCCCCTCCTCGTCAAAGTCAAATACGTTGTCCAGCCCCAGGTCGATGAAGCCCTCGCCGTCGTCATAGAAGAGGTTCAAATCCAGGGAATGGACCAGCTTCCACTGTTCCTCGGAGAGCTGGAGGACCGTTTGCCCGTCCTCTCCCGTGGTCCAGGTCAGGTCCTCCTGGGCGAGGCGGTGGTCCGCCACGTACTGAGCGGCGCTGTTCAAATCTAAGGAGCGGTCGGAGAAGAAGCCGCTGCCCAAGGCTGCCTGGAGCAGAGAGGCCACGGCATCCGCACCGCCGGAGGAGCCGCCGCCGGAGAGGCCCATCAGCGCCTCCAGGGGCAAGCCGCTGCCGCCGGAGCCCACCTGGCCCACCTGCTGGATGGAGGCGAAGTCCCGGATACACTTGCTGTAGCTGTCGTCCAAGCCGATGGCCTGATAGGTGGATACGGCCTGATTCACGCTGGAGGACTTCCGGTAGGGGAAGTAGATGGAAATTCCGTAGGCGTTGGTCATGTTAGAGGAGGTCCGGTTGTACTTCACCGCCCCCAGCAGGGCCTCCGCCAGGGCGGTGCCCTCCTTGGTGCCCAGATTCTTCGCCAGATGCACCAGGTCCACCTGGTCGATCTTGCTGGACTGAGCGAATTCCCGGGCTCCGTTCCGAGCATTGGAAACGGTCTGGTACTCCTTGGCCTCAATCATCCGGGAGGTGGAACGGGAGAAGTCCGCCAGGGCCTGGGGCAAGGTGGCCTCCAGCTCCGCCAGGTCGATGACGGACAACGTGGTCAGCTGGCCCCGGCACTTCTGGGTGCAGGTTTCCACGAAGCTGTCCACGATTTGCTGTCCCAGCTCAATGGTGGGCATGGAGGGATTCCTTCCCAGGGCGGTGAGCCAGTCTGTGTAGTACCAGCCCACGCCGGGCTCCGTCTCCTCGGAGGCGATGAGGTAGTCGGCGTGCTCCGTCAGCATCAGGGCAGTCTCCGCCGTGGCCATGAGGCAGGCGTCAAAGCCCACGAAGTCGAACTTCACCCCGGCGTCCGTCAGAGCCTGGTCCACGCCGGAGAGGCTCATGGACCCGGTGGAGGCGAATTTTTCGTCATAGCCGTAGCCGCTGACGGACCCTCCGCCGTGGTCCCAGAGGATGAGGCCGTACCGGCTGGCAGGGAACGTTTTCTCACACCAGCGGATGTAGCCGCGCAGGGTGGAGGAGTCCGTCATGGTCACGGCCCCCAGGTCCTTTTCCAGGCACGCCAGCTTCCCGTTTTTCACCTGCCAGATCTGGTTGGTTTTGCTGCTGACCTGGTTGTTCCGCCAGCCAGAGCAGCCGCCGGTGTAGACCAGCAGGTTCACGTTCTTCCCCAGGTCCGCCACCAGCATCTCCTGGAGATCGGCGGTGCCCATGCCGCTGCGGGACTCCAGGTCTGTGCCGCACATGTAGACCATGAGGGTGACGGTGTCCCGTCCTCCGCCCAGCATTTGGGTGTACTTTGCCCGGGCCCCCGGAGCCACGGTCTCATCCAGCCGCCCAGTGTTGGCGGGGGTCTCCCAGCCGCTGGAGACGCTGCCGCCTCCCAGACTGCCAAAGAGGGCGCTGAGGTCTGCGCCGCCGGTCTGGCCGGAGGAGGTGCTTTGACTGACGGGGGCGGTGAGCCCTTCTCCCCCGCCGCCCAGGAGAGCCCCCAGGCCCCCGCCGCCGCCCAGCAGCAGCACCGCTAGCAGGAGGATAATCTTCATCAGCCCGCCGCCGGACCTGCCGCCTCCGCTGCTGCGGGAGCCTCCGCCGGAGCTCTGACTACCCCGACCTGCGCCCACCGGGCCGGTGCCAAGGCCGGAGCCCCGTTTTTCCACGTTCTTCGCCGGGCCGGTGACGTGCTTTTCCCGGCCTCTGGGTCTGTCCATAAAAATCCACTTCCTTTGTGTCGACCTTTCCGGCCTGGGCCGGAGCCGTGTTTTGCCTTCCTATTATACAGAGGAATCTGGGGAAAAACAATCCTGAAATTTTGCGGTTTCTCTTGGCTTTTTGAGAAAACTGTGATACAATCCATTCCAAATCATTCCAGCGGCAAGAAAGGATGTGGACTTCGGTGGAGGAATACTCCTTTTCCGTTTTCCCAAACGAGAACTTTCTGGACCTGCGGCTGTATCAGTACGGCTGGGAACAGTGCGCGCCCCTGCACTCCTTCGGTCCCTATGTCCGCAACCACTACCTGTTTCACTACGTCGTTTCCGGCCGGGGCCACCTGGATGCCACCGACGCCTCCGGCATGCGCCAGGACTACGACCTGGGGCCGGACCAGGGCTTTTTGATCTGCCCCGGCCAGATCAGCACCTATGTGGCGGACCGGGACCAACCCTGGAAATACGTTTGGCTGGAGTTCGACGGTCTCCGGGTCTCGGAGTTTGTGGAGAGTGCCGGACTGGACGTCTCCCAGCCGGTCTACCGGCCTCAAAGCCCCGCCCAGGGACAGCGGGTCCGGGACGTCATGCTCTATATGGCGGACCACTCCGACGCATCCCCCCTCCATCTGACGGGACTGCTGTTTTTGTTCCTGGATTTGCTGATTCAGACCTCCTCCACCCGGCGGGCCCTTCACGGCGTTCAGCTCAAGGACTTCTATATCCAGGAGGCCATCAACTACATGGAGCGGAACTACCAGCGGGAGCTCAGTGTGGAGGAGCTGGCGGACGTGTGCAAGCTGAACCGGAGCTATTTCAGCAAGCTCTTTAAGGACAGCATGGGCTGTCCGCCCCAGGAGTTCCTGATCCGACTGCGGCTGGCCCACGCCGCCGACCTGATGAAGGGGACCCGGAAGTCCATCGGAGACATCGCCGCCCGCTGTGGCTATCCAAATCAGCTTCACTTTTCCCGGGCCTTTAAAAAACGTTATGGCGTCTCTCCCCGGGAGTGGCGGCTGGAGAACCAAATCCGACAGACAAAGTAGGTTGAAAATGACTGCGGGAGCGGTCGCGTATACTATCGAGAGGCCTGGATTTTCCGAAGGGGAAATCCAGGCTTTTTTGGCGGCCGGCAGAGACTTCATTTCCTCGCTCCCCTAGAAGCGGCTTCTAAGACACGCCCCAGGAAGAAAAACGGACCAAATTCCATATTGGTGGATTTTGCGTGCACAAGAGGCCGGTTTGTGGTATACTAGGGAAAACAGTCGAAGGGTGGAGGAAACGGCAATGAACGACGGCTTATCCAGTTTGGAGATGAAGGAACGGGCGGACCGCCTGCTAAAAGAGGAGACGCTGGCCAAAGACCGGCGGCAGGGACCGTCTCGCTCGCAGCGGCGGCCGGCTGGAAACGGTTTGGGCGCTGCGGCTCTGGCGATCGCCATTGTCGCGCTGATCATGGCCGGAACGGCGCTGTTTCTCGTTTTACGGGGAAGCGGAGGGGGGGAACCCTCTTCCGAACCGGCAGAGGAAGAGCCGGTTACCTTCCGGTTTGGCGACAGGGTTTTGACGCCTTTGGAGGGGATGCCCCTCAATCCTTACGACAAGGACGCTTTTTCCCTGGATGAAAAGGGCCGGGTTACCTATGAGCATAACGGCCGGCGGACCCGGGCGGGGATTGACGTGTCCACGCATCAGAAGGACATTGACTGGCCTGCGGTGGCGGCGGACGGCATCGAGTTTGCCATGCTCCGGCTGGGCCATCGGGGATATTCCGAGGGCGGGCTGTTTCTGGATCAGGCATTTGAGCAGAATCTCCGGGGAGCGCTGGACGCGGGGCTGGACGTGGGCGTCTATTTCTTCTCCCAGGCCATTACTCCCGAAGAGGCGGAAGAAGAGGCAGACTATCTTCTGGAGGTTCTGGACGGGCAGGAGCTGGCCTTTCCCGTGGCCTTCGACTGGGAGTCCATTCCCGGGGATGAGGCCCGTACCGACGGCCTGGACGGGGAGACGCTGACCCGCTGTGCCGTCGCGTTCTGCGAGCGGGTCCGGGACGCGGGCTACCGTCCGGCGGTCTACTTCAACCGGACCCAGGGCTATCTTCGCTATGATCTCAGGGATTTGACGGAGTATGACCTGTGGCTGGCGGAATATGATGCCGTACCGGATTTTTACTATCATTTTGACCTGTGGCAGTACTCGCACACCGGCCAGGTAGCGGGCATTGAAGGAGAGGTGGACCTGGATTTGGCTTTTTAACGGACAGAAAGGGCAGGGGATTTCTTGGAAATCCCCTGCCCCTTAAAAATGAGGCAAGTTTAAGACTTCGAGAGAGTGCCGCCGCTTACGCTGTCCCGGTTTGACGTTTCAAAGAAGGGAAGCGCGTCGTCGTCCCGCCGCATAAACAGCAAACCGAAGGAGTCTGGTCCACAGTTGCTGGCGATGGCGGAAGAGGCTTTTTGCAGATAGACCCGCTCGAAGGGGCAATACTGCTGTACCAGACTTTGGATATATTGGAGCTTTTTTTCCTCCATCCCGGAATACGTGATGAACAAAATGCGCCGGTCAATGTTCCCGGTGTCCTGGAGGGTTTTTCGGACGTATTTTTTCGCCACATGGGAAAAGCTGCCCATCTCCATGTATCCAACTCCCATCCGGCTCTTTTTCAGCACTAGCACCGGATGCAGCAGCAATGCGTCGCAGAGAATCTGGATCCGTTTGGGGATCCGTCCAGACTGGCACATCATATGGGTGCTGTTGATGATGAAGGCGGAGGAGATGAAGGCTTCCATCCGTTTCACGGCTTCTATGATCTCTTCCTTCGCGGCGTGATGCTCTGCCATATGAGCCGCGTACAGCACCGCCAGCCCCAGACTGCTGGAGAGATGCCCGGAGTCAAGCACCGTGACGTTTTCAAAGGATTTCGCCGCCTCAAGGGCGTTTTGGTATCCCTCGCTGACGTGCTTAGCCATGGAGATATGGATGACATTCTGCGCCTCGGTCAGCTTCTCCGCGAAAAACCGTTCGTAGTCCTCCGCCGCGGGAGGCTGGGAGGACCCCTTTCGCCCGCTGGCAATGTGCATCAGAAGCTCATCCGGCTGGATTTCCCGCCCGTCCAGGAAACGACCCTCGTCCGTACAGACGTAGTAAGGACAAACGGAAATGCCGAATTCCTTGGTGAGGGATTCCGGGAGGTCGCATACGCTGTCTGTGGTAATGAGGATGGAGCGCCTTTGGGCCTGCTCAAAGATTAAAATGTCCTTTTCAACCTCCGACTGCCGGGCTTCCTCGTTCAGATGAACCAGTCCCTTGGGGAGGATGCTCAGCACGGCGGCCTCCAGCAGTGCTCCGCTGACAGGCTTGGCAAGATACCCGCTAAAGCCCTCCTTTCGGTAGAGAAGCTGATTATCGCTGCCCGCGTTAGCGGTCAGGGCCACCACGGGCACGTCCTGGCACAAGCCTGCCGGCTGAACCCGCAGAGCGTGGAGACACGCGATTCCGTCCATCTCCGGCATCAGATGGTCCATGAGAATGCAGTCGTAATGATGGGTCAGCGTCAGCCGCAGGCACTCGGCGCCGCTGGAGGCTGTGTCGATTTGAATTTTGGTCTCCGCCAGCAGCTTGGTGACGACCATCAGATTCATGTCGTTGTCGTCCACCACCAGGATGTGGGCATCCGGCGCCTCGAAGCTCTGCCGGTAAGGCTCGCCGTCGTGTGCCCTGGACCGGGAGGCCAGCGTGAAGGTTCCCAGCTCCTCGTCGTCAAGGATGTCCTGATCCAGCCGGACAATGAAGGTCGACCCCTTGGTATAAACGCTGTTGACGCTGATTTCTCCGCCCATCAGCTCCACCAGCTGCTGGACAATGCTCAGCCCCAGGCCGGTTCCTTCAATGTAGCGGTTCCGCTCTTCATCCACCCGCCGGAACGCGTTGAAAATATAGGGAATGTTTTCCTTTTTCACGCCCTGGCCGGTGTCCTCCACAGAATACCAGACCCGCACCCGGTTGATGGACAGACGCTCGCATCGGACGGAGAGGGTGACGGAGCCCTCGCTGGTGTACTTTACGGCGTTGTTCAGCAGGTTGATTAAGACCTGCTTGATGCGGACCTCGTCTCCACAGAGCATGCTGGGGATGGAGGGGTCCACATGGAGCTTGAATTCCAGCCCCTTTTCCTTGGCCTTAATCCAGATCATATTGACGATTTCTGAAAATAGAGAACCGGTCTCATAGGAGACATTGACAATCTCCATCTTCCCGGATTTGATCTTGGAGATGTCCAGAATGTCGTTAATCAGTGAGAGCAGCAGCCGGCTGGCCCCCTGGATATTTCTTGCGTTTTCCGCTACGTCCTCCGAGGTGCTCTCCCGCAGGATGATTTCGTTCAGTCCGATAATCGTATTGATGGGTGTGCGGATTTCGTGGCTCATGCTGGAGAAGAAGTGGTTTTCCGCCTGGTTCAGTTCCTCGATTTCTTTTTTCTGCCGCTGGGAGAGGGCGTTTTCCTCCTCGTACATTTTGTTCAGAAACATGAGCAGCACGCTGGTGAGCAGTCCCACCATAATCATGGAAAACGCGGAATCAAACAGAGCGTCATGCTGGCTGTTCGGCGCAGCAAGGGCGGGAAAGTAAAAGGCCGTACCGTAACAAAGCAGGGTTTCCGCAGTACACAGCCCAAAGAATGCAGTTCTACGCCTTCCCTGCAACGTGATACAGACATAAATAAAGCAGAGGACAAACCACTCCGGCACACCGCTGTAGAAGCCGCCGGCGGAAAAAAAGGTAATGGGAAACAGGATAAGCAGCAGAACCGCAATCAGCGTGGCACCTGTGTGGATGCGCTTTGCCCGAATGCTGTACTTGGTGATCACCGCCATGGCAACAAGACTGGCCACCAGTATCAAAATGTTCCAAATACTCCGTCCCATAGGCAGAGTAAAGGTAATTGCGATCATGCAGACGCCCGTCACGATGCGGAACATGCGTTCCCGCAGGCTGATTCTGTGATCCGTGATGATTGCAAACCATTTTTTAATCACGCAGTTCCTCACCCCTTAGAATACGGTATTTTCAAGCGAAAGGCCCAAGGCGCTTATTTCCGCAATACGCGCGCAGAGCTCGTCATAGGCTTGTAGCAGCGCGGCATGATGTGCCTGGATAAAGTCCACGTCCCCCCGTTTTCCCGCCAGCTCCAGCTCCTTCGCTTGGGCGGAGAGCGCTTCCGCTCCGATGGTCAGGGCGGTGCTTTTCAGCGCGTGGACCTTGACGGCGTAGTCCGCCCAATTGGCGCTTTCGTACAAGGAAGCAATCTCCGCCCGCTTTCCGGCGCTTTGGTCGCAGAACATCCGCAGCATTTCCCGGTAAAAATCCTCGTCTCCGGCGCAGTAGTCCAGCCCCATCTCTCCGTTGATGCCGGCTTGGCTAAGCTGGTCATAGGGAAGCGTGGACGCGCTGTCCTGCGGCAGGCCGATCTCCTCCAAGGGTTCGGTGGCTTCCTCCGGCCACGCCATGGCGGCGTGCGGTTCCGGAAGCTTCTTAGCCGGGAGGGTCACCGCGTCGGAGGCGGGGGCGTCCTTGCCAACGGGGCGCAAGCTGTATTGGATGCAGCTCTTGGGCAGCACCTTGCGCAGCACACGCTCTAGAACCGTGCGCTCAATGGGCTTGGGGACAAATTCGGTGAAGCCCTCGTTTCGGAACATCTCCCGTGCGCCGCTGACGGTATTGGCAGTCAGTGCGATGATGGGCAGGTCCTGATACGAGCCGTCGTTTAGCTCCCGGATTTTTTTCAGGGTTTCCACGCCGTCAAAGCCCGGCATCATGTGATCCAGGAAGATGATGTCATAGGAGGTGCTGCCGCACAGAGCCACGGCCTCTCTTCCGCTTAGACAGGTGTCCACCTCGATCCCATAGCTGCCAAGGACACCCTTGGCCACCACAAGATTCATTTCCTCGTCGTCCACGGCCAGAGCCCGGATGCCCACGCAGACAAAGGGCTTCCGGCCGGCGGCCTGGTCCTCGGCAAAGCCCCGTTCGCCTGTTTCCCCGTTCAGTAGATTTGCGACGGAAAGCGCGGAGAAGGGCTTATGTATGATCAGCAGCCGGCTTCCGAGGCTTAGATTGTACTCCCGCTCCGCAATCACAACGACCCGGATGGTTTTTGCCAGGTCCTCATAATACGACGGGTTTTCCTGGTATTCCGATTGGGTGATGAACACATGGGTCAGCTTATGGCTGCGCTGCACCTTGAGCAGACCCTCGAAATTATGCACCTGGTAGCCTTTTACGCCAAGCCCGTGCACCAGGCTTAGAATCAGGCCGTCATAATACTCCCGAACCTCGTCGCAGCTGTATTTTTCCGGCCTGAAATAGCATGCGATGTGAAGCTGGTCCGGATTATTGAGCGTGATGCACGGCCGTTCATCCGCCACGCCCTGCGGGAGGACGATGTGGGCGGAAAGGCCCTGCTGGGCAGTGCTGTTGAAATGAATGAAACCGCCCATAGCGGTCAAAAGCCCCTGGGCGATGGGAAGTCCGAGCCCGAGCCCGCCCGCAAGGCGGCTGCTTCCGGAATCCGCCTGGTAAAAGACGTGATACATCTGTGCCAGCTGGGAATCCGTCATGCCGATGCCGGTGTCCCGGATATCCACGATCAGATTGACGCCGTAGCTTTCCCGGCGGCACTGGATGCGGACGTTGATGCCGCCCTCCTCCGTGAATTTAAACGAGTTTTCCACCAGGATTTTGAGTACGTGAGAAATTTTCTCCGCGTCCCCGACGAGGACAGCCGGAATCTTTGGGTCGATGTCGAACACCAGCTCCAGATGCTGGCGGTTGCTTTGCAGGGCGGTCATGGTGATCACGTCGTTCAGCACCGAGGTGATCATATAGTCCTTCTTGGCGGGGGTCAGGGTGCCCTCCACGATCTCCGTATAGTCCAGCATGTTGTTGATCTGGCTAGAGAGACGTTTTCCCGCCAGCTTGATGGACGTCATATCAGACCGGATATCCGGAGAGAGCTCTTTTCCCAGCGCCACCTCGCTGATTCCGATTACCATGTTGATGGGCGTGCGAAGCTCGTGGGAAACATTGGACAAAAAAAGGGCGTTTTGCTTTCCGGCCGTCTCCAACTCAGAAAATACACGCTCGTACCATGTCCGCTGCACGTTCCGCCGGTTGATCCAGTGTCTTGCCAGCGCCGAGCCGCAGAAGATCACGACGGCGCCAAGCAGCAGGCGGAAGGCGTCCCCCCAGTCCATCCGGCGGGAAATGGTCCGGAGGATCAGACCGTGATACAGCAGCGCCAGCACATACAGACCCTCAATCGCATGGGTGATCCACTTTTTGTTCATCATGAACAACGCCAGAATCAGGATGCAGGCCACGGCTGGAATGTCAAAAAGGCTGGAGTCATGGACGCTGAAAAAAAAGAATTCAACCAGCAGCAGTCCGGTGCACAGGTTTTCGTAGAGCGTGTCCGACCCGAGCTTGGCAATGTGCAGAAACCACACGCTGAAACAGCCCGCTGTCATCAGCGGCAGCATCCAGAACTCCCAAGACAGAACCATAGCGACCAAGCCCAACATTCCGCTGAATACCGTGGTGATGACGGCCAGCAGCAGGTGCCTGCTTGTCTGTTCTTCCGCCCTCATGCCTTTTCAAACTCCTGGCTGATCCGCTTGAGAAGCTCCTGGGGCCGGTAGGGCTTTTTCAGATAATTCACCGCGCCCAGCTTAATCGCGTTTTGAACGTCCTCCTCCAAACCCGACGCCGTCAAAAAGATCACGGGGACATCCGCGGCAAATGCCTTCATGCGCTCAAAAGTTTCGATGCCGTTCATACCCGGCATATCAATATCCAAAAGTACCATGTCGGACTTCTCATTTTGTAGCTTCGCCAGCGCTTCGATTCCGGAATCCGCCAAAGACACGTCATATTCCTTACCAAGGATGATTCTGGTTCTTGCCAGATTCATGTTGTCGTCGTCGACCACTAAGATACGTTTTTTCATTATGTCTGCCTCCCTGTTTTGCTGATGGGTGGTTTTACCGTCCCACGAGGCCCATTCTAAAGGAAACCTGCCAGAAAATCAAGCCTGTATTTTGGAGCAGAAAGCCGGATTTTGCCGGTATTTCCAGTCCTTGGATAATGGGGCCGCCCACGCCGGGGGCTCTCGCAGCCCCTCCTCTGTAGGTAAGAAGGCTAGACGCTCTTTTTCAAGTATCAATATGGCGCTATCCGGGCCAATATCGGGGAGAAAACCGAGGAGCGGCGGTGTCGCTCCATTGCCGCTGGAAAATCTTTTGTGGAATTTTGCGGCGGATTATGCTATCCTAAACAAAACGAACGAAACTGCAAAGAGCGGCAGAGTGGAGGGGGGGAGCATCATGCTGCGCGTATTTTTGGTTGAGGACGAAAGCATCATCCGGGAGACCCTGCGGGACACGGTTCCCTGGGCCCAATACGGCTACTCCTTCGCCGGGGAGGCCGGAGACGGGGAGATGGCCCTGCCCCTCATCCGCCAGGTGAAGCCGGACGTATTGATTACCGACATCCGTATGCCCTTCATGGATGGTCTGGCCCTCAGCGAGCTGGTGAGCCGGGAGTTCCCGGAGATGAAAATTATCATCATCTCTGGCTATGACGACTTCGAGTATGCCCGTCAGGCCATCAGCATTGGGGTGGACCGCTACCTTTTGAAGCCCATCACCAAAAAAGCCCTTCTGGACGTGCTGGAGGAGCTGAAGGAGAAGATTGAGGGCGAGCGGGCCAACCGGAGCTATCTGGCCCAGTTCCACCGGGAGGCGGAGGAGTACGAGCAGTACACCCGCCGGGTGTTCTTCGAGCGAATGGTGGCGGGCCAGCTCTCGGTCCAGGAGATTTACGAGTCCGCGGCAAAGCTGGACATCGATCTTCGGGCGCAGTGCTATGCGCTGGCCTTCTTCTCCGTTTTGCCGGAGCCCTCCGCCTCGGCGGAAGCCTATTCAGAGCCGGGGGCCCGTCTGCGGGATGCTCTTCTGGAGCATTTTTTGAAATATCCGGAGTACATCCTCCTTCGCTGGAACCTGACTACCTACGCCGTGCTTCTCAAAGGGGAGACCGCCCAGATGGAGGAGCTGGCCCGCCGCTGTGTGGACACCGTTCGGGTGCAGTATGCGGCCCACGCCCCGGAGCAGAGCTGGTATGTGGCGGTGGGCCGCCCCACCCAGCGTCTCAGCACCCTGCCCGCCTGCTTTGAGGAGGTTTCCCGCCTCTGGGCCTACCGGCACATTCTGCCCCAGCAGCATGTGCTGACGGCGGATACCGTCAGCTTCCTTACCGGAACCGGCAGCGGAAACAGCCACCTGGACCAGTTGGACGCCGGGAAGGTGGACCCGGCGATCCTCCTTGGCGTGATGCAGAGTGCCAGCGCCCAGGAAATCCCCAGCTTTACGGATGAATACATGCACAGCGTGGAGGTCGCCCTGTCCTCCAAGCCCTTTTGCCAATACCTCATGCTGGACCTCCGCTTCACGGCGGCCCGCTTTGCCGGCGCCTTGGGAGTGAGCCAGCTGGAGGCGTTTGCCCCGCTTTCCTGTTTGGACCTGGTGGGACGGAATGTGACGGCGGCGGACTTGAAGCGATACTTTTCCGCCATTTTGTTGCGGATGGTGGAGCTGCGGGACCAGGCGTCCAGCAGTCAGTGCAGGAGTTTATTAAAGCAGGCGGTGGCTTATATTGACCGCCATTACACCGAGGAATCCCTCTCCTTGAATCAGGTGGCCCGTGAGGTGAACATCTCCGCCAACTACCTCTCGGCGGTGTTCAGCCAGGAGATCGGAGCGACTTTTACCGAATACGTCACCGGAAAACGGATGGACCGGGCGAAGGAGCTGCTTCGCACGACGGACAAACGCTCCGGCGAGGTGGCGGCGGCGGTGGGGTATAAGGACCCCCATTATTTCAGCTTCCTATTTAAAAAGACCCAGGGCTGTACGCCCCGGGATTACCGGGGAGGAGGGAAGCGCCCATGAGCCGCCCGGATTCCATTCAGAGCCGGATGCGCCGCATGGTGGTGGCCTCCGGCGGCTTCATGGCGGCGGTTCTGGCGGTGACGCTGGCGCTGGTGCTGGCCTACAACAGCCAGTATAAAAACCTTCTCTACAATGTGACCACCGCTTCGGAATTCAACCAGGACTTTAAAGAGAATATCGACCTTAAAATGTATTATTACGTCATTGAGAGCCGGTATTCAGAGGGCCTTCCCATCCAGGAGGTCCAGGCGGCCCAGGCCCTGGCGAAAAATCTTTTGGACAGCACCAGCCAGAAGGACAGTCTCCGGGCTGTTACCAGTGTGCTGGACCTGTGCGAGAATCTGGAGGAGAAGATTTACCAGATTGAGCAGACCCGAAACTATGACGACCGGCAGATGCAGCTGGAGAACAACGTATACGTCCTTACCGCCATGATTCAAGAGTACATGTACAACTATCTCTACTGCGAGTCCGTTCAGCTGAACCTGTTGCAGCAGCAAATCTCCCGGCAGGTGGCGGCGGAAATCCTCCTGGTGCTGGTTTTGTCCGGGGGCTTGAGTTTGCTGCTGGTCCGCTACAGCGTCCGGCTGAGCCGTTCTGTCACCCAGCCGGTGGTGGACCTGAGCCGCCGGGCGGAGGACGTCATCGGCGGCGACCTGACGGTCCGGGAGCCGGTCCGCTCGGAAACCTATGAGCTGCGCACCCTTAGCGAGGGCATGGAGCAGATGATCGCCCGGCTCAACGCCCAGATTCAGGAGATTACCCAGAAGCAGACCAGCCTCCGTAAGGCGGAGCTGGCGCTGCTCCAGGCGCAGGTCAATCCCCACTTCTTGTACAACACCATGGATACCATCATTTGGCTCATCGAGGCGGACCGGCCCCAGGCGGCGGTGGAGATGATCTCCAACCTGTCCAGCTTCTTCCGCCATTCCCTCAGCCGGGGGGAGGACGTGATCTCTTTAGGGAAGGAGGAGGAGCATGTCCGCAGCTACCTCCAAATCCAGCAGGCCCGGTACAAGGACATTTTGGATTACACCATCCAAATTGACCCGGCTCTGCGGGAGACCCGCCTTCCCAAGCTGACGCTCCAGCCCCTAGTGGAGAATGCCCTGTACCACGGCATCAAGCTCAAGCGGGGCAAGGGCTGTATTTACATTACCAGCCGGGGGGAGGGGGCCGACGTGCTTCTACAGATTACCGACGACGGCGCGGGAATGACCGCGGTGCGGCTGGAGGAGCTGAACCGGGCCATTGAGAGCGGGGAGCGGGTGGGCTTTGGTCTGGTGACTGTCCACGAGCGGCTGCGGCTCCTGTTCGGCCCGCCATACGGGCTGACGCTTTCCAGCCGGGAGGGCGTGGGGACCACCGTAACGGTGCGGGTCCCCTGCCGGGAAAAGGAGGACAGGGAACCGTGAAACGGATGCTTTTGCTGCTGCTGATGCTGAGCCTCGCGTTTGGCTCCGCCTGCGGAGCCAGGACAAGCGCTCCGGGGGACTCGCCCAGTGAGGAGCTGATTGTGATTGGCATGTCCCAGGTGGGGGCGGAATCCGACTGGCGGGTGGCGAACTCCGAGTCCATGAAGGCGGTGTTTTCCGAGGAAAACGGCTACCACCTCCTGTTCAACGACGCCCGGCAAAAGCAGGAGAACCAGATTACCGCCATCCGCAGGTTCATCCAGCAGCAGGTGGACTATATTGTCCTGATGCCGATTAGCGAAAGCGGATGGGACTCCGCCCTCCAGGAGGCGAAGGAGGCCGGTATCCCCGTCATTTTGGTGGACCGCATGGTGGATGTGGAGGATGAAAGCCTCTACGCCGCCCACATCGGCTCTGACTTTCTGCGGGAAGGAACGTTGGCCGCAGACTGGATGGAGCGCAGTTTCCAGGAGAGCGGAGACGCCGTGAGCATCATCCATATCCAGGGCACGCTGGGGTCCACGGCGCAGCTTGGCCGGACGGCAGCGCTGGAGGCGGCCATAGAGACCCATGACAATTGGGAACTGCTGGCGCAGCTGGATGGGGATTTCACCCAGGCAAAAGCCTATGAGGTCATGACGGACTATCTCTCCGGCTTTTCGGGGCAGCGGCGTGTGGATGTTGTGTACTGCGAAAACGACAACATTGCCTTCGGGGCCCTCCAGGCTTTGGAGGAGCAAGGATATCGCTGCGGGCGGGAAGGGGTGAACATCATTACTTTCGATGCCACCCGGGAAGCGCTGACAGAGTGTTTAAACGGGAACCTGTCTCTTGTGGTGGAGTGCAACCCGCTGCTGGGACCGCTGGTGGCGGAGGTTATCCAAGCGATGGAGGCCGGGAGGACGCCGGAGAAGCACCACTATGTGGAAGAGCGGGTTTTCACCAGGGAGGACCTGACGAAAGCCCTGATTGAGCGCCGGGAATATTGAAAAGAGGCCGGGAACGGATGCCAAGTCCGTCCCGGCCGTTGCTTATCCACTGTTTCGGCTGATCAGCTCCCACTCCAGGGATTTTGAGCGGGCCGCTTCTCCTTGCAGGAGCGCGATCATCTGCTCCGCCGCCACCCGGCCCATGCGGCTGCGGTGGCTGAGAGAGGTGATGGGCACGGGACCCAGCTGGCTTAGGTAGCTGTTGTCGAAGCTGACAACCGCCACCTCCTCCGGCACCTGGCGCCCTGCCTCCAGCAGGGCTTGAATCAGGTGATAGGCGATCTCATCGTTGTAGCAGATCACTGCCGTGGCATCCTCCAGCCGCTTTTGCAGGAAGTCCGCCAGCAGCCGTCTGTCCCGGTTTTCCAAGAGATGGCGGCGGTCCTCCGTATCGTACCAGGCGAAGCGCCCGTCCCGGATGGACAGCCCCGCGTCTCGAAGGGCGGAGACGGCTCCATGGTAACGCTGGGGGCCCTGTACGTCGTCGCTTTTGAAAATCCCGGCGATTTCCCGGTGCCCCTGGCCCGCCAGGTAGCGGGCCAGCTGATAGCCGCCACCGTAATTATCGTCCGCCACACAGGGAACCCGATCCAGTCCGGCGTAAGCGCCATGGAGAAAGACGATGGGCGTGCCCGTCTGGAAAAGACGCTGGTAAAGATCGGCATTGGGCGTGGGCAGAGCGGTTTTGGAGCCCTCCACCAAAAGGCCGCCCACCGGCTCCTCCAGTAGCCGGAGAAGAATCTCCCGCTCCATGCTGACCTGGTTTTCGGTGGCATAGACGGCGGTGGAATAGCCCTGGCGGGAGAAAACATCGGCGGCGTCGTGAAGGATGGCGGGGAAAATGTAATCGTCCAGGAAGGAGGTCACCACGGCGATCTGGCGGGGGGCCGCCCCTGGCAGCAGCCCGGTGGCATAGGACCCGCTGCCCTGCCGCCGGTGAATCAGTCCCTCCTCCTCCAAAAGGGACAGGGCGTGGCGGACCGTCTGACGGCTCAGACGGTATTGGCGGCTCAACTCCTGCTCGGTGGGCAGCTTATACCCGGACTGTCCGCTGTTCCGGGCCAGCTCCTCCCGAAGTCGGTCTGCCAGCAGATGGTACTTCATCGCCATGCCTCCGCCCCCCTTTCGCTCGTTGACGCTTTCATTATATCAAGAGCGGATGGTAATTTGACCAAAATAAAGGTTGGCACATTTTGGAACTTTGTCGCTTTGTTCAAAAGAAAACACAAATTACGCCTGCCCCGGTTAAAGACCTCCGGTTCAGCAGGCGTAATTTTTCGCCTTTTGCCCAAAAGAAATCAACCGTTTTTCACTTGTTGGGCAATCTGCCGGAGGGAAAAAATCGGCCTTTGCTCTGAAAAATCGGAAGAGAACCAACAAAAAAGACGGACAAATCGTAATATTTTCAACTTAGATTGAAATTGTTGCTCTACGAACGGCTGGATTTGTACCATTATATGTGATTATAACTAAAATTTGTCCTATTTACTCATACAAAAATAGACAGAATGACCAGAAATGTATTGACTTCAAGAAGGGAATCGTTTTTAATGCAGCTATGGAAGTCGGATGGCCTCCAGCAGCAAACCCAAAATCTGAAAGTGAGGAATTGATCATGAAGAAAGTCTTTTGTCTCATGCTGACCCTGTGCATGGTCCTGGCTCTGGCCGCCTGCGGCGGCAAGACCGGCGGAGATTCCGCTCCCGCCGACAGCGGCAGCTCCGCCCCTGCGGACACTGGCTCTGACGCGGAGCAGCCCGCCGATACCAGCGGGGAGCTGATTTCCGTGGGCGTCATCAACAACGACCCCAACGAATCCGGCTACCGGACCGCGAACGACGCGGCTATGCGGGCGACCTTCACGGAAGAGAACGGCTATAAAGCCACCTTCTACAACAACAACGACGCCGCCCAGCAGATTGCCACCGCCCAACAGATGATCCAGGACGAGGTGGACTTCCTGCTGCTCTCCCCCGCCTCCACCACTGGCTGGGACACCGTTCTTCAGGATGCCCAGGCCGCCGGTACCCAGATCATCCTCTTCGACCGTATGCTGGAAGCGGACGAGAGCATGTACGTAGCCGCCGTTGTCTCCGACATGCCCGCCGAGGGCCAGACCGCCGTGGATTGGCTGGCGGCACAGGGTCTTAGCGAGTACAACATCATTCACATCCAGGGCCACATGGGCTCTGACGCCCAGCTGGGCCGCACCGGCGCCCTGGACGAGAAGGTCGCCGCCGAGAGCAGCTGGAACTATGTAACCCAGCAGACCGCCGACTGGGACGAGGCCACCGCCCGCACCATCACCCAGTCCGTAATCGACTCCGGCAAGCCCTTCAACGTGATCTACGCTGAAAACAACGGTATGGCCCGGGGCGCTGTGGCCGCTCTGGACGCTGCGGGAATTACCCACGGAAAAGACGGCGACGTGATCGTCATGGGCTTCGACAGCGATAAGTGGGCCTTTGAGGAAGTCCTGGCGGGCCGCTGGAACTACATGGGCCTGTGCAACCCCCTCCAGGCCGATACGGTGGACAGCATCATCAAGGGCCTGATGGCCGGGAACGCCCCCTCTCAGAAGATTACGTACACTCCCGAGCAGGGCTTCGACTGCGACACCCTCACCCAGGCCGATGTGGATACCTACGGCACCTGATTTTAGACAATCTTAACATCACGTGATCCGGCACGCGGCGCGGCATGTCAGCCGCGCCGCGTGTTTTAAAATCTGAAAGAATGGAGGCGTATCCCTATGCAAAAAGGCGCGGTATTGGAAATGCGGGGAATCTGCAAGTATTTCCCCGGCGTACGCGCCCTTCAGGATGTGGATTTTACCCTGCGCAAGGGAGAAATCCACGCTCTGATGGGGGAGAACGGCGCCGGAAAATCCACGCTGATCAAGGTGCTCACCGGCGTGTATCCCAAGGACGGGGGAGAGGTCCGGATTGAGGGTGTGAACGGGCCCGCTGTCATCCGCTCTCCCCAGGATGCCCAAAACGCAGGCATCAGCACGGTGTACCAGGAGATTACCCTGTGCCCCAATCTGAGCGTGGCGGAAAACATGTACATCGGCCGCGCCAAGGGGGCGGTGACCAACTGGAGAAAGATGAACAGCGGCGCGGGAAAAATCCTGGAGTCTCTGGGCATCCCCGCCAGCCCCACCCAGCAGCTGGGCACTTGCTCCATTGCCGTGCAGCAGATGGTGGCCATCGCCCGGGCGGTGGACATGGAGTGCAAGGTGCTGATTCTGGACGAACCCACCTCGTCCCTGGATGAGCAGGAGGTGCAAAAGCTCTTCGTCCTCATGCGGGACCTGCGGAAAAAGGGCGTGGGAATCATCTTTGTCACCCACTTCCTGGAGCAGGTCTATGAGGTCTGCGACCGGATCACCGTCCTCCGGGACGGCCAGCTGGTGGGCGAGTACGTCATCGAGGACCTGCCCCGGGTGAAGCTGGTCAGCAAGATGCTGGGCAAGGAACTGGACGACATGGCCGACATCAAGGGAGAGTTGGGGGGCGCGGCCATCAGCCAGGAAGGCGCGCCCGTACTGGAGGCCCAGGGCCTTTGCAGCAACGCGGGTATTAAGCCCTTTAACTTTTCCATCCGCAAGGGAGAGGTCAACGGCTTTACAGGGCTGCTGGGCTCCGGGCGGAGCGAGTGCGTCCGGGCTATCTTCGGCGCGGACCGGGTTACCGGCGGTACGGTAAAAATGGACGGCAAGGAGGTCAAGATCAAAAAGCCCCTGGACGCCATGAAGCAGGGAATCGGCTATCTGCCCGAGGACCGGAAGGGCGACGGCATCGTGGGAGACCTCTCCGTCCGGGAGAACATCATCTTGGCCTATCAGGTGATGAAGGGCTTCTTCCATCCTGTTTCCAGGGCCCAGGCGGAGGCCTTCGCCGACAACTACATTCAGCTGCTGGAAATCAAGACCGCCTCGGCGGATACCCCCATCAAGTCCCTTTCCGGCGGCAACCAGCAAAAGTGCATCCTGGCCCGGTGGCTCCTCACAGACCCCAAGTATCTGATTTTAGACGAACCCACCCGGGGCATCGACATCGGCACCAAAATTGAAATTCAAAAGCTGGTCCTGCGGCTGGCGGAGAAGGGCACCAGCGCCACCTTCATCTCCTCGGAGATCGACGAGATGCTGCGCACCTGTTCCCGGCTCATCGTCATGCGGGACCGGAAGGCGGTAGGCGAGCTTTCCGGAGAGGACCTGACCCAGACGAAGATTATGGCGACCATTGCGGGAGGTGAGGAATCATGACGCCGGTGAAAAACCCTGAAATCAAAGTGAAGCAGCCTGGGGAGAGCTTCTTCAAGCGGCTTGTCCGTCAGCAGCTTTTTATTCCCTTCGCGGCGCTGGCTCTGCTGGTGGTGTTCAACCTGATTGCCGATCCGTCTTTCTTTGCGGTTACCATCAAAGAGAACAGCCTGGGGAACCCGGTCCTCAGCGGCAACATCATCTCGGTGCTGGATAACGCCTCGGAGCTGGTGATTCTGGCCATCGGCATGACCCTGGTGACCGCCTCCTCCGGAGGACAGGATATCTCCGTAGGCGCCACCATGGCCATCGCCGGAAGCGTCATCCTGCGGATGGTCTGCGGCGGACAGGTCTCCGCCGATACCCTCCAGGTGCCGCTGTTTCTGGCCGTCCTGACTGGCATCGTGGTGACGGCCCTCTTCGGCGCGTTCAACGGCACGTTGGTTGCCTATTTTAAAATCCAGCCCATGGTGGCAACCCTGATTATGTTTACCGCCGGGCGTTCCATCGCGGCTTGGATCAACAACAACCAGCTGCCCATTATGAACGACATCTCCTTTAAATATGCGGGGACCTTCCTGCCCGGAATTCCCGTGCCCACCCCCATTTTCATCACCGCCTTTGTGATTTTGGTGTTTTGGCTGGTGCTGAAATTCACCACGCTGGGACTTTACACCCAATCGGTGGGCATCAACGCCAACTCCTCCCGTCTCAACGGCCTGGACCCCCAGATGATCAAGCTGCTCACCTATGTGATCCTGGGCGTGTGCGTAGCGGTGGCGGGCTTCATCCGCGTCAGCCGCAGCGGCTCCATCAATTACTCCCGGATCGCGGAAAACATTGAGATGGACGCCATCCTGGCGGTGGCTCTGGGGGGCAACGCCCTCTCCGGCGGCAAGTTCAACATTTACGGCTCCATCCTGGGCGCCTATGTCATCCAGTTCCTCACCACTACGCTTTACAAGTATGAAGTGCCCTCCACGGCTCTGCCGGCCTACAAGGCGGTGGTGGTCATTTTGCTGGTGGTGCTCAGCGCCCCGGTGGTGCGGAGCAAGATGGCAGGCCTGCGGTTCCGGGCGAAGGCAGACAACCTTGCAAAGGAGGCGAAGTGATATGACGACCACCGTAAGCAAAGCGCCCCGTCTCAGGGCCCATCGGGAACTCTCGGATACGAATTTGCTGCTGGCCATCACCGTTCTGGTATTCTTTGCGCTGTACCTGTCCGCCATTCTCTTCCTGGGAGGCGGCTTCACCAAGCCCCAGAATTTCCTGAACATCCTGAATAACAACGCCTCCTTGATCGTCCTCTCCTGCGGCATGAGCATTGTCATGATCACGGGGGGAATTGACATCAGCGTGGGGGCCGTCACCAGCTTGGTCTGCATGGCCAGCGCGGTCAACCTGGAGCAGCAGGGCGGCAGCATCCTGACGGTTCTCCTCATTGGCCTGGGCATCGGCCTGGCCTTTGGGCTGGTTCAAGGGTATCTGGTGGCCTATTTGGAAATTCAGCCCTTCATTGTGTCTCTGGCGGGCATGTTCTTTGCCAAGGGCATGACCACCATTGTCAGCAAGGAGCCCGTGCGGGTGACCAACGAGGGCTTCCTGGCGGTGAAGGATACCCGCATCCTCGTTCCGGGCCTTGGCTCCAACAACAAGCTGGGCCAATACATTCCGGCCTATGTGGAAGTGGGCGTCGTCATCGCCCTGCTGAGTGTCGTGCTGCTGTTTTGCCTCCTGCGCTGGACAAAGCTGGGCCGCAGCTTTTACGCCGTGGGCGGAAACAACCAGAGCGCCAATATGCTGGGCATCAACGTGCGCCGCACCAAGTTCCTGGCTCATGTGCTGTGCAGTCTCCTGGCGGGCCTGGGCGGTATCTTGTACTTCCTCCACGTGGGAAGCGGCGACGTGGCCAACGGCGCGGGAGACGAAATGAACGCCATTGCCTCCTCCATCATTGGAGGGACCCTGCTCACCGGCGGCGTGGGCAATGTGGCGGGCACCTTCTTCGGCGTCATGAGCCTGAACACCATCAAGCGGATCGTCTCCTCCCTGGGCTTTGACGAGGCGTGGTGGTCCAACATCACCGTGGCGGCCATGCTCTGCCTGTTCCTGGTGATTCAAAGCGTCGTGCTGCTGCGGAAGAACACCGGCGGCAAGGAGGGCAAAGAATGAAAACCTGCTTAGGAATTGAACTGGGTTCCACCCGCATTAAGGCCGTGACGATTGACAGCGATTTCCTGCCCGTCTCCTCTGGGGACTATACCTGGGCCTCTCGATATGAAAACGGCGTTTGGACGTATCCACTGGAAGAGGTCTGGACGGGGCTGAAGGCTGCGCTCTCCAAGACGGAGGGTCTGGAGAACATCGCCGCCATGGGCATTTCCGCCATGATGCACGGCTATCTGGCCTTTGACAAGGACTGGAATCTGCTGACCCCCTTCCGCACCTGGCAAAATACCATGACCGGCCCGGCGGCGGCGGAGCTGGGAGCGTTGTTCGGCTTCAACATTCCCCAGCGGTGGAGCGTCGCCCACCTCTATCAGGCGGTGCTAAGCGGCGAGGAACACGTCTCCCAAATTGCCCATATCACCACCCTGGCGGGCTATGTCCACTACATGCTCACCGGCGTCAACGCCGTGGGGGTGGGGGAGGCCTCTGGCATGTTCCCCATCGACAGCGCCGCGCTGGACTATGACGCCGGGATGCTGTCAAAGTTCAACGCCCTGCCGAAGATAACGGCTCTGCCCTGGAAGCTGGAGGAGCTTTTACCAAAGGTGCTGACCGCCGGAGAACCTGCCGGAACCCTCACGGAGTCCGGCGCGGCCCGGCTGGAGGGCCTGCTGGCCCCGGGAATTCCCTTCGCCCCGGCGGAGGGAGACGCGGGCACCGGCATGACCGCCACCAACGCCGTGGCTCCCCGGACGGGCAACGTCTCCGCTGGGACCTCTATCTTCTCTATGGTGGTGCTGGAAAAGCCCCTGAAAAAGGTCTACGAGGAAATCGACCTGGTGACCACCCCCGCCGGAGCCCCGGTGGCTATGGTTCACTGCAACAATTGCACCAACGATACCAACGCCTGGGTCGGCGTTTTGGGAGAGGCGGCCCGCCTCTTCGGCGCGAATCCCTCTGCCGGTGAACTGTACACCAAGCTCTACGAAAAGAGTCTGGACGGGGAAGCGGACTGCGGAGGCGTGCTGGTGTGCAATTACTTAGCCGGAGAGGGCGTTACCTATATGGATGCGGGCCGTCCTCTGGTGGCCCGGACGCCGGAGAGCCGCTTTACTCTGGCGAACTTCTTCAAGGCCCAGCTCTACGCCACCATGGCCACCTTGAAAATTGGCATGGACATTTTGCGTGCGGAAGGGGTGACCATCGACTCCCTGACGGGGCACGGCGGCCTGTTCAAGACCCCGGTGGTGGGGCAGAGCTATCTGGCCGCCGCCTGCGACGCGCCGGTCACCTGCCTGGAGACGGCGGGAGAGGGTGGGCCCTATGGCATGGCCTTGCTTGCCGCCTACATGCTGCGCAAAGCGGAGGGCGAGCGCCTGGAGGACTTCCTGAGCCGCCGGGTGTTCGCCGGAGCCGCCGGAACCACCGTCCAGCCAAGCGCCGCCCTGACGGAGGGCTTTCATATCTACATCCGGCGGTACAAGGCTCTGCTCGAGGTGGAGCGCGCCGCCGTAGAATACCTGTAAGGAGGAACATTTATGAAAAAATATCAATTTTGGTTCGTCGTCGGCAGCCAGTTTCTTTATGGTCCCGAGGTCCTGGAAACCGTGGCCGCCCGTGCCCAGGAGATGGCGGAAAAGCTCTGCGCGGTTCTGCCGTATCCCCTGATTTACAAGGTCACCGCCAAGACCAACCGGGAAATTGCCGAGGTGTGCAAGGAGGCCAACTACGACGATTCCTGCGCTGGAATCATCACCTGGTGCCACACCTTCAGCCCCTCTAAAATGTGGATCAACGGCCTGGCGGACCTCCAGAAGCCCTGGTGCCACTTCGCCACCCAATACAACCGGGAGATTCCCAACGAGGAAATTGACATGGACTTCATGAACCTGAACCAGGCTGCCCACGGCGACCGGGAGCACGGCTTCATCGGGGCCCGGCTGAGAAAGCCCCGGAAGGTCATCGCCGGGTTCTGGCAGGACGGAGACGTTCAGACCCGCATCGGCAGCTGGATGAAGGCCGCCGTAGGCGTGTCGGTGTCCAAGTCCATGAAAGTCATGCGCTTTGGCGACAACATGCGGGAAGTGGCCGTCACCGAGGGCGACAAGGTGGAGGTCCAGGCCAAGCTGGGCTGGCAGGTAAACACCTGGGCTGTGGGTGATCTGGTGAAGGCCATGGAGGAAGTCACCGAGGCGGAGGTCAACGCCCAGATGGCCCGCTACGCAGAGAAATACGACATGGCAACGGACCGGATGGACCAGGTGCTCTATCAGGCCCGGGAAGAGGTTGCCATGAAGAAGCTGATGGACGCCGAGGGCTGCCTTGCCTTCTCCAACACCTTCCAGGACCTCTACGGCATGAGGCAGCTTCCCGGCCTTGCCAGTCAGGATTTGATGGCCCAGGGCTATGGCTACGGCGGCGAGGGAGACTGGAAGGTCTCCGCCATGACCGCCATCCTGAAAGCCATGGGCGAGGACGGCAACGGAGCCTCTGCCTTTATGGAGGATTACACCTACCATCTGGTGAAGGGTCAGGAGTACAGCCTGGGAGCCCACATGCTGGAGGTCTGTCCGTCGGTTGCGGCGGACCGGCCCCGGATTGAGGTGCACCCCTTGGGCATTGGGGACCGGGAGGACCCGGCCCGGCTGGTGTTTGAGGGCAAGCCCGGCGACGCCATTGTGGTCAGCCTGATTGACATGGGCGGACGGCTCCGGCTGATCTGCCAGGACATCCACTGTGTGAAGCCCATCCTGCCCATGCCGAACCTGCCTGTGGCCCGGGTCATGTGGCAGGCGGAGCCCAGCCTCACCACCGGCGTGGAGTGCTGGATCACGGCGGGCGGCGCTCACCACACGGTCCTCAGCTATGACGTGACGGCGGAACAGATGAAGGACTGGGCCAATATGATGGACATTGAATTTGTCCACATCACCAAGGATACCACGGTAGAGAGCCTGGAACACGACCTGTTCCTCGCGGACCTGGCCTGGAAATTGAAGTAAACGCCTGTAGGGGGCGGCCGCCGCGCCGCCCCCTGCACATGGGAAAGAGGGAACTGTGATGTTAGAAGAACTGAAAAAACAGGTCTGTGAGGCAAACCTGCTGCTGCCGAAATACGGTCTGGTCACCTTCACCTGGGGCAATGTCTCCGGCATTGACCGGGAACAGGGCCTACTGGTAATCAAGCCCTCCGGTGTGGAATACGAGGATATGAAGCCCGAGGATATGGTGATGGTGAGCCTGGAGTCCGGGGAGCGGGTGGAGGGCCGCTTCAAGCCCTCCAGCGATACGGATACCCACCTGGCGCTGTATAAAGCCTTCCCGGCCCTGGGCGGCATTGTCCACACCCACAGCCGTTGGGCCACCTCCTTTGCCCAGGCGGGGAAGGGGGTTCCCGCCATGGGCACCACCCAGGGAGACTATTTCTACGGCGAGATTCCCTGCACCCGGAAGATGACGCCCGCGGAAATTGCCGGGAGCTATGAGCTGGAGACAGGAAATGTGATCATTGAGACCTTCCAGGAGCGGAGGCTGGACCCGGCCCAAGTCCCGGCGGCGCTGGTCCATAGCCACGGCCCTTTCGCCTGGGGTACGGACCCGTTTAACGCCGTTCACAACGCCGTGGTGCTGGAGGAGGTGGCGTTCATGGACTTCCACGCCATGCAGCTGACGCCCGGACTGGGAGCCATGCAGCCGGAGCTGCTGGATAAGCACTACCTCCGGAAGCATGGCCCTGGGGCCTATTACGGACAGAATTGACGGGGAAGGGCCTATGGAGAGAACGCCTTTTGGCACGACCCGCGACGGCCGTGCTGTAGATAAGATTATCTTGGATAACGGGACGCTCCGCTGTTCTCTTTTGACTTACGGAGCGACCCTGCGGGGACTGGTGGCGCAGGGGAAGCGGGGACCCGTTGATACGGTTCTGGGCTTTGACCACATGGAGGATTATGAGGCCCAGGACAAGTTCATGGGCGCGGTGGTAGGCCGTTACGCCAACCGCATCGCCGGAGGACGGTTCACGCTGGATGGGCGGAGCTATACCCTGGCTTGCAACGACGGGGAGAACCACCTTCACGGCGGCCCGATGGGCTTCTTTTCCAAGGTATGGGAAGCGGAGCCCTGGGGGGAATGCGGCGTGACCTTCTCCTGTGAGAGCGGGGATATGGAAGAGGGCTATCCGGGCTGGATCAAGGCTTCCGTCACCTACTGTCTGGAGGGCGGAGCACTGCGGCTATTGTACCGGGCCGTGACGGACCGGACGACCATCTGCAATTTGACGAATCACGCCTATTTTAACTTGAACGGACATAGCGCCGGGGGAGCGATGGACCAGCTTCTCACGCTGTGCGCCAGCCGCTACACCCCCGTGGGGCCGGGCAGTATTCCAACGGGTGAAATCGCGCCGGTGGAGGGAACGCCGATGGATTTCCATTGTCCCACCGCCATTGGCGCACGGATTGACCGGCCTTTCCGACAGCTGGAGCTGTGTTCCGGCTATGACCACAACTGGGTGGTGGACGGCGAACCCGGTACGCTGAGGCTGGCCGCCGTGCTGGAGGGTGTGGAAAGCGGTATTCGCATGGAAGTGGAGACCACCCTGCCCGGCATCCAATTTTACGCGGGAAATTACATGGCGGGCTGTCCCGCCGGAAAAATCGGGGCAAAGTGTGGCCGCCGCGACGCGGTGTGCCTGGAGACCCAGTTTTTTCCGGATACGCCGAACCGCCCGGAGTTTCCCCAGTGTGTCCTTCGGCCCGGGGAAGTCTGGGAGCATGAAACGGTGTTTCGGTTTTGACAGTTCGTTTGGAGTGTAAAAGTATAAACGACAGGGACGGCGCTTGGCTGTCCCTGTCGTTTGGTTTTGCGCTGTCCCTGCCAGTTTCCTCTATTTTTTGGGCATTTGGAAGTCCGCGAGAGCCTGATTTAAATAATCGTTGAAGGGCTTCATCCGGCGGAAGATGTCTGCCGCTCTCTGTTCGTTATCCACAAGGTCTTTGTTCTGGATGGGGTACTCCAGATACCAGCTCTTGTATTTTAGATACTCGGCCTGGGGATGCTCCTTTTCGTATCCAGCTGGGATGTTTTTCAGAGCTAAGCCAAAAACTCGGAAATCAACGCTTTCCCCATGCCCTTCCGGGTGCTGGCGTTGTCGTGTGATTTTTGGTAAAGAATAAAAATGCTTGCAGTTCTTTTCCGAAAAAGTATCCCAGGTTTCTCGGCGGCGAATTTTTACACCCGGGACTTCCTGAAAGGAAACCTGCACGATTCTGGGAGCGCGAAAGAAATATATGAAACAAACAAGAAACAAATGAAACAACATTGACTTGAAAGGTGGAAATCAGTATGATGAAAAAAGAAAAAAACCAAATATATTGGAAGAAAAAATGTGCAAATCGCATGAAAAATCATGTTGAGTTGAGAGGAGAGATTTGCAATTGGGCGTTACCATTCGTGATATCGCAAAATTAGCGCAGGTTTCTCCAGCGACTGTTTCACGGTATTTCTCAGGCAGCACGATTGTGGGAGCCGAGTTGTCCAAAAAAATCGAGGCGGCAGCAACGCAGCTGGGTTACGTTCCAACCAGGACCACAAAGCGGAATTTGGGCGTGATCATCGTTCTGGTTCCACACCTGCAACTGGGATATTTCAGTGAAGTACTGCGGGAGATCATCAAGCAGATGCCAAAGTATCGCTGCAAGCTTATGATTCTGCCCACTACGCCGGGAGACGACAGCTATAAAAGCTTTTTTAAGGAGCTGTATATACACGGCGTTATCTATCTGGAAGAAGATATTGACGCCGATATGCTCCGCTATATCCGGGCAAAAAATATCAAAATCATCATGCTTGGCGGGGCCGCATACGAAAGCCACTGCGACTATGTGCATATTAACGACATGGCTGCGGCCTATGAGGGAATGCGGTACCTGCTGGACCTGAATCACCGGGATATCCTCATTCTGGGGGATTATACCCACCATTTCAGTTCAGGAGCGCAGCGCCTGATTGGGTGCCAGCAAGCGCTGAAGGAATACAATCTTACCTATGACGAGGGGAAGATCGTTGAATTTGGGGAGCTGACCTGCGAGGGCGGCTACCGCTCCATGAAGAAGGCTTTGCAGCAGGGCAAAAAATTTACCGCAGTGTTTGCCTTTAGCGATGAATCCGCCATCGGAGCCATCTCGGCTCTGGCAGAGAGCGGACTGAAGGTCCCGCGGGATATCTCCGTGCTTGGCTTTGACGGTATTCCGATTTCGGAGAAGGTGGTCCCGAAATTAAGCACCATTTATCAACCCATCGACAAAATGGTGGAGTGGACCTTGGACACCTTGTGCAAGGTAGATGAAAAAGATCGACCGGAAAACATGGAATATACGCTCCCTTATAAGCTTTTGGAGCGGGAGACTTGTATTCGACGGGAGGAACAGTTATGAGGAAACAGCCTGCATTCTGGAGAACGCTTCGATTTCTATTTTTGGGATTCTTTGTGCTGATCTCCATTGGTCCGCTGCTATGGATTGTAATGTCCTCGTTCAAGACAAACCGGGAGATTCTCTCATCGGCCTTTGCGCCGCCTACGTCGTTTAGCTTCAGCGGGTACGAGGCAGCCTTGGACCTGGCTCCCATCTTCCAGTTCTATGGAAACAGCGTGATCATTTCTGTACTAAGCACGCTGCTGAACGTGATCGTGGTATCCATGGCGGCCTATGTGCTGGCGCGGCACAAGTTTCGGGGCAGCAACTTTATCACCTTATTGCTGTCCGTATCCCTGCTGATTCCCACGGCGGCGCTTCTGATGCCCATTTACAAGATCATGATGACCATTGGACTTTTTGACACGCGGACAGGACTGATCCTTGTCTATGCAGCCTTGGGTCTGCCCACCTCGTTGTTCATCTTCAAAAGTCACTTCCAGAGCATCCCAAAAGAATTGGAGGACGCCGCCTATATTGATGGCGCGGGCTTTTTCCGGACGTTCTTTGTGGTGGTTTTCCCTCTGGCCAGGTCTGGTTTGGCCACGGGCGCGATTTTGCAATTCCTGACCTCCTGGAACGAGTTCATGTTTGCGCTGATTCTGACCAAGAGCACAAAGGTACGGACACTGCCCCTGGCCTTGAACTACTTTACCTCGCAATTCTCGTTCAACTACACGGCCATGTTTGCCGCCCTGACCATGGTCATTCTGCCCAGCATCATCATCTATGTGCTGCTGCAAGAGCAGATTACCACCAGCATGGTGGAGGGGTCTGTCAAGGGTTAAACGCTCCACAGGGGCGGGTATCCAATACAACTTTACGAAACCAACGAGGAGGACTGGACATGAAAAAATTGTTAGCAATGGCTCTTGCGGGTGTTCTGATGTTGGGCGCGCTCTCCGGCTGCGGCGGGCAGAGCGGTTCCGCCGACTCCCCGAGCAGCGGCGGAAACAGCGGCACGAAAGTGGTGGAAGTGGACTTCCCCACTCACTGGGTAGGCGTCAGCGTCAACGCCCCCTGGTTCCAGGAGCGGCTGGCCGCCTTCAATGAACAGTACGGAGACCAAATCAAGATCAACGTAGAGGAGATCGCGGGAGATCAGAACTATGTGGACAAAATGAAGGTGCTCTACAGCTCCAACTCCCTGCCGGACGCCATCAACACCGGCGGATACAATCTGATTGACTCCATGAAAGACCAACTGGTGGTCTTGAATGATTACATCGACGACGACTTCCAAAAAGTGGGCACCGACATTGCCTGGGAGGTCAACAGCCGGGACGGCCAAATCTACGGCATTCCCTATACCAGACAGGTCATTGGCTATTTCTATAACAAGGACCTCTTTGCTCAAGCAGGCATTGATAAGCCCGCTGAAACCTGGGACGAGTTCTTTGCCCAGTGCGACAAGCTGCTGGCTGCTGGGATTACCCCTCTTTCCATGGATACGGCGGACTCGGGTTGGGTTACCTCTTTGATGCTGGGCGCTATGGTCGGCCAGACCGACAGCGGAGAGGCGTTCATGAACCAGAATTTGCCGACCGATTACAACTTCCCCGAGTTTGTGGACGCTGTTGCCAACATCCAGAAGATGTTCCAGAAGTACACGACTTCCGACGCCGTAGGCGGGGCCTATGAAAATGCGGCCAGTAACTTCTTTATGGAAGAAACCGCGATCATCGCCAACGGCCCCTGGATGGTCAGCGACTTCTACGACGAGACGCTGGTAGAGCCTGGATTTGCAGACAGAGTGGGCACCGCCATGTTCCCCGGAGGCGTCATGTACAACAGCGGAAAAATCGGCTTCAATATCGCCTCCAAGGATCCCGAGACGCTGGAAGCGACCCTGACCTTTGTCAAATTCCTCTCCAATGAGGAGAGCCAGCAGAGAATGCTGGAAATCACCGGCGACATCCCCTCTATGGAAGGCATCACCTCCAGCGAAGTGAAGCCCCTGATCAACGAGGTCATTGCCAACGGAGACGCGGCCGCCCATTGTATCAATGATTTCCAGAGCCTCTGGTATGCCAATGTGGTGGATGAAATCAGCATTCAGTATCCTCTGCTGGCCCAGGGCAAGATTACGCCGGAGCAGTTTGCCAAGGCCCTGTCCGACGTTGCGGCCAAGAACTGACCGGAAACCCAAAATTTGAGACATCTGTCCGCGGACACCGCCAGGGGGACCGTCACCCCCTGGCGGGAAACCGGCGCCCGGATCGCTGGATGGATTGGAGGGCCAGAATATGAAAGTTAAAAAATGGAAACTAGCGGTTTTTCTGCTCCCATGCTTGCTTCTCTTTGCGCTGATTTATCTGATTCCCCTCTGCATGGTGTTTGGCAGCTCCTTTTTTGAGTGGAGAAGCGGCGGTGTGTTCCGGTTTGTTGGCCTGGGCAATTATATGCAGGCGTTTTTACATGATACCCGGATGCACGCTGCCATTGTAAACACCATCATCTGGGTGCTCCTGCAATCCATTGTCCACGTGGGCATCGGCACTGTCATCGCGTTCATGCTTTCCCGAAAACTGCGGGGCTGGAAGGTGCTGCGGACCATCTATATGATTCCGAACGTCATCTCCGCGGCGGCTTTGGGCGTGATCTTCCTGAATGTATTCAACCCCAAGTACGGCCTGATCAATTCCGCCATCAGCCAGATAACCGGCTCCGCCTTCGAGAAGAACTGGTTCTTTGAGCAGAGCTCCGCGTTCATGACGGTCACCTGGAGCTGGCTGCTGTACACAGGCATGATTATTATTCTGGTGCTGGCGGGCATCCTGGCGATTCCGGGAGACCTGGTGGAGGCGGCCCGAATCGACGGCGCTTCTGAAATGGAAATCAACTTCAAGGTTCGTCTGCCCTTGATTCGCACGATCCTGGGTACCAGTGTCATTCTGGCAGCCACCAGTATGTTGCGGGAGTTTGAGCTGATTTACCTGACCACAAACGGAGGCCCCGGCGAGACGACGCTGAACCTGCCGCTATACCTGTACAAAACGTCTATGACAGACAACAATTACGGCTACGCCAATATGATGGGCGTGGTGCTGATTTTGGCCGGTATCCTGACAGTCTATGCCATTAACAGGCTGTTCCGGATGAACGAAGCGGACTATTGAGAGAGTCGGAAAGCGAGGAGTTTGATGAAAATAGCAGTGATTGGCGGGGGCGGTGTTCGCTCTATGTTCCTGGCGAAAAGTCTGGCCCAAAGCAGCGGGGAGCTGGGGTTTGACGAGATCGTATTTATGGACAACGACGAAGCGAAGCTGAACACCTATGGTCGGATGGCCGCCCGTTTGGTGAAGGAGTTGAGCCCTGGTCTGCCGTTCCGCCTGACCTCGGACCCGGTAGAAGCGGTGCGGGATGCGGACTACGTTATCACCACGATCCGCGTGGGCGGCGACGATATGCGCATCCGGGACGAGCGGTTTGCTTTGAGCAAGGGCCTGCTGGGCCAGGAGACCACCGGCGCGGCGGGTTTCTCCTTCGCCATGCGCTCCGTTCCCGCTTTGGCGGAGTATTGCGAGCTGGCAAAGCGCTATGCCTCCAAAGACGTGAAAATCTTCAACTTTACCAATCCGGCAGGCGTGGTGTCCCAGACCCTGCGGGATATGGGTTATGATTTCACTTTTGGCATCTGTGACGCGCCCAGCAGCCTCCTTCACGCCTTTGCCAAGCTCTACGGCGTAGAGCAGGACGCGGTTACCGGCAACTGCTATGGACTGAATCATCTTTCCTTCTTCGAGAGCGTCAAGCTCCGGGGCCGGGAGATTATGCCGGAGCTATTAAAGAATCCCAAGCTCTACACCGACACCGATATGCGCTTTTTCAAGCCGGACCTGGTGGAGCACATGGGCTGTATCCTCAATGAGTACCTGTATTACTTCTACTACCGGGAACAGGCGATTGAGAACATTCTGAAAGCCGGGGTCACCCGCGGCGAGGTTATCCGAGATGTAAACCACCACATGATGGAAGAGCTGTCCGGTATGGACATTGAAAACGACTTTGCGCGCTGCCTGGGCGTGTTCGACAAGTGGTATGGCCGGCGCGAGGATGCCTACATGTCCAATGAGACTGGCATCAGCCGGGCCAAGGAGCCTTACCATTTCGATATCCACGAGAAAGACGCAGGCGGATACGCCGGCGTAGCGTTGAAATACATCCGCGCCAGGAACAGCGGCCAAGAGAGTGAGATGATTCTCTGCGTCCCCAACCAGGGAGCCATCCCCGGATTGCTGGATACGGATGTGGTGGAGATCAGCTGTACGCTGAAAGACGGCGTTTATATCCCGCATAGGATCGAGAATCCCGGCGAACTTCAGATGGAGCTGATTCGGCGGGTCAAGATTTACGAGCGGCTGGCGTCTGAGGCGCTGCGGACAAAGAGTATTTCCAAAGCTGTGGACTGTCTGATGGTCCATCCCTTGGTCAATTCCTATTCCCTGGCCGGTCAGTTGGTTCAGGAGTATCTGGAATCCAACAAGGATTACACAAAAGGATGGAATTGATATGGAGTTTGTGGGTGGTGTTGGTTTCACCAACATTGATCTGATATACTCGGATATGAGCCGTTTGCCGTCCATCGGGGAGGAAGTTTTCGCTGGGAATTTTGGAATGCACCTTGGAGGCGGCGTACCTGCCACGCTCATCACCACAAGCAGGCTGGGAGTACCCTCCAAAATTCTGACCTTTGTGGGAAACGACTTTTTTTCTGGCTTTGCCAAGAATGCGTTCAAAGAGTGCGGCGTGGAGATTATCAATCTCTACCGGGGAAGCGACATGCCTGTCGTCCTTACCAGCACGATGGTATGTAGTCACGACCGGACCTTTACCTCCTACCGAAATCAAAACATTGCCACAGACAGCGCAGGGGAAGAAATCTACCGGAATCTTACCGGGGCCAAGGTGGTGGATATGCACCCGGGTTTCCTGGATATTTACAAGCGTCTGAAAGCAGAGGGGACAATTTTACTCTTTGACACCGGCTGGGAGGACGACCTGTCTATCGAAAAGTATCGGGAGTATCTGGAGCTTGCGGACTATTACTTGCCAAATCAAAAGGAAGCCCTGAAAATTACAGAAGCGCGCACCGTTGAAGAGGCTGCGGAGACGCTATCTTCCTATTTTCACGATGTTATTATCAAGCTGGACAAGGACGGCTGCATATTGAAAAATGAGAAAGGGCTACAGTTGATCCGCTCGATGCAGGGGGTCAAATCTGTGGATGCCACCGGCGCTGGGGACGCCTTTATGGGTGGTTTCATCTATGGGATTTACCATGATTACCCCGTAGAAACCTGTATTCGCTTTGGAAATGTTACTGGCGGGACCTGCGTGCAGGGAATTGGCTGTCTTACAAAATATGTGACAGAAGCGGAATTGTTGGAGCTGGTGGGCACAATTTGAGCGGCAAGCGAGGAGCGCTTTAGCAAGCTTCCTCTCGGGTTTCCGTTTGGTTCGCGGAATAGCCCTATGAGTTAGGACTAGAGTCTCCTGGCTCCTTCCGCCGGGGGATTAAAACGAGGATAAGAGGAAGGTTCCTTGGATAGACAAGCGGCATGGAGCGACGCTCCATGCCGCTTGTCGTATGTACTTAATAATTCTCCGCGTAAGCACAAATTCACGGCTTGTGTTTGCTTATAGAATCTGATAAAATAGAACAAAGTCCGCATAGGAATCGGAGAAGCCGCGCTCGGATGTTCATATTTGTTTGTATGTGAAAATAGGTATGAAGGGAATCTTTCGAAAGGAAATATGATATGATTGAGGAAAAGGGAGCCAACAGCATCTCGAAGATTCTGAAAAACAGGCTGGATGAGCGGAAACCAGTGACGAATAAAGACTATGAGGTGCAAGACCTGTTTGATGGATCGAAGGCTGCTGGTTGGATGGGGAACCTGCTGGACGGCGACGGGCACTCCGGACTGAAAAAACGCGTCGCCAAGGCGAGGCCGGAACGGCTGACCCATGCTGCCTCGGCCTATCTGTTGGGGTTAGCGGTGAGAGAGGGGCTGGATCTGAATTTTGATGTATTGCCCCGCATTTTCTCCCATGGAGCAATCGGAGACTCCTTCCATTTTTTCTGGTCCGCCATTTGCCTGTGTCATGACTTGGGCTATCAGTATGAATGGGATGGTTGTAAACTATCCCTGATGGATTCTCCGGAGGGGCGCCGTACGCTGCTGGAAATTCAATGGGATTTGTTTGAGCTGGATGACGCCGACCTGGCGGACCTTGGCATAGAGCCGGGGGAGGAGAGGGATTGGGTAGTTTCCACTCTGGACCTGGCGAAAAAGTATGACCGCCTGCGGCGGAAGTGCGAAGAGAAGGATTCCTCCGGCGCGGTGGTGGACCATGGTATTGCCGGGGCGCTGATTCTTTACGACATTCTGATGGACGAGTACGAGCGGTTCCGCCCAAAGGAGGAACCCTCCCGCAGCCGAGACCCGTCTAAGCCATTTGAGATCCTTGAGGGGGAAATGCCTGCCCATGCGGGGCACAAACGCTTTGCCGCCTGTGCCGTGATCATTGCCTGCACGGTCGCCCGGCACAATATGTGGACCGCTAGGGAGTGTGACACACCGTATTACCAAAGATATGGGCTTTCCGCCCTATGCAAAGGTGGAAGCGCGGCGAAGATCCGGGGAAACAGTCCCCTGGACCAGCTTCTGTTCCTCCTGTGCTTTATGGATACTATCGACCCGGTAAAGGGCATTTATATCCGGGGGATTGAGAACTTTTCGTTGGATCCCGCCGCGCAGAAGCGTATTCAGGAGGCGCTGCTGGACGATGTGTCCATCCGTTTTCAGGCTGCCATGCGACACCGCTGGCAGACGGCGCTGAAATACCGGGCGCTCACCATCTCCCTTTCCCCCAACGCGCCGGAGGATATTCAAGAGATTTTCTCCCGCTATGCCGAAAAAGAAGTAATGCTCGGAATGCGGGGATGGCTGCAGACCAAGCAACCCGCGCTGCTGCGAGAAGATGGAAGGGTTACCGGCGTGACCTGCTATTACCCCAGCTTCCCCCGGCGGGAACGAATCTGGAAAGGCGGAATTTTTGAGCATGAAATAACCGCGCTGTGCCTCTACGCAGGTGGCGGCGTTGGAAATGCCGGGTTCTTTTACCAGTGCCGCAATGCCTATCAAACTTTTAACCTGCTGATGATGGAGGGCTTTGAGGGGGAGGAAGTCCGGGTTCTACAAGAGGGGCAAAAGCCCTATGGACATTACATTCTGGAGTGGCAGCATACCCTGGAAGTAATGACGGATATTCTAACTGCGCAGTACAAATTCATGGAATATGATCGAAAAAATGGGCCAGTCAAGTATACGTTGCGTCGGGTGGACCGCCGCGTGAACTTTGACATGATGTGCCGCCGGAATGAGACGTTCGCGTTTACCTCTACCTCCAAGGCTGGCTACCTACAGGGGCTTGCCCGTCCTAAAAAGGACCTTGTGCTACTGGAAGTAAAACTGACCTGCCCAGTACCATTCGTAGACTATGAGAGGCTGCTGGAGCGCGCTTATGTCTACTCCGATGAACAGGAAGTCCTTCTGCCGCCCTTTTTGGAGGTGCTGGGCGTGCGGGAAAAGCCCCTCTCGCCAAGGGAGCGGACTCTTTTTCCTGACCGTGAGCAGGTCATTCCCAGATATGAGGTAACGCTTGGAGGCTTCTTTTCTAAAGAATTGCGGACGGCGGAGACAGACGGGACAGGGCCGAGAGGAAAAGAGACGGACGAGTTGGAATTGATCGAGTGGTTGGAAGCCAATAAACAGGCTGCCGCCGATGTACTGGACCAACTTCGCGGCAAAGTCCCCCCCAGTGAGGATGAGAAGCGCGTTTATCTTAATTGGAAGGCACGGTTCCAACAGTTGACGCGGAGTTGTTTTGCTAATATCGGTAAAATTTTCTCACAGCCTCCGGAAATATATTGATAATGTTGCCAAAACTGGAGTGTGCTGAAAAACAGGGCTGCCGCGTTACTGCGTGCGGTGGTTCCATCAGATAGAAGCTGGAGAGTTGCGCTATGGAGGATAAAAAATTTCCCTTGGAGCTGCCTTGGACAATTGAGCAGCAGCTAAAAGCATATTCGGATGCGGCGGGACATACGGAGCGCCATGAAATATTGCGGCAATCCTGGAGCCAGAACAGAAGGCTCATTGCCCAGTTGCTGGAGTTTACTCTTGCCGATTTCCCAAATTACAGCCAGCATAATGAAACCCACTGCCGTTCGGTCATTCATAACATCGAATGCCTGTTAGGCGAGGAGGAGATTCACCGCCTTTCACCAACTGACAGTTTTGCTATATTAATGACAGTATACCTCCATGATCTAGGTATGTGCATTACGGCGGAGGACCGGGGGCAAATTATCCAAAGCAAGGCGTTTGCGGACTGGATCAGAAAACTCGAACAGTCTGCGGACCCGGAGTATCTAAACGCTGTCAAGACTTTGAAGCGGGTGGATTACCGTTTTCGGGAGACGGACCACGCCGCGGAGAATAAGGAAAACTACCGCGGGCTTTATAGTCAAAAGTTAGAGGTATACTATGCCATCTCCTTCCTGATCAGCGAGCACCAGCGGAAGCGCCATGCTGAGATCGCCGCGGAGCGCATGAGTCAATGGGTGGAGGGCTCAAGCGGGCTGAGGAACGGTTTTTCTATGACGGGAATTCCAGAGCGCATATTCCTGCTCATTTCCCAGTGTGCCGCTCTCCATGGTATATCTAAATTAGAGGACGTCATGCCTTTGCTGATGCAACTTCCCAAGTGTGACAACGGATTCGCGCAGGATTTCTACCATCCGCGCTTTGTGGCGGTTTTGCTGATGATTGGCGACGCGCTTGATATTGACAACCAGCGGTTCCATCCTTTTGCGCGGGAACATGCGGGAAAGCTGTTCAGCAGGCAGTCTGAAATGCACTACCGCAAGCACCGCGCCATCCGCGCCTTGCAGATTACACCGGAACGGATCTACATCCGGGCCGATTGCCAGGACCCCTCGGAGATGCGATTGCTGCGCAACGAGGTCAATTGGCTCCAGCAGTTTATCAAGGAGTGCAGTTACCAGTGGACGAAAATCGCACCGGGAAATTTCTGCGGCTGTCTTCCAGTGGTGGATTTTGAACGGATCAGCTTGGGCGGAATGCCGATGAACGAGCAGCTGGTCCAGGCGCAGTTCCGACTGTCCCAAGAGAAAGCGTTCCGTCTGTTGGAAGGCGCGAGCTTTTACCAGGACCCATATGTTTACTTGAGAGAGATGCTCCAGAATGCGGCGGATGCTATAAAATTTCAGTATTGGAATGATTTGGATTCTACAGATTTGGACACGACGGTGGACATTGACCTGTGTAGGGCCAATGAAACCCTGCCGCTGCACCGGTATCCGATCAATATCTATCTTGCTTTGCGCAAGCGCTGGAAGAAGGCGCCGGACCAACTGGAGAAGATTATGGCGGCGGACCTGGAGCTTTCGGAGCAAGACCTGAATCAGTGTGAATTCGGCGTAGAAGCCAGCGTGCAGGATTGCGGCATCGGCATTGGTGAGGAGGACCTCTGTGCTATTTCCAAGGTGGGTACCAGCCAGGAGCACAGGCGGGATATCATTGAAAAAATGCCGCCCTGGCTTCGACCTACCGGCAGGTTTGGCATTGGCCTGCAATCGTTGTTTCAAGCGGATAATATTTTCTGGTGCGTCACGCGCACCCATCGTGACGAGTGCTATAAAATGACCTTCAATTCTGGGACGCGGAATGAGGGTTACATCAACGTTGTTCCAAAAGACTGGCGGGAAGGGGAACGGGGCGGTGTGCATTATGGCACGAGGTTTACCCTGTTTATTCCCATCAGTCGGGCGCCTATGGCTGAAGGCGGTTTGGGCCAGCCTAAAATGGACCCCTTCCATAAAGATTACAAAAAGGGCGCCGCTCTGCGTCGGGCATTCCAGATCATGAAGCAGATGGAATATTACCTAGATAGACAGATTGGTGAGAACCTCTTCCCGATAAAGCTCAAAGAAGAGCCCTTGGCGCCCTCCTTGGTGAAGGAAGGCTGGGGCGAATGGGTGAAGCCCTTGCAGGTCAGCCCGTTCCAGCGGCTGGAGTATGAACTGGAGGGCGTGCCGCCTGCAAAAGAGCTTTTGGATGGCAGTGGCACGAATTGCTGGCTTTTCAAGCAGTTTACCGGACAGCCCTCCCACAAATTTTTGCGCGGACATCTGGCGAATGAAACCGGCAGTGCATATTATCTGGATGTGGATAGCTGCAAGCTCTATATATGGAGTCAGAACGCGAAGTGCTTTTTCACCTGCGGGACCAAGCGGATTATCCAGGCCATTACACCGGATGAAAGGCGGAAGCGCAATCCTGAAAAGACCGGGGAATACGGAACAAAGATACGGCTCTTTTTGAAAGGACTGCTGGTGACGGATATCAAGTATGCGGGAAATGAATTGATTGAAAGCATCGATATCAAGAACGACGCGCTTCAGCCTTACCTTTTTATGAACCGAAATGCCCTGAGCCCAGAGGGGGAGGAGTATGTTCGCAGGGAGATTATCCCTCCGCTCCACCAGACCTTCTGTGCGGTCCTTCAGGATATCAACCACAAAGCCATCCAACAGCTGGAGGGTAACCGCGTTTGGCTGAAAAAGCATATCTGCAACCAGTACAAGACCATTTGCGCGGAGTTTATGCCGCAGGATAATCAGAGGGGATGTAACCTTCTTCTGAAAAAGCTGGATGCCTTGAAGCTGTCCGATTTCGTCCTTATAAAAAACGACTTTGAATGGGCCATAGAGGAATCGGATTGGAAACGCCGGGAGCAAATTGGTGATGTATTTCATGTAAAGGAGAACCGCCTGTTCGACTGCGTAGCCCAGGCGGATTTTAGCATGCTGGAAAAGGCCGGCAAAGAGGAGAATGGTGGAAACCTCATCCTGTCCAGCTGCCGCCAGCGCATGAAAAACGACCTCTACAACCAGGTGAACCAGTGGAAGGAAGAGGAACTGGATTGTGTCAGCTATTTGCTCAACAAGCTGGTAACACTCTCGGCGAATATTGACGAGCGGATGCGGGCAAGCAGCGAAACACGTATGCTCGCCTCTTTATCCGAGATCGAGAATAAAATTGACCGGCTTATGCGAATGAGCAAAGAAGAGAGGACATTCGATTTCGATGACTATTTGGATTTGGAGCTGGATATCAATGACCTAATTACGATAGACGGTGAACCTCACATCTTAGCAGCCGCGACTCAATTGGAAAAAGGGTTTAAACACCTGCTGCATTTGGATAGACCACCTACTTACAGCATCTTGGCTGAACTGAAGAACATGGTCAATGAACTGATGAGCTTGAGCAGAAAGATTCCCGCTTCTGCCGATATATCTGAACTCAGGCAAATGGTTGGCCAGATGCGAGAGTATGTCATCCTGTATGCCATGTTTTTCTTCTATGTCAACAAGGAAGGGCTGCCGGGCCCTTCCGCCTGCGCCGGAACAGAAAGCGACTGGTGCGGCTGGGAATACATCAACCACAGAATTTCTGAAGCACTAAGCCAAAGCCAGGAGGTTTTTCAGAGCTTCCTGAACAAAAGCGACGTGCGTATTGCGCTCTATAATAACACTCTCTTTGTTCCCGGATGCAGGGAACAGCCCTATGGAAGCCTGACCTCGGGAGGATACAGCTTTGCGGAGTTGATGCGCAATGACAGACACTTTGGCGTATTTTCCACCCGCGCGTCACATAATGATCCCTGGAAGCATATGCTGGTAAGGCTCTGCCCCCTGCCCAGCGCTTACGCGGAAATCGAGAAAGAGGGCTCCGTTGTACTTCCCGGCGTGAAGGCGCCGACTATTCTCGACGTGTTAGAGCATATGCCGGAGAGCCAGAAGGAATGCGGCAGCCGGTGGGCCTTTCTTGAGGACTGGAATGCCGGTTTTATTGAGCAGATGCGCCGTCAGTGGATTAACCCCCGGAACCCGAACGGGGAGTCTGGGCGCGGCTCGTACAGGGCTGTTATGGATGAGTCGGTCTGGGGAAACGAACTGGTCCGTTGGATTGTGCGAAAGCTCCCGTCGATTTCCGTGGGTGCGGATAAAACGGGAAATAATCGGCTGAATGTGCTGGTGCGCCGGGCACTACCCCACGTATTTTTTGACTCGCGCATGATCTCCCTTATGGTCGCGCGCATGAAAAAGCAGTATGCCGAGCACAATGACCTCCGATTCTCAATCCCCGTTTGGGATGGGCTGGACGCGTTGCGGTGCGGGGAAATCCCACCAGGCGTTGCCGAAGCCAACCGGGGTGTGATGCCTGAAGCCAACCGAAGCAGTCGGATGCTTCTGGTAGTGGGAAGCGAGCTGCCGTCTGGATGCTGCAAGCCAGAAAAGGACCCGTTCGCCAGCCGGAGGGAAAAACTGCCCGATGGCATTCGAACCAGTTTTGACCTGTTGGAACAGATGAAGGCCAGCTATCAGAGCCCAGAGAAGGAACCGATCTTTGCGTTTCCCCCGGTCATGCGGATTTTTGACGAGTATAAGGCCATTTTGCAGATGGAACCGTTTCGGCCTGGCTTCCAGAACAGCGATATGGAGACGGTCAGCAAACTACAGCGGTATTGCGCGGAGTACGGCATTCAAATTGACTCCAGCCTGGCGTCCCGTGGTAGCCGGGTGCAAAAGTCCATCCAAGCGATCTACTGGTCCTATTTCAACGACCATGTTCCGAACGATAGCGAAATCGTACAGCCTACTCGATATACCGAAATCGACTTACCGCCGGACCGCCAGAAATTTATCAACACCTTCTTAATTGACATCTTTATGCCGGACCGGCTCGGGAAGGAAGGTAGTTTGGCCCACTTAGATATTCCACACTATTCCACGCGGGAGGAGTTTGACTCTGCGGTACACCGCGTTTATTATGCCATGGATTATTGCGAGATGGCGCCAAGAGATTACAGAGATACCTTCCTGGAGTGCGCCTGCGCGTGGTACCGGGATGAAGTGTGGAAAAAAGATCCTGGCACTCAAACCTTTCTCCGGCTCAGCCAGGAACTGTGCGGGGGGACAGTACAGGAATTGGAAGCCTTGTATATGACCCAGCTACGACGCCTGCTTTGCGCAATGATTATCGACAACAAGCCGCTGTTTTTCCAAAGTGATTTGCTGGCAGCGGTGCAGCGGATGAAAAAAGACCGGACGCGGCGGTATCCGCAGGTCAAGAAGGAATAAGTGTTTTCCAAATTTATTTTGGTTTATAATTTATACATGATAGGTGGTATCGAACATGCAAACAATGCCCAAGCCATACGTACCAAAGGAATGGGAAAATATTGAGGCGGTACGTTCCTCCCAGGGACAGCCTGCGGAGGATTGGGTTCTCACCAACAAAAGGGTTGCCGGATGGTATCGGGACAGCCTGCGGATTGTCAAGATTATCTATGACCACGCCTACCATTTTTTGTTGGGTACACTGAATGAGAAAGAGGAGGACATCTGCCTACCAATAGATATTCGGAAATTGGCGGAGAAGTGTGATTTTACAACCTCATCCGAAGACCTCTTTGACTTGGAAAAGTCCGACCGATTTTCCCCAGTGGCTCAACTACAAATGCGGAAGAAGCTTTCTGGAAACGGGGAAATTACAGGTACCATACGCGTCGCGGATTATCTTTCCGAGACTTCCGCCCGATTTTCCATTGCCCATGAGTTAGGGCACTATGTTCTCCGGGAACACAGCCCCATTGGGCTGAACTACATGCTGGAGGCGTGCCCAGGCCTGTATCCCCTGGCTGATACCGATGAGCTGCTGGCAGATTTGTTTGCCTACGGTCTGCTTCTGCCCTATCCGGTCTTTTTGAAGTTAAAGGAACAGTACGAGCAGGATGACTCCCGCTGGCCAATAGATTTTTCTGATTGGATTTCCTTCTTGCAAGAACAGACCCAGATGCCGGAGTATCATGTGGTGCTGGCATATCAGGGAATCAAGCAGTATAGCTTGGCGGAAAAGCTGGAACGAGCCCGGGATAATAAGGTTACGCCTCTATATTTAAAAAAGCTGGTAAAAAAGCTTTTGGGGAAGAACCTGGCAAAGGACCAGATTGTCGAAGCGTTAAAGTCCAATTATCAAGGACCACAGGACTGTGTGCAGGAAATCGTGGAAGCGGTGCAGGATATGGTTTCGAACGAGGAGCCTTTTGAGGAAGCGGGTTCCAATGGGGAAACTGCCGTGGAACCCGCATTCCCCGCCGAATGGATGAAGGCGATTATACAAAATCTATATCAGCAGGGAATACCGATTGATTTAATTGTCTCTGCCACAGACCAAGAGCAGGATGTGATTGACCGCTATATCGAGGAGATTGACAACCGGAACAATTAAATTTATAATCGTTGAACGCGGCAGGGCCGCCTTTCCCCGCCCTGCCGCGTTAAAAAAACTTAAGATTCGTTTGGAAGTCGATTCCCTGGCAAACTTCGTCATTATATAAAGTGGGAATTTCTATATTTTTTGCCTTGTAGAACAGAGCTACCGCTCATTTGGCGTTCTTCGGTTATGAATACTGTTTCTCAGATCATGAGAATGCAAGCGAATAAAAATCGATCATAGAAAGCTGGCTTAGACACGGGTGCCTTGTTTGGTGAATTAGTCGATCCTATGGATTCCGCTCTTGGGTAAAAACAAATCCTTAGAGGAAGGATTTAGTATGTATCGTTCTGTCACATTCGGGGAGAAGAGCGCATGGGATAACTGACATCGGGTCCCCATTTCCTGGCCTGTTTTCAACCCACCTGCACAAAAAGTAAGAATCATAGACATACCTGGTGAGGACGGCGTCATTGATTTGTCGCAAACCCTCACCGGGTATCCCATTTTTCAAAACCGAACCGGCTCCTTTGCGTTCATCATGCCCGTTAGATTTGAGCCTTGGGAAGTCAGTCGAATGGAACAGACACCTTGGCACTCGGTCTATTCTGACATCATGGACTATCTTCACAGGCAGTCTCTAAGAGCTATCAGGACACCATGATTCCCCGCATGGCCGCTGCCGTGACCGAGGAATTGAAAGTCAGTGATCAGATGGTATGGGTGGGCCGGATGAACACAATCCATGCGCAAGTGAAAGAAATGATAAGGAAAGACTTGATTTACTGTTGATGTTATAAAGAGGACGCATGGTTCAGCTTATGGGCTGAGCCATGCGTCCTCTTTTATTTTTTGCGCTTTTTCTGTGGCGCGGGTCGTTTCTTCCATCTCCGGCTGATGCTATTCTCCTTGAGCTTGGACTTTTCCAATATTCCAATTAGCACCACAAATTCCTCTAAGGTCAGACTGTCATAGTCGATGCCCCATGCTGCCAGACATACCTTCGCGGCCCGTTCCTCGGGACTCCCTTCCCCTATCAGCCGAGGAAAATCGTTGTGGCAAATGACCTCGGACAATACGTCCCCTCCGCTTTTTGCGGACAAATTATAGCACAGAAACGAGCGATATTCCATCGAATTATGACATCTGCGGACGGATTTCCATGAGCGCGGAAATTTGCCTGTTTCCGGGCCAATCTCCTACCTCTTGGATATACGGAAGAGAGCGAGATTTTTAGTATGATAGGTCATGCGGCGATACCCACCTACCTTGACAACCGCGTGATCGTCTGAAATGGATATGTTCCCCCGTGAAGTATGCGATGAAGGGAACCCCACATGAGCCCAGCGAAGCGGGTCGTGTGGGGAGAGGAGAAGCAGCGAAGTGAATGAGCCTTGCCGCTTGCGGCGAGGCGAACGATACGGAACTTGCGACGGCGAAGCGTACCAAAGGGAACAAAACGCCGCTGAGAACCAGGGACAGGAACGGGTTTCTCTGGTGGAAATTAATAGTTATTTGGGGGTTAGTAAAATTCAAATGTTGATTAGCAAGGTAGAATAATGAGTCATTCTGCTTTGTAGGAAATATCTTCAATTAATTGTTCTAAATTATTTGAAGGGACATAAAACCCATTATTAACTCTTTCATACATTTTTAATAATAACTGCATGGAGCTTTTATCGCCGTACCTAAAATGGATTTTGTCAATATATGTCATAGTTTCAAATGCGTTGGTGGTATATCCAGACGTCGATAAGTATAAGCCTAACTTTCTATTCTCTCTTATAACAATATTCAGAAATTCTCTGATATATCTTTTGCCAACCCTGTTCCCTTTATTCCAATGTTTGATTTCAATAATGTAGCTTTCTCCATGATACCACACGATCACATCTTTCCCGCCATCTTTTGCCGAAGGCGTTAATTCAACATTGTATCCGAAATCACTAAATACCGTAGCAATAATTTGCTCTAACTCCCTCCATTCAATATCTATAAATTCCTCCGGGCAAATAGCAATTCTTTTTGCAAGCGCCCTGGAAAATTCTTTTATCATTAAATGAACATTTTTATTATTAATAAAAGTTTCTGGCTGTTTATATGTACTAAACCATTTGTCTAATTCTTTTCGACCAAAAACTTGAAGATTAATATTTGATTTGTCTGCTACATCAAAAGCAGTTTTAATGGCATTATGTGTAAAATCTCTGTTGCTAACTAGAACAACACTTTTTATGTCTTGACTTATTGCTGAGACAAGCAAAGAGCTAACTCTACTCTGAGGTATACTATTATTAGGAATTTTCAGATCTATGGCAATTTTTTCTTTAATATTACCACTTATCGTTTCTCCAATATAATCAAACCCATTATTTCTCGTCATTTTTGTACGATATATATTTAGTTTTGTGGCATTCTGACCTAATACATCGATTATTATATCTTTTAATAGTTCCTCTGCCTCCCGATATTTATGCTCATCACACATTTTTACAAAACTAATATATTGTTCGTAAATTTGAGCCATCGTTTGTAACTCCTTATCAAAATTTTATCTGGTGTAACATTATTCAACAAAAACAAGTATACCGCGATAAGCTCAAATAATCTATCCTTTATTTGGAGACAAAATGTCCAGGAGTACAAAAAATCAGGGAGCGGCGCGGGGCCGCTCCCTTTTGTTACAGGCGCACTACCTCGGAGAGCTTCTGGAGCAGGTCGGACAGCGGCCCCCACAGATCAGCATAGTCCTTTTGCAGAGATTTGATCTCTTCCTGGTACACCCCGTAGCTGTTGGCATGGGTCGCCACCCGATTGAGATTATTTGCACACCGCCGCTGGAGGGACACCAGCTCCTGGACGGGGGAAAGGTCAACATGGAGGATATAGCCATTTAGGGCCATTTTGCGGATATAGGCGCTCATGTTGCGGATGCCCGCCTCCTCCATGCACCCCTGGATGGCCTCCAGCTCGTCAGGCCGTACCCATACATAGAGTGGAACATCCCGGACGCGCTTCTTTCCGGCCATGCTACTTGTCGCCCCAGCCATTTCTCGACATGACGGCCTTTAAGATTGTATAGCTTTGATTTTCGTCCATAGTAGCCTCCTCTCAAACTGTAAAATGTGGAACGTATCAGCCGGAAACAGGGGCAGGACGTGAAATGATACGCCCCGCCCAAAACGGCCCCGGCAAAGCCTTGATACAGGCGGATTTCAGGGGGCCTAATTTTCCACTCACCAGCCACGCTTTTTCCGCATATAATCCCGCTTCTGTTCCCGGAGTGCGGCGCGGGCGCAAGCCTCGGAGCGGTAGCGCCGCCGCCCGTCCAGGAGGGCGGGCCGCCCGCAGACAGGACAGGGCCGGGTTTCCGGGGCTGGCCCCTGGCCGGACAGGGCGGCCTCCAGCGCCGGGTCAAGGGGGAGGACGGCCTCCCGGAAGTAGCGGCAGTAGCCCGAAGTCCAGCACTTCCCCAGCATATAGCACTCGCAATGCAAAGGCAAGCATCCGTATTCCCAGTCATAATTGGCGCACCACTTCACCACCAGGGCGCGGATGGCCGCCTTTTCTTCGCGGGTCAGCTCCCGGCTCATTCCTCCGGCTCCCCGTCATCTTCATCCCAGGGGGCCTCGCCGTCATAGTCCTCCGGGCCGTCATAGGGATCGCCGCCGTAGTCCTCCTCCGGCTCTGCCGCTTTCTGGTGCTTGGGGCGGTAAATCTTGAAGTACCACCCGGCCCCGCCGCCGAT
>CAJUMX010000014.1 GCA_910587705.1 uncultured Oscillibacter sp.
TTGCGATACTACGAGGGCTACATAAACAAGCTCTGCACCCGGACGGTCTACGACGAAAGCGGCTGTCCCCACGCTTGCTTGGACGAGTACATGAAAAGCCGTCTGGAAAACAAACTCATCCGCGCCATTCTCGGTGTGAACTGATAACCGGCCCCGATGGGAGGAACAGCTTACCCTTTCTCTGTTTCTCCCGCCTGCGGGTCATGGGATAATTGAGGAAAGGTCGGTGAACTATGGCCGAGGAAATCGGCATTTCGGTAAAGGACAAATTCTGCCTCACCATTGAAGAAGCCTCCCACTATTTCGGGATAGGGGAAAAGAAACTGCGGAAGTTGGTACATGATAATTTGGACGCTGGTTTTGTCATTCAGAACGGCGTCAAAATTCTAATCAAACGCCAGCGTTTTGAGCAATTTCTAAACGCACTATCGTCGATCTAACCGCTCTATTCTGCAAAAATCTTGAACAGCCGGTTCAAATAAATATGGAAATTGAGCCTTGGTTATGGTATAATTTCTTTATATCGTGCCGAGGCTCTTTTCACAGAAAGGAGCGCAACGTGAGCGAAAAACGACGTGACAGCAAAAACCGTATTCTTCGCAACGGAGAGAGCCAACGCAAAGACGGACGATATGCGTATAAATACATTGACGCCACCGGCAAGCCCCAGTTTGTTTACAGTTGGAAGCTGGAAGCCACGGACAGCACGCCCCAAGGAAAACGGGATGGACTTTCCCTGCGGGAAAAGGAAAAGCAAATTCGGCGGGACATCGAGGACGCCATTATTCCCCGTGGCGGAGAAATGACCGTTCTGGATTTGGTAAAAAAGTACCTCTCCCAGAAAACCGGCGTCCGGCACAACACCGAGGCCAATTACAACTTTGTCCTCAACATCATCAAAAAAGAGGACTTCGGCCAGCAGCGCATCGACCGGGTAAAGCTGTCCGACGCTAAGTGCTGGCTTATCAAATTACAGCAGGACGGCAGAGGGTACAGTTCTATTCATTCCATCCGGGGTGTTGTCAGACCGGCCTTTCAGATGGCCGTTGATGATGATTTGATACGTAAAAATCCGTTTGAGTTTCAGCTTGCCACCGTTGTTGTCAACGACAGTGTGACAAGGGAAGCGATCGCAAGAAAACAGGAGCGGGCATTTCTGGAATTTGTAAAGGGTGACAAGCATTTCTCCCGGTACTATGACGGCATCTATATCCTATTCAAGACTGGACTTCGCATCTCGGAATTTGTTGGACTGACGCTGGCTGATCTGGATATGAAGAACCGAAAAATCAGTGTCAACCACCAGCTTCAGCGCAAACGGAACATGGAGTATATCATCGAGGACACGAAAACTTCTAGCGGAACACGGGAAATCCCCATGACGGATGATGTGTACCAGTTCTTCCAACGGATTATTGCCAACCGGCCAAAGCCCAAGACTGAGCCGATGATCGACGGCAGGTGCGGCTTTCTGTACTTGGACAAGGACGGCAAACCGATGGTGGCGCTTCATTGGGAGCATTACTTCAAGCACATCTGCCAGAAGTACAACAGCACCTATAAGGTGCAGATGCCCAAAGTCACCCCGCACGTTTGCAGGCACACATTTTGTTCCAACATGGCAAAGGGCGGTATGAACCCCAAGACGTTGCAATATCTCATGGGCCACTCGGATATTGGTGTCACGCTGAACACCTACACCCATTTGGGCTTTGAGGACGCACAGAAGGAACTGAAACGGGTCGCAAACAGCGAGTAGTAAAACGAAATGAATACCTCTGATTTACTACTTCCTATACTACTTTTGGGGTCAAAGCTGTGCCGTTTTATGCCGAGATATGCCAAGAGAATGAACAGCAGAAAATACCGCAAAACACCTGCAATGCCCGGAATATCAATACATTCAAGAGGTTTCAGGATATGACAAAAATCTTATTCGTCTGCCACGGCAATATCTGCCGCAGCCCGATGGCCGAATTCGTGATGAAAGACCTGATCAAGAAAGCGGGACTGGAAGCAGAATTTCACACGGAATCCGCCGCTACCAGCACGGAGGAAATTGGCAATTCCGTCTACCCGCCCGCCCGCCGAAAGCTGACGGAGCATGGCATCTCCTGCGCCGGGAAAACCGCCCGGCAGCTCACAAAAGCCGACTATGCCCAATATGACCTGCTGATCGGCATGGACCGGGCCAACATCCGCAATATGAACCGTATCTGCGGCGGTGATCCCGATGGGAAAATCCAGCTGCTGCTGGACTACACAGACCACCCTGGTGAGGAGGCAGACCCTTGGTATACGGGTGACTTCGACGCCACCTGGCGGGACGTTCTCAGCGGCTGTCAGGGATTGTTGGAGAGCGTGAGAGGGAAACGGACGGTCCAGCCTTCGGAAGCTCCCCACAAAAAAGATGGCTCTTTAGGCCGCCTGTAACAGCCCCTGCCGCCGCACCCTTCCGGATTGATATGACGTCTGCCCTTATGGGACTCTGATCGTTTCGGATAAACGCCCAGGAGCAGGCAGATTTCCCATCCCCCGGATATCACAGCCGATTGGATAAAGGGAGCGCCCCGCTTTTCGAAAAATGATTCGAAAAGCGGGGCCTGTTCATGGCGCTGCCGTCATTTAAGGAGTCAGGAATCCTCGGCCTTTCCGAGCAGCTGCCGTCCGGCGTTTGTTAACCTGGCCCGCAAACGAGTCTGGCCAAAGACCTGCACCAGACCCAACTCCGCCAGGTGCTCCGAGATGGCGCTCAATTCCATCATATAGATGGAGTATTTGCCGGAGATGTCGCTCATAGACGCGTCGCCGTTTTCAATCCAGCGCATGAACCGCAAGGCCTGATCGTCCACCCCGTAATTGGAAATGGTTTTCAGCTCAGCGGCGTCCATGTGCGCGACGGCCGCAGCCTCGCCCTTTTCTGTCAGGGAGAAGTACAGCTGATGAATAAGGCGCTGGCCCTTCCGCTTCACATAGCCGCTTTTCTCCAGAGAATCCAGCGCTTTATGAACACTGGCGGCCTGAAGCTGGCGCTCACTGCAATACCGCGTCATTCGTGTGATGATGGCGCCGGTGTTCCCATAGCCGCGTTTCAGCGTTTTCAGCACCTCCAGCTGGAGCTCGTCTGGGCCTTTGGTGGCATCCACTGGAGCAACCGTATCCGTTTTCGTCAGCAGGCTCACAACCACCAGCGTGATCAAAGAGGCGGGGAAAATCAGCCACAGGCTGTTCACCTGCGCGGAATTCGTCGTGAGAATATCCCAATACAGCACGATGCCCATGGAAACCGCCACAGAGGCAATGGCTCCCTTTTGGTTGCCAATCCGAAGCAGCCAGGAATCCAAATAGTAGACAAACAGCGGCGCGCCCACACCGGTGCCGAAGGCAAAGAGGTAGCTGAGGCCTCCCTTCCAGAAAATAGCGAACGCCACGGAAGCCAGCCCATAGATGATGGTGCCCCATTTGGCCCACTGGAGCAATTTCTTTGTATCCCGAATCTTCAGGAAATACTGGGCGACATCCCGGACCAGCTGATTGACGCCGGAGACCAGGTAGATGTCACAGGTGGACATGGTGGCGGCCATCAGTCCGGCCATGATGCAGGCCGCCAAGGGAATCGGCAAAATGCCCATCAAAGAGCCAAAGGCCGTGCTGGCGCTTTCAAGGTTGGGAAGCAGCTGGCGAGCATAGCAGCCTGTAAACGCGCCTACGACTCCGGTGAAATAGGCGATGATCACTGTCCACATCCAGCCCTTCTTGCAGGACTTCAGGCTGCGAGTGCCGGCGGCCCGGGCCCAATAAGGCGACTGGTTCAGCAGGGATTGGTGCATCATCAGGAACGTAATCACCGAGGGCGCCACAAACTGAACCACCGGAATGGAGCCGAACGGAAGGCTCAGGAAGTTTTCCGGCAGAACCGAGGCGTCCGGCATCCCATACTTGACGATCAGGTAAACGGGAAGGACGAGGAACTGGACAACGAAAACCCAGGAAAATTGGATCAAATCCGTGGCCGTAGCGGCCCAGATGCCGCCGAACACCACATAGGCGGTCACCACCACGCCAACTAACAGCATGGCCAGCTTGGGATCAATGCCCAGCGCGCCTCCAATGGTATCCCCGCAGCCCACATATTGCCAGCCCAGAATGGCCAGGGAGGCGAAGAGGATCACGATGGTAATGGCCATACGGCCGCCTTTGCCGTATCGGTACTCAAACCACTCTGTAGGCGTCAGAGCGCCGGAGGTTCGCCAGAAGCCGGCCCAGCACAGCCACGCCACCAGCGCGCCGGTGCCCCAGCCCAGGTAGAACCACATACCGCCCATGCCGAACATATAGCCGTACATGATGATGGAGGGCAGGTAGCCACCGGAGATCAGAATGGAGCCGTTGCCCACCGCGGTCATCAGCGGGGTAAACTCCCGGCCGCCTACCATGAATTCCGTTTCGTCTTTCGTGGTTTTCTTTCCGATATACCAGCTGAGCAGCATCATCGCCAGGACATAGATTACGGTAATCAGGATCATCCAAACCTGTGACGTCATGTAAATACCTCCTTACACACAAATGGTTTGAGCAGCCGGCTTACCCGAAATATTTTTTCCGCACGCACCACATATCATGCCCGGTGAGGAACCACTTGGGGTCCCGCTCCTCGGCAAGCAGCAGAATCTTGTCAAAGGAGTCGTAGCATGCGTAGTGGTCGTAAATCACTCCGTTGAGAATATAGGGCCCGAAATTGTCCGGGGCGGGAGTGATGTCCACTACGGTCCCGTCCAGCAGCTCCATCTTGTCCATTTTGGGGAACAGGCAGCAGCCAACGTGGGGCATGTCTCCCGTGAGCACATATTTGCCCTCGGCGGTCTGGACCTGGATGGCCATGCCGCCCAGGGTGTGTCCCGGCACCTTGACCAGGCGCAGGCCATTGCCCATGTCGAAGTCCCCGTCGATCATTTGGATGTGCTTGAGCCGCGCGATATCGCCGGGAGTGCGGGGATCATAGTCGGTGCGAATCTTCTGGGAGGGCAGCGGCGCCATCATGTTGAGGTACTCGTCCCGCTGGAACAGGTGCAGGGAATTCGGGAACAGCAGCGCTCCGCCGGCGTGATCGTTGTGCAGATGGGTGTACATGACGACATCGATATCATCCGGAGTCAGGCCCTCGCCCTTCAGCGCGTCCAGCACATATTGGTTGCCGCCCACAGCGGGACAGCCTGCCCAGGCTTTGCCGTCGTGGATGTTGTCCTGATGTACGCCGGTGTCAACCAGGATGTTCTTTTTCCCGTTTTGGAGCAGATATCCGCAGTACACGAAGGGCATAACCTTATCTTCATCAATGCCCGCGCAGAAGATGCCCTTAGGCGCGGTCAGAGTGCCGTAAAACAGGCACGTAATTTTCCAGTTGTTCGCTTCCATAATTCCAGTCCTTTCTATTCACTCTATTCCGTTCCCCGCGGCGAGGCGGGAGATTCCCCCGGCATGTTCCAAAGGCGGACGCCTTCAAAGTAGGGCGACTGCTTTCTCCTTCGGAAGTCGTCTCCATCCTTTTGAGACCAGTCATACAGTCCCCTTCCGGCGGCTTGTCCGGTCTGCCCGGAGGCCAAGCCCTCCAGAACCGTTTTTTGGATATCCTTTGTGCCGCACAAATCCGGGTATACGTTTGCCGCGATGGCGCGCTCTAGTTCAAACCCCACCGCGTCGAAATATTCCAGCAGGCCGATGGAGGCGTAGCGCATCCCCATGGCGTACTTGACCGCCCGGTCGATCTCCTCCACCCCGGCAACGTCCTGCTCCATAAGATAGATTGCCTCCCGGAACAGGGCCTGGGCAAACCGGTTCACCAAAAATCCCGGCACGCTGCGCTTCAACACGACCACTTGGCGGTTTAGCTTCCGCAGCAACGAGCAGACAGTCTCCAAAGTCTCCTCAGAGACCTGCTCATGACGGACCACTTCCACCAACGGCAGCATATGAACCGGCTGAAAGGGATGGGCAATCAGGAAGCGGGCGGGATTTTCGATCCGCTTTGCCAGAATTCCCGCGTCAATCGAGGAGGTGGTAGAGGCAACGACCGCGTTGGGACCGTTATATTTCGTAATGGTCCGATAGACCTCTTCTTTAATGTCCGGGTCCTCCGACACCGCCTCGAAGGTTACGGCAGCCCCTTCCAGAGCGGCGGCATCCTTTGTAATGGTCACCAGGCTCATGGCGGCCTCTTTGTTTGCCTGTGTGGCGAGCCCCTCCGCAATCAGATCGTCCCAGTTTTGCCGCATGGCATCCCGGCAGCGGGCCAGCCCCGCCTCCGAATGACCAACGACCACGGTGGGATACCCGTTTCCAGAAGTCAGCGTCGCCTGGCACGCTCCAATAGTTCCCGTGCCATAGACCGCGAGTGTTTCCCTCATAGGCATTTCCCCCTCATAAAATGTTCTTTGTCAAGGCCGTGACGCCAAAATAATAAAGCAAAAAATATGCCAACTCCGGGCGTGACAGCGGAAACGGCCAACGCTTTCCGCCCGTTCACGATTGGGCGCGCGGCTTTGGGATATCTTCTGTCATATTAAATCGTACTTGTGGAGCTTTTGATAGAGGATGGTGCGGGAGATGCCCAGCTCCCGGGCCACCGCGGTTTTGTTCCCGTGGAACATCTCCAGCGCCTCCACAAGCATTTCCCGTTCAGCCGCGCCCTTGCGCTGGCGGAGGGTGGACAGCTTCTTTGGTTCCCAGGCGGCGTCAGGCTTCGCGGGAAGTGCCGCCGGATCATCCAAATGGCTGAAATAGTCGGAAAAATATTTCCATTCCAGCGGCTCAAACCAGGCCAGATTCATGGCCCGTTCCAGCACATTTTGCAGCTCCCGCACGTTGCCCGGCCAGCTATACTCCATCAGCCGCTCCACGGTTTCTTCCGTGATGCCGGGAATTTGCAGATTTAATCGCAGATTCAGCTGCTTTAGCAGATGATCAATCAGCAGAGGAATGTCGCTCCGCCGCTCCCGCAGAGGAGGGATACGGATTTTAATGACATTCAGCCGAAAATAGAGGTCGCTGCGGAACTTCCCCTCCCGCACCAATTGTCTCAGCGGAATATTTGTGGCGGAGATGATTCGTGTGTCGATGGGAATGGTCGTAGAGGAACCGATCCGCTCGATCTCCCGCTCCTGCAAGGCTCTCAGCAGCTTGGGCTGGAGGGAAAAGGGCATCTGATTGATTTCGTCCAGAAACAGGCTGCCATTGTTGGCGACTTCGAATTTCCCGGCCTGCCCTCCGCGGCGGGCGCCGGTAAAAGAGCCCTCCTCATATCCGAAAAATTCCGCTTCCAGCAGTTCTGACGGGATCGCGGCGCAGTTGACCTTTACCAGCCGGTGGTTTTGGCGCATGCTTAGTTCATGGATGGCATGGGCGACTAATTCCTTGCCGCTCCCGGTCTCTCCCTCTATCAAAACCGTTGAAGAGGACCGGGCGGCGCATATAATTTCGTCTTTCGTCTTCAAAATTTGCGGGCTGTCTCCAATGATGTTGTCCAACGGATTGGAAATGAGTACGGAGTGAGGGCGCAGCAGGAGCAGCTGCTTGTTCAGCGCCTCCAGCAGCGTTGTCACGTTGGGCGGAATCACCATAGAATCGTGCTCGCTTTTGGGGATCATATAAACAAAGCAGCCCTCAATTTCCCCCTCGTGAAACAAAGGCGTATACGAGCAGTAAACCGGAACTTCCGCTCCGGTGCGGATATTCAGCAGCAAAGCGTCTCCTGATATAAATTTCTGGCTTTTCAGAACCTCGTCCACCCGGGAATTCAACACGATCTCCCGCACATACCGCCCCTTTACCTGATCCAGGGTATAGCCGGTCAGAGAGCTCCAGCGGTGATTCACATAAATATAACGACCCTCCGCGTCTGTGATGATCAGCCCTTCTAATTCGCTGATAATTCTCTGCATAAGCGCCTTTGTCGAAATTTTTTCCAATTCGCGAATTGCCATAGATTTCCTCCCTTTCCCCGTCTTAATTGAGGGTTAAGCCGAAAATATTTTTGCGTATACCGTACACTTATCTTAACATTTGTAAGCCGGCATGTAAATAATAATTTACATGCCGGCTTACATTCTATTTATAAAATTCGGATTTTTCTCACCAGCAAAGCCCCCAGAGGCCGCCTCTCAAGCTACAATCCGCCCATCCTCGATCCGCACCACTCTGTCCGCCCTCTGGGCAATCTCGGGATTATGGGTAATCATCACAATGGTCTGATGAAACTCCCGGCTGCTCATTTGCAGCAAGCCCATCACATCGTCGCTGGTTTTGGAGTCCAGGTTCCCCGTGGGCTCATCTGCCAAGATGATGGCGGGCTTGGACGCCAGCGCCCGGGCGATGGCCGCCCGCTGCTGCTGGCCGCCGGAGAGCTGGCCGGGCAAGCTGTCCAGCTTCTCCACCAGCCCCAGGAGCTTCACCACCTTCATGATGAACGCCCGGTCTGGCTTCTGCCTGTCCAGGGAGAGGGGAAACACGATGTTTTCCCACACCGTCAGCACCGGAATCAGATTGTAGTTCTGAAAGACAAAGCCGATCCGCTTCCGGCGGAAGATGGCCGCCTGTTCCCGGTCCAGTCCCGCCAGCTCCGTGCCGCCAATCCGGACGCTCCCCTCCGTAGGGGTGTCCAGCCCGCCCAGCATATTCAGCAGGGTGGATTTCCCGCTGCCGGAGGTTCCAATGATGGCGGTGAATTTCCCCTGCTGGATTTCCAGGTCCACGCCATCCAGGGCCCGAACCTGGGTGTCGCCGCCGCCGTAATACTTTTTGAGGCCGGAAGCCTTTAAAATACTCTCCATCATGTGTCTCCTTTCAAATGTTCACTCCGCGGCCCGGAGCTGCTCCACAATGCTGCCCCTGTGGAACCAGCGCAGGGCCAGCGCCGGGACAACGGCGGACACCGCCAGCAGCACCCCGCAGGCCGCCAGAGCGGGAACCAGGGTAAAGTGGAAGGTAAACTGCCACATGGAATCCACCATGCGTTTCACCAGCGTCAAATCCAGCGCCACCGCCAGAACGAACCCCAGCAGGCAGGCCCCTGCTGCGTAATAGACGCCCTCCCACACCATCATGCCGGTCAGCTGCCGCCGGGTCATGCCTACGCTCTCCATGGCAGCGAACTCGTGGCGGCGGGTCAGAATCGAGGTGACGATGGTATTGATCAGATTTAATACGCCGGCAAAGCCGAAGATCAGCCCCACGAAGCCGCCCACAAAACGGATCATCCGCCGGGTCCCCTCGGAGCTCTCCCGGGCCTCCCGGGCGGAGAGATAGTTCATGTCTGGGTCCTTGTGTTCCATGTAGTCCTCCAAAAACGCTATCATCTCCGCCTCATATCCCTCCTCGATGTCAAAGGAGTATTTATAGACCGTCGGAGTGTCATACAGCTTCTCATAGACGCTGGCAGGCAGGTACAAATTCAAACCGTCCCCGCCGGTCTTGAAGGGGCCGCTGCTGATATAGCCGATTTCCGCGTCGTCCGAAGTTTGGGCGGCTTTTGCCAGCACCGGCAGCTCCATCACCGGCGAGCCGTTTTTGTAGACCGTGATACTCTGGCCGACGTCCGCCAAATCCAGCTCCGGTACAAGAGACATGTCCTGACGGTCTACGTGCACGCCCACCAGTACGCCCTCTCCGGCGGCCATTTTCTCATAGAGGACATGGGCGTCCGTCTCCCCCTCCCGCAGGTCCATGCGGGCCAGGGCGGTTTCCTCCATTCCGTAGACGTTGCAGAGCATGTGCCCGTCGTCGCCCAGGCCGAAGCCTCTAAGCCCATCTGAACCGAAGGTGAGGCCGCTCTCCTCCATCACATAGGTCTCCCCTGTCAGGGGATGGCCAAAGTCATAGGTGACGTTGGTATCCTCCGCTGTGTTTTTATAGATTGCCGAGCCGCCGGTAACGCCGGGCCGGGCGGCAATGTCCGCGATGGTCTCCGCCCGCAGGGCGTCGGAGCGCCGGAAGAAGCCCCGGACGTTGCTGGCGCTGGCCGCGTTCACCACGGCAAAATCCGTGCGAATCATGAAGGCCGTTTCCTTCTCCACGTCCACGCTGTCCGCCGCCGTGCCCGCGCAGTTCAAAAGCACCACGCACAGCGTCAGGGACAGCATGATGAACACGGTTCGCCGCCGGTTCCGCCCCAGGTTGGACCAGGCCAGCCGGGGGATACTGGCCCCCGGGGCGCTTCTGCGGGAGGTCCGCCGCCGGTCAAAGCGCTCCACATAGCGGAAGGCCTCGATGGGAGGCGTGTTGGCGGCAACTCGGATGGGCTTCCGGGTGCTGCAAAAGACCGTCAGGGCCGTCAGGGCCGCCGCCGTCAGGAAGATGGCCGGAGAGGGAGAAACCCCGGCGGCCAAGTGCTGGTATTCCGTGGACACCATGTTCATGATCAGGGGCAGGGCGGCCCTTCCGATGAAAAACCCGACCAGCATCCCTAGGGGGATTCCGACGCCGCTGAGCCAGAGGGCCTGCCGGTTCATCAGGGTCCGCACCTGCTTCCGGCTCATGCCGATGGTCCGGTAGAGGCCGAAGCGCCGGATGTCCTGCATGACGGCAATGTCAAACACATTGTAAATGAGCAGATAGCCGCAGAGCATGAACAGCGCGGCAAAGGCCGTCGCCGCTGCGATTTGTAGGACGCTTGGCTGGACGTTGGTGGCCCGGTTTACGGCGGTCAGGATATAGTTGGGCGCTTCGTTGTCGTCCGGCTCGCCACCCAGGTCATAGACCAGCTCCCGGAGCTTCTGCTCCAATCCAAATGCGCTGTAGGCGGTGAAATCGGAGAAATAGGTCCCGGCCATGTCGCCGTCCTCGTGGTAGGTATACCGGAAAATCTCCGGGTGGGCCTCCCGAAAGGCGGTCCCGGCCCACAGAACGCTCAACTGACTGCCAAGGGCCTCGTACCAGCCGGAGACCACCATGGGGAGGGCATAGTCCTGTCCGTGGGCGGTGAAGGCGATGGTGATTTCCGCCCCGGCCTCCGGCTCCACCCCCAAGTCCCGCAGAGCAAGGTCGGAGGCAACCACCTCGTTGGACGCGGCGGGCTCACGGCCATGGGTGGGGGTGCAGAAGGTCAGCTCCGCCTGCACGCCGTCCTGAACGTTGAACTCAATGTTGTGCCGGACGGCGTTGTCCAGGTAGGCCACCGGCATCCGCAGGCCCGCCGCCTTGATGAAGTCCGCCTGGCCCAGGGCCTCGAACTGCTCTGCCGTCAAATACCGGATGTCGCCGTCGGACCGGCTCATTTTCTGCATTTGCAGGGTAAGGGTAAAGGATTCCACCGTCCCGATGACTATGGCGGCCACAGCGGTAAAGAGCGCCGCCGTGACCGCGATAGCCAGCACCGCGAATAGGTTCCGGGCCCGGCTGGCGGCAAAGCTCCGCCGGGTCAGGGTTTTCAGCATGTCGTTCATGGGAAGTTCCTCCTGCATCTCTTGCTGACTACAGTATACCAGCCCAATGTCACAAGCAAGGTACAGAACTGTCACAGTTTTGTACCTTTCCTCCAAGCAAAAAGCAGCGCCCCGACAGGAGACGGGACGCCGGCGGATGGGCCTATTTTACAACGCGCCCATCCCGGAGGCGTACCACACGGTCCGCCAGCTGGGCAAGCTCGGGATTGTGGGTGATCATCACCAGGGTCTGGTGAAAGACGTCCACCGTCATCTTCAAAAGCCCCGCCACACTTTGGCTGGTCTTGGCGTCGAAGCTTCCCGTAGGCTCGTCGGCCAGGAGGATGGAGGGCCGGGTAATCAGCGCCCGGGCGATGGCGGCGCATTGCTGTCCGCCGCCGGAGAGCATATGGGGGAAGGCGTCCAGCTTGTTCCCAAGTCCCAGCCATTTTGTAAGCTCCGCGAAAAAAGCCCCGTCCGGCCTGGAGCCGTCCAAGGCCAGGGGCAGCAGGATGTTCTCCCGGACCGTCAGCTCCGGCAGCAGGCGATTGTCCTGAAAGACAAAGCCCACCCTCCGGCGGCGAAAGACCGTCCGCTCTTCCTCCCCCAGGGAGCTAAGGTCTACGCCGTCCACGGTGACGGTTCCCTCCGTGGGCGGATACAGGCCGCCGATCAGATTCAAAAGCGTGGTCTTTCCGCTGCCGGAGGCCCCTATGATGGCGGTGAGCTTTCCCTTTTCGATGGAGAGGTCAATCCCGTCCACGGCCTTTACCTGCCGGGGACCCTCGCCAAAGTATTTTTTCAGATTTTGAACCGTTACAATCTCCATGAAACACCTCGCCTATCGCAGCAAAAACACGGAAAAGGCGGAGCCCCTTCCCACTTCGGATTTCAGCGTAATATAGCCTCTTTGCCGGGTAATGATGCCCCGGGCCAGATACAATCCCAGCCCCACGCCCTCCGCCGCCGCGGAGGACGGCGCCCGGTAAAAGCGCTTGAATACATCGTTGTAGTGCTCCTCGGGAATTCCAATCCCGGTATCCGTAACGTCGATTCGGGTGTAGAACTGCCAGGGGCGGACGCTGATGTGAACGCGCCCGCCCTCCGGCGTGTACTTCACCGCGTTGTCCAGGAGATTCCCCAGGGCCTCCGCCGTCCATTTGGGGTCATGCCGGACGGTCTCATGGCTGTCACAGTCCACGTCAATTTGAATGTGCTTCCGGTTTGCCGCCGGTAGGACGCCGCTCACCGCCTGGGCGATGGTGTCATACAATCTGGCGTCCTCCAGGCGCAGGGCAAACGTCCCGGTTTCCAGCCGGGACATTTTAATAAGGGACTGCATGAGGAAATCCAGCTTCTGGACCTGGGCGGTGAGGGTGGTGAAAAATTCTGCCCGCTTCTCCTCCGGCAGCTCCTGCTGGCCCAGGATGTCCGTGAACATCCGGATGTTCGCGATGGGCGTTTTCACCTGGTGGGAGATGTCGCTGACCAGCTCCTGAATGGTCTGCTTGTCCGCCTCGCTCTGCCGCTGCCCCGCCTGGGTCCGGTCATGGTATTGCAGGAGCTTTCCTTGCACCTTGGAGAGCTGGGAGTCCTCATAGGGGCGGTAGTTCTCCGGCTTCCGGCCATTCATCAGGGCGTCCAGCGTCTCACAGGCGCTGTTGGCAAAGTCGACCTCCCGCCGCTCCTGGCGGCGTTTCCACAAAAGCGTCAGCAGCAAAACGGCCAGTCCCAGGACGGTGGCCCCGGGACGGAAAATCACAGCCGGAAGCTCCAGCAGCCCCGCGAGAATTAGAAGCACCGCCGACAAAGCCAGGAAGAACGGTATCCACATGGCGCCGTCCCGCCTCATGCCCGCACCCCCAGCCAGACATAGCCCATGCCCCGGATGGTTTGTATATAGGTATGTCCGGCATCCTCAATCTTGGCGCGCAGGCGGTTCATGGTCACCGTGAGGGTGTGATCGTCGATAAAATTGCCTTCGCTGTCCCACAGCTTTTCCAGCAAAAGACGCCGCGTCACCACAGTCCCGGCATTGGCCGTCAAAAGCCGCAGGAGCTTGTATTCGTTGGGGGTAATGGCCAGCTTTTCGCCGCCCCGAAGCGCGGTCAGGGTCTGGAAATCCAGGCGCAGGAATCCGTCGTCAAACCCGCCGTCTCCAGACCTGGAGACGCCCCGGCGCAAAACCGCCTCCACCCGGCGCTTGAGTATTTGGATATGGAAAGGCTTGGTGATGTAGTCATCGGCGCCCAGATCGAAGCCGCTTAGCTCATCCTGCTCCAGGTCGTTGGCGGTCAGGAACACAATCGGCAGCTCCGGGGCGGAGGCTTTGACTTCCCGGCAGAGGCCAAAGCCGTTTCCATCGGGAAGATTCACGTCCAGGATGACCAGATCGAATTGGTCGGTTTTCAAAAGCTGCCGGGCCTTTTGGCAAGTGTAGGCCGCAACGGTGAGATGGCCGGAATCGTCCAGCGCGAAGCAGAGACCCGCGCTCAGGGCCAGGTCATCCTCTACAACCAAAATTTTGGACATAGGCGTCTCGCCTCCCGTCTTGTGATGTCTTAGAGATGATACCTCTTCATGGTGTTTTCGCAATTTATCCATTTCGACAGCTCCGCGTGTCCTCCAAAGGTCCTGCCTTGGGCGCTGCATACATCGCTGCCCACTGATGAAAAAATTACACTTATGTTACACGGAATCATGGGTTTATGTCCAGCCATTTCTCTGCTATACTTTTACATATATCCCATATCCCATTTTTGTTCCTACCCAAATGAAAACCGTGTATGAAAGCGTATTCCGCTGCTTTTCTGGACCCAACAAGGCATTTTTTCTGCTGGCCAGTTGACAGCCATCAGCAATTCCTTGCACAAATTAGCCGATTGCCAAAACGCTGTTTGAGGGGACTTTCTGTTTTCGAGCTGGCCCCAGGGCGCACCGCTTTGCAGAATCCAGGTCCTTCCAACGCATTTCCGGTTATCTCCCGTGCTTCCTCTCCCCTATGAGTCCTGGCAGTCTCTCTTCCAACCGTTCCCACACGCTTATGATGGTCGCCCCCTTTCTGATGTTTTGTTATTTTACTATACTTTCTGTCTCGTGACAACACTGTCTAAGGTTGGCATGGACAGCCGCCGCTTCGTTTTTATGGAATGCAGCAATGTTTTTGAGAAATTGGAACAACGAGACGGAGAAAAACCTAAGAAATATTTTTTCTAAACCCTTCCCGCCCTCCATATAAAAGGCGCCCGAAACGAGAAATAATTTTCAAAATTTCCTTAATTTCCCAAAATAAGAAGGTAACCTACATAGACAACCTGTAACAATTGGCATACGTTTTCTCCACAGAGCGATGAAAAGGAGAGAATGTCAATGTTTCGCAGACATGTCGTCCCGCAAAGAGAGAAGGAATCTTTTGGCCGCGTCATTCGTGCTCACCGTAAACTTATGGGCTACACACAGGAGGAATTGGCGTCAAAGCTGGGATGGTCGACACATTGGATCAATGATATTGAAAACGGGAAGGGCGTCCCCTCCGGTTTGGATGTTGTCCGCCTGTTAGCAACTCTGCGGCTGGATTCTGAGCAAGTAGTAAGGGAGGCAGACCTTTTTGTATCTTTACCTGCCGATTGAAAGCGAGCTGGATACTCCCTGTGCCGGTCAATGCCGCATGTTCGGCCTTCGCGTTCTTCGAAACAACGGTGGGCAGGATGAAGAGGTCATGGTACTGCCGGACATCTCAACGGACTTTATCTTTACGCTTCGTCTGGCCAGCCTTTTCACCAGGAAGCAGCTAGACCCTCTTCATCTGATGGATGTCCTGGAGGATATGTTTTGAAGCCTTTCTTCCTGTGTCGTATTCATAAGCGTTGGAGCACTGTGTGGAAATCATGATTGCGCCCTCTGCGAAAGAAACGGAGCTCGCGTAATTTTTCCGTGCTCTCCGACACGATTGAGGCAGGAAAACCGGCAAGTCCGGCGGATTGGCGGAGACAGCCGCTTTGTTGGGGGAAGCTGCTTTTTCCTCGGAACATTGCGGGTATTCATAACCACCGGTCATGCCGGTGGTATGTATAGGCCCTCTTGGGGGTATATCCCGGGCAGAGCCTATAGACTCATCGGAAGGTCTGCCAATCGCTCAGATTTCCCGGGTATGACTAAAGCTTTTTAGAACCACCGGCCTAGCCGACCGTTTTCTTTTTACAAAAAACCTAGGGACCCAAAAGGGCCACCCCGCACAAGGGCAACAACAAAACAACTGTTTAGTGCATGACAAAAAGGGTAGCAGTCATTAGGATTGCTGCCCTTTTTATAGGTTTGTACAATGATTTGCGAATTTTTCTAATAGTTCTTGGAATAAAAGACGTTTTTTGATAAAATAAAAGCATTTTAGGGAATACATATGGACCATGCTTCCGATATTGTGCAAAACGAACAAAGTAGCCGAGCTCATATATAAAATCCGCACAATTCCACCAATATTTTTCCGACTTACTGAAAAAACACAGCGAAACGCTTTTCCGAGCCTTGAAAAAAAGCCGTATTAAAATAACGATGTTTTTCCTCTAAGATGAACCCATCAAAAGCGCCGGGCAAGGCGCGGAAAACAGGAGGAAACGCATCATGGAAAAAGGCTGGCTGAATCTGGAGGACCGGGTCGTCATCGTCACCGGCGGTGCGTCGGGCATCGGCAAGCACACGGTGCAGACGCTGGCGGCGGCGGGAGCGAGGGCAGTCATCGCGGACCTGAGCGTAACCACCGGCGAGGAACAGGACGGCGCGTGGTGCGTCAAATGCGACGTGACCCGGCTGGAAGACGTTAAGGCCATGGCGGACGCGGTCGTGAAAAAATACGGGAGGATCGACGCGCTGGTCAATGTCGCCGGGATCAACCTGCCCCGCCTTCTGGTGGATGTCACCGGCCAGCGGCCAGAGTTTGAGCTGAACGAGGAGTCCTACGACAAGATGTTTGACATCAACGTAAAGGGCATGTTCCTGTGCACCCAGGCCTGTGTCCGGCAGATGCTGAAGCAGGGAGGCGGCGTTGTCGTCAACATGTCCTCCGAGTCGGGCAAGGAGGGCTCCCAGGGCCAATCCGTCTACTCCGCCACCAACGGCGCGGCGGACAGCCTCACCCGCTCCTGGGCCAAGGAATTGGGCAAGTACAACATCCGGGTCGCCGCCGTTGCGCCGGGGATTCTGGAGCCCACCGGCCTGCGCTCTCCCGCCTATAACGAGGCCCTGGCCTACACTCGGGGCTGTAAGCCCGAGGATCTGTCCACCGATTACACCAAAGTGATTCCTCTGGGCCGGGACGGCAAGCTGGACGAGGTGGCGGATCTGGTGACCTACCTGGTCTCCGACCGGGCAAGCTATATTACCGGCACTACCATCGATATCTCCGGCGGCAAGTCCAGAGGCTGACCGAAAGACTGAAAAAGACAGGAGGGGAACCGCGTGGGAACCGGAGAAAACCGTATCGCAAGCATCCTCCTGGCCTTTTGCCGCGTACACACCCTTTCCGCCGGAGAGCTGGCGGAAAGGCTGGAGGTCAGTGAGCGGACCGTCCGCAACGACATCAAACAGCTCAACGAGGACCTGAAGGGCTGCGCCGCCGTGGAAAAGCGCCCAGGGCCGGTATACCCTCCATGTCTACGACGGCGCCGCCTTTCATGACGCGCGGGCCCGTCTTACAAAGAGCGACGAGCGCTTCAATTCCCCCCGGAACCGTATGGACTACATCTTCGGACGGCTCATGCAGGCGGAGGCTCCGCTGCTGACGGACGATCTGGCCTATGAGATGAGCATTGGCCGCAGCACCTTTACCGGAGATTTGAAAAAGCTCCGGGCGGAGCTTGAGCCCTGCCGCTTGTCCATCCTGGGCAAGACCAGCAAGGGCCTGGTCCTTCAGGGCCAGGAGACGGATATCCGGAATTACATTCTGGAAAGCGCCTATGAGACCCTGTACCGGGACTATCCCCTGGACCCGGAGATCACGGAGCTGGTAGACGCCGCCTTCTCCCGAAGCCCCTTTGAAAAGAGCGAACCCTTCCAGCGCTTTTTGACGGTGATGCTGGACCGCTTTCTCACCGGGCATCCTCTGGAAAACCTGCCCCAGGCGTTCTACAGCCTCACCGCCCGCCGGGAGTTCGGCGTGATTGATGGGCTGCTGGAGGAGATCGGCCGGTTTCTACATGTGGAATTTCCCCCGGAGGAGAAATTATTTGCCCTGCTTCCCATTGTAGGGATGCGGACCCCGGCGGACGCGGAGAACATGAAAGCCATCGAGCTGGACCAGGCCATGGGCCCTCTGGCGGATGAGATTTTCCGGCAGATCCGGCTGGAGCTGAACATCTCCCTGGAGCGGCCGGAGTTTATGGAGGAGTTCCTCTATCACCTGATGTTCATGATCAACCGCCTCCGCTTCCACGTCCGGTTGAAAAGCGACGTGATGGCGGAGCTGCGGGAGAAATATCCCCTGGCCTGGCAGATGGGCGGCGTGGCCGCCCAGGTGATTTGGGCAAAGTACGGCGTGGAGGTAACGGAGGACGAGCGGAGCTATCTCGCTTCCTACTTCGGGGTTTTCCTGGAGGAGAGCGCCAAGCGCCGCAGCCCCTTCCGGGCCGCGGTGGTCTGCGGCATGGGCCGGGTCACCGCCCGTCTGGTGGCCTCTCAGCTCAAGCGGGTGCTGGACAGCTCCGTGGAGCTGACGCTGCTGTCCATGGAAAAAGCGACGCCGGAACGCCTGGCGGAGTTTGGGCTGATTTTCACCACCGTCCAGCTTCCCTGCCGGACGGAACAGCCGGTGATCTTCATTCACGAAATCTTCAACGAGCAGGACATCCGCCACAAAATCGAAAAGGCCAAATACTGGGACCAGGTGGACGTCCCTGTCCTGGACAACAACTGGTTTGTCATGGTGGGCCTGCTGGATGAGAGCCGGTTCTTCCGCTTTGACGGCGGCGGGACCTATGAGGAGGCGGTGGACGCCATGGTTGCCTCCCTGACGGAGGGGGGCCAGGTGGACGCGGGCTTTGCCCAGCGCCTCCGGGAGCGGGAGGAAAAGGGCTCCATGGCCTTTGACCACGGCGTGGCCATCCCCCACACCGTCCAGAAGGCCGGGGACCGGATGGTGCTGGCGGTGGGCGTATTCCCCCAGCCGGTCCGGTACCGGGACCGGGAAATTCAGCTCATATTCCTTCTGGGACTGCCGGAGAAGGTGGACGCCGAGGACGGCATCCTCGTCCGGGTCTATGAGGAGATCATCAGCGTCGCCAAGGACGGCGGGCTGATGGAAAAAATCACCCACGCCGCCGATTTCCAGGCCATTCTGCGGGCGCTGTACCGGCAGGTTTGAAAGGAGCGTTTTCTATGGTTCAGCTGGGTCTTTTGATCGCCGGGATGTTCTTGCTCCAGGCGGTGCTGAGCATGTTGCAGATGCGCCATTTTTCACAGGAGTTCATGAAGCTCCGCCGCCGGGGGAAGGTGGCCTGCGGCCGTCAGGCGGGAGGCTTCCACGCCGGGGCCATCGTGATGTTCCTCCTGGACGAAAATGGTGTGATCCGGGAGGGGAAAAAGCTCTTCGGCGTTACCTGCTTCGCCCGTGTGACGGAGCTTCCCGGTTTTGAGGGGAAGTACGTGGGCGGCCTGACGGAGGAGGATTTGCCGAAACACGGTAAAAACCTTCGCAAGGCCATTTGGGACGCCCAGAATTCCTATAACAAATTCATCTCCGGCGAGGAGATTCCCCAGCCGCCCTCTCCCTTCCAGCGGGTAGGAAGGACCCTGGCCGGAAGAACCTGATTCTTTTTCTTGAAAGAAAAAGAATCAAAAAGAACTTTATCTCGCTCTTCAATCTGGTGTTCATCCAAGATTGGATGCACGGTAACAAAGACGGTCGAGATTGCGGAAAGGTGGATTCCTATGGATTTTATTGTCAATTTAGCCGCCGGGTTTATGAACCTCTTTACCTTAGGCGGACAGCAGTTTTTAAGCTGGGTCACCGGTATCATCCCCACTATCGTGATGCTGCTGGTGCTGATGAACGCCGTCATGGCCATGGCCGGGGAAAAGACCGTGGCACGCCTTGCCAAGGTCTGCACGGGAAACCCGGTCCTCCGCTACGCGGTGCTGCCCTTTGTCAGCGCCTTCATGCTGGGCAATCCCATGGCCCTGTCCATCGGCAAATTTATGCCCGAGTTCTACAAGCCCTGCTACTACGCTTCCGCCACCTACCACTGCCACACGAACAACGGCCTGTTTCCTCATATCAACGCCTCGGAGCTCTTCATCTGGCTGGGCATCGCCAACGGCATCACAGCCCTGGGCCTGGACACCACCCCTCTGGCGGTCCGGTATCTTCTGGTGGGTCTTGTTGCCAACTTTATCTCCGGCTGGGCCACGGAGTTCACCACGAAGATGGTGGAAAAGCAGCAGGGCATCACCCTGAGTCGAGAGTTCAAGGCCGCGAAGTAAGGAGGAGAGAGGATTATGTCTGACTATCGTTCCATCCGTGTGGAGAAGGGCCCTGGCGGCTTCGGCGGCCCCCTGACCATCACCCCTACCGAGCAGCGTAACAAGGTTATGTACATCACCGGCGGCGGCGCGGAACCGGAGTGCCTGGCTAAGATTGTGGAGCTGACGGGCCTGACGCCGGTAAACGGCTTCAAGACCAACTGCCCCGAGGAAGAGCTGGCTCTGGTCATCATCGACTGCGGCGGGACCCTCCGCTGCGGCATCTACCCCAAAAAGCGCATCCCCACCATCAATGTCATGCCCGTGGGCAAGTCCGGCCCCATGGCGCAGTTCATCAAAGAGGACATCTATGTCTCCGCCGTCACCAGCGAGCAGGTCTCTCCGGCGGAGGGCGCCCCCACTCCGAAGGCGGAGCCCAAGGCGGAGGAACCCCAGAATACCCGCTTCACCGCGGACCAGAAGGTTTCCGAGACTCTGGCGAAGCAGGAGAACAAGTCCCTGGTTACCAAGCTGGGCCTGGCGGCGGGCAAGGTGGTCAACACCTTCTACCAGGCCGCCCGAGACGCCATTCAGACCTGCATCACGACCCTGCTGCCCTTCATGGCCTTTGTGTCCATGCTCATCGGCGTCATCAACGGTTCCGGTTTTGGCAATGCCTTCGCCGCCATCCTGACGCCGCTGGCGGGCAACATCTTCGGCCTGGTTGCCCTGGGCGTTATCTGTTCCATCCCCGGCCTCTCTGCCCTTCTGGGGCCCGGGGCGGTCATCGCCCAGATTGTCGGCACGCTGGTAGGCGCGGAGATTGGAAAGGGCAACGTTGCCCCCCAGCTGGCCCTGCCCGCCCTGTTCGCCATCAACTGCCAGGGGGCCTGTGACTTTATTCCCGTGGGCCTGGGCCTTGCGGAGGCGGAGACCGAAACCATCGAGGTAGGCGTGGTGTCCGTCATGTATTCCCGCTTTGCCACCGGCTGGCTCCGGGTGTTGCTGGCCTACGCCGCCAGCTTTGGCCTGTACGCGGCGTAAAACTCAGATTGGAGGACTTGTCATGAACGTCATTTATGAAAACAAGGTCAAGGCCCTGGGGGCCTGTGTGGACGAATTTAAGGAATCCAATATGTTCGTCCTTTTCGGCGACAACGCGCCGGAGGAAATCACCGACTACTGCTACCACGTGGACGTCACCCCCCTAAACGGCAAAATCGCCGTGGGGCAGTCGCTGGTCCTGGACGGCGTGTCCTATAAAATCACCGCCGTGGGCGCGGAGGCCCCCGTCACCTTGGCGGGCCTGGGCCATTGCTCCGTCTCCTTCAACGGCCAGACGGAGGTGGAGCTCCAGGGCACCATTTACGTGAAAGGAACCATGCCGGAGCTGCACGTAGGCTCTACGATTCAGATCGTGGAGGAGTGAGGGCATGTCGATTAAGCTGAACATCCAAAACGCCGGCTTCCGGGACTACGAGCTAGAGTATGTCCGGCCCCTGGTGGAAACGGCTTCCATGCTCTTGTCGGAACGCACCGGGCAGGGACACGAAATGCTGGGCTGGCTGGATCTGCCCCACACCTATGACCGGGAAGAGTTCGCCCGGATAAAAGCCGCCGCCAAGCGTATCCAGACCCAGAGCCAGGTGCTGGTTTCCATCGGCATCGGCGGCAGCTACCTGGGCACCCGGGCGGGCCTGGAGTTTATCAAGGGTCCTTTCGGCAACCAGCTGCACACAGGCCGGGGCGTGGAAGTCTACTTTGCCGGGAACAACCTGAGCTCCAGCTATGTCGCGGACCTCTTGGACATCATCGGAGACCGGGATTTCTCCGTCAACGTGATCTCCAAGTCCGGCACCACCACGGAGCCCGCCCATCTTCAAGGCGAAGTTGGAGGAGCGCTACGGCAAGGAGGGGGCCCGGGAGCACATTTATGCCACCACCGACAAGGCCAAGGGGGCCCTCCGGGGTCTGGCAGAGGCTGAGGGCTATGAGACCTTTGTGGTGCCGGATGATATCGGTGGACGGTTCTCCTGCCTCAGCGCCATGGGGCTTTTGCCCATGGCGGCGGGAGGCATGGACATCGACCAGACGATGATGGGCTGTCTAGACGCCTGTGAACGGTATCAAAACCCGGAGCTTCTCCAGAACGACTCCATGCTTTACGCGGCGGCCCGGTTCCTCATGCTGATGAAGGGCAAGAAGGTGGAGATTCTGGCCGGCTACGAACCCGCCCTGGTCCAGTTCGGCGAGTGGTACAAGCAGCTGATGGCGGAGTCCGAGGGCAAGGAGGGCAAGGGCCTGTTCCCGGTGTCCGCCAACTTCACCACGGACCTCCACTCCATCGGCCAGTTTATTCAGGACGGGTCCCGGACCCTCTTTGAGACGGTTCTCTGGGTCGAGCGGGCCCGGCGGGAAGTCACGGTGCCCGCCGATCCGGGAAACGTGGACGGCCTGGATTTCGCCGCGGGGATGACGTTGCAGACGATGAATGAAAAGGCCATGAAGGGAACCCTTCTGGCCCACGTGGACGGCGGCGCGCCCAACCTGGTCATTACCCTGAACGAGCTGAGCGACTACACCTTCGGCGAGCTGGTGTACTTCTTCTGGAAGAGCCTTGCGGTTTCCGGCTACATGATCGGCGTGAACCCCTTCGACCAGCCTGGGGTGGAGGCATACAAGAAGAATATGTTTGCACTCCTGGGCAAACCGGGGTATGAGAGTGCCCGGGAAGCATTGGAGAAGCGGCTGGAGAGCTTGCATTAAGAATAAGGGGGGACGCCGGTGAAACGGGGCGCGATTTTCGACATGGACGGCCTGCTGCTGGATACGGAGCGGCTGTATCAGAAGAGCTGGGTGGAGATGGCCCGGGCCTTCGGCCAGCTTCCCGCCCCGGCGTTTCCCTCCGCCGTCAGCGGCACCAGCGGCGAGGGAATGCGGGAGGTCATCCGCCGGTATTATCCGGCGGTGGACCCATATGCCTTTCAGGCGGGGTGTCTTGCCCGGGTGGACGCTATTTTGGAGAAACAAGGTCCCCCGGTGAAGCCTGGAGCTGGGGAACTACTGGAATACCTCAGCGTCCAGGGTGTGAACATCGCGGTGGCCAGCAGCAGCGGTCGGGATCGGATTTTGTCAAACCTCCGCGCCACGGGGCTGGAGCGCTTTTTCGACGCCGTGGTCAACGGCCAGCAGGTGGAGCGGGGGAAGCCGGAGCCGGATATTTTCCTCCTGGCCGCGAAAGAAATCGGCTGCTCGCCGGAGGACTGCTATGTGTTCGAGGACAGTCTCAACGGCGTCCGGGCAGGAATGGCGGCAGGGTGTATCACCGTGATGGTGCCAGATTTGGTTCCGCCGCCGGAGGGCCTGGTGGTCAGCAGAGTCTGCGCCAGTTTGCATGAAGCCAGGGAACTGATTGAGAAGGGCCTCCTTTAATGAAGAAGATTCAGGGTCAGGAGTTGAATGTCATGAAACAGTTTACATACACCATTCAGGACAAAGTTGGAATACACGCCCGCCCGGCAGGGCTGCTGGCCAAGGCCGCCAAGGCGCTGGACAGCGTGGTGACGGTCGAAAAAGCGGATGGCAAATCCGCCGCCGCCACAAAGCTGATGGCCGTGATGGGGTTAGGCGTCAAGTGCGGCGATGTGGTTACAGTCAAGGTAAAGGGCGGCGACGAGGCCGCAAACGCCGCTTCGCTAGAGGCGTTTTTTAAAGAAAACTTATAAAGACATGTAGGGGCAGGGCTGAAAACAGCCCTGCCCCTGTGCGTTGATAAAAAAAGAGGGGAAGGGTTCTGTAGCTCCATAAAGGCTGATGAATTGGCTGGCAAGGCCGTTTCCCAGATGCGCTTTTTGTCAGACAAGCTCCGCGAGGAGGTCTATCCGCTCTCCCGCTAGAAATAGCCCTCTGCCGGTGAGCTTGGAGCTCTTGGTAGCCTTTGACGTAGGATGTTTTCCAGTGCCCTCAGCCTCGGAAGCTTAGCTATCGTTGACGGCATTTCGCGTAAAAAAGAAGGGTATTCCACCTTATTTCAGTGGAGCAATCTCAGATGCTGTCCAGCGGCTATACAGAGGAGCGGGAAAGGCTGGCCGCAGATATCCAGCGAAGAAAAGCGCCATCCAGAAGCTGCGGAACATGGTTTCCAACATTGTTGGTTACATTGGAGGAGACATCCAACAGGGCAAGGAAAACCCCCGGCAGGAAATCTCAGCGTAATTCCTGCCAGGGGACTTTCCTAAATTCTAGATACTCCTATTGAGGGGAGACCAGCGGGTCTCCCAGTCTGTCGCTGATAGGGAATTCGCTTACTTCTTCATCTGCCACTTGCTGACGCAGAGGGAGCAGGCAATGTCGCCGGTGACGTTCAGGCAGGTACGTCCCATGTCGAAGAGCCGGTCCACCGCCACGATGAGGCCGATGTAAGCCACGGGGATACCCAGGGTCTCCAGCACCATGGCCAGCATGATCATGCCCGCGCCGGAGACGCCGGCCGTGCCGATGGAGGCCAAGGTAGCCGTGACCACCACAATGACCATCTGGCCGATGGTCAGGTGGATACCCGCGCAAGAGGCGATGAACACCGTGGCAACGCACTGATAGATCGCCGTGCCATCCATATTGATGGTGGAGCCCAGGGGCAGAACGAAGGCGGCGATGTCGTCCTTGGCTCCCAGCTCATGGGCGCACTCCTTGGAAACCGGCAGGGTCGCCGCAGAGGACGTGGAGGTAAAGGCGAAAATCATGGCCGCGAAGGCGCCCTTGAAAAACTTGGCAGGGCTCATGCCCACGAATACCTGCGCAGACAGGGAATAGACCAAAACCGCGTGGACAATGTAGCCAATGTACGCGCAGAGGATAACCAGGAAGAGAGAGCCCAGAATGGCCGCGCCCTGGGTGGCGGTGACCCACGCCATATAGGTGAACACGCCGATGGGAGACAGGGAGATGACAAACTCCATCAGCCGCTCAATAACCGCGTACATGGAGCCCACCAAGTCCCGGCAGAGCTTGCCCTTCTCTCCCGCCATCATAATGGCCCCGCCGAAGAACAAAGAGACCACTATGACCTGGAGCATGTTGGCGTTGACAAAGGCGCCCCACATGTTGCTGGGGAAGATGTCCACCAGCACGGACATAAAGCCGTTAAAGGCCTTGGGCTCGTACTCCGCCGCGCCCAGCTCCGCAGAGAGGTCCGGGAACAGGCCCGCGCCCATAAAGATGTTGGCAAAGACCAGGCCGATGACACAGGCGATGGCGGTGGTGCAGAGGAAGTAGGCCACCGTCTTTACACCCACGGAGCCCACCTGCTTCATGTCACCCATGGAAAGGATACCGTCGATCATGCTCAGAAGAACCACCGGTACCACGATGAATTTCAGCAGATTCACGAAGATATCGCCGAAGGGCTTCAAATAAGTCGCGGTAAAGTCCGCCAGCCCGGCGAAGTAGCAGACCAGACCCACCGCAATACCGGCGACAAGCGCAATCAGTATCCGCACAGGCAGGTTGTTTTTCTTCTTCATACACTCACCTCATAAAATAAAATCCTTGGGACCCACCGGCGGAGCGTCTGTGTTTTGGACAAATGCCCCGCCCGGAAGTCTCTCCAAATTAGCCACATTATACCAAATTGGCAGAGCCATGTAAAGAGGAAATGGAAAGTTTGTGAAAAAACTATGAAAAAATCGTGAATAGATGCCAGATGTCTGACTATGTAAACAGACATCCGGCATCGATCGTTCATTCTTTGCGCACGGAATAGCCGCAAAAGCGGATGGCGGCTTTCGCCAGCTCCTCCGTGGGGTCCACACAGGGCAGCTCCAGCCCCAGAGACTGAGCCGCCAAGGGCAGCTCCGTGCAGGCCAGGAGGAAACATTCCGCTCCCCGGCTCGTCATGCCCTCGATAACAAACCGGAAGTCCTCCCGGTAGTGGGAGGGGGGAGCCCCGGCCTTGACGCCCTGGTAGATGACCTCCATCAGCGCCGCCCGCTCCCCTTCGTTGGGAACCAGGAAGGGCACGCGCTCCTCTGCCAGGGCTTTCTGATAGAGCTCCGCCGAGAGGGTGCCCTGCGTCGCCAGAATTCCCACATTTTTCCCAGGGAAGCGCATCTGGCAGGCCCTCGCCGCCGCCGTGATCATGCTGAGGAAGGGCAGCTTCGTCAGAGGCTCCAGCCGGGGCAGGAAGTAGTGGGCGGTGTTGCAGGGCATGATGATGCTATCCGCGCCGCAGCCCTCCAGCTTCCGCAGGGAATCGGTCATAGCGGGGACCGGGTCCTCCCCGCCGTCCAGGATGGCGGCGGTACGGTCCGGGATGGCGGCGTTGCTGTCGATGTAGATTCGGATATGCTCGCTGTCTCCGGCGGCGTCCGTGAGGGCCGTGATCTTTTGAAACAGGTCCGCCGTGGCCATGGGGCCCATGCCACCTAAAATGCCGATGGTTTTTTTCATGCGCTCACCCCCAAAAGTCCGGGAACAAAAGCTCGCTGCCCACCTTCACCGTCAGCAGGATCAGCACGATGATCACCGTGGGCCGGACGATTCTGCTGCCGTTTTTGATGGCGAGGCCGGAGCCGATGTAATGCCCCGCGATGGAGGCCGCAGCGGCAATGAGCCCCACGCCCCAGTACACGTAGCCCGAGGCCATCTGCGTCACCAAGCTGCCGATGTTGGAGGAGAGGTTGATCACCTTCACGCCCCCCGCCGCGTGGCGGGTGTCCAGCTTGGCGGCACGGATCAAAATAATCATCAGAAAGGTCCCCGTGCCGGGGCCGTAGTACCCATCGTAGCCGCCAATCACGAAGGCCGCCGCCCAGACGATGGCCAGCCGCTTTTGGGGGTCAATCTCCCCCGGCTCATCGGGCCACTCCCGGCCCCGAAGGGTGATGAAGGCCACCACCGGAAGCACAAGGAGCAGTAAGTATTTCAAAACCGCGTCCGGCGTCCGGTGCTGGAGCCAGGTGCCGATGGCGGAGCCCACCAGGGCGAAGGCGATGGACGGGGCGAAGAGCCGCCAGTCCACATAGCCATTTTTGATGAACCGGCCCGTGGAGAAACAGGAGCCGATGGCGGCGGAAACCTTGTTGGTTCCCAGGGCGTAGGGCACGGGAAGATTGCCGAAGGCAATCAGGTGGGTGGGGACGGAGATGATGCCGCCGCCCCCGGCGATGGCGTCCATGAAGGACGCCAGAAACACGCCCAAACAGACCAGCAAGACCACCCAAAGGGGGAATCCGTCAATCCGCAGGGCCATTAGAAACTGGAGCATGGGGAACCTCCTGCATGTAGAACTGAATTGTTATCATACCGCAACCCGACGGTAAAATCAACGGTCCCTCATATTTTTATTCCCATACATTCTCAAATTTTCCCCCGACTTTTGCGCAATTTGCCGAAGGTCACCAAAAAATATTGTGAATCTTGAAACAGATTTAGGAGAACCTGCTAAAAGTGGGGCGGTTTTTTCGACAGGACCGTCCTTGACGCTATTTTTCAAAAGAAGTATAATAATCCAGAATAACCAAACGTTGTCTGGAAAACGCACAGTCCGCCGCTTGGGACGGCGGGCGGGGCGGCCCGGTTGGGCGGCCCGGGAAATCGGCGGGCCGCCCGCCTATAGGCGGCAGCCGGGGGCTTGGAGAGTGCCCGCGGCTATGCACGGAGGTTGACTATGGCAAAACACGATCAGGCCGAACGCTTCCACGCCGGAACCCTGACGGACGGCTGGCGCTGGTTCGGCTCCCACCCCGATAAGAAGAACGGCGCGGAGGGCTGGACCTTCCGGGTTTGGGCCCCTCATGCCCAAAGCGTCTGCGTCGTGGGCGACTTTAACGACTGGACGAATGGCGCCCATCCCCTCACCCGGGACGGCGAGGTCTGGGAGGGCTTTATTCCCGACCTTGGGGAGTACACGTCTTATAAGTACGCACTCACCGGCCCCGACGGGGAAGTCCGGCTGAAAACGGACCCCTACGCCTTCCACTGCGAGACCCGCCCCGCCACCGCCAGCAAGCTCTATGACATGGGGGACTTCAAGTGGACCGACGCCGCCTTCCTGGCCAAGCAGGAAAAGCACCAGGTCTACGAATCCCCCCTGAATATCTATGAGGTCCATCTGGGCTCCTGGAAAAAGCGGCCCAACGGGGATTTCTATGATTACAAGGACATGGCGAAGGAGCTGGCCGCCTATGTCAAGGAGATGGGCTATACCGCCATCGAGCTGCTGCCCGTGTTGGAGCATCCCTTCGACGGTTCCTGGGGTTATCAGTGCACCGGCTATTTCGCCCCCACCTCCCGGTACGGCACCCCCAAGGATTTCCTCTGGTTCGTAAACCACATGCACAAAAACGGCATCGCCGTCATTCTGGACTGGGTCCCCGCCCACTTCTGCAAGGACTCCCACGGGCTTTACGAGTTCGACGGCGGCTGCTGCTATGAGTACAGCGACCCCAACAAGTGGGAGCACGCCTCCTGGGGCACCCGGGTCTTTGACTACGGCCGTCCCGAGGTAAAGAGCTTCCTCTTCTCCTCCGCCCGCTTCTGGCTGGAGGAGTGCCACATCGACGGCCTCCGGGTAGACGCGGTGGCCTCCATGCTCTACCTGGACTACAGCCGCCAGGGCGGAGCCTGGACCCCCAACAAGTACGGCGGGCATGAGAATCTGGAGGCCATTGACTTCCTCCGGGAGCTCAACGCCATGGCCTTTTCTGTGAAGCCCGGCGTCATGATGATCGCCGAGGAATCCACCGCCTGGCCCATGGTCAGCCGTCCCGCCGACATCGGGGGCCTTGGCTTCAACCTCAAGTGGAACATGGGCTGGATGAACGACATGTGCCACTATCTCAAGCTGGACCCCTGGTTCCGCCAGGATCACCATAAGGACATCACCTTCTCCATGATGTACGCCTTCTCCGAGAACTTCGTGCTGCCCATCTCCCACGACGAGGTGGTCCACATGAAGGGCTCCGTGGTGGGGAAGATGCCCGGGGATTATACGAACCAGCTCCGCTGCACCCGGGGCTTCTACGCCTACCTGCTGGCCCACCCGGGCAAGAAGCTCCTCTTTATGGGCGCGGAGCTGGGCCAGTGGCACGAGTGGAACGACAAGGAGTCCCTGGACTGGTACCTCCTGGAGAACGAGGAAAACCAGAAGGTCCACCGCTTCTTCAAGGAGGCCAACGCCTTCTACAAGAAGGAACCCGCCCTGTGGGAGGTTGACTTCAGCTGGGAGGGCTTTGAGTGGCTGGTGGTGGACGACAACCACAACAACGTGGTGGTCTTTCTCCGCAAGGACAAGAAGGGCCGGGACCTCCTCTGCGCCATCAACTTCTCCCCCAATACTTACGAGGGATACCGCATGGGCGTTCCCGCTCACAAGCAGTATACCCCCGTCTTCAACACCGACGCGGTGGAATACGGCGGCGACGGCTTCGGCGACGCCGGGCCCGTTCCCGTGGAGGCCATCGAATCCCACGGCAAGGAGTACTCCGCCGCCATCCGCATCCCCGCCTTCGGCGCGGTGTTCCTCCGGGGCGAGGGGACCTTCCCCAAGCCAAAAGCCGCCAAGGAGCCCAAGGCCGCCAAGGCCGTGAAAACGGTGGAGAAGGCCTCCAAGGCTACGGGGAAAACCGTGAAGGCCTCCGCCAAGGCCCTGGTGAAAACCGTCAAATCCTCCGCCAAGGCGGAGAAGGCCCCCAAGGAGGGCAAAGCTGAAAAACCCGCAAGAAAGCCCAGAGCGAAAAAACAGGCAAAGGAGCTGAAAGAGACATGAAGAAAGAATGCATTGCCATGCTGCTGGCCGGAGGACAGGGCAGCCGCCTTTATGTCCTCACCGGAGACATGGCAAAGCCCGCCGTTCCCTTCGGCGGCAAATACCGCATCATTGACTTTCCCCTCTCCAACTGCACGAACTCCGGCATCGATACCGTGGGCGTGCTGACCCAGTACCGCCCCCTGGAGCTGAACAGCTATATCGGCAGCGGCCAGCCCTGGGACCTGGACGGGTCCACCGGCGGCGTCCATATCCTGCCTCCCTATCAGGGCGCCAAAGGCGGCACCTGGTACAAGGGAACCGCCAACGCCATTTATCAGAATCTGGGCTTCATCGATATGCACGACCCCGAGTATGTGGTCATTCTCTCCGGCGACCATATCTATAAAATGGACTATTCCGACATGCTGGCCCGTCACAAGGCGGCAAACGCCGCCTGCACCATCTCCGTTATGGAGGTGCCCTGGGCTGAGGCGCCCCGCTTCGGCATCATGAGCGTGGACGGAGACGACATGATCACCGAATTCGCCGAAAAACCCAAGGAGCCCAAGAGCAACCTGGCCTCCATGGGCATCTACGTATTCTCCTGGAAGGCCCTGCGGCAGTACCTCATCGACGACGAGCACACCCCGGGCTCTGAAAACGACTTCGGAAAGAACATCATCCCCGCCATGCTGGGCAATCAGGAGCGCATGGCCGCCTATCGCTTCTCCGGCTACTGGAAGGACGTGGGCACTCTGGAATCCCTCTGGGACGCCAACATGGACATGCTGGCCCCCGAGTCCGGTCTGGACCTGCGGGACCGTTCCTGGCCCATCTACGCCCGCTCCGTCAGCGCTCCCCCCGCCTTCCTGGGCGAGAATTCCACGGTGACCCACAGCGCCGTGAACCGGGGCAGCGTGTTGGAGGGCGTGGTGGAGAACTCTGTCCTCTCCCAGAATGTCACCGTGGGCGAGGGCGCGGCAGTCCGCTACTCCGTCCTCTTCCCCAACGTAGAAGTGGCCCCCGGCGCGGTGGTGGAGTACGCCATCCTGGGCGAGGGCTGCAAGATCGGCCCGGGCTGCCACGTGGGCGGCACACCGGAAAATACCCCCGAGGGCTGGGGCCTGACGGTGCTGGCCCCGGGCTGCAAGCTGCCCGAAGGCCAAAACGCCAAGGCCGGCGTCATGCTGAACCGCAACGGTGAGGAGGTGTCCAAATGAACGGACTGCACGGAATTATTTTCACCTATGAGCGCCGCGGCAACCTCCAGGAGCTGGGCTCCATCCGCTCCTCCGCCTCCATTCCCTTCGGCGGGAGGTTCCGGGCGGTGGACTTTGCCCTCTCCGGCCTGGTCAACGCCGGGGCCACCGACGTGGGCATCATCCTGCACGGCCACTACCAGAGCCTGCTGGACCACCTGGGCACCGGCAAGGACTGGGATCTGAGCCGCAAGCGGGGCGGCCTGCGCCTCCTGCCCCCCTTCAACTACAAGGGCGACTGGGGCGCCATGCCCTATCGGGGCCATATTGAGGCCCTGACCGCTGTACGGACCTACCTGGAAGAAATCCGTCAGGACTACGTGGTCATGATGGACGGCGATCTGGTAGCCAACCTGCCCCTGAGCGACGTGTATGAAACTCACCTGAAATCCGGGGCGGACATCACCGTGGTCTGCGCCAACGACAGCTTCATGACCGAGGACGGTACCTACTTCCAGGTGGGCGAGGGCGGCCGGATCACCGAGGTCTTTATCAGCCCCCATACTCCCCGGGGCCTTCGGGGTCTGGGAACCTATGTCGTCTCCAAAAAGCTGCTGCTGGAGCTGGTGGACGACTGCGCCGCCAAGGACCAGCTCAGCTGGCGGAGCGACGTGCTCCAGGCTCGGAGGGAGCAGTTGAATATTCAGAGCTATATCTGGAAGGGCTACGCCGCCCAGATTCGCTCCGTTCAGGAGTACTACGACCGCAGCATGCAGCTGCTGGACCCCGCCATCCGGGCGGATCTGTTCTGCGCGCAGCGCCCCGTCCGGGCCAAAAACGCGGACCTGAGCTCCACCTACATTGGCTCCGGCGGAAAGTGCGTCAACTCCCTCTTCGGCGACGGCTGCTCCATCGAGGGTGTGGTGGAGAACTCCATCCTCTTCCCCGGCGTCACCGTGGAAGCCGGCGCGGTGGTGCGTAACTGCGTCATCTTCAAGGATTCCATCGTCCGCAAGGACGCCCAGCTGAGCTACATCATCGCTGACAAGGACGTGGAAGTCCTTCCGGGTCGGACGCTGATGGGCCATGTCACTTATCCCATCGTCCTGGCCAAAGGCAGCAAGGTATAAACTTCCATAAAAGGGGGGCGTCTCCGTCCCCCTTTTATGATTGAAAGGCCGGATTGACCCCGGCCCCATTATTTGGTATACTATAGGAGAATCGCCCTTTCGGCGGTCCTCCCACACGCTGATCTCCCCCGGCATCCTGGTTCCACCCCAGTGCCGGGGATGATATGAAAAGGAGTACGTGTATGAAAATCTTGTATGTGACCAGCGAAGCGGTCCCCTTCTGCAAAACTGGCGGTCTGGCCGATGTGGCCGGTTCTCTTCCACCCGCCCTGGCGGAGCAGGGCGCCGAAGTGGCCGTGGTCCTGCCCCTCTATGAGCGGGTCCGAGACCGGTTCGGAAGCCAGCTGAAATTCGAGTGCTATGACTACGTGGACCTTGCCTGGCGGCACAACTACTGCGGCCTGTTCTCCATGGAGAAGGACGGCGTAACCTGGTACTTCCTGGACAACGAGCAGTACTTTAGCCGGGGCACCCTCTACGGTCAGGCCGACGACGGTGAGCGCTTCGCCTTCTTCTCCCGGGCCGTGGTGCGGATGCTGGACCGTTTCAAGTTCTGGCCCGAGGTGGTCCACTGCAACGACTGGCAGTCTGCCCTGGTCCCCATCTACCTGAAAGACGACGGCGTGCGGGAGGACCGCTACCGCTCCATCAAAACCGTGGTCACCATCCACAACATCGAGTACCAGGGCCGGTACAACCCCTATGTCCTGGGCGAGCTCTTCGGCCTGGACGCCGGCTGGGTCAAGGACGGCACCATGCTGCTGGACGGGGACGCCAACCTCCTCAAGGGCGCTATCCTCTGCGCCGACGCGGTAAACGCCGTCTCCCCCACCTATGCCAACGAGCTGAAAATGCCCTACTTCGCCCACCGGATGGAGGGCGTGATGCGCCAGTGCTCCGACAAGCTCTATGGCGTGCTGAACGGCATCGACATGAAGCTCTACGATCCCCGGACCGATAGTCGCATTCTGCAAACCTTCTCTGCCGAGGACATGACCGGCAAGGACGCCTGCAAGGCCGAGCTCCAGCGGATGGTGGGTCTAAGGGAAGAGCCCCATACCCCCATCGTTGCCATGGTGAGCCGCCTGGTGTCTCACAAGGGTTTGGACTTGATCTGCGAGGTGCTTCATGATATGATGGAGCTCCCCATGCAGCTGGTGGTTCTGGGCACTGGAGACCAGCGGTATGAGGACTTCTTCGGCTGGGCCGCCCAGCAGTACCCCGGCCGGATGTCCGTCCGCATGGATTACAACGAGGATTTGTCCATGGCCATCTACGCCGGTGCGGACCTGTTCCTCATGCCCTCTAAGAGCGAGCCCTGCGGCCTGAGCCAGATGATCGCCATGCGCTATGGCACGGTGCCCATCGTCCGGGAGACCGGCGGATTAAAGGACACCGTTCAGCCCTGTGAATCCTGGCGGGACGCGGGCAATGGCTTTAGCTTCGCCAACTACTCCAGCGGCGACATGCTCCACGTCATCCGGGAGGCCGTGTACCTGTACAAGGATTATCCCGATGTCTTTGGCCGCCTGCGCCAGCGGGCGATGAGCGGCGATTTCAGCTGGGCCCGGAGTGCCAGAGAGTACCTGCGCATTTACGCCACCATCACCGGCTTGGCCTGGCCCCTTCACAACGATACCCGCCGGGCGGCAGAGACCCCCGAGGAGGCTGCTCCTGTTGAGGAGACCGCACCCGCCGTGGAAGCTGCTCCCGTTGAGGAAGCTACTCCTGCTGTAGAGGCCGCTCCCGTCGAGGAAGCTACTCCTGCTGTGGAAACCGCTCCCGTCGAGGAAGCCGCTCCTGCTGTGGAGGCCGCTCCCGTCGAGGAAGCCGCTCCTGCTGTGGAGGCTGCTCCCATTGAGGAAGCCGCTCCTGCTGTAGAGGCCGCTCCCGTCGAGGAAGCTACTCCCGTTGAGGAGACCGCCCCCGTTGAGGCAAAGCCCGCCAAGAAAACCCAGAAGGCCGCCTCGAAAACCACCTCCAAGGCCGCCAAGGCTGAGAAGAAAACCGAGAAAAAGACATCCTCTAAGAAAGGAACCGCCGGCAAGAAAAAGTCTGCGGAGTGAGAACGCTTATGGCATCGATTACGACAAAAGAACTGGAAGAAGCTCTATCCGCCAAGCTGATGACCAACTTCGGCAAAGCCGCCGATGAGGCCACCGAAGGCGAAATGCTGCGGGCCAGCGCCCTGGTCCTGCGGGATATGATGGCCCTCCGGGAGGTGGAAACCCGGAAGAAAACCCGCCAGAACAAGAAAAAGCAGGTCCATTACCTGTCCATGGAATTTCTCATGGGCCGGAGCCTGATGAAAAACGCCTATAACCTGGGGCTGCTGCCCCAGCTCAAGGAGGCTCTGGAGCACCTGGGCTTTAAGGCCGGGGACATCTTTGAGATGGAGCCCGACGCGGCTCTTGGCAACGGCGGCCTGGGCCGTCTGGCCGCCTGCTATCTGGACTCCATGACCACCCTGGAAATTCCCGCCACCGGCTACTCCATCTGCTACGAGCTGGGCCTGTTCAAGCAGAAGATCGTAGAGGGCCAGCAGGTGGAGCTCCCTGACCACTGGAAGGATTTGGGCGCGGCTTGGTTGCTGCCCAAGCCTGCCGAGGCGCAGACGGTCTCCTTCGGCGGCACCGTCCGGGAGTTCTGGGCCGACGGCTACCTCCACACCGTCAACGAAAACGCCACCACCGTCCAGGCGATCCCCTACGATATGGAAATCGCCGGCTACGGCACGGGACATGTCAACGTCCTTCGCCTGTGGGACCCCCGCCCCACCAAGGCCATCGACATGAGCCTCTTCGGCCAGGGCGAGTATTTGAAAGCCTCCGAGGAAGAGACCATGGCCGAGACCATCGCCAAGGTGCTCTATCCCGAGGACAACCATATCGAGGGTAAGTCCCTCCGCCTCAAGCAGCAGTATTTCTTCGTCTCCGCTACCATCCAGTCCATCACCGCCAAGCACCTGGATACCTACGGGACCCTGAAAAATTTCCACGAAAAGAACATCATCCAGATCAACGACACCCACCCCACCCTAGTCATTCCCGAACTGATGCGGGTCCTCATTGACGACACCGGAATGAACTGGGACGACGCCTGGTATATCACCACCCACGCCGTGGCCTATACCAACCACACCGTCCTGGCCGAGGCTCTGGAGCGCTGGCCCCAGACCCTGATGGAACGCCGTCTGCCCCGTATCTGGCAGATCATCCAGGAGATTTCCAACCGCTGGCAGAAACGGGTGGAGGACTTCTACCACGACCCTGCCAAGACGAAAAAAATGGCCATCATCTGGGACGGTGAGGTCCGCATGGCAAACCTGTGCATTGCCGGCGGCATGGCGGTCAACGGCGTGTCCGCCCTCCACTCCGACATCCTGCGCAACGACGTCTTTAAGGACGCCTGCGCCATGGAGCCCCAGAAGTTCCAAAACGTCACCAACGGCATCGATCACCGCCGCTGGCTCAGCGAGATCAACCCCGGCCTGGACGGTCTCATCCGGGAGCTGACCGGCGGGGACGCCTACCTCTCCGACGCCTCCGTCCTTCAAAAACTGGACGCCTTCGCGGACGACAAGTCCGTGCTGGAGCGGTTGACGGAGATCAAGCGGAAAAACAAGGAGCTCCTGGCCGTCCACGCCAAGCGGAGCCGGGGCGTCATCCTGAATCCCGAGGCCATTTTCGACGTACAGGCAAAGCGGCTGCACGAGTATAAGCGGCAGCTTTTGAACGTGCTGCACATCATCGCCCTCTACCAGAAGCTGCGGGACGATCCCAACGCCATCACTCAGCCCCACACCTTCCTCTTCGGCGCGAAGGCGGCCCCGGGCTACGAGGTGGCCAAGCGGATCATTCGCCTGATCAACTCCCTGGCGGACCAGATCGCCCACGATCCCGCCTGCAAGGATAAGCTCCAGGTGGTCTTTTTGGAGAACTACCGGGTCTCTCTGGCGGAGGTGCTGATGCCCGCCAGCGAGGTGAGCCAGCAGATTTCCACCGCCGGTAAGGAAGCCAGCGGCACCGGAAACATGAAATTCATGATGAACGGCGCCCTGACCGTGGGTACCCTGGACGGTGCCAACGTGGAGATGCACGAGGTACTGGGAGACGAGAACATGTTCCTCTTCGGTCTCCACGCCGACGAGGTGGAGGCCCTGAAACGGGAGGGCTATGTACCCCAGCGCTGGTACAACCGGGACGAGAAGCTCCGCCGGGCTATGGACGCCCTGCGCACCGGCTTCCGGGACGGCGTGCGCTACGACGACCTGTATCAGCGGCTCCTGTTAGGGCTCGGCGGCAGCCCCGCCGACGAGTATCTGCTTCTGGCGGACTTTGCCTCCTACTGCGAGGCGGAGAAGCGCATGGTGGAAACCTACGCCGACCCTGTTAAATGGAACCGCATGAGTCTCCACAACATCGCCCGCAGCGGCATCTTCGCCGCTGACCGCTCCATCGCCCAATACGCCGACAACATCTGGCACGTACCCCACAAATAATTGCATGCCAATCAAAAGGGACGTATCCAAAACGGATACGTCCCTTACGTTTATACGTTTGGTTTATAGAATGACCTTACTGTCCACTTCTTCCCGCAGCTTCGCGGCAAAGGCCTCCAGGCTCATGGCGCCCAGGTCCTCGCCGCCCCGGGTGCGGACGGAAACGGTCTTGTTTTCCACGTCCCGGTCGCCCACCACCAGCATATAGGGGACCTTCTCCAGGGTGGCCTCCCGGATTTTCTTGCCGATCTTCTCGTTGCGGACGTCGGTCTCCACCCGGAAGCCCAGCTCGTCCAAGGCCTTGGCAAGCTCTTCGGCGTAAGCGTCCGCCCGGTCGGTGACGGTGAGGACCTTCACCTGGACGGGGCTCAGCCACAGGGGGAAGGCTCCGGCGAAGTGCTCGGTAATCACGCCGATGAAGCGCTCGATGGAGCCCAGGACCACCCGGTGAATCATGACGGGGCGGTGCTTCGCTCCGTCCTCGCCGGTGTACTCCAGCTCAAAGCGCTCCGGCAGCTGGCTGTCCAGCTGGATGGTGCCGCACTGCCAGGTCCGGCCCAGGGAGTCGGAGAGGTGGAAGTCCAGCTTGGGACCGTAGAACGCGCCGTCTCCCTCGTTGATGACAAAGTCCTTGCCCATGTCGGTGATGGCGGCTTTCAGAATGTCCTGGTTCCGCTCCCACTCCTCCACAGTGCCGATGTGGTCCTCCGGCATGGTGGAAAGCTCGATGGTGTAGCTGAGGCCGAAGGTGGAATAAACCTCGTCGAAGAGGCGGACGGTCTCCTGAATCACGTCCTGCATCTGTTCCCGGGTCATAAAGACGTGGGCGTCGTCCTGGTTGAAGCAGCGGACCCGGAAGAGGCCGTGGAGAGCGCCGGAAAGCTCGTGCCGATGGACCAGGCCGATCTCCCCCACCCGCAGGGGCAGCTCCTTATAGGAGTGGGGCTCGCTGGCGTAGACCAGCATGCCGCCGGGGCAGTTCATGGGCTTCACCGCGAAGTCCACTTCGTCGATGACGGTGGTGTACATGTTGTTTTTGTAGTGGTCCCAGTGGCCAGAGCGCTCCCACAACTGGCGGTTCAGCATGATGGGGGTGGAAATCTCCACGTAGCCGTACTTTTTGTGGACCTGTCGCCAGTAGTCCAGCAGGGTATTTTTCAGCGTCATGCCCTTGGGCAGGAAGAAGGGGAAGCCAGGTCCCTCGTCCCGGAGCATGAACAAGCCCAATTCCTTACCCAGCTTCCGGTGGTCCCGCTTCTTGGCCTCCTCAATACGCTTGAGGTATTCGTCCAGCTCGTCCTTCTTGGGGAAGGCGATGCCGTAGATGCGCTGGAGGGTCTCCCGGCTGGAGTCTCCCCGCCAATAGGCGGCGTTGCAGGCGGTGAGCTTGATGGCGTTGCCCTTGACCCGGCCGGTGGAGTCCAGGTGGGGCCCGGCGCAGAGGTCGGTGAACTCGCCCTGCTTATAAAAGCTGATGGCGGCGTCCTCGGGCAGGTCGTTGATAAGCTCCACCTTGAAGGGCTCTCCCTTTTCCTCCATGAACTTCACGGCCTCCGCCCGGGGCAGCTCGAAGCGCTCCAGCTTCAGCTTCTCCTTGCAGATTTTCCGCATCTCGCCCTCGATCTTCTCCATGATCTCGGGGGTGAAGGGGAAGGGAGAGTCCATGTCGTAATAGAAGCCCTCATCGATAGAAGGGCCGATGGCCAGCTTCACCTCCGGGTACAGGCGCTTCACCGCCTGGGCCAGGATGTGAGAGCAGGTGTGCCAGTAGGTCTTGCGGTAGGTCTCATTTTCAAAGGTATACAGATTGCTTTCTTCGCTCATGGTAATTCCTCCTTGTATTACGGGGCGGGGCAAAAAATCCCACCCCTGATGAAGATCAGGGGTGGGATACGAAAAACGCATTCCACGGTTCCACCCTGCTTGCGGTCCGGATGCGGACCGCCGCTCGCGTCCTCGGTAACGGGAGGACCCGGCCCGGTCGTCCCGGGCGGCTCGGGAGTGGTGGAGGTTCCGCGTTCGGCGCGGGACGCTTTCAGCATACGCGTCCCTCTCTGGGCGTTTCCGGCGGCTCCGTCTCCGTCACAGCCAATTTGACAGGGACACTATAACACCAAGCGGCGGAAATGTCAAGCGTACGGAAACGGCCATTTTTCCCCTTCCCGGTTCATATTCGTTGACAGCCGGAATATGGTTGTGGTATCATCTAAAAACTACATATACAGGGAGGCTCCCCCATGGATATTTTTGAACTGCTGCTGATCGCCGTCGGCCTTTCAATGGACGCCTTCGCCGTCTCCATCTGCAAGGGCCTGTCCGTCCAGCGGCTAAAGCCCCGGCACTACCTCCTCACCGGTGCCTGGTTCGGCGGCTTTCAGGCGTTGATGCCCTCCATCGGCTTTCTGCTGGGCTCCGCCTTCGACCAATATATCAACGCCTTTGACCACTGGATCGCCTTCGTCCTCCTGGCCTTCATCGGCGGAAACATGGTCAAGGAGAGCCTTTCCGGGGACGAGGAGTGCCACGACGATTCCTTCTCCCTCCGCACCATGTTCCTCCTGGCCGTGGCCACCAGCATCGACGCTCTGGCGGTGGGCGTCACCTTCGCCCTGCTGCCGGACGTACATATTCTCTCCGCCGTTTCCCTCATCGGCGTCACCACCTTCCTCCTCTCCGCCGTGGGGCTGAAAGTGGGCAACGTCTTTGGCCTGCGCTACAAGGCCCGGGCAGAGCTGGCGGGAGGCGTCATCCTGATTCTCATGGGCTTGAAAATCCTGCTGGAGCATTTGGGAATCCTCGTGTTCTGAGAAAAACGCCCGCGCCGCTCTGGGCGCGGGCGTTTTGCCTTAGCGATCCATTAAAATCAGGTTCTGGATGTTGTTCCGGTTGCTGCCGCTCTGGAGGAGATAGACGCTGTAAATCGCGTTGCTGGTCACGTCCAGATACAGCGAACCGAAGGTCTCGTGCGGCGGATAGACCCCCAGCCAGGCGGAGTCCATGGTCTCGATGTCCAGGCCGGAGGGCATGGGCGTCAGGTTCGTGTCGGCGTAGAAGAACTGGTAGGTGCCGGGCATGATACGCTTGAAGGCGGGGACCTCTTTAAACCGCAGGTCCGCCCAGACCACCCGGCCGTCGCTCATGATCACGTCCAGGGGGCCGCTGTTATAGGCCAGATTCCCGATGCGGAAGCTGGAATACCCGTTGGTGGGCGGGCAGCAGCTGTCGGTAATCTGCATCAGGTCCAGACCCCCGGCGGTGTTGATGATGGCGATGGTGGTGATTCCGTTGGACTGGAAGGGCATGGTTTTCTGGATGTAGACATAGCCGTCGGTTCCCGTCACCGTCACCGTCTGGTAACCGGCGTTGACCTGGCCGTAGGTGGTGGCGGAGGCGTAGTTCAGCACGTTCACAAACCGGCGGTTGCCGATGAAAACGCGGAAGGCGGGGTAGCCGTAGCCCGCGTTCAAAAAGCGCACCTTTGCCGCGCCGGGCCACACGCCGCCGATAATGCCGGGCAGGACGATGATCCCGCCGCAGCCGCCGCCGGGACAGGGCCAGGTCTGATTTCCGCCGCCGGGACCGGGGTAAACCGGACCGCCCTCGCCGGGGTTGGGCAGGGGAATGACAGGTTCCACCACGCCGCCGTCAGGACCGGGGTAGACCGGGCCGCCTTCGCCGGGATTGGGCAGGGGTATCACGGCCTCGCCGCCGCTCATGTTGCCGGGATAGACAGGCCCGCCCTCGCCGGGATTAGGCAGGGGAATGACAGCTTCTCCCGACCGGCCGGTCCAGGCGGTGGGAGAGGGAAATTGCCGCATCATATTCTGATTCATATATGCAGCCGGAAGCACGCTTCCGGCGTCCTCCTTTCGATTGGGACTACAACAGTCTATGCCAACGCCCCCTCTCCGGTTCATGATGCAAGAATGATGGCAGGACGATACAGACTATACTCCAAACAGGCATCTTGTCAAAGGACGTGATTTCCGTGAACAAAATCCTCATCGCCGAGGACGAGACCCCCATCGCCAACCTCATCCGCACCGCCCTGGAGGGGGCGGGCTACCGCTGCGCCTGGGCCCCCGACGGGGCGGACGCGGCGGACAAGCTGGAAGCCCAGCCCTTCGATTTGGCGCTGCTGGACATCATGCTGCCCAAGGCCGACGGCTACGAGGTGCTGGAGTACTGCAAAAGCCTGGAGGTGCCGGTGATCTTCCTCACCGCCAAGGGAGAGCTGGAGGACCGGGTGAAGGGCCTCCGCCTGGGGGCGGAGGACTATATCGTCAAGCCCTTCGAGCTGATGGAGCTACTGGCCCGGGTGGAAACCGTCCTCCGCCGCTGCGGAAAGACAGGGCGGGTCCTCTCCCTGCCGCCGGACATTGAAATCGACACCGCCAGCCGCGTCGTACGCCGGGCCGGGGCCCCCGTGGCCCTGACGGCCAAGGAGTACGATTTGCTGCTGCTCTTCCTGCAAAACAAAAACATCGCCCTCTATCGGGACCGGATCTATGAAAAGGTCTGGGGCGAGGAGTTTTTGGGGGACAGCCGGACCGTGGACCTCCACATCCAGCGGATGCGGAAGAAGCTGGGGCTGGAAAACCGGCTGGTGGCGGTTTATAAGGTGGGCTACCGGCTGGAGGTGTAGGGGGCTTTTCTTTTCGCGCCCCATTGCCGGAAAATGGCCTGACCAGGGGGTCAGGCCCCACGTCGGGCTGTCCGCTCCTGCCCAAAAGGAGGCTTTTTATGAGATTATTCTGGAAGCTCTTTTGCAGCATGGTCCTCATCACGGCCCTGGCCTGCTCCGCCGGGGGCTACGCCCTCATCCACGCCCAGTTTCGCGCCTCCCTGGACCGGGAGGTGGCGGCGCTGTACGAGGAAAACGACCTCCTCCGCTTTGCCCTGGCCCAGGAGCTGGCCTTCAACCCCCTGTACAGCCGGGAAGAGCTGGCCAAAGCCGCCGGGGGCATCAGCATCACCACCGGCCAGGGACGAACGGTCTCCTTCCGTCTCAGCGACGAGGCGGGAAAGACCCTGGGCGGCAGCGGCGCGCTGCCGGTGGAGGCGGCGGGCCTCACCTCCCAGCTCCCCGCCGGGCAGCGGGGCTGGGTCATGAACGCCCTGGCCGACGGGCGGATTTATCTCCACGCCGCCAGCCCTTTGGCCCTGGAGGACGGCATCCTCTACCTGGAAAACTGCCGGGAGGTGGGGGAGCTGTTCCAGTCCCGGTCGGAGCAGTACCGGAGCTTCTTCTCCTTGATGCTGGTCCTCACCGGGGCGGTGGGGGCCCTGTCCCTGGCCGTGGCCGCCATGCTGGCCCGGCCCCTGGCCCGCCTTTCCGCCGCCGCCCGGCGAATGGCGGAGGGAGACCTCAGCCAGCGGGTCCGGGTGGACGGGGACGACGAGATCGCCCAGCTCTCCGCCGACTTCAACGTCATGGCCCACCGCATCCAACGGCAGGTGGCGGAGCTGAAGGCCGCCCAGCGCCGCCAGGAGGACTTCATCGGCAGCTTTGCCCACGAGATTAAAACGCCCCTGACCTCCATCATCGGCTATGCCGACCTCCTCCGTTCCCGCCCGGCCACGGAGGAACAGGTCCGGGAGAGCGCCGGGTATATCTTCGGCGAGGGGCGGCGGCTGGAGGCCCTGAGCCGGAAGCTGCTGGACCTCATCGTCCTGGGACGGCAGGACTTCCCCCTGCGGCCTGTGCCCCTGGACGCGTTCCTCCGCCGGGTGGCCGGGGCCATGGAGCCGCCCCTCCGGCAGGCGGGCGTCCGGCTCACCCTCCATTCCCAGGCGGTGACGGCGCGGATGGAGCCGGATTTGATGGAAACCGTCTGCATGAACCTGCTGGACAACGCCCGGAAGGCCATGGAGGACGGCGGGGAAATCCTTCTGGAGGGCTTCGCCCTGGAGGATGGAAGCTGCTGCATCCAGGTGACGGACCAGGGCAAGGGCATCCCGGCGAAGGAGCTGGAACGGGTGACGGAGGCGTTCTACATGGTGGACAAGTCCCGCTCCCGGGCCCAGGGGGGTGCGGGGCTGGGGCTGGCCCTGTGCCGCCGGATTGTGGAGCTCCACGGCGGGGAGCTGGAAATTGAGAGCGAACCGGGCCGGGGTACCCGGGTCCGGGTGCATCTGAACGGAGGGGAGGAACTGCCTTGCGAAACTGGAAGAACTGGCTCCTCCCCCTCCTAACGGCCCTGACCGTAGGGGCCCTGGCCCTGCTGCCCCTCCGTCTCTCCACGCTGGAGGACGATCGGCTCACCGGAACCGTCCACGCCGAGGATCTGACGGCGGACAACAACTTCCCCTCCAAGCCCCCGGAGCTGCCCGGGCGCATCCGGCTGCTGACCCAGTACCAGTCTGTTCCCGAGCTTCTCACCATTGTGGGCCAGGAACCAGAAGCGGCAAAGCTGGAAGAGCTATCCAACCAGGCTTGGGCGGAATTGGCGCGGCTGGTAAAGCTGGGAATTCTGCCCGAGAAGTCCGGGGTGTACAACCGGGGTTTTAGAGGCAGCCTTCTCTACCTCCGGGACCAGAGGGACTTGTCCAGCGCCGCCTTCGCCATGCTGGATACCTTCAACGAGGAGACCGGAGAAACACTCTCTTTCTATCTGGATGGAGAGTCCGGGCAAATCCTGACGCTGGAGCTACATTCGGAGTATTTCTTAGATTTCGACACCCTGGCGGAGGACATTGGCAGCGCCTTCTTCAGCGCTCTGGGGCTGCGCTATGAGCCGCTGGACGACATCCAATCGGACCATGCCGCCTTTCGGCTGGCGGACAGCGATACGGTTTATTGGATCATCCGGTACGATAACTACCTCCACATTACCCTTGAAATGGACTGGCGGTCCCTGGACGACGATACCCGTACCGCCATGGGCTATCCTCCCGGCTCCAGCGTCAGCGTTGATGCCGGTCCGATGCAAAATTGGTGAAACTTCGATGCAGGAATGTTTCGGTTTCGACGGGGACAAGTCTTATCATAGAGGCAGTTCAAGAGCAAAGGAGCTGTTTCTATGTCCGTCGTCAACTTCCCCCTTCCAGATCGGGAGTATTACGCCGCCTCCCCCGTCCTGTGGGATGAGCCCACCATTTCCAGGCCCCGCCGCCGCCTCGCCCCCTCCCGGCGAAGGACCCGGCGATCCCCCCTGCTCCTGCTGGCCCTTCTGGGGCTGGCGCTGTTCACCGGCGGCTTCCTGCTGGGCCGGGCCGAGGCCGCGGGAGCCAGAGCCGCCCACTCCGCGGCGGGGGCGGGGGCCGGGAGCGGCGAACCCGTCCGTGTCCTGACCGTCCCCGGGGCGGTAACCTCCGGCGGAGAGGACAAGCCTGCCTCCGGCGGAAAGGACAGCGCCGTCCCCAAGGACGACTGGAAGCTGATTCTGGTAAACGGCGACCACCCCCTGCCGGAGGATTTCCAGATTCCCGCGCTGACCCAATTACGGAACAACCACGCCATTGACCAGCGGGCCTATCCCGCCCTCCAGCGAATGATGGACGACTGCCGGGCGGAGGGGCTGGAGCCCACCATCTGCTCCTCCTACCGGACGTGGGAAAAGCAGGCGGAGCTCTTTGAAGCCAAGGTTCAATCCTGCCTCCCCCAGGCCGCTTCCCGAAAGGAGGCGGAGGAACAGGCCGCCCTCTGGGTGGCCCGCCCCGGGACCAGCGAGCACCAGGCGGGGCTGGCAGTGGACATTGTGGACAAGTCCTACCAGCTTTTAGACGAAGGGCAGGAGGACACAGCGGTGCAGAGATGGCTGATGGAGCACTGTGCCGAATACGGCTTCATCCTCCGTTACCCCACGGAGAAAAGCGCCCTCACCGGCGTGGGCTACGAGCCCTGGCACTACCGCTACGTGGGGGAGGAAGCCGCCGGGGAAATCATGCGCCAGGGAATCTGTCTGGAGGAATACCTGGGATATTAAACCGTCAAAATGACGGTTTACACCTCTCCTTTTTGGGACTATAATCAAAATCCATTGAAAAGTCCGAAAGCGAGGTGCATCCCTATGAACAAAGACCTGACCGTGGGGAGGCCGGAAACCGTGCTGTGGCGGTTCTGCCTCCCCCTGTTTGGCAGCATCCTTTTCCAGCAGCTCTACAACATCGCCGACAGCCTGGTGGCCGGGAAGTTCATCGGCGAGGAGGCCCTGGCCGCCGTGGGCAACAGCTACGAGGTGACGCTGATTTTCCTGGCTTTCGCCTTCGGGTGCAACATGGGCTGCTCCGTGGTGGTCTCCCAGCTCTTCGGGGCCAGGGAGTACGGGAAGATGAAAACGGCGGTGTCCACCGCCTGCATCGCCAGCGCCGTCCTCTGCGGGGCGCTGATGCTGGGAGGTATCCTTGGCTGCGGCGGGCTGCTCCGGCTCATCCATACCCCGGAGGGGGCCTTCGCCGCCTCCAAGCTCTACCTGGACATCTACATCTGGGGCCTGCCCTTCGTCTTTTTCTATAACATCGCCACCGGCGTATTCTCCGCCCTGGGAGACTCCCGGACCCCTTTCCTCTTCCTGGCGGCCTCCTCCACTGCCAACATCGCGGTGGATATCCTCTTTGTCACCGCCTTTGACATGGGGGTGGCTGGCGTGGCCTGGGCCACCTTCCTCTGCCAGGGAATCAGCTGCGTCCTGGCGGTGGGTGTGGTATGCGCCCGCCTGCGAAAGGTGGAAGCCCCAGAGCCCGCGCCGGTGTTCTCCCCCCTGCTGCTGAAAAAAATTGCCGTCATTGCCATCCCCAGCATCCTCCAGCAAAGCTTCATCTCCGTGGGCAACATCGTCCTCCAGGGGGTCATCAACGGCTTTGGCACCGGCGTTATGGCGGGCTACTCCGCCGGAGTAAAGCTGAACAACCTGGTCATCACCTCCTTCACCACCCTGGCCAACGGTGTGTCCAACTACACCGCCCAAAACATCGGCGCACAAAAGCTCCCCCGGGTGAGGGCCGGATTCCGGGCCGGGGTGAAGCTGGTGTGGCTTTTGAGCCTGCCCCTGTTCCTGCTGTATTTCTTCGCCAGCCGGCACATGCTGTCCCTTTTCCTGGACAGCCCCACGGAGGACGCCCTCCGAACCGGCGTAGCCTATCTTCGCATCCTCTCCCCCTTTTACTTCATCATTTCCGCCAAGCTGGTGGCCGACGGCGTTCTCCGGGGCTCCGGGCGGATGCTCCATTTTATGGCCTCCACCTTCACGGACCTAATTCTCCGGGTGGTCCTGGCCATGCTGCTGGCCCGGACGGCCCTGGGGGCTCTTGGCATCTGGTGTGCCTGGCCCATTGGCTGGACCGTAGCCTCCGCCATGTCCGTTTTCTTCTATGGGACCGGCCCCTGGAAGCACGCCGAGGACGGAACGGAATAAAGAAGGAGCGGGAACGCGCAAATGCGTCCCCGCTCCTTATCCTTATTTGTTCTCCAGACCGTCCGCCAGCCGCTTCAGCATGGTGCACATCTGCTGCCGGGTCACAGGCTCGGTCAGCTTCAGGTCACCCTCCGCGTCGCCGGTAAGGATGCCGTTTTTCACGGCCCATTCCACGCCCTCTTTATGGGCGGGGCTGGGAGTATTGTCCATAGGGTTCGCCTCCTTTTCCTCCAGGGGACGGAGATAGGCCGTCACCAGGGCGGTTTTTCGGGTTCTCCGGCAGACCATGCCGCCGTTATCTTGGCTCCCCGCCGTACCGGGGGAGGTGTTGCCCTCAATGGCGGTGACGGTCCCGCTGCCCACGGCCTCCACCACGCCGGTGTGGCCGAAATTGTAGAGGACGATATCCCCCGGCCGGGCCTCCTTCACTACCTGGGAAGGCTGGTGGGCCTCGTACCAGCTCAGCAGAGCCGAGCAGGAGGCCGTCTTACAGGGAAGCCGCTCCCCCGCCTGGTCAAAGACCCACTGGACGAAGGCCATGCACCAGGGGTAGGCGGCCCCGGAAACCTCCCGTCCATAGAACCAGTCGTTGTACTTCACCCGGTTGGAGCCCGCCGGGGCCTCCTTTACATTGATCTCTCCCCGGGCAATGGAAAGCACTTGCTCAGCCAGCGTCATATCCGCCATCTCCCTTCACACCCGGAGCCTTTTGGCTCTGGGTTCCAAAATAGAAGGCAATGACCACGGCGTAAACCGTCATGAACTCCTGGGAGATTTCGCCTCTCAGGGCCATCACGGAAAACACCGCCGTCAGAGCCAGCGTCACCAGGCTCTTCACGCGGAGGAGCTTTCCCAGCCCCTCCAAAATACTCTTGTTCATGGTTTTTCTCTCCTTCCCAATTCAGTATACGCGCCTGGCCCGAAGTCGCGTCTCCAAGCCAGCGCCCACAGACTTCCCCCAATTCCCCTTTTGTTGCACCTTCCCGTGCAACCTCCCCCGCAGCGGCAGCCCCCGCCGCCCAAGGGATACCCCGTTTCTGCGATTTGTCAAGCCATGATTTTCACGAATATCCTCTCCTTTTTTCTCCACTCCCACCATTGCTTTTGCCGGGGGAGTCCGCTACAATATGTAGCGGTTGCTTATGAATATGAATGGAGGATATGGCAGATATGGAATTGGGTTATGATCCGCTTTGGGACGAGCAGGGCCGGATGCGGCAGGGCTGCACCGTGGGCGAGGCGCTGGCCTGGATGACGAAATTCGGCGGCCGCACCGCGGGAGAGTCCGTGTGCATCAATGGCGTGGGCTATAAAATCGGGCGCCTGCTCTATGGTCCGGAAAGGCCCGCCGTAGCGGATAAGCCCATCTCCCGGGTCTATGACGGGTACTACCGTCAGCTGAATTTCAGCGTGTGAGCTTCCGGGGAGCCAGGGAATCCAACGGGGCGCACGGCCCAAAACGCCGTGCGCCCCTTCTTTGTATTCAGAAAAAGCGCTCTTTCTGCCCCTTAGAGCCCCATCTATGGTTGACACCAACCCTTTTACCCGTTAAAATAACATCATGAAATTGGCTCGGCGGGCCGTCCCTTTCCCTCATGCCCGCCCCGGACTCTCAGCCATATGGAGGAGAAAGCCTATGTATCATTGTCATCTGCGGCTCTACTGCGTCGGCCATCGTCAGGAGCTTTTCGCCCCTGTCAAGGAGACCGCTCCTCTGGAGCCCTTTACCCATACCTTCCTGGAGAGTGAGGAGCCGGACTCCGCCCTGGCCGCCCAGGCCAGCATCGTCTTCGCTGATCTCACGGGGCGAAACGCCGTCGAGACCACCCGGACGTTGGCGCAGAGCGGGACGGCGCTGATCGTCCTGGGCACGCGGGAGCAGCTGTCGCAGTTGACGGACCTGCTTCCCGCCCTGACGGACCTGTGGCCCCTCCCCATGAGCGAAGAGGAGCTGCGCTTCCGCTTCCAGAAATGGCAGCAGACCTGTCACCAGGAGAAGGACCTCTGGGAGTCCCGGCAATATCTGGAGGCCGCCATCAACAGCGTCCCCAATCTGGTCTGGTACAAGAGCAAGGAGGGCGTTCACGAAAAAGTAAACGACAGCTTCTGCCAGACCGTGAGCAAAACCAAGGAACAGGTTCAGGGACAGCGGCACGCCTATATCTGGGATGTGGAACAGGACGATCCCGCCTGCATCGAGTCTGAACGAATCGTCATGGAAAGCAGGCAGACCGGCATCGCGGAGGAGACGATACAAACCGGCGAGGGAACCCGGCTTCTGACCACCTACAAAACCCCTCTGTACGACCTGGACGGCAGCGTCATGGGCACCGTGGGCGTGGGCATCGACGTGACAAAGGAACGGGCTTATGAGGCGGAGCTGCGGCGGGAGAATCACGCACTGGAAACCCTGTTTACCACCATGGACTGCGGCGTGCTGTGCCACAGCCTGGACGGGTCCCATATTCTCAGCGTCAACCGGGCCGCTTTGTCGATTTTGGGCTATCCGTCGCAGGAGGAGCTTTCCAGAGCCGGTTTCGACACCATCGCCACCTCCGTGTTCAGCGAGGACCGGGAGAAGCTGCTAAGCAGCATCAAATCCCTCAAGAACGTGGGGGACAGCGTTAGTGTGGAATACCGGGTCCGTCATCCCAACGGAGATATCCTGCACATAATGGGCAACGTGAAGCTGATCGAGGAGGACGGCGAGCTGTTCTACCAGCGCTTCCTCCTGGACTGCACCGCCCAAAAGCAGCAGGAGCGGGAGGAACAGCTCCGCAAGGAGCGCCGCCACCAGGAGCTGGTCCAGGCCCTGAGCACAGACTACAACCTGGTCTGCTATTTCGACCTGGAGACCCGCCAGGGCACGGCCCTTCGAACCTATGCTTGTCCCGCCGGTCTTTTGGAGCAGCTCTTCACCGGGGACCTCTCGCTGGACGTCCATATGGAAAATTATATACAGACCTGCGTCTATGTGGACGACCGGGATATGCTCCGCCGGATTTTCGCCGGGGACAATCTGCTTCGGGCCCTCCAGGACCAGGGCATCTACTATCTCAACTACCGGACCGTCTGCATGGGCGATATCCGTTACTTCCAAATGAAGGCCGTACCCATCGGGGACCGGGCCTCCAGCCGGGGCGTCGTCATCGGCTTTCGCAGCGTGGACGCGGAAACCCGGTCGGAGATGGAGAAAAAGAACCTGCTGGAGGATGCCCTGGCCCAGGCCAACCGGGCCAGCAAGGCCAAGAGCGTTTTCCTCTCCAACATGTCCCATGACATCCGTACCCCCATGAACGCCATCATCGGCTTCACCGCCCTGGCCACCACCCACCTGGACAACCGAGAGCAGGTGGAGGAATACCTCAAGAAAATCATGACCTCCGGCAACCACCTGCTCAGCCTCATCAACGACGTGCTGGACATGAGCCGCATCGAAAGCGGCAAAATGTATCTGGATGAGAAGCCCTGCACCCTGCCGGACATTCTCCACGGCCTGCGGAGCATCGTCCAGGCGGACGTCCACGCCAAGCAGCTGGAGCTGTACATGGACGCCGTGGACGTCATCCACGAGGATATCCTCTGCGACCGGCTGCGGCTGAATCAGATTCTCTTAAACCTGCTGGGCAACTCCATCAAATACACCCCCGCCGGGGGCATCGTCAGCATCCGGGTGATGGAGAAGCCCTCCGCCCCGACGGGCCACGCCTCCTATGAGTTCAGCATCCGGGATACCGGCATCGGCATGAGCGAGGAGTTTGTCGCCCACATTTTCGAGCCCTTCGAGCGGGAACGGAACTCCACCACCAGCGGGATTCAGGGCACGGGCCTGGGCATGGCCATCACCCGGAACATTGTGGAAATGATGAACGGCTCCATCCACGTCAAGAGCCGGCAGGGCGTGGGAACGGAGTTCACCGTGGACCTCACCTTCCGCCTCTGCTCCGACGAGAAGCAGCCCACTACCATCCCGGAGCTCTCCGGCTGCCGCGCCCTGGTGGTGGACGACGATTTCAACACCTGCGACAGCGTATCCTGCATGCTCCAGCAGATCGGCATGCGGGCGGAGTGGACCCTTTCCGGCAAGGAGGCGGTGCTCCGCACCCGGCAAGCCGTCATGCGGCGGGACCACTATTCCGTCTACATCATCGACTGGCTTCTGCCGGATATGAACGGCATCGAGGTCACCCGGCGCATCCGCAAAGAGTGCGGCGACGAGGTGCCCATCATCGTCCTCACCGCCTATGACTGGGCCGATATTGAGGAGGAGGACACGGAGGCCGGAGTTACCGCCTTCTGCGGCAAGCCTCTGTTCCTCTCGGAGCTGCGGGACTGCCTGATGTCCATTGTGGGCACGGAGGAGACCCCGGAGGAGAAGGGCCAATTGTCAGCCCAGCCCCTGGACCTGGGCCGCATCCTGCTGGCGGAGGACAACGAGCTGAACCAGGAAATTGCCCAGGCCATCCTGGAGGAGGCGGGCTTCACCGTGGAAATCGCGGAGAACGGGCAGATTGCTTTGGAGCGGCTGACCCATGCGGAGCCGGATTATTACCAGCTGATCCTGATGGACGTGCAGATGCCCGTCATGAACGGCTACGAGGCTACCCAGGCCATTCGTGCCCTGGAAAATCCGGCCCTTTCCAGCATCCCCATCCTGGCTATGACGGCCAACGCCTTCGAGGAGGACAAACAAACAGCCCTCAAGTGCGGCATGAACGGGCATATCTCCAAGCCCATCGACATTGCCAAGCTACTGGAGACCTTGGAAAACGTGCTGCGGAACCGATAAAATGAAAAAAGCGGGCGAGAGACGGTTCGTCTCTCGCCCGCTTTCCGTTTGCATCTTGTTCAGTCCGCCGTCAGCACGCCGCTGAGGTCCAGAGGCTTTCCGTCGGACCAGAGGCGCTCCAGGTCGTAAAATTCCCGGGCCTCCTGGGAGAACACATGGACCGCCACGCAGCCATAGTCCAGCAGCACCCAGGTGCCATCCCGGTGGCCCTCCCGGTGGAGGGGAGCCTCCCCGGCCTGCTCCTTCATGGCCTTTTCCACCGCGTCACACAGGGCGTTAATCTGGGTGTTGGACCCGCCGGTGGCGATGACGAAAAAGTCCGCCAGAGTGGTCAGGTCCGTGATTTCAATAGCGGAAATCTCCTTGCCCTTCTTCTCGTCCAGGGCCTTGGCGGCAATGATGGCCAGCTCTTTCGGTGTCATAGACATTCCTCTCTTTCCTGAAAATATGTGAATGGTATTCTTACACAACGGGGTCTGGCCCGATGAGGGCGAAGCCCGGGTCCGCCACCGGAGGCTGGGGGTCCGCCGGGACCTCCGGCGCGGGGGCGGGCTCCTGGGGGGCCGGGGGCGTATTGACGTCCGGCGTGGCGGGGGCGTCGGGGGAAGCCGGGGGCGTCGGGGTGCCGGTATCCGGCGGGCTGATAGGCGTCGTTCCCCCGGGCTGGGTGGACCCATTGGAATTCGTAGTTCCGCCTCCGTTTTCATTGGAGCCGATCGCCGTATCCGGCGGTCCGGTGACCAGGGGCTCCCCGGTCTCCGGGTCAATGGGAACGATGGGTTCGCCGGTCTCCGGGTCCACGGTGATGGGCAGGCCCGTCTCCGGGTCGATGGGATAGCCGTTTTCGTCCACGGTAGGCTCCTCTTCCTCCGGCTCGTCCTTGGGGGGCGGGAGAGCCGCTTTTTTGTCCTCCACATAGCCGGTGGAGGAGCTGACGGAGCCGTCGGCATTGACGGACATAATGTCCAGGTCCGACAGGGTGAACACCTCGGTAAAGGGGCTAAGCTCGTTGTTCACCAGGTCCAACAGCTGCCGGGCGTTTGGCACCACATAGGACTGCATGTTTCCCACGCTCCGGCTGTAGGCGTACTTGGCGCTGTTTGGCATGGTGACAAAGTTCACATCCTCCGTTTTCAAGCCCCCCATCACCGCCTGCTGCCCAAACCAGAGGATGTTCTGGAAGCTCATATCCGTTTCCACGTTCTTGTTGAACGCCTCGATAAGGGGACCTACCTTAGTCATATTCTTGGGCCGCAGAAGCTGGTCCACCATGGCCTTCAAAAACGCCTGCTGGGTCTTGATGCGGCCCAGATCGCCGTCCGGGTAGCCGCGCGTAATGCCGTTTTTCCGGTTGTCATGGCGGTAGCGGAGAACCTGCATAGCGTCGTCCCCGCTGAGGAGGCGGTAGCCCGCCGTCTGATGAATATGGAGGTCCTGATAGGGGTCGTCGTAGTTCATGTCCTGGGGCACGTCGAAGTACACACCGCCGATGGCGTCTACAATCTCCCCCACGGCATCCCATTCCACCACCACCTGGAAGTCCGGCTCGAAGCCCACCAGCTGGGAAATCTCCTTGTAGAGGTGCTGGATGCCCCGTTCGCCGCCGCCATAGTAATTATAGACGGAGTTGATCCGTTTAATGTCCCAGGGGACGTTCACCATGGTATCCCGGGGGATGGACATGACGGTGGCCTTTTGATTGGTTACGTCGTAGCTGGCCAGCAGCATGGTGTCCGTGTTTCCGCCGCCGCCGGTGTCCCGGCCCAAAATCAGAACGGTCCAGTAGTCCGCGCTTTTCCGCTCTCCGTCTCCGCCCCGGGGGCGGAGACCGTCGCCGTAGTCAATGGGCTCCGGCCCGTCGGGCCTGCCGTCCCCGTCCTTGTCCACGGTATTTTGAGAGTCGTTCCGGACAGGCAGCTCCGGCCGGACGAAGAGGCTCCGCAGGGCCAGCGTCACCGCCAAAGCGATGGCCAGCACCACAGCCACCACAAGCAAAATGAGCTGCTGGCGGGTCAGCTTCCCCTTCCGGGGGGGCTTGGAGCCCTGACCGCCTGTCAGACGCTTTCCAATGTTGCTCATATTTTTATCTCTGTCCTTTCAGCGCATCCCTGGCTTCCAGGGTCTTGGGGTGAATGGGCGCGTTTCGGGTCTCCATCTCCCCGATGGTCATTTCCAGTCCCAGCAGCAGCCCGGCGTCCAGGTCCTCATAGCAGGTCCGCCGCAGCGCCTCCACGCCGGGGAAAACCCGGGTAGGCTCGATGTAGTCCGCCAGATACAGGACCTTTTCCAGCAGCGTCATGTCCCCCCGCCCGGTGGTGTGCCAGCGGATGGCGTTGGTAATCTCCTCATCTGTGCCAAAGACCGCCTCCGCGATGCCTGCGCCGGTCTTGGCGTGGAGGAGCTTGATCTCCCGCCGCTCCATCTCGTCCAGGGGAACGTGGAACCGCTCCGCCAGGGCCAGCTGCTCCGGGAGGCTCAGCTTCTTCGTGCAGTCGTGAAGCAGAGCGGCCCGCCGGGCCTTCTCCGCGTCCGCCCCCCAGCGCTCCGCCAGGCGGACGGCCTCCTGCTCGGTGCCCAGCACATGGGGAATCCGCCGGTGGTTCAAACAGCTCAACGCCACGGGCCGGAGCTGCTCCAGAGACAGATTTTTCAAGTCCGCCGCTGTGCCGTAGAGCTTTTCCCGGAGAATATAGCCATACACCGCCGGGGCCAGGAGCCCTCCGCCCTCTCCCCGTGCCAGCCGCTCCCGCAGCTCCGTGGAGGATACGTCCACCACGCCTGGAATACTAAGGGTGAAAATCCGGGCCTGCGGAAATCTTCGGCAGAGGAAATCCCGCTGAACGGAAAACAGCTCCTCCGTGTCCGCCTCCGTCCGCCCAAAGGCAGCCACCCCCGCCAGGGAAAGGATGCGCTCCGGCTCGTGCCAGGTGTGAAGGGTAAGGAACATATCCGCCCCCATCAGCAGCCACAGCTCATCCTCCGGGTATTTCTCCTTCAAGCAGGCCAAGGTGTCGGCGGTGTAGCTGTTTCCCCCCCGCCGGAGCTCCAGGTCCAAAACCTCCGCCTTGTCCCCCAGGCCAGTCTGCTCCATGGCCAGGCGAGTCATTTCCAGCCGCTGCTCCGGCGCAGGGCTTTCGGAGGGCAGGGCCTTGTGGGGCGGGTGTCCTGTGGGAATCACCAAGAGTTTATCCAGCTTCAAAAGTCCGAATACCGCCCGGGCCGCGGTAATATGTCCCAGATGCGGCGGGTTGAAGGCCCCGCCGTATACGCCGATCTTCAAAATGGAAGCCCCCTTGCAGACAGGATTAAAGTTTCTTCTTCCGCTCTTTTACCAGTTGAATCCGCTTCTCCTTCGGCTTGGAGTGGGTCTCCCGGTAGAGAACGAACTTGGTGCCGATAACCTGGACCACCTCGCTGCGGGTGGCCTTCGCCAGCTCCTCCGCCGCCGTGCGGGCGTCATAGTCTAGATTGTTCTCCAGCACCCGGCCCTTGATAAGCTCCCGGGCCTCTAAGGCGTCGTCAGCCTGTTTGATGAGGTTTTCTCCGATTCCCTCCTTGCCAATCTGGAGGATGGTATCAATGCCGTTGGCCAGGCCCCGCAATTGGGCCCGCTGTTTGCTTGTTAAGTCCAACGCTCAATCTCCTTTCGCATGTCCGATTAAGGCCAGAAGAAACCCGCCAGCGCCGTAGCCAATGGCTACGACATTGTTCAAGGAAAACGCGATGCCCAGCAGGCTCAACGCGCTCCCCAAAAGCAGGGTCTTACGCCCTTCGTGTCCGCGTCTTTTTACTCATTTATTCAAGTAGGCTTTCAGCTTCTCCGCAAAGGCCGCCAGGGCCTTTCCCCGGTGGGAAATTTTGCTCTTCTCCTCCGGGCTGATTTGTCCAAAGGTCTTGCCCTTCTCGGGAATCAGGAACACCGGGTCATAGCCAAAGCCGCCCTCCCCCAAGGGGGCGAAGGCGATGGCCCCGTCACAGCGGCCCTCCGCCTCCAGCGTATCCCCATTGGGGAAGGCACAGGCCACGGCGCAGGTAAAATGGGCCGCCCGAGTGGTCTGGCCCCGGAGATTCTGAAGCAGCAGACGCCGCCGCCCCGCGTCGTCCAAGCCCTCCCCGCCGTAGCGGGCGGAGTAGACCCCGGGGCCGCCGTTCAAAGCGTCCACGCATAGGCCGGAATCATCGGCGATGGCGGGCAGTCCCGCCGCGGCGCAGATGGCCCGGGCCTTTAACATCGCGTTTTCGGCAAAGGTGGTCCCGGTCTCCTCCACGTCCACCTCCACCCCGGCCTCGGCAGGGCTGACAACCTCCACGCCTAAGCCGGACAAAATCGCCTTCATCTCCGCCAGCTTTCCCGGATTGTGGGTAGCCAGCACAAATTTCTCCGCCATCAGAATTTCCCTCCCAGCGCTTCTTTCTGGACCGCCAGCAGCTCCTTGCAGCCCTTGGCGCACAGGCGCACCAGCTCTTGTTGCTCCGCGGGGCTGAAGGCCCGGCCCTCGCCGGTGCCCTGAATCTCAATGAGCTCTCCCAGCTCGTTCATCACGCAGTTCAAATCCACCTGGGCCCGGCTGTCCTCGCTGTAGCGGAGGTCCAGCAGGGGCGTGTCGTCCACAATCCCGGCGGATACGCCGGTGACGTAGTGCCGGATGGGGCTGGCGCCCAGATCGCCGTTTTCCACCAGCCTCCGGCAAGCCAGCGCCAGGGCCACAAAGCCCCCGGTAACGGAGGCGGTCCGGGTCCCACCGTCTCCCTGGAGCACGTCGCAGTCAATGGTAATGGTCCGCTCCCCCAGCTTTCTCATATCCACGGCGGAGCGGAGAGACCGGCCCACCAGACGCTGAATCTCGGCGCTCCGGGGGGACAATTTCAGCTTGGAGACATCCCGGCGGCTCCGCTCCCGGTTGGCCCGGGGTAGCATGGAGTACTCGGCGGTAATCCAGCCCTCTCCATAGGGGACGTGGGGCGGCGTTTTCTCCTCCACGCTGGCACAGCAGAGGACCATGGTGTCCCCGCACTGAATCAGGCAGCTGCCTTCGGCGAATTTGATGAAATCGGTTGTAATGGTCACAGGCCGCAGCTCGCCCGCGGCCCGACCGTCCTCTCTGGTCAAGTCGACTCCTCCTTATAATCTGGTGTCTCCCAGAGGGGAGCTAGGGAGGCTCCCCCTGGTTTTTCCGCATAAGCGGAAAAAATTCCAATCATTTTTGGCGCGACATGCGCGTGCCAAAAATACCCCGCCCCCAGCCGCCTTGGGCGGCGGCTCCAGTCCGCAGACTGGAGGGGGGAATCTAAAGGGGGGACGAAGTCCCCTCTTTATTTAAATGATCGCCTCGGCGTACTCCTCCGAGTCGAAGGGCCGGAGATCGTCGATGCCCTCGCCCACTCCGGCGAACTTCACAGGCACGCCCAGCTCCTTCGCAATCGCCACGGCGATGCCGCCCTTGGCGGTACCGTCCAGCTTGGTGAGGATGATACCCGTCAGCCCCGCCGCCTCCTTGAAGGTCTTGGCCTGAATCAAACCGTTCTGGCCCGTGGTGGCATCCAGCACCAGCAGGGTCTCCCGGGCCGCGCCGGGGCATTCCCGGTCGATGATCTTGGAGAGCTTGGCAAGCTCCGCCATGAGATTGGTCTTATTGTGGAGCCGTCCCGCCGTGTCGCAGAGCACCACGTCCACCCCCCGGGCCTTGGCGGCCTGGAGGGCGTCGAAGAGCACCGCGCCGGGGTCCGCCCCCTCGTGCTGGCGGATCAGGTCCGCCTTAGCCCGCTCCGACCAGATTTCCAGCTGGTCGGCGGCGGCGGCCCGGAAGGTGTCCGCCGCGCAGAGGAGGCACTTCTTCCCGCCGTAGCGCAGGAGGTTCGCCATCTTGCCGATGGAGGTGGTTTTCCCCACGCCGTTGACCCCGATGAAGAGAAAGACGCAGGGAGAGGTGGAGACGTTCACCTCCGTGGTGCCCACGTTCAGCGCCTCTACGATGATCGCCCGCAGGGCGGCGCGGACCTCCTCCTGGCTCACGAGTCTTTCCTTGCGGACCTTCTCCCGGAGCTTCTCTACCGTCTCTACGGCGATTTCCATGCCGAAGTCGGAGAGGATGAGGGTCTCTTCCAGCTCCTCAAAGAAAGCCTCGTCGGCCTCGGTGTAAGTGGTGAACAGGTTGGTGGTGATCTTTTTTAGTTTGTCAAAGAAACCCATGGGTCCTCCTTATGGATTCAGCCATGAAGATGGCTGGTTCTTTGCACCCCCCATTTTCTCTTTTCCTTCCAGAAGGAAAAGAGAAAACGGGCCGTGCACGGTCCAAAAGAGAAAAGGAAGTACGGTCCCTGCGGGGGACGCGGGACGAGGGACGCGCAAGGCGCTCCTCCGTTTTGTATGCATGTCTTTCGCCCGCGGCGTGGTGCGGGCGGGGGTTTTGGAGGTTGTCGAATGGACCTTCTCCTCTTTTCGCTGCCGCTCACCTGGCGGTGGGGGTATGCGTTTGCCCTTTTCCAGGGCTGCCCTTCTCTCGATAGAACACCCTTCTCATGCCGGTGGAATCAAAACTTCCTCCGGGCATCGTAGTCGATCTCCCGCCCGCAGCGGGCGCACTTCTTTTTCTTGAAGGGCGGATTAACCCCCCTGCCGCAGTATGGACAGCGCCAGCAAAACAGGGCGGCCAGAATCGCCGCAAGGAACAAAAGCAAGCCGCTGGCGGTCATGCCCGGATTCCCCAGGCACTCGCCAAGAACTACAATCACTGCGGACGCCGCGAACACCGCCAGGGTAACCCAGATCTTCTGCCGTAAAGTCATCGTATTGTTCCCCTTTCTACTGAATGTCCAATTCCTTTGCCATGTCGTTCAAATTGATGGTCAGCATCTTGGATACGCCCTTTTCCTGCATGGTCACGCCGTACAGCACGTCGGCCTCCTCCATGGTGCCCCGGCGGTGGGTGATGACGATGAACTGCGTTCTCCCCGCCAGCTGGCGCATATACCGGGCGTAGCGGGTGACGTTCACATCGTCCAGGGCCGCCTCGATCTCGTCCATGACGCAGAAAGGCGTGGGATGGACCTTTAAAATGGAGAAGTACAGGGCGATGGCTACGAAGGCTTTCTCACCGCCGGACAGCAGGGAGATGGTTTTCAGCGTCTTTCCCGGCGGCTGGGCCTTGATCTCAATGCCGCAGTTCAGGATATCCGTCTCATCCTCCAGCTCCAGCTGGGCCTGTCCGCCGCCGAACATCTCTAGGAATGTAGCCTGGAAGCTCTCGTTTAAAAGCTGGAACTGCTCGGCGAAAATCCGGGTCATCTCCCCAGTGATGCCGCCAATGATGGTTTCCAGCTCCCCCTTGGCCTTCTCCACGTCGTCCCGCTGGTCCGTCAAATACGTATACCGGGTGTTCACCCGCTCGTACTCCTCAATGGCGCCGATATTGGGCGTACCCAGGGCGGCAATGCCTTTTTTCAATTCTCCAATCCGCCGGGTGGCCTTGGGGACGCTCTCCAGCTCGATGCGCTGGGCCTGGGCGTCGGAGTGGCTCAATTCATAGTGCTCCCAGAGGCGGTCGATAATCTGCTTTTCCTCCATGCCGGAGGTGGCCAGCTTCTGCTCCAGCCGGGAGGCGGAGCGTTCCAGGTTCAAGAGGTTTTCATTCATCTCCTGGCTGGCCTTGTTCTGGGCGGTGCGCTGGGCCTCCAGGGCCATTTTTTCCTCGTTCAGGGCGCTTAACCGCTCCTGGCAGCTCTGCCGCCGCTGGTTCAGGGCACTTATGCCCTCCCGGCGGCGGGCGATCTCCGCCTGGGCCTTTTCGATGGCCTCCTGGTAATTCCCAAGCGTTTCCTCCTTCTGCCGCCGGTCTCCCGTCAGCTCCGCCGCCAAGCGGCGCAGGTCTGCGGCCCGTTGGAGGGCGGCGTCCCGCTCGGCGGCGAGGGCGGCCAGCTCCTCCTTCCGGGTGGTGACCTCCTCGGTGAGGGCGCTGGACTGGGCCAGAAGCTCGGACTGGCCGGAGAGGGCCTGGTTGGCCTGTTCCCGGTACTTTGCGGCTTCAGCCTCCTGCCCGGCAATGGCTTGCTCTGCCCGTTCCTTTCGCTGTCGGTTCTCCTCCAAATGCCCGGTAAGGCTCTCCAGCTCTCCCGTCAGGTTCTCCAAATTTTCGCCCAGGGATTTGAGCAGGATATCAAAGTGGTTCTTTGCGCCCTCCAGCCGCAAAACCTCGTCCTCCGCCTGGCGGCGCTGGCCCTCGGCGGTCTCCAGGTCGTACCGGGCGGCAGCCAGCTCCCGCTGGACGGCCTCCTCCTCCCGGCGGGCCTCCTCCAGGCGCTCCCGCATCCCTTCGGAGCGGCCGTGAAGCTTTTCCAGCTCCGCCGCCCGGCTCAGCACACCGGCATTCCGGGAGGTGGAGCCGCCGGTCATGGAGCCGCCCCGGTTGATGACCTGACCGTCTAAGGTGACGATGCGGAAGGCGTTATGATACTTCCGGGCCAGGGTAATGCCGCAGTCCAGGTCCTCCACGATGACCGTCCGGCCCAGGAGGTTCTGAAAAATATTCCGATACTTCGGGTCAAAGCTCACCAGCCGGGAGGCGATGCCCACAAAGCCGAATTCCTGCTCCACGCCGTTTGGCCGCAGCTCCTCCCCCCGGATGGCGGTGAGGGGCAGGAAGGTGGCCCGGCCCCCGTCCCGTTGCTTCAGATAGCCGATGGCGGCTTTCGCGTCCTCCTCCCGGTCCACGACGATGTTCTGGAGGCCCGCCCCCAAAGCGATTTCGATGGCGACGGTGTACTTCTGCTCCGTCCTCATCAACCCTGCCACAGGGCCGTGGACTCCCCGGAGGTTGTTCTGGCACACCAGCTTGACGGCCTTGGAAAAGCCCTCATAGTCCTTTTCCATCTCCGTCAGAAGCCGGATGCGGTTCTCCAGCGCCCCGGCGTCCATAGTCAGCTTCATCCGCCTGTCTGCGGCGGCGGCGGCCTTTTTCTCCCGCTCCTCCATCCGCAGACTGTGGCCCGCAATGATATTGGCGGCGGCCTGCGCATCGTCCCGGGCGTCCTCCAGAGCGCGGCGGTTGGCCTTGGCCTCTTTCCGGGCCCGTTCCAGCTGCTCCTCCGCAGCGGCCTTTTCCGTCTCCACGGTGCTCCGCCGCTCCTCCAGCTGCCCATTCTCGGCGGTGATGGCGGCAGCCTCCGCCCGCGCGTCGGCGGCGGCGGCCATGGCCACGGCCTCCCGGCCCCGGAGGGCCTCCGCCTCGGACTGCTGGCCCCCTGCCTGGGCGGCGGCGGCCCGGGCCTGTTCCAAAAGGGCCTTCAGGCCCTTGTTCAGCTCCTCCAGCCGCCGGGACAGGCCCTCGGCCCGGTCCTTCTCCTGGGCGGACTGGGCCGCCAAGCCCCCGGCCCGGCTGTCGGACTCCACCAGCTCCGTCCGGGCCCGGTCAATGTTCTCCTGGTTGTGGGCGATGCCGGTTTCCAGCACCGCGATGGCGGCGGATTGGTCTTTCATCTGGGCGTCCAGCTCCCCGGCCTCTCCCCGGACCTGCTCCGCTTCCATGTCCTTTTGGCGCATTTCCTCGCCGAAGCGCTCCCCCTCGGCATAGAGGGCATCCAGGGCTGCCCGGGCCTCGTCCCGCTCCTTCTCGGCGGCGTGGAAGTCCATTTCCAGCTTCCGGGCGCTGATTTTCAAGGCGTCCAGATTCTCCAGCCACACAGAGATTTCCAATACCCGCAGCTCGTCCCGGAGGATGAGGTACTGCTTCGCCTTCTCCGCCTGGTCCCGCAGGGGCTCCACCTGGAGCTCCAGCTCGGAGATTTTGTCGTTAATGCGGACCAGGTTTTCCTCCGTCCGCTCCAGCTTCCGCTCCGCCTCCTCCTTCCGGTGGCGAAAGCGGGAGATGCCGGCGGCCTCCTCGAAGATCTCCCGGCGCTCGCTGCTCCGGGTAGAGAGGATTTCGTCGATTTTGCCCTGGCCGATGATGGAATAGCCCTCCCGGCCCAAGCCGGTGTCCAGAAACAGCTCCGTCACATCCTTAAGCCGGACGGACTGACGGTTAATATAGTATTCGCTTTCTCCGCTGCGGTAATACCGGCGGGTGACGGCCACCTCCGCCTCCTCCATGGAGGGGAAGATGCGCTCCGTGTTGTCCAGCACCAGGGTCACCTGGGCGAAGCCCACCTGCTTTCGCTGCTCCGTACCGCCGAAGATGACGTCCTCCATCTTCGCGCCCCGGAGACCCTTGGCGCTCTGCTCGCCCATGACCCAGCGGATGGCGTCGGAGATATTGGATTTTCCCGAGCCGTTGGGGCCCACGATGGCGGTGATATCCTCCCCGAAGTTCAGCACGGTTTTATCCGGGAAGGACTTGAAGCCTTGAATTTCCAGTGCTTTTAGGTACATACTCTCACCTGACTTATATGTCATTGTCTTAATAAATGCTTATGATGCCGATATCGGAGTCAATCTCGTTCCATGCAAGCGCAAGAGCCCTTCTGATTCTAAGGCCAGTCCCCCAAAGCACAAAACAGGTTCCCCCATCCGTGGTGGGGCATGTACAAATGCAGCAAATTAGTCGTTCGGTTCGATTGTGCCTTTCTCGGCTTCAATAACCGCATCGTTTAATTTTGCGAAATGCAGAACAGCATTCGAGATAGGCTCATTTAGATAAAAGCATCAATAGCGGCGATTTCTAAAGACTTGGTACACAAAAGAGCGAAATTCTCTAGGCAGGTGAAGTGTACTTTCTCTTTTGACGGCCGCTGCTCTCGTCTGCATACCGAACATTGTCACTTCCATCTGGTGGTTAGGTCTCACCGCTTCTGCGTATTTTGTCTTTTTTGCTATGGCCGGAGCATGATATGGCAAATTATTATAACATAAAGAAGCATGAATTTCAACAGAATGCCGGGGTTTATTTCCGGGATGGACATTGAACAGTTCGATGCCCACAAGTCCCTTTAAATCTACCTTTTTAAAGAATATCTGGAATAGAACATCCCGCAGCCCAGCAAAATCAGCAGTAACCCAATGCCAATCAGACGGCCATAGGGATTGGTGGTGGTTTATAAAAGGGGCTTTCTCCTAAACCGGAGACAGCGGAAACCCATTATGGATGAAGGTTTGCTCTTTGTGGATATTTTCATAGTTACGGATGACGCCGCTTTTTCCGGAACCGTAGGAGCTGGTAAGAGCAATATTGCGGATTTTAGTGCTGGAAAATATGTAACCCAAGGCTTCCCGGTAATGATGAAGGTCAATCGAGTCATTGGGCGTCAGCGGCCTAAATTTGTTCTCAAAAGGTAATCGAATTCCCTCCTTTCGATAATACCATGGCGGCGCCGCATCTCATAAACTGTCACATCATCGCTGATTCCTACATCAAATAAAACTTTTAGTTTAATTGCTCTCGGCTCTCGATTTATCATCTTTATGCTATCCCACCAATTGTGCTTAGTATATACTTTAATTATTGCATATCTTATCACAAGGACGGGAAATGCACAAGACGAAAGCAGTTACGGCTACCTATTCGGCTACCAATTTCCTAAATAGTTTAAGTACTTCCGCTGTTAGAATCGTTTTATCATGTTAAGGGAGGCAACAAACGATGCCAGTTCAATATCCAGACACATTTAAAGAAACTGCTATCCGACGCTATGAAAACGATGAGTCAATTAAAGACTCAAACCACGAATTGCATATTTCCCAGAGCACAATTTACCGCTGACGAAAAGAGTACCGCGCCATACAGGCACCTACCCATTTCTATACGCCAGCGGAGTTTAATGCACTTTTCAGGCGCTTACAGAAAGCGGAGCATGAACTAGAAGCAATTCGACTCTTTGATTATATCGCCAAAGTACCTCTACACAGGAAACTTTTGACATTGGCGGACCTTTATAAGAAACCGAATAATCCATACGGCATACACAAGTTATGTGACGCTCTTAGCGTCGTCGAGAGACGTTCTACAATCATATTTTCCTGCGCGCTGATTGAAGCAAATACGAGGATGAGCAGTTGCCGCTCATGCTGAAGGTCCAGCAGATCTTCGATGACAGCAAGCAGAGATACGGAGGGGAGAAAATACGGGTTATTCTTGCGGAAAGTAGTATTCAAACAAGCGCAAAACGGATATCATCTATCATGCAGGAACTGGGGCTGAAAAGTATCCGCACAAACGCAAAGAAAGATTACAAAAAACAGCAAAAGAATGCGGAACAGAATTTGTTGAATCAGCAGTTTTCCACAGACCGGCCTAATCAGGTATGGGGTGATGATTTTACCTATTTCCGAATCAATGGAAATTGGCTCTACTTTTGTATGATACTAGATTTATATTTCCGAAAGATTGTGGATTATCAGGTATCCCAAAACCTCAGCACAAATCTTGTTACAGTGACGTTCAGAAGGGCGTTTAAAGATTGAGGACGCCCGGAAGGGCTGGCCTTCCACAGTTACCGTAGAAAGTAGCCACGCTTAAAAAAGAAGAGGCGTATCGCCGTGAATACGCCTCGGAGCAAAACTTCTGTAAAAGCGTGGAGAAATATGTCCAATTTTACAATGGAGCCCGCCCTCATAGGACTTTGAAGTACAAAACGTCGCGGAAACATGAAGATGTCTATGAGGCGTCTTTTGGGTAAAGCTGTCTATATAGCGTACTTCTGTTGAAAAAAGATTTTGAATAATTCGGAAGCTAAGCACAGAGAGCCGGAAACAAAAATGCCCCGCAATCGCAAAGCTTTCAAGGTAGAATGACTCCCGTTTTTCGACGAAAATGTACGAAAAACGGGAGTCATTCACTAACCTTTGTTATTAAAGCCCCTTTCAATCCGCGAATAGATATTAAACCTCTCGTCCGCCTCCCGCTGGGCCCGAGTGAAGAGGTCCTCCACCACCTCGGGGTATTTAACCTTCAATCCGGAATAGCGGACCTCACCGTCGAAGAACTCTCTGACCGGGACGCTGGGCTGCTTGTAGTCCAGGGAGAAGGGCTTCTCCGCCTTGTCGGGGTTGTAGCGGTACAGGGGCCAGAGGCCACAGTCCACGGCCCTTTTCATCTCCGCCTGGACGTTGGCCATGCCCGCCTTGATTCCGTGGTTGACGCAGGGGGCGTAGGCGATGACGATGGAGGGTCCTTTGTGGTCCACCGCCTCGGTGACCGCCTTCATCAGCTGGCCGGGGTTGGCCCCCATGGCAACGGAGGCCACATACACGTTGGGATAGGTCATCATCAGGCGGCCCAGGTCCTTCTTGGAGGTCCGCTTGCCGTTGTCGGCGAATTTGGCGGAGGCACCCACCGGAGTCGCCTTGGAGGACTGCCCGCCGGTGTTGGAGTAGACCTCGGTGTCCACCACGAATACGTTCACGTCCTCGCCGGAGGCCATGACGTGGTCCAGCCCGCCGTAGCCGATGTCATATGCCCAGCCGTCGCCTCCGAAGAGCCAGACCACCTTCTTGCTCAGCTGGTCCTTGTGGAGGAGGATGTCCTCCGCCAGAGCCTTGGACTCGCCGGAGAGGTCCGCCTGCTCCAGGGCCTTTACCAGGGCCCTGGTATCGTCAAAGTTGGTGTCCAGGTCGTCAAAGGAGTTCAGCCAGGCGTTCAGGGCCCCTTCCAGCTCCGTGCCGGGGACCATGGATACCAGAACCTCCACCTGGAGCTTCACCTGTCCCCGGCGCTGTTTCACCGCCAGGACCATGCCCAGGCCGTTCTCCGCCTGGTCCTCGAAGAGGGAAGCGTACCAGGAGGGGCCATAGCCCTCCTTGTTCACGGTGTAGGCCAGGGAGGGGAACGCACCAGCCCAGGCGGTAGAGCAACCAACGCCGTTGACCCAGTACATCCGCTCGCCGTAGAGCTGGGTGAGAAGCTTGGCGTAGGGGGTCTCGCCGCACCCGGCGCAGGCTCCGGAGAACTCCACCAGGGGCTGATAGAACTGGCTGCCCTTCAGGGTCTTCCGGCCAAAGACGCCGGGCTTGTCGGAGAGAGACAGGGCGTAGTTCCAGTTGGTCTCGTCATACATGGAGTCGTCCACGGGCTTCATGGTCAGGGCCTTGTTTTTAGCAAGGCAGGAGGCGGCGCAGCTTCCGCAGCCGGTGCAGTCCAGGGTGCTGACCTGGAGGCGGTATTTCAGGCCCTTGGTCCCCTTGGCCTCCGCCATGGCGAACCCGGCGGGGGCGGCCTGCGCCTCCTGCTCATCCACCAGATATGCCCGGATAGCGGCGTGGGGGCAGACGAGGGCGCACTGGTTGCACTGGAGGCATTTGGCCGGGTCCCAATAGGGCAGGCTGGCAGCGATGCCCCGCTTGTCGTACTTGGAGGTGCCCATGGGATAGGTGCCGTCCTGATAGGGCACCAGGGCGGAGACCGGCAGGTCGTCGCCTCGTTGGCAGTTGCAGGGGATGACAATGTTTTTCACCACGTCGGGCAGGCTCTCGTCCACGGTCCGCTCGTCAACGGCCTTCGACCAGGCGGCGGGGACGTTCACCCTGACGGGGCTGTCGACCCCCGCATCTACGGCGGCGCAGTTCATGGACACCACTTTCTCGCCCTTTTTGGCGTAGGTCTTCTGGACGGCCTCCTTCATGTACCGGACCGCATCCTCCACCGGCATGACACCGGAGAGCTTGAAGAAGGCGGACTGGAGAATCATGTTGGCGTGGTTCCCCAGGCCCAGCTCCCGAGCGATGCGGTTGGCGTCCACGGTGTAGAATTGGACGTTGTGCTGGGCAATGTACTTTTTCACGTCTCCGGGGAGCTTGGCGTCCAGCTCCGCCTCGGTCCAGGAGGTGTTCAGCAGGAAGGTGCCTCCGTCCTTGACCTCGTGGATCATGTCGTACTTGGTGATGTAGGACTGAGAATGGCAGGCCAGGAAGTCCGCCGCCTTGATGAGGTAGGTAGAGCGGATGGGGCTCTTGGAAAAGCGCAGGTGGCTCTTGGTGATGCCATAGGATTTTTTGGAGTCGTACTCAAAGTATGCCTGGGTGTACATGCCCGCGTGGTCGCCGATGATTTTGGCGGAGTTTTTGTTGGCTCCAACGGTGCCGTCGGACCCAAGGCCCCAGAACTTGCAGGAGACCGTGTCCGCGGACTCGGTGATGAGGGGCTCCGTCACATCCAGACTCAGGTGGGTCACGTCGTCGTTGATTCCGATGGTAAACATCCGCTTGGGGGACGGGGCGTCCATGTTGTCGAACACGGCCTTGAGCTGGGCGGGGGTCACGTCCTTGGAGGCCAGTCCGTAGCGGCCGCCGAAGATCTCCGGGGCGTCTTTGTCGTTGGCGTAGGCGGCACAGACATCCAGGTACACGGCCCCGGCGATGGCCCCGGACTCCTTGGAGCGGTCCATAGCGGTGATCTTTTTCACCGTCTTGGGCATGGCGCCCAGGAAATACTTCATATCGAAGGGCCGGAAGAGGTGGATTTGCAGCAGGCCCACCTTCTCGCCCCCGGCCCGGAGGTAATCCACCACTTCCTTGGCACACTCGCAGGCGGAGCCCATCATGACCATGACCCGGTCCGCGTCCTCCGCGCCGTAGTAGTTGAAGATGTGGTAGTCTCGTCCCGTGATCTTGTTGATCCCCTGCATATAGCCTTCCACCATGCCGGGGATAGCGTCGTAGGCGGCGTTATTGGCCTCCTGGCTTTGGAAATAGACGTCAGGGCCCTGGACTGTGGTGCGGTGCAGGGGATGCTCCGGGTTCATGGCAATCTGGTGATAGGCCTCCAGTGCCTCTCGGTCCATCAGCCTCGCCACGGCATCCAGGTCGATGAGCTCAATTTTTTGAATCTCGTGGGAGGTGCGGAAGCCGTCGAAGAAGTGAACGAAGGGCACCCGGCTTTTCACGGTGGTCAGGTGGGCTACGGCAGCCAGATCCATGACCTCCTGGACGCCGGAGGTGGCCATCATGGTGACGCCGGTGGCCCGGCAGGTCATCACGTCCTGGTGGTCTCCGAAGATGTTGTTGGCGTGCTGGGCCACGGACCGCGCCGCTACGTGGAACACGGCGGGCATCCGGTGGCCGGCCATGATGTACATGTTGGGGATCATCAGCAAAAGGCCCTGGGAGGAGGTGAAGGTGGTGGCCATGGCTCCGGCCTCCGCCGCCCCGTGGAGGGCCCCGGCGGCCCCGCCCTCGGACTGCATCTCAACCAACGAGACGCTCTGGCCGAACATGTTCTTCCGTCCGGCGGCGGCCCACTCGTCCACCTTCTCGCTCATGGGAGAAGAGGGCGTGATGGGAAAGATGCCCGCCACGTCGGTGAAATGGTAGGCGACGTGGGCACAGGCCTCGTTGCCGTCCATGGTTTTCATGACTTTATTTTGTAACATAGAGATTTTCCTCGTTGTTATACAAGTTCTGATTCAACATATCATCTAGCTCATCGCCCTATCGCACGGGTTTCACTGGTGCGCAAAGACCCACTCCATGTATCCGGAGCAGGTCTTTGGCACCGCCCAAATCCGTGTCCAAGGGAGCTATTGGATATTGTGATATACTGTCCGTCGCACAGCGAAAAATAGCGTTCGCTCCTTTGAAAAGGCTTATCCAGTCAAATAATTCCACGCAAATCGAGTGTTCGCGGATAATCCTCATCTTTCGCGAAAATAGTTTCCAGACCGCTCTCCAGCCCTTCCATCACATATTTTGCGAATTGCTCTGCCGGAATTCCACGGTTCTCCATTTTTCGGAGTGCCCGCCCCTCTGGATTGAATTCCGTATCCACAATGGGAGGAACCACTTCCATAACACGCACGCCGGTACCGCTCAATTGACACCGCAGCAATACTGTGAACGAATGAATCGCGGCTTTGCTGACAAGGTACATCGGTACGTTCGCCCGAGTCTCTCTCATATAGGTCAGCCCGCTGGTAGTCGTGAAAATAAACGCCTTCTCCAGTGTCATCAAGTAGGGGACAAAAAGAGCCGTTAGAAGAATTACGGATTCTGTATTTACCGTCAGTTCCCGCGGATTATTGAAATCCTCCAGTCCCTTTTTGAAGTCTACATTACGCTGAATGCCGGCGTTGTTAAACAGGGCGTTGGCCCGATGCTCCTTTGCCCATGTAAATAGCCGCTCCCGATCCTCCGCGCAAGTCACATCACAGGGCATGCAAAGAATTTCGGGATGTTTTTTCCGCAGCGCCTCCAGCCGGTCGGCTCGTCTGCCGCAAGCAAGGATGTTATTACCGGCAGCCAAAAATTCTTCCGCCAGCGCATATCCAATCCCGGAAGTAGCGCCGGTAATTAGAATGGTCTGTCCGCTGAACTTCATACAGTACCCTCCCTCTTTACAGCCGTAGTGTAAAACGCTTCAGTCCTTGGCGCGCTGAAGAGAATCATATTTATACTTTAAGCGCGCTTCCTTCAGGCTGTATCCTTCCCCGACGGCCTGCTCTATCAGCGTTTCAGCCCGGTCAATTTCCCGTGCAGAGAAGAGCACCTTTTCGGCTACATTGAAAGGAATGATCAGTACTCCGGATTGATCGGCCATTACCAAGTCCCCGGGGTGAACCTGAATATCACAGAAGCTAATCGGCTTTTGATAGGATAACATCTGGATACGGTCTTTTCCGGTTACCATATAATGTCCTTTGGTGTACATGGGGTAGTCAACTTCACGGATTACGTCTACGTCCCGGCAAACGCCGTCAATTACCGTGCCAGCAACGCCCTTTTTCTTTGCCACTGTAGAGAGAAGTCCTCCCCATGCGGTACAGAAGGTTTTCGCGCCATTGGCGATTACGATTACGTCTCCAGGCTTTGTCTCATCAATGTAATCCCCCGCGCCCGTCTTTACCTGTCCGATCGGGCCATATTCCACCGTGAACGCCGGACCCACGAATTTCTTGCCTTGTATAATGGGCATTAGTCCCTCACAGCCGCAGCGGATGCGCATGGTATCCAGCGCATCGGAAACGCAGGGTGTGGACAACTCCAGGAATCCTTGGGTCAGTTCTGCCAATGTCATAGCCATGTTACGAATCCTCCTTAAATAGTCAGTCGAATAATCTTTCGTATTTTCGCGCTTTATTTCCTCTCCACACGGACTAAGCCAGTGGTTCCATCTACATATACATAGTCGCCGTTATGTATTACCTGACAGGGATCCTGTTCAAAGTGATCCACAGCTGGAATATTGCCCATAATGCAGCCCAGTACCACCACAGATTCCCGGTCAGCCAAAATAATTGCCGCTGGTGAAGTTTTTCGGTAAGCCATTTCATAAATCCGGTAGGATCCCCCCGTAGAACCCTTCCCAGTGGGGTAGACTAAAATCTTACCCGCAACACACTGGCCTTCTAATTGATGCCCGGGTTCCGTAACAATGCCAGTCAGCGGGTCCAAACCGCCGATAAAGCTGATCGGCTCGTTTGACACCAAGGCCTCACCGTTGGCAGTGCCTTCAACAATTTTTTGGCCGCAAATGGTAAATGTATTCATTTTAAGCCTCCCATCGCTTTGCGATTGCGGCCCGCACCACTGCTTCGGTTGATCCATAGTGTACCGGCATGCTGACTTCTCCGGCGGCATAATGCGCCATCTTTGCCGAATCTGTTGTCAAAGATTGATAGCGGCGTGTTCTACAGATGGACTCATGTGGAGCATGCGCCGGACAAGTTTGGCATACAAGGATGGCTCCTGCCTCCTCGATTGCCTGGACATAACCCATTTGAGCGGCCAACTCCTTAATGGGTGTAGAAGTGCAAATCCAAAAGTCCACATTGTCAGCTACCTTTTGGCCTCTTAGAAGTTCCGCGACGTAGCGCACCTCTTGTAAGGAGCATTGTGGACAGCCAATGTACAGCCAGTCGATATCATCCGTCTTTTCCGTGAGTGTCAGATGCTCGATAGCATTCATCCGCATCTGCTTATCGTAGTAAATCTCCATCTCAGGCTTTTTCCCGTTCAAAGCGTGTTCACGATCAGGTGCCTCCGGCGTGACTCCCACTACATGGAACAATGCCGTCGCACCAGAAGTCGCCAAAGCGGAACCTAGGGATTTCAACTCATCGAACGAGACACTGGTGGGGATTCCTTCAAAAACAGGAATCGCTGTCTTTGAAATCCTTCCAACTGCGTAGCCTAGGGTACCGTAAGCCTCTATACCATGAAGCGGCTCCGGTACATGGATAAGAAGGTTTCCCGCCCGGTTTTTCCCCAAGTGCATACCGTAGTTAGGCGTTCTTCCGGTGATGGCCGCAGCCAACGCGCTGGGACCGCCTTCACGATTGGTCCTGGCTCCCAGGACCGAATTGGCATAGACAACTGCGGAGGACTCTCCCCAAGCAGCATGCTGTCCGAATCTGGGGGCGTTCCCAATTAGATAGGGAGAGCAGGAACCGCAAGTGACAACCCCAAGGTTCTGGTAAGCCTGCGTAACCTCAGCCTGGGCATGGATGAACTGCCCGTCAATGGCGAGACGGTCGCATGTGGAGCAGTCACAGTCGCAGGATGTCGGATTCGTGGTAGTGAATACCCGAACTTTTCCCCCTTTAGCCCCCATTTCTTTCACAAACATAAGACCAGCTTCGCCTAGGAGCTTGAATGAGGCGCCCGGCAAATGACAACTGGATACAGGCACCATGTTTTCCGCGCCAAAGCTTTCGCCCAGCGCGACTAATATCTGCATGGATTTTTGCGCGGCGTATCCTTCCTCACCGTTGAGCATCCGCTTTTCCTCGTTGGTTAAATACATACCTTCACCTACATTCAGCAACTGTAATTACTGACTATTCAACATGGTGTCATAGCCGGAGTCCTTGTCCACATCCCTGAAGGAAATCCCAGCCTTGATCTTTGCGATAATAGCGGCCTCTTTTTGTTCCATGTCCTGGACAACGCTCAAGACCTCCCGCGCACGATCCACGGGAATCACAACAATACCGTTGATGTCTGCTACTACAATCTCGCCTGGGTTCACTTGAAGCCCGCCGATGGATACGGTGCAGTTGTAATCTCCCTGTACGTTTCGGTTCCGGGCAGTGCGGTTTACAATTCCTTTCGCATAGACGGGAAAACCCAGCTTCTCGGTAGCGTCCACATCGCGGACAGTACCATCAACAATTACGCCGGCCACCCCTTTTTGCAGAGCGGCATAGGTGACAATTTCTCCCCAGCAGTTTTGATCCATACGGCCGCCGTTGTCAAAAACGAGTACGTCGCCGGGTTGTGCCTCATCCAAGGGATCAGCGCCCATATGGCCGCTGGTTTTCCGGGAGCCATCGGGGACAATGCGCATTGTGACCGCAGTGCCCGCAATGCGGGGGCAGGGATAAACAGGATGGATTCCATCGTTGGTCCCACTAGGAAGTCCCAGCTTGTCAAGCGCGTCGGAAAGGTTGCAGGTTGAAATCTTTTGGAAGGCATCCACCAATTCCCGAGGCGCTCTTTGAAATGTAGCAGACATAATGATTCTCCTCTTTTCCATTTCCCCAGCTGAATAGAATGGGGTGATTTGTGAGCGATTTTTAAACGAATGAACTAAAAACCCTTCTGAGTTAGAAGCTGATCCAGGTTGGCAATGTGCAGCAGAGATTCCCCGGTTTTCAGGCGCTCCACCTGTCGCTTCTCCTTTTCGGTTCGTTTTTGGGACAACTCGATGGCATAGTCGATCTCATCCCGGGAAACGACTACGACACCGTCCTCATCCGCCAGAATGACGTCTCCTGGATTTACCATAGCTCTGCCGCAGGTAATGGGATGGTTAATCAAGCCTACAGATTCCTTAACCGTACCGATGATACAGGTTCCCACGCAGAAAACAGGGAATCCCATTTCCTTGATCTCCCCGCTATCACGAACACAGCCGTCAATAACGAGTCCCGCAATGCCTTTAAGCTGGGCGGCAATGGACATGATCTCTCCCCAAGGCCCTTCGTCCTCAAGGTTCCCGTTGTCCACCACCAGGACATCCCCAACCTTCGCTACGTCCAAGGCTTTCAGCAGAGTCAAGTTATCCCCGGCCTGCATTTTCACCGTTATGGCACTGCCGCAGCACTTCATCCCAGGCCCTAGCGGGTTCATTCGGGCATACATAGCTCCCTTTCTGCCAATGGCCTCATGGACTGTTGCGGAACCGTATTTTTTCAGCTCCTCAATCTTTTGGGGATCCGCTCTTTCGATGTCATAAATGATCTGTTCCACGAATTTTCTCCTTTACTTGTCCGTCCCACCCAAATCGGCGTTTTTATAGCAATCAGTCCGCGTATAGTAGTTGACAATCCCCCCGGACAGGATTAAATCCACAATGAATTTTGCGGGCGGCGCAAAATGGCCTATCTCACCAGTCGTAATATTCGTCAAAATACCAGACTCTACCTCCACACGAAGCTCGTCGTCGGCCTGGATCGCGGGAAGGTCCTCAATCTCCAGAACCGGCAGCCCCACATTAAGTGCATTGCGGTAAAAAGATCGGGAAAAAAACGGCGCAATGATCAGATGGACATTCGCTCCCCACAGACAGGACGCCGCCTGCTCTCGCGCGGAACCACAACCGAAATTTTCTCCGGCGACAATGATTCCGCCCTTCATCAGCTTTTGCGCAAGACCGGGATAGCAATCCTCAAAAGCGTGGGGCGCCAGAGCCTTGGCATCAAAAGAAGCTACATAACGGGTTGGGAAGATTACATCCGTATCCACGTTTTTCCCCATTACCGCAACGACTTTACTCTCAATGATCATGTTAACCCTCCTTTAATCAGCCGGCTCCGCGGATTACACCCGCCACCGCGGAAGCAGCGGCAGTCGCGGGAGAGGCAAGATATACGAAAGATTCCACATCGCCCATGCGCCCTGGGAAATTGCGGTTTCCACTAGGAAGATTTATGAATCAGCATTCCACCGAGAAGCAATGCCGGGAATGTTTGGCCAACTTGCGATGGGAATCAGGATATATCTGCCCGAGATGCGTCGGCCACCCGTGATGTCAGTTGGCCGACGAGCGGTATCAATGCGCTAAGTGCCGCTACCAAGTTTCGGTAACAGCAAGGGCGGTGTTCCACAAGACCGATATGCCGCTGACGCAGTGATTTCTGGCATTCTATAAAGGCAGCCAACAACACGACCTTCTACATATTTGGATGATATGTCTTAATTGGTATAATGGTTTGGCTTGTATGGACGAAGATATTAGAATGTGTTTCTTCAAATACCAGCTTTTTAAACAGCTCATTCTGGGTAACCAGATTATGGGGCTGTACAGATAGAATAACCGTTCGAAGCTTATAAATATCCTTGTCAGCACGGGAAGATTCCGCCGTCCCCTGTGTGGTTTGCTTTTTCCCAACAGTTGTGCTATTTTATTAAGCATACCACAAAATTTCTCCTGTGGGAGGTAGGATGGAGGTGTAATCCCGTGGTACGAGAGATCATGCGGGACGAGAGGTTCCTCTCCCAAACGGCCGAACTGGCCACCCCGGAGGACTTACCTGTTGCCCAGGACCTGCTGGACACCCTGACCGCCCACAGAGACGGCTGTGTAGGCATGGCGGCCAATATGATCGGTGTCTGTAAGCGGATCATCGTCTTTGATAACGAGGGCAAATCCATGGTGATGTTTAACCCGGAGATTATCAAAAAATCCGGGCCCTATGAGGCGGAGGAGGGCTGCCTCTCCCTCACGGGTACCCGGAGGACCAAGCGCTGGCAATCTGTTAAGGTGCAGTATCAAAACGAGAAGTTCCAGACCCGCTTCAAGACCTTCACTGGCTGGACGGCACAGATTATCCAACATGAGATCGATCACTGCGAGGGGGTGCTGATCTGATATGGACTTCGACGCCTGCTATCCATGCTTTAACCGCTTTGCTGTGCTGCTGGGCGAATTTCGGTCTCATGTGATTGATGTAAAACTTGTCACAGACTGTCAGTGTGTGACAGCACGCTCCAAAATTGCAGGGGTAAAACTGGAAGTTATCCCCTGTATCCGGGCGGCGTTGGAAAAAACAAGCGGATTGGAACTTGAGGGAGGCTGAACCATGCGTATCATCATCGCTCCGGCCAAGAAAATGGTGGTGGATACGGACAGCTTCGCCGTAGACAGTTTGCCTCTGTTTTTGGAGCAGGCGGAACGGCTGAAAGCTACCCTGCAAGCGATGTCCTCCAAGGATTTACAGGGTCTTTGGAAGTGCAACGACTCCATCACCAAGCTGAATATAGAGCGACTGGCACACATGGAACTCCGCTGTAACCTCACCCCGGCAGTCATCGCCTATGAGGGCATCCAGTACCGCTACATGGCTCCCAGCGTGATGGAGGCGGCCCATCTGGACTACCTTCGGGAGCATCTGCGCATCCTCTCCGGTTTTTATGGCCTGCTGCGGCCCTTTGACGGCGTGACCCCTTACCGGCTGGAGATGCAGGCTAGACTGTCGGTAGATGGTTGCCGGGACCTGTATCAGTTCTGGGGCGACCGTCTGGCCCGGCAGTTGGCCGCGGAGACGGATTTTGTACTGAATCTGGCCTCCAAGGAGTACAGCCGGGCGGTGGAGCCCCACCTGCCCAAATTCGTCCAATTTGTCACCTGCATCTTCGGAGAGTTGAAAAATGGAAAGGTCATCGAAAAGGGCACCCTGTGCAAAATGGCACGGGGGCAGATGGTGCGCTGGCTGGCGGAGAACCATATCACAGGCCAGGCGGGTATCCGAGCCTTTGACCAGTTGGGCTTTTGTTTCCAGGCGGAATTGTCTACAGAAAACCACGTTGTATTTCTAAAACAACCAGAAACTCGAACGGAACAGGAACGCAGTAAATAAGAAAACAAATCTTGATTATCCTGGGCAGAGGCCCTCCTAGAGGGAACACTGCCCAGCTTTTAGAAGCGTTCTTCCGAGGAGCGGAGACCGCAGGTCACAGCGTGGAAACCCGCCCTCCGATCAAGAGTGAGCGTAAGGATTGTCTTGACCGCAACGCCTGCCGCTATGCAACCCCCCACGTCCAGTGAGATGCCTTCAACAGCCTAGTGACGACAATTCAGGCGGCAAACTGCATGGTCTTTGGCCTTACCGTTGTATTTCTGGACGCTCTCGTCCCGAGTGAAGGCATTTTATTGAGCGATTTTACCGCATCTCTGAGGAGAATCCCACTCCTACGCTGCGCCGCCAAGAAAAGTGTCCTGTGAAGGATCGCGCTCTGCTGATGACCGCGGCGGATGATTTTTTCTGGGCCTTCCAGCAGGCGGGGTCTTACTATAAGTTTGCCCTGGTGAATTCCATCGGCTTTCATGGCCAAGGGATGCCGCTGGCGGGCAGCCGCGGGGACACCAATGGCCCACCCCAAATTGGCAAAACCAACTACCTGGAACGGGTTCTCACTTTTGGGTAGGCGCTGTAGCCTTCGAAGGAACTGGCCTAATGATTGGGATGCGGTTCTGTAACGCTTTCGCTTCTCCCTAACGGGTGACCATAAAAATCCCCAGATACTGAGTTTTGCAGTCAGCGGGGCCTCCAGATTTATCGGAACGCGGTGCTCCCACGACGTAGTCGGCATGGGCCTTCTCTGATTGGAGCGCTAGAGCGGAATGGTGATGCGCCCTGTATAATTCCTCCTTTTTCTCGCAAGAATACTCCCGGTTTTTGCATTTGCATGGTTGGTAAGCCACTTCTCCTTTATGGACGGCGCTTTTGGGGAGTGTTCTCTTTTGATGAAAAAGATTCTTCCATCATTAGTGACTGCTGACAAAATTAGTATTTGCAAGGGTTTCAATATGGCGCTTTATCAATGTTCCCCCAAGATATTTTACACAAAAGTCTTCCATCGAGTTCGCCAAAGACCGTGAATGGATAAACAAAACATCTTGTGATATTGTCTCCGGTGCTCTCCCGCAAATCAAGTAAAAGGAGTTGAGCCCATGTCCATTTATTACCCCATCGATGAAACTGCCGCCCGCCGGTCCAAGGAAATGAGCGACTTACTATTTTAAACTTGAAAAGTGTGTATTGAAAAAAGAGAAACCAGCGGATATAATGAGAAGGGTCAGCTGCTATAGTATAGAGGGAGAGCCCTTTTGCGGCTGTAAATAAAGAGACACGGTGTTGTTTGAGACGACGCCAAAAGTTGACGAGGAGGTACGGTTTGATGACATTAGAGGATTTACTGCGCTATAAAGATATTGTAATCCAATGCCATGACGACCCGGACGCAGACGCTATCGCCAGCGGCTACGCGTTGCTGAAATATCTGGAGAGCAAGGGGAAGTCCCCCCGACTGGTATACAGCGGCGGGCGGAAAGTCACGAAAAACAATCTGCTGTTGATGATTGAGAAGCTAAGCATCCCCCTGGAATATGTGCGGAGGACAGACGACGAGGCGGAGCTTTTGATTACGGTGGACTGCCGGGCCGGACAGCGCAACGTTTCCGTACTGCCTCACCAAACTCTCGCGGTTATTGACCACCACGAGCTTGACATGGGAGAGGTCCTGCCGGAACTGCGGGAGGTGCGGACGGATTGCAGCGCCTGCGTCACTGTAATATGGATCATGCTGAAAAAGGCCGGCTTCCCCATTGAGGACCGCCTGCTGTCCACCGCGTTGTATTACGGCCTGTACATGGATACCCAGAAGTTCAAGGGTACCGAGAAGCTGGACCGGGAAATGCTAGACGCCCTGCGGTTCGATTGGGATATCGTTCTCCTGCTCCAGAGCGCGGACCTGGCCCTGGATGATTTCCGGACCGCAGGCAGCGCTTTTATGAATCTGCGCTACCATCCGGACTATCATTTTGCCCTGGCCCCGGTGAACACCTCCGAGCCGTACATGCTGGGCATCGTCAGCGATATGATGATGGATGTACACGAGCTGTCCGTATGCGTCGCCTATTGCCTGCTGGAAAGAGAACGGTGCGTCAAGGTTTCCGTGCGCTGCTGTAGGCGCAGAGACCGGGCGGATGAGCTGGTGCACTGGCTTGTCCGGGACATGGGGGACGACGGCGGCGGCGACCGGACCAAGGCCGCGGGACGGCTGCCTCTGGCGCTGCTGGAAAAGAACTGCCCGGACGGCAATCTGCTCTATACCGCCGGAGAGCTGATTTTCCAGCGGCTGACCGATTATTTCCGCACTCCCCTCAGGCGTCTTGCCCCCAGGGCGGAGAAGTATGAGCCCGCGCGGGCGGTGGAGTTCTGCAAAGAGAAGGCGGAGCTTTACCACAAGAAAAAGTCCCCTGCGGGCTATGCACGGACCATGGACCTGTTCCCGGAGGGGACGGAGATTCTTCTCCGCACGCCGGAGGGAGACATCATCAAGAAAGTCACCCCCGAGCTTTACATTCTGATCGACGCGGAGCACGAGGTCTCCCACATCACAGAAGAGGACCTGCGGAGGGATTACGAGCTGACGGACGAGGAATTCCCCATGGATGGAGAGTGGCTGTGGCAGCCGAAGGCGTACCACGCCGGCAAAAAAGAGGCGATGCTGCTGGCTCCCTGCGCCAAAAAGTGCATTGCCAAGGATTCCCCTCGAATCTGGGCCGCTCAGCTGAACTGCCGGCTGGAGGTCCTTGTGTGGGGAGACTGGCGTTTGGGCGAAATTGGGGACTGGCTGGTCTGCCAGGAGAATGACCATCAGAATGCGTACATCATCCCGAAGTCGGCCTTTGAGCAGTCCTACGAGCGGGTGGAATGAATCGGCAGCAAAGGTCCGTTCTGGTTTTGGAACGGACCTTTGCTTTCACCTTAGGTGAGCAGACCCCGGACCGACGGGGAACACGTCTCTTTCCTACAAATGCCATTAGAGAGCATGGTCTTTGGATCATATTTTCTACTCTAAATATCCGATAAAAAGCATGTACGAAATTGGGGCGCCGGAATTGCTGACTATCGTCAGTCAACGATCCGGCGCCTTTTTTAACGTAAAATTGGCATCAAAATATTTTTAACAAAATTATTCCGTCTGCCGGGCCGAGGAAATGAGCGTCTTTCACGACTACAAGCTGGTAGCGCCACGGAAAGCTATCGGCGATCCGTCGATGAAGCCACACCATTGCCGAGGTCCAGAAGGCCCGTTTAGCCCCCATGTACCACGATCTCCTGGACGTCTACACCCGAAAGCTTTATGAACATGTATGTTGTAAAGGTAGGGCTAGCACCTTGCCAAATCTATAGAACTTCAAAGCTAAAACTACACCAAAACCATGCCGGATAAGTTATCACAAACTTGTCCGGCATATTTTTATAAATCTCTGTAATATTGCGAACCCATATTGACCGATTCGGTTACTCGTACTATAATGCAGTTAATAACCGATTCGGTTATCAGAAGGATGTGAGCATATTGGAAAAATTTTTTTCGCTCAGTGCGCAAAAGCAAGTCCAAGTCATCAACGCCGCCCTGCAATGCTTTGGCAAGCATGGCTATGACAAAGCCTCGATCAATGACATCGCAGTGGCGGCGCATATCTCAAAGGCGTCTGTATTCCAATACTTCGGCAGTAAAAAGCAACTGTATGGGTATCTGCTTGGCTATGCCGGAAAAATCATCACAGATTCTTTCCAGCAAAGCGCGTTCGGAGAGGACTCGGATTTATTTGACAGAGTTTTGGCATCCAGTCTTACGGAGGCTGAAATTTTGAAGAAGAACCCGTATATCTCGCAATTCATCACAAACGCATGGGCAGAAACAGCGGCAGAGATCAGTGATACGCTTGTGGCCTTTCGAGAGGAAACGAGCAAGCTCAGAAGTGATCTGATTCTGAAAAAGAACGATGCCGTGAAATTTAAAAATACTAATGACGCTGAAACGGTGTTTCAAATCCTGATGCTGATGGCGGAGGGCTATGCCGCCCGCTGCCGCAGCGAAGAAATCACAGAATATGACTTGCTGGTAGAGGAGTTTCAAAAAATGATTGCGGCAATCCGCCGCAACTTTTACAAGGAGGAATACCTGTTATGAACGAGCAAATTATCGCCTTGAATGGGCTGACAAAAAGCTACGGAAAGCATCGGGGCATCAGTGACCTCAGCTTTTCCGTCAACGCCGGGGAGATTTTCGGCTTTATCGGGCCGAATGGCGCAGGGAAATCTACGACCATCCGTACATTGATGGGACTGATTCGCCCCACCGGAGGGAGCGCCACGATCTTTGGCCTGGACTGCCAGACACAGGCCAGCGAAATCGCCAGGAACGTGGGCTATCTGCCCAGCGAGGACAGCTACTACGAGAATATAAAAGTCCACCAGCTTTTGCAGTACACCGCCGATCTCTACGGCATGGATTGCCGGTCAAAGATAAATGACTTGGCGGCGCGGCTTGATCTGGATTTATACCGCAGAATTTCCGACCTGTCCTTGGGAAATAGAAAAAAAGTCGGCATTGTTTCCGCCCTGATAACCTCCCCCAAGCTGGTCATTATGGACGAACCGACAAGCGGCCTTGACCCGCTGATTCAACAAGTATTTTATGAAATATTAGCGGAAGAAAACCGCCGGGGAACAACAATCTTTCTGTCCTCCCATGTTCTGAGCGAGGTACAGCGGCTCTGTGACCGTGTGGCGATTTTGAAGGATGGACAGCTTGTGGGCATCCAGTCTATCAAAGAACTGCGGGAGAGCGGCTATAAAAAGGTTTCCGTTACATCGAAGTCGGCAATCCCCAACGGATTCTTTGACCTTGCGGGAATTGCGGATTACAAAGAAAGCGCCGATCAGACCTCCGCCTCTTTTATGTATAACGGCAATATCACTTCCGTGATGGATAAGCTACACAGCCTTCCCTTGCAGGATGTATTTTTGGAGGAACCTTCGCTGGAAGAAATCTTCCTGCACTACTATGAATAGGAGGCGGGAGCGATATGGTTATCTTCAAATACGAAATCAGAAATCATGCAAAGTACATTTTCATCTGGGCAATCGCACTGGCTGCGTGTATTTTCCTGATGATACCAGTCTATTACAGTCTGCTCAACGGCGCGGAATCCTCCGCGAATCCGCTCTATGAAACCCTTGGCTCCAGCGACTTTTTCCAGAGCGTCGGTGTTTCCATGGAATACCTGACAGCCCCCTTGGGTATCTACTCTTTCCTGACGAGTTTCTTTATGCTGGCCTCCGGGATTTTTGGGATGCACTTTGGAATGTCTATCCATACCAAAGAGTTTTCGGGGAAAACATCGGAATATCTGTTTACGAAACCACATACCCGCAGGGAAATATTCTGTGCAAAGGCTCTGACAGTGTTGTGTGGCGTTTTGACTGTCAGCATATCTTTTATAGGGGCGTCGGCGTTGTCCCTCTGTCTGTTCCAGCCCGGCTTTGACGGATGGGAGTTTTTCCTTGTCGCAAATTCCCTGCTCCTGCTGACACTGTTTTTCTCCGCGCTGGGGCTGCTGATCGGCGTTATGTTTTCTGGAAATCGCAACCCGCTTTTGACCGCCGGATTAGTCGCTTTTGCGGCATATTGTACCACCAGCTTTTCACGGATCGTTGGCAGCAAGGCCATCAGCTTTCTGTCTCCCTATTCTTATTTCAGCGCGGCGGAAATTTCGCATACCGGATTTTATGCGTGGGATTACCTCGTGTGTTGCGTCCTTCTGGCAGCAATATTTCTGATTGCGGCCTACCGCCTGTTCCTGAAAAAAGATGTTCAATTCCGTTCATAGGAGGTGCTGGAAATGAAAGCGTTGATTCAAAATGAACTGCGGCAGTCCAGAAAGCAGTTGTTGATTTGGCTGGGCGTTATGCTGCTGGTGATCGGTTTCTGCTACTATGAATTTCTGTCGCTAAAGGACAGTTTGAGCGATGTGGCACAGATGTTGGTGGGCTTTCCCAAACTACTCAACATCATGTTTGGAGTAAAGGGCCGCTTAGACACCGCCCTTGGCTGGTATAGCTGTATCTACTTCTGGACGGCCATCCTCGCCTTTGCCTATGCCCTCAACTTGGGGCTGTCCTGTGTGGCAAAGGAAATCAAGCGAGGAACCTCTGCGTACTTGTTTACGAAACCTGTGAGCAGAAATCAAATTGTTATGTCAAAAGTGGTTGCGTCTACTGTCAATCTATTGGTATTCTCCCTATTTTGCGGGGGGTGCAGCTATGTGATGATCGTCCTTCCGGCAGGCGGACTGGAACAGCCGGGGGCGGCATTTACAACAACGGCTGGCCTTTTCCTGACACAGCTTATGTTTTTCGCCGCAGGACTTCTGATCGCAAGCCTTGTCAAAAAATACAAAATGGCCGTACAGATTGGAGTGATGTTCCTGCTGGCCTCATATATGGTTGCCATCACCGCACAATATGCCGGTTTACCGCTTTGGGACTACTTTTCCCCTTTAAGATATTTCGACGTGTATGAGGTAACTCTAAGCGGCATCCGTATTCCCTGCCTGATAACGGCAATCGTCCTTATTGTTCTATGTGTCACTGTTGCATCACGGAAATGGCGGTTGCGGGAAGTTTAAGCAAATAATCAGAAAGGCAGGTTTTTTATGAATCATCCAGAACCACAGCCAGAACATTTTGAATGGCTACTATGTCCCGCCTGTAACAGTAAAACCCGGACCCTCTGCTAAGACCGCAATTATTTGCTGTGGCTATAAAGTTACTCACACTGGAGAGCTTGTAATCGATCCTACTGAGGCCAATATTGTATTTTTCATTTTCCATCGCTTCATGAACGGCGACAGCCTTGGAGAGATTTCCGACACAGTAGCTCGCGAAGATATCGCCTAGCTTACCGGAAGAGCTACATGGAGTCGTGAAACAATTTCGAAGCTGTTTGCAAATGAGAAATATGTAGGTGATGCCGTTTTAGGGAAGGCTAATGTAACTGAAGGCATCCAAGCTAAGTCGCATGACACTTGTAAACAGGTCCTCGCGAGATTCCATCCCCCCGCAAACATCACTCACGCGCTCTATCCCGTACAATAGAAAGAGAGGAAAAGGCGCAAAAGTCGAGCTACCAGCGGATCAATCGGTTAGGGTCTAAGACCATGACTACCATTAGGGAGATTTCACCTCGAAAGAAACGATATGGTGTCATTGGGGGAACTATCAAGGCCAAATTCAGAAGAATATCCTTTTTGCGCCGCTGTTCCCCATCATACCACTGGGACATCTTCATAAAGCGTTCATCCGCCAGTTTGCCCGATACTTTGTATTCAGATAACTTTTGTCAAGGGTAAATTTCAAAGTACAAACCACCTGCTCAAATCATGGCAGGTGGTTTGCATTTCGTATTTTCCAATCAGGTTTTACTTTTCTAAGAAATTCTTCAACATCTGCGCTGCCTGCGCCCGGGTTGCCAATCCCTGTGGGGCTAACTGTCCATCGCCATAGCCACCCATGACGCCGTTCTCCACCGCCCAGCGCAGAGCCTCCAGCGCGTAGCCGCCGGCCTTGTCTGCGTCAGTGAAGTGAAGCTCCTTATCGGTAGCCGCGGGGCTTCCGGCGTACCGCCAGAGCATGACGGCCAGCTGTTCCCGGGTAATATGGTCACCGGGGCCGAACGTATCGCTGCTGTAGCCGGACACAACGCCCTTGGACGCGGCCCAGCGCACCGCCTCGGCGCACCACGCGCTGCCGGGCACATCCGCAAACTGCATTTGGTAATTGATCGAGGGACGTCCCTCACGGTTGTGGAGAATCTGGACCAGCTGCGCGCGGGTGATGGGCTTCCCGGGGCCGAAGGCGCCGTCGCCAAAGCCATTCATGAGGCCGTTTTCAAGGCAGTAATGCACGCCGTCATGATACCAGGCGGTGGTATTCGCGTCCGTAAAGGACCGGATGGGACAGGTGCTGTCCTGCGGGCAGTCCTCGTATCCATCGGCGATTCTGCCGAACTTGGCCCGGACGCTCACGCTGCCGAAGGGCATGACAAAGGTGTATTTCCCGCCGCCGGCCTCGGTCAGCACAATCGTCTTGCCGCTCTTGTCCGTGACGGTGAGGGCGCTTGTGTCATAGCCCTCGTCGGGCGTGACGGTCAGGGTGACCCGCGTTCCGCCGGAGGCTCTGGAGTGGCTGGCGCTGACCTTGCCGTGCTCCGTCTTTTCGATGCTTACGGAATAGGTGCTCGGGCCGCGATCGCTGGAACCGCCGCCGCTGGAGCCGCTGCCGCCGCCGGGGCCGTCGTTGTCTCCGCCAGGGCCGTCATCTCCACCGGGGCCGTCGTCTCCGCCGGGTCCGGGATCGGGGCTGCCGCCGCCGTCGCTGTCGGGCGCATCGTCGGGGCGCGGATGGTTGCAGTCGCGGCAAGCGGTGCTGCCGTGGGCGTAGTAGTGGGGGGCTGTGCCCGTCTTCGCGGTGCAGCCCTCAAAGGTGCAGGCGTGGTAGTGGGTATCGCCGCCGTCTGTCCAGTCGTTTGACCAGATGTGGTTTTTATGGATGGTCAGAGGGCCGCTGTAAACTTTGTTGTTCGCTGTGTCCCACAGGTCAATTGCGTTTCCGTTCACTCTCGGCTCGCAGTTTTCGGGCCAATAGTCCGCGGGGAGGCTGATAACCGCCCTGGGGTCGGTATGTCCCTCACTGTCTTTGGGGAACTCATCCGCATTTGTCGCATCCACCTTGATATTATAGTTGGAACAGTCGGCGGAGAAGCGGCCATTGCCTGTAACGGAAAACAAATTGTTGTATTTTTCGTCGTCATTCCTGGGCATACCGCTGAGCAGCACACCGTCTGTCCCCGAAACATTCAACACCCCGGTATCGCCTATGGCAACGCTTCCGGCATGTATAACCGCTCCAAAGCCCGCCGTCGCGGTCAGGGTCCCGTTTACGGTTATAATGGAGTTTACCCCGCCGCTTGCGCCGATGTAGATTCCGCCGTTGGCGATGACATTGGCTCCCGCGTCTACGGTGAGGGAATTATAGTCGCCCCCGGCAATGTTGACCTGTTCGGTAATGGTCAGCACTCCCGGTCCGGCGAAGGTCAGCTCTGTTTTCTGCGGACCGCTTCCGCCGCCGCCGCCAGGAGCCAGCCCGCCAATACAGCTCTCGCCCTCGGTCACAATAGTCACGGCGGCGTCGGGGAGGGTTACGCTCGTGGCGTTGAAGCCCTCGGCAATGGTCAGGGTCCCGCTGGTGATGTTGCCGTCGGCGTCTTTCTTCACGTCTGTCCATTTGTAGCCTTGGGTGTTCCAGTTGGAGGTATCCTCAGTATCAGCGTTGCTCAAATCCAGCTTCCCATCCGTCCCCGGCGGGTCCAGCAGCTTCAAGCCGCCGTTGGTGTAGTTTTCCGTAACCTTGTTGCCCCCTGCGTCCGTCTTCTCCACCGTCACCGTTCCGGTGCCGGAGAGGCCCATGCCCTTGATAAACGCGGACATCTCCTCCCCGGTGATGTCCACCGTCGGGTAGATTGTTACCCCGCCGTTGTTGACAATGGTTCCAAAGTTCGGCGTCCCCTGCGGCTTCTCCTCCAAAAGTATCTGGATGTCCCCCCCGTTGACGATGGTCCCGTGGTTTGTCAAACTCTCGAGGTCTATGATAGTAACCGAACCGCGTTCGGGAACCGTCAGCGTCGCTCCGTTGGTGATTGTGAGAGGGGTGCGTTCGGAGCACATAACTCCCCTCACGGAGAAATCTGATGTGCTGCGGTCCCCGTACACGGTGTAGGTGCGCGCGGGGTATTCCACCACCGCGTTCAGCGTGCCCGTGAAGTTGTTTGTAAAGGAGGTCTCGCTAGAGAAAATTCCCGTGAAGCTGCCGCTCCCGGTCAGCGTCAGGGCGGCTGCTACGAGTTGCGTTACCGCGTTTTCGCCCTTCAGCTCCAGCTGGACGGAATCGGCCTGATGAATATTGAGCGTCCCCTCGTAGGAGGCCCCGTCCAGGGTCAGCTTGGCGGGGGTGCCCTCCGCCCCGGGCGTGTAGAACGCCCAGCCATCCCCGACCCAGTAGGCGGTGGGGGTGGTAACGCTGGAGTCTATAAAATGGGTGCCGGAATCAAATCCCCAGCCCTCGGCCCAGATTTTGCCGTCGGTTGTCATGACTCCCTCTATCTTTATAGGTTCTGCGCCGTCTACGTATTTGCCAAACACACTCAAAGAAATGGGGCGGTCGATTGTGATTTTGTCGATGACGCTTGACAGCTCTGTGGTGTTATTGGAATCGGGGGAAATCTGCACTTGGTTGCATTCTTTCACATCCAGGCTTTGGAACACAGGAGGCTTGCCGTTAATATTGACAAGCCCGGCGTTTTCCACCGCCAGGTCTCCGCTTACCGCGTTGGCATTTTCGGAGTTGATAAAAATTATGCTATTTCCGAACAACTTGGTAAATCGAATCGTGCCCCCGTCTACGGCGGGCTGATCATCGCTCAAAACCTCGAAGTACACAACTTTCTCCAAGGTCAGGGTGTGCCCGTTCAGGGAGAGTGTCGGGCCGCTGTCTCCCGTCCGGGTCAGAGTCAAATTTACGTTGTTCTGTGCGGTGGGGTCACCGGCCACCTTCAGATCGCCGCTGAGGGTCATTTTACCGCATATATATACATAACCGCGACTGCCAAAGACGGTCAGGACGCCGTCGGCGTAGGTCAGGTATGCTTTGCCTACCGGCGCATCGGTCTGCTCTGTTACGCCGCCTCCGCTGGCGCCGTCGTTGATTTGATAATATTTCCCGGCCTCCAGGGTGACCGATTGGCCGGCATTGTCCGTGATGGTGACCGGGCCGGCGTCCCCCTCCGCGGCCCACGCCGTCCCCGGCAGGAGGCTCAGGCACAGGGCCAGGGCGGTGATCATACTCAAAATTCTGTGTTTCATAGAAATCCCTCCTGTGTTTCGCATAAGGTACACTTTATCCGCAACCAAATATTACGCCTAAACCGCGCCCGTTGAGGGCGTTTTTTTCTTGCCCATTTCCCTGATTTGCGGTTGCGGAGAGAGCGTAGTCTGTGGTAAACTGGCGATACCCAGCGGGAACGCCCGCTCACACCAGCGGGCTTTGCGCGCGGATACCGCTTTGCCGTACCGTCTCCGTTGGCGTTTGCCGTTGGTTTCATTTTACCGTTAAGGTGTAAAAGGTCAATAACAACGCCTCGAATAGGCCTTGGTACGCCTCGAATTTATGGTTTTCAAACGAATGTTTCCGTAAAATCCCGCCCAAACCGGCACAGGAGGTGTTTCTTTTGCATCTGATCATCGTTGAGGATCTGGAGACGGACCGCGAGCAATTGGCGGCGCTGCTCCGCCGGGACTGCGCCGGTCACGAGGAGCGCGTGGACATCTCTTTCTATGCCAGCGGCGAGGAATTCCAACAGCACTACCGCCCGAAATCCTGCGACGGGCTCTTCCTGGACATTATGCTGGGCGGGCTCAGCGGCATTGAGATCGCGCGGAAGGTCCGGGAAGCGGAGAAGCGCCTGCCCATCATTTTTACGACCATCGGGCGCGACTATGCCGTAGACGGCTTCGCGGTCCGGGCCACGGATTATCTGATGAAGCCGCTGGACCCGGGGCAGGTCGCCCGGTGCATGGAGCGGCTGCGGGAATATCTGTCTGTACCGTCCTCCATCTCCCTGCTGGAAATCTCCGGGCGGGGACATTCCATGCCCGTGGACGTGGCGCTGGACGATATCTTGTACGGCCAGTATCTGGACCATGTCATGACCGTGTACACCGGCTCCGGCGCGTACCGGACGCGCAGCTCCTTCCAGGACTTCACGGCCCAGCTCCCCCACACCGGGCGCTTCTATGTCTGCGGCCGGGGGCTGGTGGTGAATCTGTCCCATGTGGCCCGGGTGCTGGACAGCGAGCTGCTGCTGAAAAACGGGGAACGGCTCCCCTTCAGCCGGAACCGGAGGCAGGAGATTCAGCAGGCATACGCGGAGTGGACCGTTGACCGATCCCGGAAAGGAGGCTGGGCGCAGTGAACATGGATATGTTCTGGTCCGCCACCGCCAGCCTGTTTGTCCGGGCCATCCCCGCCCACCTGATGGCGTACTACCCCTTCCGGGGGCACCTGCGGTTCCCGTTGTGGAAGGTGCTGCTGCCGGTAGTTCTGATTCAGAGCGTAAATTCCCTCCTTTATGGGTACGCCGTCGCGCAGACCGGCGTGGGGCGCACGGTGGAATATGGCTTTGCCCTTGTTTATATGGCGATCTACTTTTTCTCCGTCCGGGACGACCGGACGAAGGTGCTATTTTTGTATCTGTTCGTCACAGACTATGTGCTGATCCTGCGGGGCGTGTCCACATTCATAGAGGCCCGCTTCTTCTACCATCCGGGCATGAGCCTGGATTCCTGGACAAGCGTCTTGTTCAACCTGGCGGTGCTGGCGGTGTCGGCCCCCTTCGCCCTCCGCTTTTTTGCCAACGCCAGGGATAAGGTCCTCAATACGGACGCGCCGGTGTTCTGGCGGACGATCTGGATGATTCCGGCCTTTACCACCGCCATCGTGATGAGTTTTACCAGTGATTTTCAGGCGGAAACGGTGCGCTCTTTTCGCTTTCTGTTTGCGCGGGTGCTGTTGCTGCTGTGCGTATTCGTGGTTTATTCCATCCTGCTGGACGCGCTGGATGGCATTCGCCGCCAGGCGGTCCTTGCGGAACAGGCCGGGGTGCAGGAACAGCTCTTGAAGCTCCAGCGGACCCAGCATGAACATCTTTTGCAGTACAATGAAGAGGTGAAAGCGGCCCGCCACGATCTACGCCAGCACCTGAACGTGATATGGGCCTATTTGGACAAGCATAACATTGACGGCCTGAAAGACTATCTGACGGTTTACGAGAAAAGCCTGCCTCCGGATGTAAGGCAGACCTTTACGAAAAACTTTGCTTTGAATGTCGTATGCACGCACTACGCGGAAGAAGCGCGGAAATATGAGATCGACTATGATGTGGAGCTGGATATGCCGGAGCGGCTCTCCATGAATGAATCGGAGGTCTGCGCCCTGCTGGGGAACCTGCTGGAAAACGCGGTGGAAGCCTGCCGGAAGGTCCGCCGTTCCGCGCCCTTTATCCGCGTACGGTGCGCGTGGGAGGACGGCCATATTGTGTTTGCTGTAGACAATTCCTGCGAACAGGAACCGGCGTGGAAAGACGGTCGGCTGCTCTCGTCCAAGCGGGCGGGAAGTTTCGGCACCGGCACCTGGACGATTCAAAGGACGGCGGAGAGAAGTGGCGGCATGGCGAAGTTTACGTACCAGAACAACGTATTTTATGCCTCCGTTTTCCTGTACGAATGACAACCCTTCTTTCCCGTCATGGACTGGAAGGGTAATCCCCGCTCCGCGGCCCAGCGGTAGACGGTGGTAATATGGATTCCCAGGTGTTCACAAAGGGCCTTGGCGGTGATCTCCCTGCGCCGCCAGCGCAGATACCACTCGTCAAAATCCTCCGGCACAGGCTTCCGCTCCGCTCCGAATTTCACGCCCCTGGCTTTGGCGGCAGCGATGCCCTCCGCCTGCCGCTGGCGGATGTTCTCCCGTTCGCTCTGGGCCACATAGGACAAGAGCTGGAGAACAATATCCGCGATCAGCGTCCCGGTCAGGTCCCGGTGATGGCTGGTGTCCAGCAGGGGCATATCCAGCACCCGGATGTCGGCTTGCATCTCCTTGGTAATATGCCGCCACTGTTCCAGTATTTCCTCATAGTTACGCCCCAGTCGGTCGATGCTTTTGATAATCAAAAGGTCGCCCGGCTTCAATTTTTTGATTAACTTCCGGTAGGCGGGACGGTTAAAGTCCTTGCCGCTCTGCTTGTCTAAGAATAGATTCACCTCCGATATGCCGAGGCTGGTCAGGGCCGCAAGCTGGCGGTCCTCGTTCTGGTCGCGGGTGGATACCCGGATGTAAGCGTAGGTCATGGGGTGTACCTCCACAATAGATTTTGTCAAATCTATTGTAGCGGATAGGCCCCGCCCTGGGACGGTCAATATCGCACCGCATTTTTATGGGAGGTTTCTGTCCCAAAACCGCAAATATACCCGCAGGGCGTTCCTGCTCTCAAAGACTTGTGGCTAAGGGAGAAGTAGGGGTTTCCGATGGAATAGGCAAGCAGGGCATGGGAATATCGTTTTCGATATTCCATGCAGCCTGTTGGGGTTCCCCCAAGCCCCGGACCGTCCGCTTTGCGTCCGGTCGAACACGCCTGACGGCGTGGCTTTTCCGCTCCCTACGGTCGCTCATTCCTGCACACCCGCGCAGGAAGTACGGGGCGCAGCAGCGCCCATCAGGTCTGCGCCGGGAACGGCGCAGTTTCACCATGGGAGATCAGCCGGGTAATGGGGTGAATCACCACAATCTCCCGGCCCATCTTCTGTGCGTAGCGCATGGTCGCCGCCGTCCCGCCGCGCCGTTCTCCGTTGTAGACAGCCAGCAGAGCGGCGGCGTGGTCTACTAAAAAGCGATTACGCTCTAGCATACAATTTTTGTGGTAAACCCTGCTGACGTAGACGATAGAATCCGCCCTGTCCAGAATCGAATGATAAAGGTCCCGCGATGAAGCTGACCACTTGTCCGCCTGCTCCTTGCAGGGGAGAATACAATGGAGCTTGATTGCAGGATTCTGCTCTCTCAGGTCAAGGACGGAGAGGGCCGGCCATGTATCGGTGGCCTCCGCCATCCCGGACAGGAATTGCGTGAAACCGCCGTTGACCAGAGCGGTGATCTGCTCCGCCAGCACCGCTTTCAGCTCCACACACCGGCTGTCCATTTCATCATACTTCTAGGGAAACTTATGCGGGCGGTGGCCCGTGAACGCGCAGCAATTCTCTAACACGATTCACTATCCCCGGCGCAGCGCTCCTGATAGTCCCGGATAAACTCATCCAGATATTCCAGGTACTCGGCCCCTCCGCCCTCAATCCGCTCCAGGATAGCGGTGATCCTCCCGCGGCTCTCGGCTTCTTCACTCTCTGTCAAGGTGTGCGCTTCGTTAAGACGGGTGCTTTCACGGGGACAACAACATCGTTGATAATGTCATTAAACAAATTATCCAGCATGGCCTCCGGCGTGTCAAGCTGCTCCGCTCCAGCTGATCCTGGTTCGTCAACCACGGTCCAGACATAGCCGATTTTTGGGGAGTAGACAATATCAAAGTAGCTCTGTCCATCAATGTAATTCTCAAAGGCTTTGAGAATGGCATCCAACTTTTTTCTCATTTCATTTGTGTAGATCATTTTTCACACTTCCTTTCTTTTGGCCCTCCACACGGAGATAATATAATCCCGCTGCGGGCTTTCCGTCCTTCTCCAAGGACCGCTCCACAGGCAGCTCAATGTTATAGGGTCCGCACCTGCACCGTCTCGCCGGTGTAGACCTGCCGCTCCACCATATCCACCCGCAATTCTTGATCGACCAGAACCTCAATGCTGGGACCGTCAAAGGAGAACACCCGCCCGGTAGCGTCGGTCACGCTGGCGGAAATATCATAGGCCCCGGCATTGGTGATCTGAATAGTGCCGCTGGTATCGGACAACTCCCCGGAGTAGGCGGCGGCGGTGCCGGGGTCATTGGAGGGGGTCACGCTCCACGCCACAGGCAGGGAGGTGTCCTTTTCCAGTGTGACACTGATCTGTTCATCCGTGTGGACGGCAACATCCGCCGTCAGCTTCAGATGGAGAACGGGAGAAACTTCAATCGTCTGCTCATAGGTGAACGCACGGCCCAGGCCGTCCGTTACGGAGGCAGTCAGGACGTTGGTGCCGGTCTGGAGGAACTTCACGCTGCCCCCGGCGTTGTCCAAACTGCCCTTAATACCAGCAGGGAGGGAAACGGGCTGGCCGTCTACGGCCAGGGACCACTCCACCTGGTTCTCTCCCAGGTTGGTGGAGGTCATTTTTACCTTCACTGTTTCGTCCGGGCGGGCGAACTCCGGGAGTTGGAACGACAGGCCCATGGTGTCCCATACGGCGATGGTGGCACTGGCGCTGAACGTCCGGCCCAGGTGGTCCGTGACACTGGCGGTTACGGTGTAGTTACCAACAGAGGGAAAAGCAATCTCGCCGCCCTCGTTGGTCAGCTCGTTCTCAACCACAGCGCCGTCCTCGGAGGTCACTTCCCAGGTCACGTCCCGGTCAGTCCCAGAGAGACTAACGGAGGGCCGGTCAACGTGGGCCGTCTCCGGCGCATCCAGGGTCAGGACAATCACCGGGCAGACCTCCAACGGCAGGCGGCGGTGTACTCCTTCCCTAGCTCATCCGTAACAGCAGCGGTGAGAACATAGGCCCCAGCACCGTCAAAGGCCAGCTTGCCGCCGTGATCGTCCAGAGGAACAGAAACATCCTCGCCGTCATGGGTCAATGCCCATTCAATAGTCGAGGGTGTTCCATGCTCCACGGTCAGGCTGATCGCCGCCGCTTCGTCCTCATGCAGTTTATCAGTGTCAGCGGTCAGGGAGAGGGACAGGTTCGGGAGCACCTTGATTACCACAGGCTCAGAAGAAAACTCCCGCCCATGTGCGTCCTTGGCGATAGCGGTGAGAGCATAGTCCCCAGCACCATCAAAGATCAGGGTTCCTCCATTGTCGCCCAGGGCAGCAGAAGTCTCCTTGTCATCTTTGGTCAGCGCCCAGCGGACAGAATCGAGCTTCCCGCCCTCCGCCGTCAGGCCGATCTCCACGGATTCATCCTCATGTACCTTCTCCGCGCTGGCGGTCAGGTTTGGGACGATTACCGGCAGGATGGTGATGGACTGGCTGGCGGTGTACTGCTTCCCGGCGGCGTCCGTGAGGGTGGCTGTCAGGGTTACTTGCCCGCCTCGGCCAGAGCCAGCGTGCCGCCGTCCTTGGTGAAACCCTCCGGCATGGCAATAGATTTCCCGTCATGGGTCAGCTCCCAGGTGACGGCCTCCGCGCCGGTGAGCGTGGTTTTCACGGAGACGGAATCCCCCACGTACCGATATGCCGGGAGGTCAAAGGCGATGGCGGGCTTGTCAGCCTTGTCCGTAAACAGAACCTTGTTGCCCTTGTCCATGTCATTAGGGTAGACGATGGAGCAGTCCTTCTTGGACAGTTCCGTAGCGGCAGCGTCAAAGACCACCTGCACCGGGCCGTCATTCCGGGGCGTGACCACGCCCGCCACGGTGGATTTGCCGCTGATGTTGACGGCGGAGCCGCCCCATACCACCAGCCGCCCCTTGACGGTGATGTTATTGAGGTCCAGGGCCTTCTCCCCCAGGCCGTTGGCGAGAATCAGGTCACTCTCAAACACAGCGTTCTTGATGCTTACCGTGCCCCGCACCAGAACCGTGTCCCGGTGGGTGCCGGTGAGATCGCCGGAATCATGGACACTCTGGAAGATATTGCTCATGATCTGCGCCATCTCCGCACGGGTGATCTGGCCCTTGGGGTTCAGACGGCCATCGTTGTAACCGCTGACGTAGCCCCGCTCTACCATGGCGGCAACAGCGTCCGCCGCCCACGCCAGGGCTTCATAGGCCCAATGACCGTAGGCGTCGCCGTAGTCGGTTATTTTTCTCCTATCGGCGGTGTGGGCGTTGACTGCTAAAAGACTAACCATCATCACCGCCGCCAGGAACAGAGAAAAGAATCGCTTTAGATTGGGAAATTTGATGCTCATGCGTCCTCCTTTCAGATTTTGGATTTTCCGGGGTGTGCTATGTACTAGGGCGGGACCAGCAGGCGGCGGAGCAGATGGCGGTGGGTCAATCCTTATCGCCTCCTTCCGGGCCGGACGTGGCGAAGTAGGCTTCAAATTCCCGCTGCTGGGCAGGGGTCAGGGAGGTAAAGTGTTCCCCCTCAAAGCCGCACAGCAGGAACGTCCCGGCGATGAAGTCCCCGCTGTCCGTGGGATTCTCCCGGTTGGGCATGAGTTTCATGTTCTTGCCCTCACCGTTGCAGATCAGCATGACCCGCTGGGGCAGATAGCACCCGGCCTCAATGGGTCCGCCCACAATCTGCTGAAAGGCTTCCAGCGTATCCTCCACCTGGATGGGGCGGGGAGCCTTGCAGGGGTCCACCACCAAAATGTCGATTTTGTTTGCCATACAGAAAATCCTCCTTCGTTTCTCCGGTTGTTATATTCCAGCGGCATCCTGGGCCAGATCGTGACTGACCAGGGATGCGTAATACTGGCTGATGGTTGTGGGCGCGTTGTAGAGCGCAGCCAGGGTGTATGCCTTGATGTTCTTCACCAGCGTGGTATTCTGGCTCAGACTGTCCAGAACATAGGCGATATGCTCATGGTTCAGCTTCAGGAACCGGCTTTTGACCACGCCAGCAGCCATTTCCTCGCCAGCAATGCGGATGAAGTCCCGCCGGGAACAGCAGACCTCCACCATAAGCTCCACATAGCCCTCCAGCGTTTCCTCATCGTAGGGATGCTCTTGGAGCAGGAGGTCAAAGTCGATATTTTCTTTTATCAGCTCCCGGTATCTATCCATCTCATCCATCCTCATCTTCCCTTTCGGTCTGGCACGGGCAGACGGCGCGGGGGTAGGGGGAAAGATGGATGGGTTAATATCGTTCAGATCAGTATTTTTCTTTTCAGTCTTATTAGGGACGGAAAAACCGCCGTCAAGACCGCGCGTTTCCAGCGGTCTTGACGGCGGTTTTTCCGCAGTCTGGGGGGCCGGGGGCGGCGTCTGTTCCGGCGGCTGGGGCTGGCCGGGTTCCGGGGGCAGAATGAAGTTCTTGACGTAGATTTTCGTAGGCCGTCCTTGGCCCTGCTTCTTGCGTTCGATCAGGCCGATGCCGTCCTTGTCCAGCTCTCGGAACAGCTTCGTGGTCTTGTCCTTCCCGCAGCCCATAAAGGTCATGGCGTCCTCCTGGGTAAAATAGATGTAGACGCGCTTCTCGCTGTCCATCCAACTGTTTTTGACGGACAGTCCCATCCGGTCCAGCAGGAGGCCGTAGAGAACCTTGGCCTCGATGGAAACACTCTTATACCGGGGGTCGGTGAGCAGGGTCTTGGGGATACGGTAGAAACTGTACTGGTCTGCTTCGGTGCCGTAGTAGTCCAGATTCAAGTTTGACGGCATGGTGATTGCCTCCTTTGAAATATGCGGAGAAACAAAAAAAGCGCCCCGGCGACCATAATAGTCACCGGGGCGCTCCAGCCTGTCGAAAAGAGGCCTGTCTGTCTTCATTACCAGACAGGCCACAAAGTT
>CAJUMX010000015.1 GCA_910587705.1 uncultured Oscillibacter sp.
CGGCCTCCTCATAGGCGGCCTTCTCCCAGTACAGGCCGATCTCGGGATAGCCCTCCCGATGGGCCACACGGGCCATGGCCAGGTACATGCCCACCTCGGTGCACTCGCCGGCGAAGTTGGCGTTCAGGCCGTCGATGATTTCCTTCTGAACCTCGGCGGGAACGTCCGCGCCAAAGGTCTTGCCCACGCCCACCACATGCTCGGCGGCCCAGGTCATATCCGCGCCCTGCTCCTTAAACTTCGCGCCGGGAACGCCGCACTGGGGGCACTTCTCCGGGGCGGTCTCTCCCTCATGCACATAGCCGCAGACAGGGCAAACCCACTTTTTCATAATCGTATTCCTCCTTAAAATGTAAGACCTCCTGGTCCTGTTCAGTTCGTGATTTGAGTATAACAGGTTCGGAGAAAGACTGCTAGTTGCAAATGTCACAAAATTAAAATTTGCGTGAAATTTACGGTTTGTTCTTAAATTCCAGCGGGACAAAAGCGGGAAACAGCCCGGTCGGGAGACCGGGCTGTTTTCGCGGGGCTTAGTCGTGGTGGTTGATCTCGTATTTCTGCTCCACTTCCTCCAGCCGGTCCAGATAGGGGCTTTCGGTGCAGCTCATGGAGGGGGCCTCGTTTTTGAACTTCTCCACGGTCATCATGCTGTCGCGGACGGGGCGGATGGTGCCCGCGCCGGCCACGCAGCCGCCGGGGCAGCCCATGCCCTCCAGCAAATAGCCGTCCCGCTTGCCCGCCTTGGCCATGGCCAGCATCTTCCGGCAGTTTTTCAGCCCGTCGCCGTACTCAATTTTAATCTGCCGCTCCGGGTCGATGTGCCGGATGGCCTCCACCACGGCGGCGGCCACGCCTCCGCCCACGGCGAAGCCCCGGCCCATGCCGGTGCCCTCCTCCATCTCGTCCTCCGGGTTGGCCCGGAGCTTGGTGAAGTCGATGTCCGCCGCGTCGAAGATACCCAGCATCTCCTCAAAGGTCAGCACGAAGTCCACGTCGGAGCGGATGGTCCGGCGGTTGGCCTCCAGCTTCTTGGCGGAGCAGGGCCCGATGAAAACCACCTTGGCGTCCGGGTGGTCCTTCTTCACCATCCGGGCGGTGATGACCATGGGGGTCAGGGCCATGGAGATATAGTCGGAGAACTCGGGATAGAGCTTTTTCGCCATGACGCTCCAGGCGGGGCAGCAGCTGGTGCCCATCCAGGGCTGCTTGGCGGGGACCTCCTCCAGGAAGTCGTGGGCCTCCTCCACGGTGCAAAGGTCCGCGCCGATGGCCACCTCCACCACGTCGTAGAAGCCCAGCACCTTCATGGCGGCGTGGAGCTTGGCGGGGGTAGCGTCCTTGCCGAACTGGCCCACGAAGGCCGGGGCCACGCAGGCCACCACCTTCTCGTTGTTTTGCAGAGCCTGGCAGACCTGGTAAATCTGGCTCTTGTCGGCGATGGCGCCGAAGGGGCAGTTCACCAGGCACATGCCGCAGGAGACGCACTTGTCGTAGTTGATTTTCGCCCGGCCCAGCTCGTCGGACTCGATGGCGTCCATGCCGCAGGCGGCGGCGCAGGGCCGCTCGATTTTGCTGATGGCCCGGTAGGGACACTGGTTGAAGCACTTGCCGCATTTGATACATTTATCCTGGTCAATGTGGCAGTGCTTGTCCTTGTCCCGGTAGATGGCGTCCTTGGGGCAGACGTTCATGCAGGGGTGGGAGATGCAGCCCTGGCAGTTGTCGGTGATGCGCAGCTGCTTGGGGGGGCAGGCGTTGCAGGCGAAGGGGATGATGTTCACCAGGGGGTTTTGGAAGTGCTTCTGGGACTTCTCCGCCCACTGGAGGTCCTCGCTGACGGGGGTGGTCTCCCCGGCGAAGCGGATGTTCAGGCCCAGGGCCAGTCGGACCCGCTCCTGGACGATGGCCCGCTCCAGAAAGACGTCGTGGCGGTGCTTCGCCACGTCGCCCTGAATCATTTTCAGGGGAATCTGGTCCAGCAGACGGGGGTCCCCGCCCTCCAGGGCCAGCTTGGCCACCTCTTTAAAGACTGTGCGGCGGATGTCGTCGACTGCGCTGTGTACACCTCTCATAGCCGTTTCCTCCTATTTTTTCAGGCGGCGCTCTCCGCCTGTTCCTTGTGAAATCTGTAACCAATCCGGTTCAACCCTATTATAGCGAAGGCTTCCCCACATTGCAAGAGGTTCTTGCTGGCAGGGGACGTCGACCGACGCATTTTAACAAAAGGCAGGGCAGGCGGCAGGGAGCGGGCTCTGATCCGTCCTGTTTTTCGGGGTACCCGGCTCCCACAGCCGAACCGTGCCGATGGGGACACGCCTTTGCCGGCGACGGGCAAAAAGGCAAAAAAATCCGGCGAACGGGAAGGCCCGCCGCCGGCTGCAAAGAGGGAAAAGAAACAGAAAGAGAGGAAATCGTGTCTCCTCCGTAGAGGATGGTACTAGCATAACCGGGAAATTTGAAATCAATCTGGATTTTTTATAAATAAACTGTGAACCTTGCGGAAAAATCTTTCAGACAGCTTTCAGGCCGGGGCCGTAAAATTGACAAAACCGGGTCCTGTAGGATATAATAAACGCCGATTATCCTTACATGAGATTGCAACGACTTTCCGGCGGACTGCCGCCGGCTTTAAACAGGAGGACGCTTCATGACCTGGAAAGAGAGACGGACCGTCACCATACTGCTGAGCATCGTGGGGGTGCTGTTCCTGGCTTTGCTCATTGTCTTTGGCATGATTTACCGGGAGGGGCGGGAGGAGGCCCTGGCGGGAACGGATAGCGCTGTCGCCGGATTTGCCGCATCCGGCGCCCCGGTGGATTCCGGGGCCTACACCGCCCTGCGCTGGTACAACGGCGCCGCCACCCTCTCCTTTGCCCTGGATGAGGAGGGGGAGTGGGTCTGGGCCGACGGGCCGGACTTCCCCCTGAACAGCGGCACGGTGACCTCTGTTCTGGAGACCCTGACGACCCTGAAATTCCAGCAGACACTGCCCGCCGGGGAGAGCATGGCGGAATACGGCCTGGACACCCCCTCCGCCACCCTCACCGCCACGGCGGGGACCGGGGAGCAGACCCTGGCTTTCGGGAAAACCACCACCGATGGGGACAGCTATTACATGCAGATGAACGGGGACGAGACCACGGTCTACATCGTGGCCGACACCTTGATGAAGCTGATGCGGACCCCCATTTACGACATGTGCGCCCTGCCGGAGCTGCCGGACCTCGGCGAGAGAAACCTCCGGGCCATCACGATCCAGGGCCCCGCCCCGGAGCCGGAATCCGCTGAGGAGAACGGCGAGAAGGAAGCGGGGGGCCTGGAACCGGCGGAGGAGCCAGAGCGGCCCACGGTTACCCTGAACGCCCGGCGCTCCAGCGGAGAGGACCAGCCCGCCCTGTGGTTTGAGGGCAGCGACAACGTCACCGCCAGCCCCCTGCTGCAAGATTTGCTCTACGACCTGAAAACCATGTCCATGGCAAAATGCGTGGACTACTTCCCCAGCGAGGAGGCGGCGGAAATCTGCGGCTTCCAAAGCGCTGATGCCATTTTGAAGGTGGAATACGCCGCAAACGGCATGGACCAGACCTTCACCCTCACCGTGGGGGCCCGGATGCCCGACGAGTCCGGGCGCTATGTCCGGCTGGAGGAGGGCGGGGCCATCTATGCCCTGTCCACCGACAGTGTGGACGCGCTGATGACCATTTCCGTGGCCGGGATGCGGGGCGTGACCCAGGAGCCCGCCCCGGCGGAGGGCCAGGAGGGAACCCCGGCGGAACCCCAGGAGTAAGGAGGTGCGCCCATGCGGGTGCTGGTAATCGAGGACGAGGCAAGGCTGGCCGCCACGCTCCAGGACCTGCTGGAGCTGGGTGGCTACACCGCCGATGTGCGCCACGACGGCGAGTCCGGCCTGGACGACGCCCTGACGGGCATTTACGATGTGATTTTGCTGGACGTGATGCTGCCCAAGCTGGACGGCTTCACCGTGCTGCGCCGCCTCCGGGAGGCGGGGAACGCCACGCCGGTGCTGATGCTCACCGCCCGGTCGGAGGTCTCGGACAAGGTGGAGGGCCTGGACCGGGGAGCGGACTACTATCTGACCAAGCCCTTCGACCCCAAGGAGCTGCTGGCTTGCGTCCGGGCCCTGACCCGGCGGCAGCCAGAGCTGCGGAATCCGGATTCCCTGGAGTTTAGCGGGCTGCGGCTGGACAAGAACAGCTTCACCCTCTCCTATGGGGAGCGGTCCGTCCGCCTCAGCCGAAAGGAGTTTGACATCTGCGAGCTCTTGATGCTGAACCGGAATCTGGTGCTGACCAAGGAGTCGCTGCTGCTGAAAATCTGGGGCTATGAGTCCGACGCGGAGGACAACAATGTGGAGGTTTACATCTCCTTCCTACGCAAAAAGCTGGCCCATCTCCACGCCAAGGTCCGCATCCGCACCATCCGCATGGTGGGCTACTGCCTGGAGGAGGACTGAAACGTCCGTTTCGTCAACTGTGAGTTCCGCCCATCTTATCCACAGCCTTCTGGCGGTTTTACACAATTTCCACAAACTTATGCACAATGAGGGGTGGGCGGCATGATTCGAAAGCTCCGGCTGAAATTTGTGGCCATCTGCATGGCCATGGTCACCGCCGTGCTGGCGGTGGTGTGCTTCGCCATCTTCGCCGCCCTCCGGGGAAATGTGGCGGATTTGAGCCGGGAGGTGCTCCACCGGGTCATTCAGGAGGAGGCCCTGTCCGGCGGGCGGAAGCCGGAAATCGGCGTGGAAATCGGCGGGGACAAGGTGCTGCTGCCCTATTTCACCGTCAGCGTCTGGCCCGGCGGCGGGGGGACCTACGCCGCCTACGTCACCGGCGGCACCTACGCCGGGCTGGAGGACACGGCGGAGCTCACCGCCATTTTAGAGGACTGCCTGGGCCAGGAGCCCCCGGAGGGCGTAATCCAGAGCTACAGCCTCCGCTATCTTCGGCGGGACAACGGGCTTTACCGGCGGCTGGCCTTTGTGGACATGTCCATGGAGCGGGCCATGCTCCGGGAGATGATGGGCTCTTATCTGCGCATTGCCCTGGCGGCCTTTTTGCTGCTGCTGGGGGTGTCGGTCATCCTGGCCCGGTGGGCGACAGGGCCCGTGGAGCGGGCCTGGGGCCAGCAGCGCCAGTTCCTCTCCGACGCCTCCCACGAGCTGAAAACGCCGCTGACGGTGATTCTCTCCAACGCGGAGCTCCTCTCCGCCCTGCCCCTGGAGGAGCGGCCCGCCCGGTGGACGGACAACATCCTCTCCGAGTCCCAGCAGATGAAGCGCCTGGTGGAGGAGATGCTGACCCTGGCCCGGGCGGACAACCTGGCCCAGAGCGCCGTGTTGGCGGAGGTCTCCTTGTCCGACGTGGCGGAGGACTGCGCCCTGGCCTTCGAACCGGTGGCCTTTGAGGCGGGAAAGCCCCTGGAGTACCATGTGGCGGAGGGCGTCACGGTGCTGGGGGACGGGGATAAGCTCCGGCGGCTGGTCTCCATCTTGCTGGACAACGCCGTGAAGTACGGCGCGGAGGGGGGAACCATCACCCTGGCCCTGGAGCGGACGGAGCGCCAGGCTAGGCTGACGGTGTCCAACCCCGGGGAGCCCATCCCGGCGGAGCAGCTGGGGCGGCTTTTTGAGCGGTTTTACCGGGCGGACGCTTCCCGGGGGGAGAAGAGCGGCTTCGGCCTGGGGCTGAGCATCGCCGCGGTCATTGCCCAGGAGCACAAGGGGGTCCTGAAAGCCGAGAGCGGCCGGGAGGGGACGCGGTTTTTGTTTACGCTGCCGCTGAAAAAATAGGGCTTTGGAACGCCTTGACCTTTGGGCGCTTTTACGGTAAAATAGAAGCATCCCAGCCAGGAAAGGAGCGTTTCAGCATGGGAATGACAGACAGCCAATTCAAGGCCTTTATCCATTTTGTGCTGGACAGCTTGCAGGAAGTGAAAAAGGAAAAGGACCCGGCGGCGCATGAGGAAAGGCTGAACAAGGTCATTGACAACCTGCAAAAGGCCCTGGAGGACTGACATAGTGGAAAGGCGGGGAGCTTCCCCGCCTTTTTTAATCGTAAGAAATTCTTAAGAATTTTGTCAAGCCGTTCGTAAGATTTGCCTGCTATCCTATACACAGCTCAAGGGAGGAAGCCCGATATGAACGAATGTATTTTAGTTGTGGACGACGACCCGGAAATCGTGAACGCCATTGCCATCACCCTGGAGCGGGAGGGCTATCCGGTCCGCAGGGCCTATGACGGCCTCCAGGCCGTGGACGAATGTCTGGACCCCGCCGTGAAGCTCATCCTCATCGACGTGATGATGCCGAGACTGGACGGCCTCAGCGCCCTGCTCCGCATCCGGGAAAAGCGGAACCTGCCGGTGATCGTCCTCTCCGCCAAAAGCGAGGACACGGACAAAATCCTGGGCCTTTCCATGGGGGCCGACGACTACGTCACCAAGCCCTACAACCCCCAGGAGCTCATCGCCCGGGTGCGGAGCCAGCTTCGGCGGTACACGTCTCTTGGCGACGTGCACGCCGAGGGGCGGCAGGGCCTTCTGGTGAACGGGCGGCTCAGCTACGACCCCGCCGGACGGATTCTCCGGGCCGACGGGGACGAGGTGAAGCTCACCCCCACGGAGAGCAAAATCGTGGACCTGCTCTTCCACCACCCCGGGCAGATTTTTCCCGCCGAGGAAATCTACCGACGGGTGTGGAACGAGGACGCGTTCTCCTGCGAGAACACGGTGATGGTTCACATCCGCCGTATTCGGGAGAAGATCGAGCTGAATCCCAAGGAGCCAGATTATATTAAGGTGGTGTGGGGCATTGGATACAAAATGGAACAACACGGATAAGGACCCCGGCGAGGCCCTGGAACGGTTCGTGGCAGAAGAGGTCCGGGAGGCCGCGGCGGCGGGGAAGGGCGTGAAGGTCCTCCGCCCCGGCGGGCGGGTCAAGGCGCTGGTTGGTTTCCTGGCCTTCTTCCTGGGAATGACGCTGGCCCTCTCCGCCCTGGGGGCTCTGGGAAATCGGATCGCCTGGGAGCGGGACCCCTCCCCCCGATGGGAGTGGGACTGGCAGGAGACGGACGCCTTCCGGGGCGAGGTTTCCCACTATCTCCGGGAGTTTTTGACCATCGGAGCCGGGGGAGCGGTGGACTTCTACGATGGAGTGTACTACTGGGACGGCGGTTACAACGGCGCGGTGGTGGAGCAGGAGGCCATTCGGACCTGGTGGGGCTTTGGCGAGGTTGCGGAAGCCACGACGGTGGACCAGGGAACGCTGGAGCCCGTTTTCCCGGCGGAGCCGGAGAAGGAACCGGAGAAGGAACCGGACGCGGCCTATCAGACGGACAAGAACGTTCTCTACTACATCCAGAGCGGAGAGGGGAAGGAGCGAAAGATCTATACCAATACCGACCCCACCAAGGATGAGCAGGGCCGCCTGATGGCCCGGTCCCTGCGGGAGTATAACTTCTATCTCCAGTTTAAGGACGGCAAGGTCTCCATCCGGAAAGGCCTCCAAGACCTGGACGTCTACGGAAGCGGCATCTACGATGGGGATTCCAAATGGTTCGTCCCCGGCTATGACAATTTCCCCGTCAGCGAGGACCTGAAGGGCGTGACGGTTTACATGGCCGTCCGGCAGACGCCGGAGCGGTACTACGGCGTGGACTACAAAAACGGCGGGACCTATTACAACAGCGCCTTTTACAGCCTCGCCCGACAGGTGGAGGAAAGCGAGTCCTTCTACAAAACCCAGGGCCTGCTGCTGTTCATCGCCATGTGGTGCCTGGTGGTCTGGTGCTTGCTGCGCAAATCCGTGGAGCCGGTGAACCGGAAAATCGCCTCCTGGACGGTCCATGTCTGGACGGAGGCCCGCTTCCTGCTGGTAACGGCGTGCCTGCTGTGGGCCCTCCTGCCGGGACTTCTCAATCTCGACCTGGTTTATGAGCTTCTTTACAGCTATAGTTACGGCTGGGAGGACGGGTATTCCTTCGCCGCCTGGGGCATGGCGGTTGTCCGGCTGGTTACCATGAACGTCCCGGCCCTCATCGCCCTCTTTTGGCTGTGGCGGCTGCTTCGCAACGACCATCAGCAAAACCCCAGGGAGGCCCGGAGGTCCCTCCTCCGCACTCTTTTTCGCTCCCTCCGGGCAAGCGAGCTGAAACGGCCTGTTGAGAAGCGGCTGGCCCGGAGCGGCGGCCTGGTGCTGCTGGCGCTGCTGACGTATTTTGCCCTCTCCCTGTTCCCAATGGCCGTCCTGGTCAATTTTGTGCGCGTCCATCCCGGCATTTGGGGGTGGTGCCTGCTTCTTCTGGCCTGCCTTTTGGAGGCGCTGCTGGTATGGGCCCTTTACAGCGCCTGGCGGAGCCGGGGGCTGGCAAAGGACATCGCCGCCCTGGCGGACCAGGTGGAGGCCGTCCGGGCCGGGGACCTGGAGAGGCCCCTGAGACTCCCGGAGGACGCGGACCTGCGCCAGACGGCGGAGAGCCTCAACGACATTCAGGCGGGCATGAAGGCCGCCCTGGCCGAGCAGACCCGCAGCGAGCGGATGAAGGTGGAGCTGGTGAGCAACGTCTCCCACGACCTGAAAACCCCCCTGACCTCCATCCTTTCCTATGCGGAGCTCCTCCGGCAGGAGGACCTGCCCCCGGCGGCGGCGGACTACGCAAAGATCATCGACCAGAAGGCCCAGCGGCTGAAAACCATGGTGGAGGATGTGTTTGACATCAGCAAGGCGGCGGCGGACCAGCTCCCCGTCCACCTGGAACGGCTGGACCTTGCCAAGCTCCTCCGCCAGACCCTGGCAGACCTGGACGGGCCCATTCAAAAGAGTGGCCTGACCTTCAAGGTGGAGCTTCCCGGGGAACCCGTCATGATCACCGCCGACGGCAGGCGGCTCTACCGGGTTTTCCAAAACCTCATCGACAACGCCCTGCGCTACGCCCTGGAGGGCAGCCGGGTCTATCTCAAATTGAAAACGGCGGAGGGAACCGCCGAGGCCAGCGTCCGCAACACCTCCCGCAGCGAGCTGCCGGAGGGGGTGGACTTCACCGCCCGGTTCGTCCGGGGGGATTCCAGCCGCACCGACGGCGGCAGCGGCCTGGGGTTGAGCATCGCCAGCTCCTTCACCGAGGCCTGCGGCGGCGCGTTTCGCGTGGAGACGGTGGCGGACCTCTTTACGGCAGTGGTGACGTTCCCCACGGAACAGGAAGGACAGGAGGCATGATCGCAATGAAAAAGACTGCGGCGGGACGAAGGACTGCACGGCGGCTCAAAGCGGCTCTCTGGAGCGCGCTGCTGGCGGCATGCCTGGCCGGGTGCGCCGCCCCGGCGGAGGCATGGGACGGCAGCGCGGCGGTGAGCGGGTCCCCGGTGGCGCTTTCGGAAGAAGGCGAAGAGGACCGGGAGACCTGTCAAGCGGAGCTCTTTTTACCCTACGCCCCCTTCGGCCTGTGCTACGACGCCGAAAAAAACGAGCTCCGGTTTGACGGCCGGCTGGTGCGGTGGTTCGAGGACTACTACCCCCTCTCCGAGGACGGCGCCCAGGCCGGGCTGGACTTCTTCGACGAAAACGGCGTGGTGGACGTGTACGCCGTCCGGGACCGCAGCGGGCTTGTCCGCGCCGAGGACGGCTCCTATGACCCCGCCGGGACCCTGACCGGGGTGGAGGCGTTTTCAGAGGAGGCCTTCGCCGCCCGAAACGTGGAGGCCCTCCGGCATTCCGCCCCCGTCACCGCCGTGGCCGGGGACGGGGAATGGTCCAAAGAGGAGCTGACCGCCATCGCGGAGGGCTACGCGCCCTTTGGCGTCACCTATGATGCCGGGGCGGACCAGTGGCATTTCAACGGGGAGAAGGTCTGCTTCTTCCGGGACGTGCTGACCTCCAACGGGAAGAGCCTGACCGGCGGAGGGTTCCGGGGAGCTATGCGAATCCTGTCCAGCGCGGAAGGCACGGTCCGCATTGAGACTATCCGGGATTTCACCCGTCCCGATTTCCAGGGGTACGGAACCCTGATGGATATTCAAATCATAGAGGATGCGTGAACGCAAAAGCGGGCCGCCGAAGGGTGTGCCTGATAAAGAATGACACGCAGAACCTAAAAACATCAGGCAGTCACCGCAAAAAGAAGCCAATGTGACACAGTTTAACACCCTTGAAAAAGCACGATTGAAAAATCGTGCTTTTTCTTTTGCCCAAAAGGAGGCCCTGACCATGCCGGAAGTCATTTTGTCAGATTATTTCTACGGCGATGAATCGGAGGAATTTGTCTTTTTCAAAATTCCCCGCCAGTTGATTACGAACCCCAAATTCAAGCACGTCTCCACGGACGCCAAGCTGCTGTACGGGATGCTGCTGGATCGCATGAGCCTATCCGCCAGAAACGGCTGGTACGATGATACCGGACGGGTCTATATCTACTATTCCCTGGACGAGATATGCGGGGATATGACCTGCGGGCGGGACAAGGCCATGAAGCTGCTAGCGGAGCTGGACACGAAAAAGGGCATCGGCCTGATCGAGCGGATCAAGCAGGGCCAGGGAAAGCCCACGAAAATCTACGTCAAGCGGTTCACCACCCGGACCATACCGCCAAAACCGGCCCCGCCTCCCCCGGAGCCTTTTGCGCCCGTTTCAGAGGTCGATTTTCCCGACTTGCAGAAGTCGGAAAAATCGACTTCCAGAAGTCGAAAAATTCGACCCTAATCATACTAAGAGAAACCAGACAGAGCTTATTCAGACTGATCCATCCTCCCCCGAAAGTCCCCCTCGTTGGGATTGAAGATGGAGCGATACGAACGCAGAGAAGAACTGAAAGAGAACATTGACTACGAGCGTTTGCGAAGGGAGCATCCCTGCGATGACATAGACGATCTGCTGGAGCTGATGCTGGATGTGGTATGCAGCACCGCCCCCACCATACGGATCAGCGGCAGCGACGTTCCCACGGAGGCGGTCAAGGACCGTTTTTTCCAGCTTGACAGCGGGCATATCCAGTATGTGATTGACTCGCTGAAACAGACCACCACAAAAATCAATAACATCCGGGCCTATCTGCTGACGGCGCTCTACAACGCGCCGGTGACGATAGGCCCTTACTATTCCGCCGCTGTGCGGCATGACTTCGGCTGAAATAAATCCCACCGTGGGACGCAATTCCAAGAGAAATAAATCCCAGGGTGAGACACAAATTCGGCCGGAATCCTCAACTTTCTGTTAAGAATCAAATCTCACCGTGAGACGCGATTTTTAGCAAATATATTTCTAAAATGGAGGTATTTATGGCAAACGAAAACAGCAGAGACCCCACGATCCCCAAGCCGCAGAACATCCCCCTGGCAAAAATCCACGATTTGCCCGGCGTACCCATTTCCAGGCAGCCGGACAAGACCTACGGCGGCCTTGTCACCAGCATCCAGACGGGCGGCGTGAAGGAGCCGGTGATCCTCCGGCTCCGGGAGGACGGCGAATACCAGCTTGTCACCGGCTACCGGCGCAAGAGGGCCTGCGAACTCATGAAGAAGCAGGACATTCCCGCCCTGGTTTACGAAATGAGCTTGCAGGAGGCCATCAAGTATCACGGGCAGGCAAACGGGAAGCCGGCTGTTCCGGTCCCTGGCAAGCTGGTGGAGCCTGGAGCCAATGGCAAAAAGGAGGAAAAGTCCGACCTCAAGGGGCCGGAAAATCCGTCCCCCGGCGAGAAGCCCAAGGAGGTTAAGCCCCCCGAGGGCACCAAGGGTCCCGAGCCCGCCCAGGAGGAGAAGAAGGAGGCACCGCAGCCCAAGAAGCCGGAAGCGCCTGCGCCCCCTGCCGCTGGTGAGAAGCCCAAGGAGGCCAAGCCTCCCGAGGGGGCCAAGGGCCCCGAGCCCGCCCAGGAGGAGAAGAAGGAGGCCCCGGAGCCCAAGAAGCCGGAGCCGCCCGCGCCCCCTGCTCCTGGTGAGAAGCCCAAGGAGGCCAAGCCCTCCGAGGGCATCAAGCCCCTGGAGCCTGCCCAGGGTGAGAAGGGTGAGAAGCCCAAAGAGGTCAAGCCTCCCGAGAGCATCAAGCCCCCGGAGCCTGCCCAGGGCGAGAAAAAGGAGACCCCGGAGCCGCCCGTACCTCCTGCTCCTGGCGAGAAGCCCAAGGAGGTTAAGCCCCCCGAGGGGACCGGGGTTCCCGAGCCCGCCCAGGGTGAGAAGAAGGAGGTTCCGTCTCCCAAGAAAGCGGAGCCTCCCGCCGCCGTGACCGGCCCCGCCGCCAAGGGGCCCGCTGGAACCGCCATTTCCCAGGTGTTTGACGAGCGCCTGGTTCCCCCGGACGAAAAGGCCAGACGGGATATTCCCAGCCCCAAGGAGGACGAGGCTTTCTTCATCCTCCTGCACCCCGCCTACCTGGAGAAGTCCAAATACAACACCATTTCCGTGGACACCAAGAGCGAGGACTACCAGGAGCTGAAAAAGTCCATCGAGCTGAACGGCGTGAAGGACCCCGTTCTCGCCCGGATCGGGGACGAGGGAACCCTGGAAATCCTCTCTGGCCAGCGCCGCCACCTGATTGCCACGGAGCTGAACTATCCCGTCCCCACCATCATCCAGAAAATTTCCGACGCGGACGCGAAAATCCTGGTAGCGGACGGCAACCTCCATCGGCCTCATATCTCCATGTTCGACCTCTCCCGCTCCCTGCGGATGAAGATGGAGGGCATGAAGCAGAAGGCGGGCCGGAAGAAGAAGGGCACCTTTAAGGCGGAAGAACTGGACAGTGATGAAAAGCTGGCCCAGGAGATGGGCATGAAGGTGAGCAAGCTCAACCGGATCATCCGTCTCTCCGAGGCCACCAAGGACGTGTGCGACCGGGTGGACGACAATTCCCTGCCCCTGTCCATTGCCTCCGCCATTTCCTTCCTGAAACCGGAGAATCAGGATGAAGTTCTCCACCTGTCCGATTTGAGCTATAAGCTCACCACCGAGCGGATCGAGCGGATGAAAAAGGCGGAGAAGGCTGGAAAACTGGATGAACAGGCCATGCGGGAGATTCTGGAGGACAAGGACCTGGCTCCCAAGCAGACCACGCCGCCCCCAGCTCCCCAGCCGCCTACGCCTTCGCCCACCCCGACCAGCGGTCCCTCCGTTCCGCCGCCCATTCCGCCCTCCCCGGACGTGAAGCCGCCGCAGACGGCGGGAACGCCTGCCGCTCCCAACGCCCCCGAGCCCAGCGCACCGAGCCCCGTTCTCTCCACCAATCCCCCCGCGCCGGAGACCACGGTCCCGTCCTCTGGCCCTGCCGCACCGCCCGCCGGTCCCACAAATCCCCCGGAGGAAAAGCCCCCCTTCAAGGGCGAACAGGAGCGGCCCGAGTACACCAAGGTCATCCTGGCCGGAGACCGTCTGCGGAAGTATTTCCCCGACGTGTCCATGACGCCCCGGGAGATTGAGGAAAGCGTCTATGACGCCTTGGAGGAACGCCGCCAGCGGCAGTTGAAGGCCCAGCAGAAGGAGACCATTTTCAAAAAGAACCCCGTGAAGAAATAGCGCATGGAGTTTTCCGCCTATATCGCCAACCTGGGCAAGTACAACGCCGGAGTTCTCGCCGCCGCGTGGCTGTCTTTCCCCGCTGCCGCGGAGCAGGTTCAATCCCTTCTGCGGAAGATCGGCGTGGACGGCCTGCGGTACGAGGAAACCATCATTCTGGAATACTCCACCAGCGTCAAGGGCCTCGCCGGACGGATGGGGGAGTTCGTTCCCATTGACGAACTGAACTACCTCGCCAGCCGGATCGGGGCCCTGACGCCGGAGGAAACGGACAAGTTCACCGCCGCCATCAGCCACGGAGAGTACGGGGACAGTATGCAGGATTTGATCAATCTGACCTACAATCTGGGCCGTTATGAGTTTTTCCCGGATGTGCGGACAGAGGAAGAATACGGGCGCTGGCTGGTGGATCACCGCCGGGAGTTCCGTCTGCCGGAGAAGGCCAGACTGTATTTCGACTACGAATCCTACGGCGAGGACACCTGCATCAACGAGGGCGGGGATTTTTCAGAGCTGGGCTACATCTACAATAACCGGACAAAGTTCCATCAGGTCTACGATGGACAGCACATCCCGGAAAAATACAAGGTGTTCCGTTATCCCCTGCAAGCGAAGGTGAGGCCCGCCCGCTCCGGCAAGGGGCGGGACAGTCCTCCCCGCAAGCGCCCATAAGGGCGCTTTTTTCATGCTCATGGCCAAACAGGAGAAGAAGCCTTTTCACGCCGTTTCCTTCTCTGGAGGTAAGGACAGCACCGCCATGCTACTGCTTATGATCGAGCGCGGGATGCCCATTGACATGGTATTGGCCGCCGACACCGGCATGGAGTTCCCGGAGATGTACCGCCACTGGGATCAAGTGGAGCAATACCTTTACCACAAACGGGGGTTGAAACTGACGATCCTGCGGCACCCAAAGGGCTTTGAATGGCTGATGTTCGACCAGCCAAAGGAACGGCAGTCCTTCATTGATCTGCGGAACAAGCTGGGCGTCCCGCTCTACGGGAACGGATGGCCCAGCATGAAGGTTCGGTGGTGCACCGGCCAGCTCAAAACCCACTTGATCGACAAGGAAGTTTCCCGGCTGAAAAAGGAGTATCAAATTCTGCATTATGTCGGCATCGCTGCTGACGAGCCGGAGCGGATCAAGGGGGAACAATACCCTCTTGTGGATTGGGGCATCACCGAGGCCCAGGCATTGCAAATCTGCTATGACCGGGGCTTTGACTGGGGCGGCCTGTATGAGATCTATCACCGCTGTTCCTGCTGGTGCTGTCCCTTACAGCGGATCGATTAACTGCGAAAACTGCGCCGCCACCACCCCCGGCTCTGGAGGAAACTGCTGGAAATGGACGAAAGAGCGTTGACGCAATTCGGCCATAACGCCCTGGGACAGTTCAAGAAGGACTGGACAGTAGCCGCTCTGGAAGAACGGTTCGCCGCCGAGGACCGGGAGCTGTCCCTTTTTGATGATGACTTTGGAAAGGAGGAAAAAATGGACAAAGCGAAGGGCCCGGCAGAGGATGTAGAGGCCATGCTGCGGAGCGTTCCGCCAAAGAATATCCTGGTTTCCATCGACGACAAGCCCGCAAAAAGTTTGGAAGATTACATGAAGGAGCGGCAGCAGAAAAAGAAGCCTGTCCCGAAAAAGCGCAAGCCGCCGCGTTCCCACTAATAGGAGCTGATGATTTGAATGTTTTGGTAGTGGAACCGGGGATCGTCCCTTATGAAAAGGAGGTCAACGGCCACGAGGAAATGAAGGCAGTGGTAGGCGGGCCAATTGATACCCGGTATTTTCCCGAAGAAGGCATAACCATTGTAGCAAATGAAAATGCCATTTTAAGCAAGGAACATTTTAATCGCAGCCTTGGTGAGAATGATGGTATTTTCGGAACTTTCTTTATTTGCGGAGACAACGAAAGTGGTTTTTATTCCCTAACGCCGGAGCAAGCGGCTTTTTATGGAAGGAAGTTTTACTATGCGGAAATGCTGTTGGGCTCCATGAGCGGCAAATGGGTTGTCATGAAGGTGGAACCAAAGAGGAAACCTGCCCCTCGAAGAAACAGGCGGCCTCCAAAGCCGCCAAGAAGGTGATTTATGCCCCCGGTAACAGATGAACGGCTGGCGGAGCTGACGGACCGCCTGGAGAATGGGATCAAGGAGCTGTATGCCAGCGGGCACTATGCCGAATACCTTGCCGCCATGTCCAAATTTCATCATTACAGTTTCGGAAACGCGCTGTTGATCCTGCTGCAATGTCCCACCGCTACCAGCGTGGCCGGATACAACGACTGGAAGAAAAAGTTTGGGCGGCAGGTCAAGCGGTACGAGAAGGGCATCCAGATTCTCGCGCCCTGCCATTTTACTTACCTTGTGGAGTATGAAAAGAGGGACCCGGACACCGGACGGACGCTATACGGGCCGGACGGCAAGCCGCTGACAGAGAAGCGGAGGGAGACCGCCACCCGCTTTCGGATTGCCACTGTATTTGACGTAAGCCAGACAGAGGGCCGGGAGTTGCCCAGCCTCGTCTCCGAATTGAGCGGGGAGGTTCCAGATTTTGAGAATGTATACGCCCGCCTCGCCGCCCTGTGCCCCCTTCCCGTGGAGCTGGGGCCTGTTCCCGGAACAGCCAAGGGCTACGCCAGCTTTGCGGAAAACCGCGTTGTGGTCCGCTCCGGCATGAGCCAAGTCCAGACCATCAAGACGCTGATCCATGAGACTGCCCATGCCAATCTCCACCCCCCGGACTTCCTGTCGGAGAATCCCAAGCCAAGGCAGGAAAAGGAGGTGGAGGCGGAGAGCGTGGCCTATGTCGTCTGCCAGCACTTTGGCATTGATACCTCTGATTACTCCCTGGGCTATGTGGCCGGGTGGAGCCGGGGGAAGGAGCTGGCGGAGCTGAAAGCCTCTCTGGACGTGATCCATTCCACCGCCGGGGAGATCATCAACGCCATCCAGCCGCCTCCGCCGGAGCTGACGAAGGACGAGCCGTCCCAGGAACACCAGCGGAGAGCTAGTTATCGAAAATCCAGGAAAAGGAAGTGACAGATTGAACGACTACGAGGAACGAAAACAGGCCCGGATCGACCGCCTCCACGAAAAAGCGGACAAGGCCCGCGCCGACAGCCATTCCTTATACAAGCAGTCCACCGATATGGCGTCCGCCATCCCGTTTGGACAACCTGTCCACAACGCCGCCGACCGGCGCTACCGGGACAAGATCGGCAAAAAAATGGACCAGTCTATTGCCGCCTCGGATAAGGCGGACTACTACGAGCGCAGAGCAGAAGCGGCGGAGAACAACACAGCCATTTCCTCCGATGACCCGGAGGCCCTTGCCAAGCTGAAGGAGAAGCTGGAAAGCCTGCAAATTTCCCAGACCCGTATGAAGCAGATCAACGCCTACTACAAGAAAAACGGCACCTGCCGGGGCTTTCACGGCCTGTCTGACGAGCTGGCGGATAAGCTGGTGGAGGATATGCGGCACCACCCCTGGGACAAGCGGCCTTTTGCCGCTTACGCCCTGGCAAATAACAATCAGAATATCAACACCGTCAAAAAGCGTATCGCACGGCTTACCGAGGCAAAGGAGCTGGGCTATCAGGGCTGGGAGTTTGACGGCGGCAGGGTTGTTGCCAACGCCGATGTGAACCGGCTGCAAATCTTCTTTGATGAGATTCCCGATGAAGAAGTCCGCAAGGAGCTGAAAGGCCGGGGCTTCAAATGGGCGCAGAGCGTGGGCGCATGGCAGCGGCAGCTAACGGACAACGCCATCTATGCCGCCAGCCGCGTCAAGGCGATCCAGCCCTCCGATGGCTCCGATCCCATCAAAATCCAGCCTAAGCGGCCCCCCAAAACCGGCCCGCAACATTAAGGAGGAAAGCAAAATGGAGAATCCCAACATCATCCCGGAGCGTATGCGAGAGATCGAGATTTTCGGCGTCCCCGCGCTGTTCACCAGCAAGGCCATTCCCCCGGAGGCCGTCTACCCCGGTATGTTCCGCTACGAGCTGCAAACCGGGGACGGCCAGCGCCCCCACCGTCTGGCGGAGGGGCCGGGCGGCAAGTTCCTGGGCACCGTCCTGACCCCGGTTCCCGTTCCCATGGAGGGCCAGCGGGAGATCGGGCCGGGAGAGCTGTCCCTGGACACCGGAGCCGGGTACTATACCCCCTCCGAGTTTGAGGAAAAGTACCTGTCCCCGGACTATGATCCCGCCACGCGGAAGGAACGGTATGGAAAAGAAGGTTGATATGATTCCCTTCCTGGAAGGTGTCGTAGAGGAAAACACTGTGAGCTATCAGTCGGACCTCAAATATGATGAACGCATTTTGCAGGCCGCCATGCTGGAAGTCCGCCAGGAGGACCGTACCTTTCTCTGGATGAGCCGTCCCTGCGGAACACGCTGCCTCCTGGAACGGGAGGTTTTTTTGCGGGAAACGACGGCGCACACCACTTGGACGCACTATGACTACGATGCCGAACATATCAAAGCCTTCCGCGTCATTGTGGCTCCGGGGCGGCCCGGCGCTTTTGTGCTGGGGAAAATCCAGCCCTTGAACTATGGCGAACAGGTCCAGCGCGTCAAGCAAAACGCCCTCCATGTTGAGGCCGTGGAAATGACCTTTCAGGATGATAAAGCCTATACGCTGCCCTTTGAGGAGTACCGCGGACAATTCCGGGAACTGCTGGCGGAGCATGGCAAGCTCCAGACGATTCGTTATCTGCCGGAAAATGAAAACGAACTGTCCTGCGTCCTCCAGGCGGAGCGGGCCATTTCCGCCGCGAAAAAACGGGCCCGCCGTCCCCGGAAACCGCAGACCCGGTAGCCCGCCCCCGCACAGCGCCGCTTGCGGCGCTGCTTTAGCAAGTATGTCATCTGTTAAACACAGATGACCCTTGTTAGGGGCTGACCGCCCCTAATACCCCACGAATCAATGCGTCTCACCGTGAGACGCGAAACGAGGCGGCGGAGAACCGCGCCGCCCATTCAAAATAAATCCCACCGTGGGACGCAAATCCACCCCCCAAAATAAATCCCACGGTGAGACGCAAATGGAAAGGAAGATGCCATGCGAAAACGGGAACATTTCATTGGCCTCTGGCTGGATGACAGGGAGTACAGCCACCTCTTGAAGCAATGCTCCGTCTCCGGCCTGAGTACCAGCGCCCTGATCCGGCACAGCGTCATGGGGGTTCAAGTTCTTCCCCGTCCGCCCGACACCTATGCCGCCCTGCTCCGGGAGCTGTCCGCCATCGGCAACAACGCCAACCAAATTGCGTATTGGGCCAACGCGCAGCGCAGTATTTCCGAAAAGGACATTCGGGAGGCCGCCGCCCTGGTCCGTGAGGCGTGGCGGCTGGTGAAAGAGGCGCTGTAATGGCCTACGACAAGATCATTATCATTCACAGTCGCTTGGATCATTGTCTGGATTACACGCTGAACGAGGAAAAGACCGATTTGAGAAACGCCTTGGATTACGGCATGAATCCGGCGAAGGCCCGTCTTGTGACGGGGATCAACTGCGATGCGGAGAACGCCCACAGGGAGATGCAAGCCACCAAGCGCCGCTGGGACAAGCGGGGCGGGATTTTGGGCTATCACATCGTCCACTCGTTTGTCCCCGGCGAAGTGACGCCGGAGGAGGCCCACGAGGCCGGAGTGGAGTTCGCCCGCCGCCTGCTGGGGGACCGCTACGAGGCCGTTGTCTCCACCCATACGGACCGGAATCACCTGCATTGTCATATCGTGTTCAACTCCGTCTCCTTCATGGACGGGAAGAAGTACCGCAGCGACTTTGAGAGCTATTTTGATACCCTGCGGGAAACCTCCAACGCCGTCAGCTGGGAACGGGGCCTCTCCGTTATCGAGCCAGAGGGCCGCGGAAAGCACTACGCCGAGTGGAACGCCGAGCGGACAGGCAAAGCTACCATTTCCGGCCTTGTGCGGCAGGACATTGACGCCGCCATCCGGGAGAGCTTTACCTTTGAATCCTTCCTGGCGGCCCTGCGGCGGCAGGGCTATACCATTAAATATGGCGAGAATGTCAAGCACACTGCCATTACGCCGCCGGGAGGCAAACGGGCCTTCCGTCTGGACAGCCTGGGAGACGGGTACACCGAGGCGGACATTCGGTTGCGGCTGGCCGCTGTTCGGAACGGTGAGATTTCGGTTTCTCCCGCCCCGCCAATGTCTCCCATCATCCCCAAGCGATACCGGGTCCTCCGTGGGAACATCCGCCAGCGGCCCCGGAAGAAGCTCTGGGGGTTCCGGGCCCTGTATGTGTACTATTTATATCTCCTGGGCGGTCCCCGCCGGAGACAGCGCCGCCCGCCTCCATTCTCCGTTCGGGCGGAAGTGGCGAGGCTCCATCAGTACCAGCGGCAGTTTTCCCTTCTGCAAAAATACGGCATAGACAGCGACACCCAGCTTTCCACGCTGGAGGACGCGCTGCAAGCCCAAATTGACGCCCTGACGGACAGCCGGAAGGAACTGTACGGTCAGAGGCAGGCGGGCTGGGACGTGGAGGCGGAGATCGCCGCCGTCAACGGAGAACTCCGCCAGTTCCGCCGGGAGCTGAAAACCTGCGGCAGAATTGAGGCGGATATTCCCCGCGTCCGCCAGCAGGTCCAGCTTTGCCGGGAACAGCAGACCCACGCGCCGGAGAAAGACCGGAGAATCAAGAAATTTGAAAGGAAGTGAGCGAATGGACGTAAGCGCCGAGGCCGCCGATCTGGTGGTCAAGGAGGGCATCCAAGCGACAGAGAGCGCCGTGAAGCTGGCAGGAGCCGGTTTGAAAAATGTGGCGGCGCTGCTGCTGGCCTTGCAGCGCCAGGATAACAAGGTCATCGGCAAGACCACCGCCAAGCGGCTGGCCCGGGACCCGGCCCCCGCCGAGGTCATCCCCTTGAAAAAAGAGGATATGCGCCAGTTTAAGAAGCTGGCGAAGGAGTACGGTATTTTGTATTTCTTCGCACAGAAAAAGGGCAACGAGAGCGGTTATATCAACGTGGTTTCCAATCAGAACTACGCCGCCCAGCTCAACGCCGTCATGATCGCCCTGGGCTATCCCATCCCCCAGCAGACCCAGGAGGGCGAACCGCCAAAAAAAGCGAAAGCCCCTGCTCCACAAGAGAGGTCCTCGCCCGAGCGCGGGAGTGGCTTGAATCCCTCCCCGATGACCGGGCCGGATATTGAGATGAAGGAATCCGTGAGGGCGAGACTGGAGGGGCTGCGGGCTATGGCGGAGAGCCGTTCCAGAGAAAAAACCAGAGACAAAACGAGATAAGGAGGAATTATTTTTATGCCGAGCATCAGCGATATTCTCAAGGGCAAGGCCACGCGAGACGAGGCCAGGACCGCGGAGCTCCGGGCCGAGCGGGAAAACCTCTCCCTCATGCGGGACGGGGCCCTGGAGGAGATCACCACCAAGCCGGACCGTTACCGGCAGTACCTCACCTTGCAGGCGGACAACATCCGGTGCAGCGTGGGCAACGTGGCGTTGACCATGGTGCAGCTCCCGGAGGCCACCAGGATCGGCACCACGGACTTCTGGCACGACCAGGGCCGGTATGTTCTGGACGAGGCCATGAACAGCGGCGCGAAGGTGTACGTTCCCCCCAGGGACCCCAAGCGCCGGGGGTATTATATGGGCAACTATTACGATGTGAGCCAGACCAGCGGCAAGCCGCTGCGGGAGCCGGAGGCCCTCACGGACAAGAGCCCCCGGATGATGGCGGCCCTCACCGCCCTTATGGAACAGTCCCCCGTGGCGCTGGCGGAGGACAAGGAGATTTCCTCCCCCGCCTTCTACGATGAGGCCAGCTACACCATCTACATCAACCCGGACCAGAAGCCGTCGGCGGTGTTCGCCGCGCTTGCCACGGAGATCGCCTATGCCCGCGCCCATGAGCGGGGCTACAACAAGGGCTTCAAGCGGGAGCTTTACAAGCTGGACGCGGAGAGCGTGGGCTACATGGTATGCCGCCGCTTCGGGGTGGAGTGCAGTCCCCCGGACGCCCGTTTTGTGGCTGCTCTCTATGACGGCTATCCCGCGGTCAACCGGGGGGAGGCTCTGGAACAGGTCAGAGGTACGGCCCGGAAGATCGGGGACGGCCTGGACCAGAGTTTGAACCCCCGCCAGCAGGAGCGGAAAACGTCCCGCCAGTACGGGAGACGATAAGGCCGCAATATCCGGGTGTGTTCCCCCATGGGAGGGTACGCCGCCGGTCCCTGTCCGTCAAGGCCGGACGATTGCTGACGCAATCGCCCGCGAGCCGGCCAGTTTGAGAACTGGCCGGACCTTGACAGACAGCGCCCGCCGGCGTTTTTGGTAATCAAGGGGAACACACCCCCAAAGCCGCCTGACGGCGGCTTTGTCTATCCTGGGAAGTGGTTCTTCCCCTTCCGGCCAGGGGGACCAACGGTCCCCCTGGCCTACCCTAAATTAAAATTGGAGGTTTTGCGAATGAAGCGAACATGGAGGCGCCTTGCCCCCGCCCTGGCCGCGCTGGTGCTGATACTGGCGCTGTGCCCCGCAGCCCTGGCCGCCGGGCCGGAGAACGACCCAGCGGCGAATATCATGCCTGCCGCGCAAGCGGCAGCTCCCAGCGCCGTCTATCCCGCTGAGGTACGGGAGACCGAGGAAAACGGCGTCCATCGAATCGAGAAGGTCTACTATCTGACCCGCAGGGACGACCTCGCCGCCATCCCCACCGGGGACTTTGAGCGGGAGGGCCGGACGTACACCCTGCTGGACGTGCTGAAAAACGACCAGAGCGAGACGGACAGCAAGGATCACATTGAGGTGGTCACGGTAAACAGCTCCACGGACAACATGACGGAGATCATCCAGCAGCTGGAGCCCGCCCTGGAAGTCACCACCGAGGACGGCTATTCCGGCGTCCTTTCCCCGGATTATCCCGGCATCCAGGTGGAGGCGGCGGGCTACAAGACCAGTTCCCGCACCGTCACCGCCTCCCGGAGCTATCCCAATCTCTCCGACGCCGACGCGTCCCTGATCCCCAAGACCATTTCGGACGGCGGGCGGACACTGACCCTGGCGGACGTGCAGTGGCAGGAGGCCGGAGGCTATTACAACGCCTCCGCCACCTACTCCGGCACCGCCACGGGAAAGTACGCCACCGGCTACACCGTCAAGGTGGAATACAAAGGGGACGTCACCAGAACCCGCAGCGACAGCGTGATCTATACCGCCGTTTTTGCGTCTCACGGTGAGACGCAATTCCAGCCGGACGCCGCAGGAACAGACGGCGCGGAGCTGGCGGAGGGCGGCGGCGTGAGCAAGGCCGTCCTGCTGATCCCCCTGGCGGCGCTGCTGGGAGCCGCTGGTTTTGGAGGCTGGAAACTGACGAAATACTACAAGAACAAGAAAAGGGGGTATGTGTAATGAAAAAACGCTTGATCACGCTGCTGGCCGCCTGCTGTCTGCTGGCGGCTCTCTCTGTCTCTGCCTGTGCCCTGGAATATACCTTTGACAGCCCCTCCACCGGGGACTTCGGAACGCCCACCAGCGCCGGTGACATCATCCGGGAGCGGGAGAATCCCAACACAGACAAGAGCAAAAACAGCGCCCTGATCCCGCCCGGCTTTGGGACGCCGACCAGTTATCTCCCCAATTCCGGCGAGTTCCTGACACCCAACCTTGCGGCGGACGGGCCGCTGAACAGTCCTTCCCTCATGGTCTCCGCTGGCGGGGCCAACACCTCCGGCGGGGCCGTGGTCCTGCCCGGACCCGTGGGATCTGTTTCCAGTACCCCGCCCTCCTTCTCCGCGTCCACCTCGCTTGACAGCGCCGGGGGCGGTTCCTCCGGTGGCAGCTATACGGAGGTGACTTCCGACAGCTATTACAGCAACGGCAGCCTGGGTACGCTGAAAATCCCTGCCATTGACTTGACAGTGAAAATCTACCAGGGCACCGGCAGCGACACGCTGAAAAAGGGAGCAGGCCATTTCACCAACACCAGCATTTGGAATGGCAACGTCTCCCTCGCGGCCCACAACCGGGGGGCCAACAGCTACTTCGGAGAAATCCACACCCTGGAGAACGGGGACCGGATCACCCTGACCACCAAGGAGGGAACCCGGACGTATGCCGTCACCAGCGTTGCCAAGATCAGCGAGACGGATAACTCCATGCTGGAATCCACCAGCGAGAACTGCATCACCCTGTTTACCTGCGTTCGGGACCAGAGGGAATACCGCTGGTGTGTCCGCGCGGTAGAAAACTAAAAATGAATCCCACCGTGAGATCAATTTGACAGGCGAATTTTTGACGCTTTTCCACATTTTTGGTACAATATTAGTAAGGAAACCCACTAAAAAATCAACAGGAGGTATCAAAAATGAAGGGAAAGTTTCTGCAATTCGCGCTGGGTGTGATTACCGGGACGGCGCTGTTCGGCGGGGCCTCCGCCGCTGCCACCGGGCTAATGGCGCAGCCCGCATGGTCCCCCATCTTCGTGGACGGACAGCAGGTCCAAATGACGGCTTACAATATCCTGGGTAACAATTATGTGAAGCTCCGGGACATTGGAAAGGCCGTGGGCTTCAATGTCTACTATCAGAACGGCGTCCAGGTGGACAGCAAGTCTCCCTACACCGGCGAGGCTCCAGCGACCCAGGCCGCGGAATCCGCGGACACGCTGGAAACCACCCGCCAGGAAATGATCCGGCTAATCAATCAGGTGCGCCGGGAAAACGGCGTGGGGGAGCTGACCGTGAGCACGGCGCTGATGGACGCCGCCCAGGACTGTGCCCAGCGGGGATTTACGGATCATGACACCCAGTATGAATGTGAATCTGCCCTGCGGCATGGCTATCCCCACGGCTTCGGAAGCAATCTCACGGTGTTCACATACAACTGCAATACGGACATTGCGCGAACGGCGGTTTCCCATTGGAGGTATTCGCCGGGGCACTTCCAGACCATGATCGCGGAACGCTATGACAGCATCGGCGTGGGCGTGATGCTCTGGGATGATGTGGCCTACTGTTATATGTTCGCCGGAAATCCCAATGGGATCAACCCCGCCGCGTAAATATCCAAGCCCTCGCAGCCCTCTCAGTGAAACGCTGGGAGGGCTTTTCCTATCCCGATTCGCGTCTCACGGTGAGACGCATTTATTTTTGAAATTCAAATGATGAAAGGAAACGGTTTATGAAGAAAATGAACCATCCCCTGCGGCCCCGCGTGACGGCGCTGCTGCTGGCGCTGGTCTGCGTCCTGGGCCTGCTCCCGGCAACGGCCCTCGCCGTCAGCGACACGATCAAGCTGGAGCGGTTTGGTATGTCTGGCGTCAGTTACGAATCTGCCGCGCTGGGCCGCTGTTCCCTCCACGAGATGTACTTCTCCGGCGGGAACAAGACCTCCGTGGGCTTCTGCGGCACGAAGGGGGGCGGCATGGGAAGTTCCCTGATCGGTCAGACCTGGGGGCACAAGACCCCCGTCTCCGATCCCACCGTCCTGACCATGATGGCCTACTACTACGCCCACTCCACCGGCGTCTTTACGGACGAGGCAAAGGCCCTGGGCGTGGACAACATTTGGGACGGCGGCTATACCTGGTATATGAACGCCTGGGTGCAGGCGGTCATCTGGCGCTATCAGCAGGGCAGCATGGGCGACCCCGCCGTGGCCTGCGCCGAGGAACTAATGGCGGTTTACAATTCCCTGGAGGGCACCCACTACACCAGCATTGACGAGGAAAAGGACGGCCGGTCCTTCCGGGATCGGGCGCAGTATATCCTGGACCTGGGACAGCAGGGCGTATGGAGCGAGTGTACAGCCTACGAGTATGGCTTCACCGGGGCTGGCAGCCAAGCCCACCCCGCAAGCTCCGTCCAGAAGATTATCCTGGGAGAGCTGGAGGTCAAAACGAAGGACAGCTATACCCTGATCGTCAAGAAAGTGGATTCTAAAAATCCCACCAAGGGCCTCCCTGGGGCCAAGTTCCATATTGAATCTGAAAGCGGCTCTTTCTCCAAGGATGTGACCACCGGGAGCGATGGAACGGCCACGCTGGAGAACCTGACCCCCGGAACCTATGCCGTGACGGAGACGGACCCGCCCGCCGGGTATGAGATCGACAATGCGGGACCGGAGTATGTCGTCCTCCCCGGCAACGGGAATAACACCGTGACCGTCACCTTCCGGGACACGCCCACCACCACCAGCGAGGGCAGTATCCGCAAAGTGGACGCAGATGATCCCACCAAGGGCCTCGCCGGGGCCATTATTAAGATTACCGGCGTGGACAACAACTTTTCCGGCACCTTCATGACCCGCGAGGGCGGCTATATTACAGATGTTCCCTGGGACACCATGCCCGTGGGCAGCTATACCGCCGAGGAAATGACGCCCCCGGAGGGCTATACCAAAAGCACCGACCAGAACAAGGTCAAGCAGACATTCGTTTGGGACGGCAAGTCCGATGTGGCATTGATCTTTGAGAATGAAGCCAAGGTGAAGGTCCGTTTGGTGAAGCTGGATGACAGCGGCAACCCTCTCCCCGGTGCAGTATTCAACATCTTGAAGGATGGACAGATCATCGGCAGCGAGGAGACCAAGGCAGACGGCAGTATCACCGTAACGGATGTGACGGAGGGAATGTACGCCTTTGTGGAGGTTTCCGCGCCTTCTCCCTATGCCAAGCTCACCGAACCTGTATTTGCCCATGTGGATCAGGCCACCATCAACGGAGGCGGCACCGTCACTGTCACGGCCTCTGATAAGAAGCTGCCCAGCCTGACCATTCTCAAGCGGGACGCACAGACCAAAGAGGTCGTTTCCGGCGCCGTCTTTGAGATCAAGGGTATCCATTATCACTATCACGACGATGTAACGACTGGCCCGGATGGCAAAGCCATCCTCTCCAATATCCCCGTGGACAGCTACGAGGTAGTCGAGAAGTCCGTCCCCGATCCCTACGTCGTGGGCGAGGAACCCACACAGACCATCTACCTGGGCCCCGGCGAGGAGCGGGAGCTGATTTTTGACAATTTGAAGCAGCCCATGCTCACCCTCAAAAAGATCGACGCCGACAGCCAGGAGCCGGTTCCCGGCACGGTGCTGACCATTGAGGGCGTTGACAGCGACTACAAGCACGATGTGACCACCGGCGCGGACGGAACGGTTTCCCTGCGGGTGGCCCCCGGAACCTATAAAATCACGGAGAAGTCTGTGCCCGCCCCCTACTACCTGCCGGATAAGGACAAGGACCGGGTACAGACCATCAGCTTGAACCCCGGCGATGAAAAGACGCTGGTATTCCGCAACCACAAGGCCCCGGATCTGACGATCTACAAGGAGGACAGCGTTGCGGGCGCGCCCATTGAGGGAGCGAAATTCCACGTCACTTACACGTCCAACGGTGAATCCGCCGACGCCCCCGCCTCCGCGGACTTTGGCTATTTCCTCACGGACGCCAGCGGCGAGATCAAGCTGCATGAGAAAGGGAAGAAGCTCTATCCCGGCGAGTACACCGTGACCGAAGTACAGCCCGCCCCCGGCTTTCAAATGAAGGAGCCGACTACACAGCGCGTCATCATTCGCGGCGGCGAGAGCAAAACCCTGGTGTTTCAAAATGAACCTCTTAACGGAATCGTCGTTCAGAAGTACGACAGCGTGACCGGCGAGGCCCTGCCCGGCTGCACGTTCCAACTCCGCTTTTTAGGCGGCACCAGCGGAACGGGCGGGACCGTCATCGGGCAGAAAGTCACCGGGAAAAATGGAACCGCCATCTGGACGGGCTTAAAGGCGGGCACCTATATCGTCGAAGAGGTAGACCCAGCGGACGGGTACAGCATCATCAAATCCTCCGAGACGGTCTATATCTCCGACGACGGCGTTCAGAATGTTGTCACCATCACTTTTGACAACGCCCCGGACGGCCTCCTTTTAATCAGGAAGGTTTGCAGCGTCAACCCCAGCATTACCCTCCAGGACGCCGAGTTTAAGGTGACGTATGCGGACGGCACTGTCATCGGGGACAGCAACGGGATTTACCGCACCGACGAGAATGGCGAAATTCGCATTTCCGGCTTGAAGCCCGGCAAAAGCGTGATTGTCACCGAGACAAAGGCTCCCGCTGGTTTTATCATTGATACCCAAAGCCAGACGGTCCAGATTAAAGAGGGCCGTACCGTTTCTTTGACCTTCAAAAACCAGCCGAAGGGAAAGCTGATTATCCAGAAGCGGGACAGCATCACCGGCCAGCCCCTTCCCGATGCGGAGTTCCGGGTAACAACCGCCGCCGGCTGCGAGGTTGGTTTGGACGGCGTAATCGGCACGTCTACTCTGACGCAGAATGGGCTGTTTACCACCGACGGCAATGGTGAAATCCGCATTTCCAATCTCGCCCCCGGTGCCTATGTATTAACCGAAACCAAGGTCCCGGCAGGGTATGTCATGGACAGCCCCAGCACCAATGTTGTCATCGGGGCCAACGGCGACACGCAGACTGTCGTTGTCACAAATACCCCGAAGGGGGGCCTCCTGATCCGCAAAATCGACAGCGTGACTGGAAAGGCCCTCCCCGGCGTCAAGTTCAAGATCACCGCCGCTAATGGCGAGCTGGTCCCTGACAATGAGGGCTTGACCAGCTCCAACGGCCTCTACACCACCGACGGAAGCGGCCAGATTTACCTCCGCAAGCTCAACCCCAATACTTATGTCGTGACCGAGGTGGAGACAATTGACGGCTACCTGCTGGACGCCGCGCCGCAGACCGTTGTCGTCAGCGAGGCGGACACCCAGGTCCTCACCTTCACCAATATGCCCCTGGGCGGGCTTCTGGTGAAGAAGATGGACTCCGCCACGAAGGAACCCCTGGCGGATGTTATCTTCAAGATTACTCGTACAGACGGAACCGTGGTAGGCAATTCCAACGGCGAGTTCCGTACCGACGAGCGGGGCTTCATTTCCCTGCCGGACCTGGAGCCGGGCGGCTATATCGTGCGGGAGGTCCAGGCAAAGCCCGGCTACCTTCTCGACGACACGCCCCATGCCGTGGAGATCAAGGACCACCAGACGTACACCCTGGAAGTGTTCAACCAGCCCCTCGGCAATCTGATTATCAATAAGCTGAGTTCCCTGGACAATTCTCCCCTGGAGGGTGTGAAGTTTCAGATCAAGTACGCCAATGGGCAGGTGGTGGACAACAAGAACGGGCAGGTTTCCTCCAACGGCATCTACTACACCGACCGCAACGGACAGATCATCCTCTCCGGCGTCACCGGCTCTATCGTCGTGACGGAGCTGGAGACGATCCCCGGCTACCGCATCGACCCCAACACCCGGACACAGACCCTGGTGGTCAACCCCAACGACACGCAGACCATCAATTTCTATAACACCCCCACCACGACCCTGATTATTCGCAAATTCATTGAGGGCACCGAGAATGAGCCGCTTTCCGGCGTGGCCTTCCGGGTGGTGGATGGAGCTGGGGCCGCTGTCGGGCCGGATGACGGCCTCTATTACACCGATAAATCCGGCGAGGTCGTCCTGCATGGCATTGAGCCTGGAACCGTGGTCATCGCCCGAGAGGTCAAGACCGTGGAGGGGTTTGTCCTTGATGGCACCCCCCAGGACATCAAGATTGAGGCCGGTCACGTCCAGCAATTGACCTTTTGGAACAAGCGGGCCGGTACATTGGTGATTCAGAAGAAGGACAAGGTTTCCGGCGCGTTCATCGCCGGAGCGGAGTTCCAGTTGACCTATGCGAACGGCGGCTTTGTGGACAATGCCAACGGGCATCTGTCCTCCAAGGGCATCTACACCACCGATGACAAGGGAGAAATCCGTGTTTCCGGCGTGGTAGGGACCATTGTTGCGAAGGAGACGAAAGCGGCCCCCGGCTATGTGATCGACCAGACCACGCAGACGCAGACCGTTACCGTGAACCCCATGGACACGCAGACCCTCGTTTTCCTCAATGACCCCCTGTGCAGTCTGACGTTGACGAAGCTGGATTCTGTCACCGGAAAGCCCGTTCCCGACACCGAGTTCACTGTGAAGGACGGGGATGGCCGCATCCTGGGCCGCTATGTCACCGGCAAGGACGGCACCGCTCTCGTGACGGGCCTCGTCCCCGGCAGTACCGTTGTCGTGGTGGAAACCAAGGTGCCCCAGGGCTACGTTCTGAATACTACCCCGCAGACCATCACCGTCCGCAACGGCTCCAACAGCGTCACCAGCGGCGCAGGCGGGAACACCGACAGCAGCGGAACCGGCAAAGGGGACAACAACCTCACCTTTGAGAATGACCCCAAGACCACTTTGATAATCGAGAAATATGTCACCGGCACCACCGACCCGCTGAAAGGAGTAACTTTCCTGGTCACAGAATCCAACGGTCAGGTGGTAGGCAGTTCCAACGGCGAGTTTATCACTGACGAGAATGGCCGCATTGTGATCGAGGGCCTGGAACCCGGTACTACCGTCACCGTCAAGGAAATCAAGGCGCTGGAGGGCTATGTCCTCGACACCATCCCCAAGTCCATCAAGATCAAGGTTGGAGATGCGCAGACCCTCCGTTTCTACAACGCCAAGCAGGGCGCTGTTGTGGTGAAGAAGCTGGACAAGCAGACCGGGGAACCGCTGGCCGGGGTGGAATTTGAAGTTACCTACTCGGACGGCAGCTACCTGGACGATGACTACGGCCATCTGTCCAGCAAGGGCCTTTATAAAACGGACGCCAATGGCGAAATCCGCATTTCCGGCGTGGTAGGCACCCTGATTATCACCGAAACCAAGCCCCTGCCCGGTTACGTCATGGACGAGGGCACCAAGACGCAGACGGTCAAAGTGAATCCCACCGACACACAGACCATCACAGTGTATAATACCAAAATCGGCGGTTTAACCATCATCAAGAAGGACGAGGAATCCGGGGAGCGGATCAGCGGCGTACAGTTTGAAATCCGCAGGCTCAACGGCGAGATCATCGGCACCTACACCACCGACCGCTCCGGCGTTATCACGCTGCCCCAGGCGGAGAAGGGCTGGTATCAGGTGACGGAACTGAAAGCCGCCAAGGGCTACCGCCTGGACAGCCAGCCCTACCAGATCGAAGTGAAGGACGGCGGCACCGCCACCCTGGAGATCACTAACCGGCAGATTGGCAGCGCCATCATCCGCAAGGTGGACAGCCTCACCGGAGAGGGCATCTACGGCGTCAAGTTCTTGATCTCCGACGCCTCCGGCCATCCTGTGGGCACTTACGAGAGCGATAACGAGGGCTATGTCTATGTGGAGCGGGAGCTGCCGGACGGCAAGTACACCGCCCGGGAATTGGAGTGCGCGGACGGCTACATTCTGGACACGGTGCCCAAGACCTTCTATGTGCAGTACGGCGGATGCACCACCATCACCTGGCCGAATACCGCTGTCCGTGGACAAATCCAAATCGTGAAGAAGTCCGCCGACTATAACTCCACCAACGGCCTCCCCGCTGGAACGCTCCTGGAGGGGGCCGAGTTTGAAATCTGCAACGAGCGCACCGGGAACAAGGTGGACACCATCGTTACCGGGGCCAACGGCCTTGCGTCCTCCAAGCAGCTCCCCCTGGGCCGGTACACCATTCGGGAGATCAAAGCCCCGGCGAATTACGGCGTCTCCACGGAGACCTATACCGCTGTGCTGGAATACTCCGGCCAGATCGTGAAGCTGGAGGTTTCCGACAAGAGCATGAGTACCGGCGTCTCCATTACCAAGACCGGACCCAAGGAGGCTATGAGCGGCCAGCCGGTCCGCTATGTGTTCTCCAGAATTGGAAATAGCAGCAATGTCATGCTCCAGTCTTTCTACTGGCGGGACACGCTGCCCGCCGCTGTGCGCCTGACCAGCGTTGTCACAGGAACCTACAATTTCCCCGGCACCTATAAGATCGTGTACAAGACCAATACCTCCGGCGACTATCTCACACTGGCGGACAGCCTCTCCACCAGCCAGAACTACACCCTTGCCGCCTCTCCCGTGGCCCTGGGCCTCGCGTCCAATGAGCGGGTGACGGAGATCATGTTTGTGTTCGGGCAGGTCCCCGGAGGCTTCTCTCAGGTAGAGACCCCCATGCTCCACTGTACCGCTGTCTCCGGCCTTGCCGCTGGGAGCAGCTTTGCGAATGTGGCTGACGTGGGCGGCACCTACAACGGCGTGTGGGTCCAGGCGGTTTCCCGCTGGGTGACGACCGTCTACGGAAAGAAGGTCCCCGCCCCCAAGCTGCCCCGGACCGGCTATTAAAATAAATCCCACGGTGAGACGCGAATCGACAGGAGGTTTCCGTGAAGCAGAAGAACAGCGGCGGACCTCTCCCGTGGCTCCTGCTGGCCGTCCCCGTCCTCTGGGCGGGGGCGGCCCTCGCCAGCGGCTACCGGGAGGGCATGACCGTCTTTGACCTCATGGGGCGTTTCAGTGGGATGCTGGAACACCCCTTTGCCATCCGCTGGACCCCCTATACCCTCAAATTCATGCTGGGGGCGCTGGTGGTCTATGCCTTCGCCATTGTGCTGTACGTTTCCTCCAGGCAGAACCGCCGTCCCGGAGAGGAACACGGCTCCGCCCATTGGGGGAACGTATACCAGCTTGACCGGAAGTACCGGGACAAGGACCCTCACAACAACGCCATCCTCACCCAAAACCTCCGCATGAGCCTGAACGGGCGGAAGCACCAGAGAAACCTCTTGCAGATCGTGGTGGGCGGCTCCGGCGCGGGCAAGACCCGGTATGTGGTCAAGCCCAATCTCTACGAGGCCAACGCCTCCTATATTGCCACTGATCCGAAGGGAGAGCTGGCCCGCTCCGCCGTTCCGCTGCTTCTGCGGGAGGGCTACACCATCCGCGTTATTGACCTTGTGGACCCGGAACACTCCGATTGCTACAATCCCTTCCACTACATCCGAAATGATGCGGACGTTTTGAAGCTGATCGCCAATTTCATCCGCAACACCACGCCGAAGAACGCCCATTCCAATGACCCCTTTTGGGAGAAAAGCGAGATTGCCCTGGATTCCGCCCTCATGCTGTATCTGCTTCATGAGGCTCCCCCGGAGGAACAGACCATGGAGATGATGCTGACCATGCTGGAATACGGCGCGGCCAAGGAGGGTGACGGGGACTATCAATCCCCGTTAGACTTACTCTTTGAAGCCCTGGAGGAAGAAAACCCGAACCATATCGCCCTCCGCCAGTACAAGGTGTTCAAGCAGGCCCCCAGCGAAACGGCCATGAGCATCCTCATTACCGCCTCCGTCCGTCTGGCCCCCTTCACCTTGCCGGAGGTACAGCGGATCACCAGCAGGGACACCATGGAGCTGGAGAAGCTGGGGGAGCGGAAGCAGGCGGTATTCTGCATCATCCCGGACAGCAACGACGCCTCTTTGAATTTCCTGGTGGGTATGTTGTATACGCAAGCCTTCCAGGAGCTGTACTATCAGGCGGACAAGGTTCATGGCGGCAGCCTGCCCATTCCGGTGCGGCTCATGTTTGACGAGTTCGCCAATGTTGCCCTCCCGGACGGCTATGCCCGGCTCCAGGCCACCATGCGGTCCCGGAACGTCATGGCCACCATCATCCTGCAAAATATCTCGCAGTTAAAGGCGCTGTTCAAGGACGATTGGGAGGGCATCATCGGCAATGCGGACGCCTTTATCTATTTGGGCGGAAATGAGCAAAGTACGCACAAATATGTCTCCGAGCTGCTGGGCAAGGAGACGATCCAGACGCAGACCAGCAGTCAGAGCAAGGGACGAAACGGCTCCTTCAGCAAAAATTTTCAATCGGCCGGCCGAGAATTGCTGACCCCGGATGAAGTGCGGATGCTGGACAACCGCCTCGCCCTGGTTCTGATCCGGGGCGAGGCCCCGGTGATTGACGCCAAGTATGATCTCATGCGCCACCCCAACATCAAGCGGACCGCTGACGGCGGGGCCGCTCCCTACACCCACAGCGCCCGCTGCCTTTACGGAGCGGACGACCTGGATTTTACCTTTACATCCCTGGACGACATTGAAATCTTTGAAGATACGGAGGAATCTTGAATATGAAAAAGTACCTTTCCCGCAGTACCCATAATGCCCCCACCCGCCAGCAGCTCCGGCAGAGGACCCGCCGTCTCTACTTCTCCGCTGTTCTGGCGCTGGCCTTCTGCGCGGCGCTGACCGTCCCGGCCTTCGCCGCCGGAGGCAGCGACCCGCTTACCATCGTAAATAATTTGTCTGATTTTATCTTCTCCATCATCAAGGCCCTGGGCATCATCATCCTGGGCTGGGGAATCGTGCAGGTGGGCATGAGCTTTCAGTCCCACGATGCCAGCCAGCGGACCCAGGGCTTTCTTTGCCTGTTCGGCGGCCTGATGATCGCTTTCGCGAAAGAGATTTTGTCCGTGATCGGCGTGGTATGAGCTGTCCCGGAACGAAAAGGGGAATTGCGTCTCACGGTGGGACGCAATTCCCCATGGAGGTGAGTTTCAATTAGCGATAACTGGATCGTAAGCATCCTGGAGAGCGCCCTGACGGACTGGAACGGCAAACTCTCCGAGATATGGACCCTGCTGACACAGACGCCGCAGAACTTCAAGGGCGGCGATATTTGGACCGCCGTCTCCGGCATCCACACCGCCATGGTGGGCGTTGGGTACGGCCTCCTGGTTCTGTTCTTCGCCATGGGTATCTTCCAGAGCGCCGCCAGCTTTCGGGACTTCCAACGCCCGGAGTTTGCTTTGCGGCATTTCATCCGTTTCCTTCTGGCGAAGGTGGCCGTGGGGAGCTGCATGGAGATCATGACTGCTATTTTCAGCGTATGCGGCGGAATCGTGGCGACCGTGATGAACGGCATGGGCGGTTCTGTCTCCACGGCGGCCACATTGCCCAGCGAGATTGTGACGGCGATAGAGGGCCTGGGCCTCCTGGAGAGCATCCCCTTGTGGCTGGTCTCCCTGCTGGGCAGCCTGTTCATTACGGTTATGTCCTTCATTCTGCTGCTGACGGTGTACGGGCGGTTTTTCCGGCTCTATATGTTCACGGCCCTGGCGCCCCTGCCCCTGGCCTCCTTCGCCGGGGAGGGCACCGCCGCCAGCGGCAAGGCGTTTCTCAAAAGCTACATCGGCGTCTGCATGGAGGGGGCGGTAATCGTCCTGGCCTGCCTGATCTACTCCGCGTTTCTCTCCAGCAGCAGCCCGGCGGTAGACGCCAGCCTGCCCGCTGTCACCATGGCATGGCAATACATTGGACAGCTCATTTTCAATATGCTGATCCTCACGGGGCTGGTGAAGGGAGCGGACCGGATTGTGAAGGAGATGCTGGGGTTATAGAAAAATGGTAGAAAATGTCGAAATTTTATAAAATACTAATGGACAAGCTAATAATGAAATATATTTTGTTAATTCTTATAGTTATCGTTAAAAGAACGAAAGCCGATATTTATAGAGCAAAGGTGTAAAAGATTAAGGGATACCGTATACTTGTAGGGATAGTTTAGCAGGCTATTCATATGAGTGTAGGCTGTCTCTTATGATAATATTGCGTGGGTTTCTATGTCGGATACATTGTTTGGCTTGTTTGGAGAGGAGGTCCCCCAGCTTCTTAATGGAAAAAATACGACTATCTGGTGATGTCATTACCGGGATACGTATGCCCCTTGAGGAAGGGGGCAATCAATATTTCAACCTCAGCTTGGATTTCTGTAGTAAAAGAACTCCCCGCTTCTGCGGTGATTTGTATTGTCATCCTGTATATCATATACAAAGCCCTTCGCACAGTTTTGTGGTTTATTATAGCGCGGCGAGGTGTAGAAAAGGGCTATGATTTCGTGGAAGTCAGGCCCAAAAAACTCCAGTTGTCAAAAAAAGAACCATCTACATCTGAGAAAGCAAAACAAGAAACTGATAAGCGGACAACAGAAGCAGACAGGAAAGTTATATCTTTTCCCAACAAAAAATCCAAAAATCAATCATAAGGGGGCATATTATTTGCCGTATCCCTGCGAGAAGCATATACAATATGCTTCTGTTCAAGGAGACTACATGAGTAGCCTCCTTGTTCTTTTGTCGGGATAAATCAAAGCATAGGAGGAATAAATATCGAAATTAAGATTCCCAAAGAAGTCCGCCAGCACAAGGAGACGATCTTTTTCGGTCTCTCCACCCGGCAATTCTTCTGCGCCGTGGCCGCCGTGGGGATTGCCGTGGCCGTCTACCTGGGCCTGGGTCCCATACTCGGCCAGGAGACCGCAAGCTGGCTCTGCGTCCTGGCCGCCGCACCCATAGCCGTGGCCGGGTTCTTCAGCTACAACGGCCTGACCCTGGAGCAATTTGCCTGGGCCTTCCTCAAATCCGAACTGCTTTGCGCCGGAGGACGGCGGTTCGTCTCCGAGAACTTCTACTACACTATGCTGCACCGAAAGGAGGCCATAGACTTTGATTAAAGCACTTGCCGCCGCCAACAAGAGCGAGCGGGACAAGTTCAAAATCCCCCGCAGCGTCCAGCAGTCCATCCCCGTCAAATGCGTCTACGAGGACGGCATTTGGCTGGTGGGCCGCAAGCACAGCCGGACTTGGCGCTTTTCCGATGTCAACTACGCCGCCGCGTCCGAGGATGACCGGCGGGGCATCTTCCTCTCCTACGGCGGCGTCCTCAACTCCCTGCCCACGGACGCCGCCGCCAAAATCACCATCATCAACCGCCGCCTCAACCCCGTGGACTTCCAGCGCACCATTTTGATGAAGGAGCGGGGGGACGGCCTGGACAAGTACCGCCGGGAATCCAACCGCATCCTCACCCAGCGGGCGGCGGAGAGCAACAATCTGGTCCAGGAGAAGTACATCACCCTCTCCATTCCCCAGCGGAAGATCGAGGAAAGCCGCGCCTACTTCCGCCGGGTGGACGCCAACCTCTCCAAGAGCTTCGGACGCCTGGACAGCGGCGCCCGGCCTGTTTCCACCCATGACCGGCTCCGCATTTTGCACGACTTCTTCCGCCCCGGCGAGGAACAGTATTTCACCTTCGACCAGTCCGCCGCCGTCCGCCGGGGCCTGGACTTCCGGGACCTGATCTGCCCGGACGGACTGCGGTTCCGGGCCGGGCACTTCGAGATGGGGGACAAGGTAGGCCGGGTCCTGTTCCTCAAAGACTACGCCAGCTACATCAAGGACAGCATGATCTCCGACCTCTCCGACTTCTCCCGGAACCTCATGCTGTCCATTGACATTCTCCCCATTCCCACGGACGAGGCCGTGAAGGAGATACAAGGCCGCATCCTGGGCATTGAGACGGACATCACCCGCTGGCAGCAGCGGCAGAACGACAAGAACAACTTCACCGCCACGGTGCCCTATGACCTGGAGCAGCTTCGGGGCGAGGCCAAGGAATTTCTCTCCGACCTCACGGAACGGGACCAGCGCATGATGTTCGCCGTGGTGACGCTGGTGCATATCGCGGACAGCCTGGAGCAGCTGGACGCCGACACGGAGACGCTTCTTTCTATTGGCCGGGAACACCTCTGCCAATTCTCCGTCCTGCGCTACCAGCAGGAGGACGGCTTGAATACCGTCCTGCCCTATGGCCTGCGCCGGGTAAAGGCCCTGCGGACGCTGACCACGGAGAGCGCCGCCGTGTTGATGCCCTTCCGGGTCCAGGAGATTCAGGACCCCGGCGGTCTGCCCTATGGCGTCAACGCCATTTCCAAGAATCTGCTGATCTGCGACCGCAAGCGACTGATTTCTCCCCACGCCTTTTACCTGGGCGTCTCCGGCTCCGGCAAGTCCATGGCGATGAAATCCACCATCCAAAACGTGGCTCTGGCGACCCAGGATGACATTATCATCATTGACGCCGAGCGGGAGTACGGCCCCCTGGCCCGCGCCCTGGGCGGGGAAGTCATTGAGATTTCCCCGCATAGCAAGCACCACATCAACCCCCTGGAAGTGACGGAGGACTACGGGGACGGGGAGAATCCCGTTGCCATGAAGTCCGAAATCATCACCAGCACTTTGGAGCAGCAGATGGGCGTGGGGCGGCTTACCGGCAGCCACAAGTCCATCATTGACCGCTGCACCGCCAACGTCTACCAGACCTATTTCAGCAGCCGGGGGAAGGCCCCCATGCCCCTGCTGACAGACTGGCGGAACGAGGTCATGCGGCAGGTGGACCCGGAGGCCCGGGAGATCGCCCTGGCCGCCGAGCTAATCACCGAGGGCAGCTTAAACGTGTTCGCCCACCCCGGCAACGTCAACATGGACAGCCGGATCGTGGTGCTGGACCTCTATGAGATGGGGGAACAGCTCCGGCCCACGGCCCTGGTCGTCACCCTGGAGGCCATCCAGAACCGCGTCATGGAGAACCGGAAGAAGGGCAAGTACACCTGGGTATTCCTGGACGAAGTGTACTTGTACTTCAAATACCACTACTCCGGGGAATTTCTCTACCGGGCCTGGAAGCGGTTCCGCAAATACGCCGCGCCCATGACGGCGGCCACGCAGAATATCGAGGAATGTCTGAAATCCGAGACGGCCCGCCTCATGCTGGCGAACTCCGAATTTCTGCTGCTGTTCAATCAGGCGGCCACGGACCGGGCGGAGCTGGCGAAGCTCCTGCATATCTCCGATACGCAGATGGGCTACATCACCAACGCCGAGGCGGGACACGGCCTCCTGCGGATCGGCGGCGCCCTGGTGCCCTTCTCCAACACCATCCCAAAGGACACGGAACTGTATAAACTCATGTCAACGACCCCTGGTGAAAAATTTTAAGAACTACATTTGACCAGCATGTCATCATATTAAAATTTTATAAAAGTGCACAATCACTCTTGACTACGTCAGTTGATGTATGCTATACTTACTGACGTAAGGGTAAGTAATCGTCGGTTTTGATAACCTATGCTTATCCGCAGCATATTTGGACAGGGCAAATTTTATAATAGAAAAAGAATACTTTGGAGGAAAGGAGGCAAAATAGCGAAGAATACTGGAGGTGGTATGATTCGCCCTGTTTGCTGCAAATCTAAAATTGAATAATACTGTGGCGAAGGGCCAGCAGAGGAGCGGATAAAATGATGACAGGAATTTTACAATCATATGTTGCACTTTATGTGCCTACAACAATTCATGTTAACCAACCCAGTGATACAACAGAACATGTGAGGTTAGTACAAATTAAGTTTAGCGGGTGGTTTGGTGCAGAGACGACGACGGAGCATTTTGGAGGCTACATAGCCTCTACGGGCGAAATGGTTGATGAAAAGGTTTATGAGGTCAAATCTTTTTGTAGCACAGAGCGACTGATAGAGCAATTCCCAAACGTGGTCGCATTGGGTGATCAGCTATGTCGAGAATTGGACCAAGAAAGTATCGCAGGTGAAGTTAATAATAAGATGTTTTTTATGAATGGAATGTAATATAGCTTGGTTGGGAGAAGCCTAACACTTCTCCCAACCAAGTCGATATCTTTAAAATTTAATATTGCGCCGATATTAAGCGGCATCTTTGGAAGTGAGGAGCGCTTTATGGATACTAAATATATTTCGAGATTAAAAGATAAGGAGGGTAGTGTAAAAAGTTCCGTCAGGTCGAAAGATTTAGCTACAAGGGAACGTGCCAATTTTGTAGTTTCTTCTGACATCATGCACAAATTGCGTGAGACATCTTCCCGTGAACAAATTCCAATGTCAAGGATTATAGATACTGCTTTAACAAACTATTTGACTACGTTAAATAGCTCTATGCTATGTGCATCCTTGGAAACAGGAATAGTTATGAGCCATCTATTTGAGCTCCTCCTCTTGATTTCTTATCAATCGGTTTTGACTCAAACAATTTTTGAACTCGTTAGTAAATATTTTAAGAATTTCACATATTCGAGATGTGCGTTTAAGAAAGCCCCACAACAATCCGTAATAATGGGAACAAAATTTTTACTATTTATTAGCGACGAAGATAATACAAAATTTACTGAGTTTCTATCTGCAATAAACAAACAATCAGAGGGGGAAAGTTCCGATAATATTAAACTAATGCTTGACGGAAATGTAATATCTTTTTGATTTTAACCTATAGGAGAATCGGTTTGAAAAATAATGTTGTGCATAAATAGTCGATAAATAAATTATATATTCCCATAAAAAGGCTGTTGTAGAAAGTTTGAATTCTGCAACAGCTTTTTTATTGATAGGAGGTTATCTATATTTTTGAGCTTCGAGAATACAATCGAAACGACAAAATCAAAAACCAAGGCAAGCGCAAAGGCGGCGGGCCGATCCAGGAACAGGCCCGCCGCGTGATAACGGCGAAAATGCGGAAGGAGCTGGCCCAGCAGAGACGGAGTGTCAGCGGCTCCACCGGCGAGGCAGCCCGCGACACCAGCCCCACCGCCGAGGCCATGGAGCAGGTGGAGCAAACCGCCGGGGCTGCTGTCCAGGAAGTGGGTCGCTGGACGAAACAGGGTGTTTCCCGAACTGCTGCCAAGGTGAAACAGGAGCGCCGGAAAATCAAGGAGCGGCAGGATCAGCCGAAGGAGGGAGAGCCATCCCCGGGACCTCCGGCCCCAGAGACATCGGAGGTCCCCGTCCCGGAGACACCGGAGGCTTCCGCCCCGGAACAGGGCCTTACAGCGCCCAAGAAACAGACCAGACAAACACCGCCGCGCTCCAAACCCCAGACGGCCGTCAGAACTGACGGTAAGCCATTGGCCCCGAAGGAGAAGCCCGCCCCGTCTGTCCGCACCAGAACGCCGAAAATACGGCCCGCCAGCGGCCCGGAGGCTCCCAATGCTCCGAAGGTGCGTTCTGCGGGTACACCGACAGATCCTCCGGCCTCCAGGACACGGACGGCAGGAGCAAAAAACACGCTGCCCTTTTCTGAACCATGGGCGGCGGACAGGCTGTCCGCTCCGCCAACGCCGGAAGAGCGTATGCGGGAGTGGGCCGTGGACAAACGGAGGAAACAGGTCCAGGAGCATGGGGAAGCCCCCGCCTTGCCGGAGTACGGGGGGCCGTCCCCGGTCAGCCATTACGGGAAATCTCCCGTTACCCCCGGCAGCTCCACTACTCCTAAAACGGCCCCTTCTCTTGAAAATCAATCCATCTATCCATCAATCAAAGAGCGGCCCCGGTCCTCCGCCATTCTGAAAGAGAAAGTCCAGGGCTGGACGATTACCCCCAGGACACGCCGGAGCGTGGAACAGGCCGTCGGGAGTACGGCCATCCCTCCGAAAGCTCCTGCTCCCGCAGGAGGGAAAAGCGCCGGGAAGCATTTCATGGACCGGGCGCGCAAAAAAGCAAAAAAAGAGGCTCAGCAGGCCATGGCACAGGGCACGAAAAAGACGGCCAGGGCCGCTGTGGACCTCTCCCGGAAAGCGGCCATAGCCACCGCAAAGGCGGTGAAGTCCCTGATCGGCGCTCTCTCCGCCCTGGTGGGCGGAGCCACCCTCGTCGCCGCTCTCTGCGTGATCTTCCTGATTGCCGCCGTGATCGCCTCGCCCTTCGGACTTCTCTTTTCCAACGAGCACTCCCCCGGAGCCGTCCCTCTGAACGCCGCCGTGACGCAGATCAATGTGGAGCTGACGGACAAGCTGTCCCTTCTGCAAGCCGGGGACTATGACAGCATCAACATCCAGGGCACCGGCCCGGACTGGCGGGAGGTGGCGGCGTTGTTCGCCTGCAAGACCGCCCTGGGCGCGGGCGGCGTGGATGTGGCCGCGCTGACCCCGGACCGGGTGGACCGGCTGAAAGCCGTCTTTTGGGATATGTGTGAGATTACCAGCAGCGTGGAAACCATAGACCACCCTGCCAACGGAACAAGGGAAGCGTGGACAGAGAAAATTCTACATATCACCATCACCGCCAGGACCGCCGATGAAATGCGGACGGTCTATCTTTTTACCCCCGAACAGAACAGCGCCTTGACGGACCTTCTGGCGGAGCTGAACGGGATCGACACGTTGCTGGGGGACCTGGGCGTCACCCAAGAGGACGCCGCCGGGCTGCTACGCCGCTTGCCGGAGGACCTGTCCCCGGAGCGCCGGGCTGTGGTGGAGACGGCCTGCAAGCTGGTGGGCAAGGTGAGCTATTTTTGGGGCGGCAAGTCCCTGGTGCTGGGCTGGGATTCCCGCTGGGGAACCATCCAGAAGGTTTGGGCCGCTGGCAGTCCCTCCACGGGAACCTACCGGCCCTACGGTATGGACTGTTCCGGCTTTGTGGACTGGACTTTCTACAATATGTCCGGCGGCAGCTATGTCATAGGCCACGGCGGAGGGGCCCGGATGCAGCACAGCTACTGCACCCCCATTTCCTGGTCCCAGGCCCAGCCCGGCGACTTGGTGTTTTACCCGGAGGACACCCATATTGGCATCGTGGGCGGCTGGGATGAGAGCGGAAATATCCAGATCATCCACTGTGCCAGCGGGCAAAACAACGTGGTCATTACCGGAAAGGCCGGGTTTACCACCATAGGCAGGCCGGACTACTACGGCTGAAAAATGAATCTCACGGTGAGACGCGATTCTTGTCGAGAATCAAATCCCACCGTGAGATTCACTTTTGATGTTATGCTATTTACTTCCAATCGTGCATCTGAGAATGAATCAGTACTATACCTTGCTGCCGACTAGACTGGAATATAAAGCCAATGCCGACTTGAACCATTAAGGATTGTAAAGAATATTGTGAAAAACCAAGAGGGTTTGACCTATATTATAATAAGAATGGACAGAATCGGCTTTAAAGCGGATACTGTCTCCGCTTTTGAGGTGGAACGTATTTTCGTCAATATTAAGCTGTAATTCACCACTAAAAACAGTTATAAACTCAATCGTTCCTCTCATATGCATTTCTGATTCCCAACTATATCCGGGCTGTGCTTCAATATAGTAAATACTAAAATGCTGTCTTTCATCGCCAGGAAATACAACATAGTTTCTAAGGCCTTCGTTTTCTCCCAAGATTGGATCGATTTCTGAAAGCTGAACAACTTCATAAGGGTCACGGGGATGCGTCACTAATGTATTGAATGGTACCACCATGCCATTTGCGATTTTCCAAAGCGTGGACAAGGATGGATTTCCGCTTCCACGCTCAATCTGTACCAACATGGATTTACTGACTCCGCTGAGTTTAGACAATTCTTCCAAACTCAAATCTTTTTCCTGTCGGATTCGTTTGATATTCTTTGAAACAATAATATTAATTGTATCCAAGCAAAATTTCCCCTTGACAATATAGTGATATGTACTGTATTATTATATTGTAATATGACATGTCATACTCCATGCACCGTACAATTTAAAATACTTTGGCATTATACACTATTTGCAAAAGTTTTTCAACCCCCAAGGGGATATTGCGCCCTTGCGGGCAGAGAAAATACGGGAGGAATATTTATGACAGTCAGTGAAATTATTACAGCCGTTGACAATTTTGCATGGGGGCCTATTCTGGTTATCTTCTCTTTGGGCTGCGGCCTGCTGTTTTCTATCACTTTGAAATTCCCGCAGATCAGGTTGTTCAAGCAGATGCTCAATTGTTCTTTCAAAAATAACAAAGCGAGTTCTGGCCTTACCCCCTTTCAGGCTCTAGCCATTGCCATCGGTGGACGTGTGGGAACAGGTAATATTACAGGAACTGCCAGTGCAATCATGTTTGGCGGACCGGGTGCTGTATTTTGGATGTGCGTCATGGCCATCATTTGCTCCGCCTCTGCTTACATTGAATCCGCACTGGCTCAGATATGGAAACGGAAAGTCAATGGAGAATACGCTGGCGGGCCGGCTTTCTACATGAATAAAGGTTTGAAGTGCAAACCTATTGCTGCCTTTTACGGTATTGTCAGTGTTGTTTTTCTGATTATCTTTGCCGGTGTGCAGACGAATGCGTTCTCTTCTGTGGCTAGTGTCAGTTTTAACATACCGCCCATTGCCATTGCAGTATGCTATACCTTACTGCTGATTGTAGTTATTTTCGGTGGCGCCAAGGTGATTGCCAGTGTGGCAGACAAGGTCGTTCCTTTTATGTCTATCGCTTATGTAGCTGTGGCTCTGATTTTGATTCTCATCAATATCACCCGAGTGCCAGCTATGTTTGCGCTCATCATCAGTTCAGCATTTAGTAAAAATGCAGTATTTGGTGCCATGGTGGGCTCCGCTATTTCTTGGGGTGTCCGGCGAGGGGTATTCTCTAATGAAGCTGGTCTAGGTACGGGTGCATGGGTTGCTGGCTGTGCGGATGTCTCACATCCCGCCAAGGCGGGCCTTTCTCAGGCATTCTCCGTGTTTATTTCCCTGTGTATCTGTTTGTCCACTTCGCTGATGATTCTTGTCACAAACTGCTATAATGTGATAGGCCCGGATGGTAGTCAAGTAGTAGAGTATATCAGCGGTAACTACGACATCTTTGCAAGTGAGGCCATCAACACGACTATCAGTGGCTTCGGCTCTGTCTTTATTGCCATTGCCATGTTCTTGTTCACCTTTACTACCATCATGGCCTACTCTATGTATCTCAGCCGCATTTACTATTACTTCTTTAGTGACCATATTGGAAACAAGTCCGTAAAACTAGTCAGCATTGCAATCAATGTAGCTACTGTGCTTTTAGGATTTGTTGGTCCGCTGGTAAGTTCTACTACGATTTGGAATCTTGCTTCTGCGCTGTGTGGTCTCTTATCTCTTGTAAATTTGGCGTGTCTTGCGTTGCTGTATAGACCAGGAGTTGCTACTTTGCGCGATTATGAAGAACAGCTAAAGCATGGAATTGATCCGGTATTTATACCGGAACGGTGTGGAATTCAAGGCGCAGAACTGTGGCATGAAATTATTGCCGAAGATTATACCGACGAGTTGGCGGCATATAAACGTATATTCCCTGATAAATAAATTGCAACGCAGAAACATTGTCAAACTGGAATTAACCCAAAGATAACACATAAGCAATTTGGACAAACTAATATGTAAAGGAGTATTTACTATGGGAAACTTGAATTTAGACATTCTGCATAATAGAAAAGGAACAGATTGCGTAAAATGGGATCATAAAGATTTTGTAGATAGCAGAGTATCTGATACCGCATTGCCGCTTTGGCTTTCAGATATGGAGTTTAAAGTCGCTGATGAAATAACAGAGGCTTTGATCAAAAGGGTTGAGCATGGATTTCTTGGACATTCTATGCCTGGGGAAAACTATTTTCAATCCGTTCAAGGTTGGTATAAACGGCGATTTAATTGGACGATTGAAAAAGATTCCATCTTCTATTCGCCAGGCGTTCTTCCAGCTCTTGGTTTTGTCATAAGAGGATTCACAAAAGAAGGGGATGGCATTATTATTCAAGAACCTGTTTTTTATCCCTTTGCTGAGTTAATTGAAGGAAACAACAGAAAAGTTGTAAACAATCAATTAATCAACAACGATGAAAATTACAGTATTGATTTTTCCGATTTGGAAAGCAAATTGAAAAATCCTAATAATACAATGATGATCCTGTGTTCGCCCCACAATCCTGTGGGCAGAGTGTGGACAAAAGAAGAATTGAAAAAGGTAGTGGATCTGTGTCGTGAAAATGATGTTTTGATCTTTTCTGACGAACTGCATTGTGATGCGACGCGAGCTAATGTGACACACTTTCCAACAAAGACAATCACAGATTACAACAAAATCATTACGGCAGTCGCATTGGGAAAAACATTTAATGTAGGCGGTGTTCCAATTTCACAAATCATCATTGATGATGAAGAATTAAGAAAGATCTGGCATAAAGAAACAAGACTTAAACATTACATCAGCTTTGCACCGCCATTGGATATGGTATTGACAGAGGTCGCTTACAATAAGTGCGAATACTGGGTTGATGAAGTGATGGAGTATATTGAAGGTAACTTCAACTTTTTGGTAGATTATCTTCAAGAGCATCTTCCCAAAACAAAATATAAGAAGCCAGAAGGAACTTTCTTGGCGTGGATCAATTTTGGTGCGTATGTTAATTACGAGAAACTATTTGAATTGCTGATTACAAAATATGACGTATTGATCGAAAACGGCCGTGTATTTGGTGAATCTGGAGCTGGTTATTTTAGAATGACAGTTGCTTGCCCAAGAAGTTTTCTAAAGGAAGGCCTAGATAGAATTATTGAAGCAATTCATGAATTAGAAAAAAATCCAGACTAACAATGCTAACTGCCAGTTAAAAAACTTAGTTATTTGATAAAGAAGAAATGCAACCCAAAGCATACAATATACAGAAAAAACTATAATTTGCACTTTGCCCGGCTGGTCTACATCCAGCCGGGCATTTTTGTCGAATTTTGCCGCTGTCCAAAAATTTCCACAAATTTTTTTCAAATAGGGCCCATTTAGCGGGCACGGAAAGACGGCGGCGGTGTCTTGGTAGCGGAAAGGGAGAGGACCACCTTATCCCCCAACGAAAGGGGGTGATAAATTGGGATCGAACCCCCGCGACCATGACGAGCGGGTCCGCTTTGACGCATTTTGTAAGGCGGTCCTGCGAAACGAGGCCCGGAACCATATGCGGGACCTGCGCCGTCAGCGGAGGCATGAGACTTCGCTGGACGCTGTTCCGCAGGAGGAAATGGACAAGCTCTCCACGGTGGACCACTACCCCAGCGACAGCCATGTGTTTTCCTCGCATGGGTATGACCTGCTGATCGACAACGAGATTGTGGCCGACGCCTTCGCCGGTCTGCCCGCCACGGAGCAGAGCATTTTGATTCTGCGCTGTGTGCTGGACCTGACAGACGAGGAAATCGGCGGCCTCCTGGGAATGTCCAGAAGCGCCGTACAGCGGCGCAGGGCGAAAACCCTGGACGGACTTCGGGCGAAATTGACGGCGTTGATGCCGAAGGGAGGTTGAAAGCAAATGAAACGGCCCCATCACAAGGGCAGAGAGCTGCTGCCCCTTTCGGTGATCCATGCGGCCCAGGCCGGGGACGCCGAGGCCATGGAGCAGATTCTGCGGTACTACGGCGGCTACATAAACAAGCTCTGCACCCGGAAGCTCTATGACGAAGGCGGATTTCCTCATGAGTGCTTGGACGAGTACATGAAGCGCCGTCTGGAGATCAAGCTCATTCAGGCCATCGTCACCACGAGCTGACGAGGCAGACCAGCCGGAACGGCTTACCCTTTCCCCGTTCCGACTGCTGAACTTGCTGAACCTTGACAAAGAAAGCCCGCAAGATAACGGCGGCGCAGTATAGGGCAACGGATACATCCTGTTCGCGCCGAGCCGGACGGCGGACGCGCCATGACACTTTTCCCCTACGGGGAAAAGCCGAGCGAACCACATCGCGCCGGAGAGCAAGGGCGGCACCTTGCGGGCAACGACACGCGAACAGGGCAGATACTCCCTTACAGCCACAGTCCGAGCGTTCAAAGCGTCGCAGGCGATGGGTAGGGCCGCGTGAGAACCACGCGGGGGTGAAAGTCCCGTGGAGCTGGTGAGCCGCCAGCCGTCCGATTCATGCCCATGTAAACCGTACACGGTTGTACGGTTATCCCCACCAACAATAAATCCCACCGTGAGACACAAATCTATAAAGGCGGACGCCCCTATAAATAAATCCCACGGTGAGACGCAAATCCAAAGAAAGGGTGTTCACATTGGCTGATAAGAATTTGAGCAGACAGACCGATGTTGAAAAAATCAAAATTGGCAGCACGACTTACATCGTGAATGGATATTTTGCCGCCAGCGGCGTCACTGTTTCTGAAAAAATCAAACGTTTACTTGACAAGGAAACCAAGCGGAAAACTTGCTGACTTCCTCGGAAATTTGACGCTTTTCTTGACATTTGATATAATATAAGTGTCACAAGGCAAGAAACGGTGACTGCCGGATTGGAGGCTATGATGAACAGGCAGTTCAAGCAGATCTCAGCGATTTATACCCGCGTTGACAGCGGGAAGTTTGACATGGAAGAAGCAATTTCCCATCAAAAAGCGACCCTTTCCGAGTATGCGCGGGAACACGGCTTGACGAATATCCGCGTTTGCTCCGACTGCGGTTTTAGCGCCTATCATGAGACGCGCCCGGCTTTTGTGAAGCTGGAAAACGACATCCGCCACGGCAAGGTGTTTGTCTTTGTTCTTTTCGACCTGCCGCGCCTTTCCAGGGACTACATCATTATCAGCGAGTGGATCGAAACGTTTTTACCCCGCTATCATGTCGGCCTACACTCTGTCAAGGAGCAGATTACACCAGAGTGGCCTATCCCTCTTGCGCTGCCCATTGCGGCGCTGTTTGGAGGTGGGCGGTAATGGCGATTATGCAAAAGCTGGTTGAGAAATGGGTGGCCCTCTATGTCCGCCTTTCCCGAGACGATGAGAACGAAGGAGACAGCAACAGCATTGCCCACCAAATCGAAATCCTCACCAAGTATGCCAGGGATCACAGCATTTCCAACTACAAGATTTACAAAGATGACGGCTACTCCGGCACCAGCTTCAAGCGTCCCGGGTTTCAGGAAATGCTGGGGGATATTGAGGCCGGACTTGTCAGCATGGTTGTGGTGAAGGATATGTCCCGGTTTGGCCGGAACTATCTGGAGGTAGGGCTTTATACGGAAATCCGGTTCCCGGAGATGGGCGTCCGCTTCATTGCCGTCAATGACGGAGTGGACAGTGAGGACCAAAACTCAAATGACTTCACACCTTTTCGCAACATCATAAATGAATGGTACGCGAAAGATACGAGTAAGAAGATTCGGGCGGTATTCCGCAACAAGGGAATGTCTGGTCAGCGGCTGTCTACAAATGCCCCTTATGGTTATATAAAGGGTGAGGATGGTCATCTTCTGATTGACGAGGAGACCGCGCCGGTGGTAGAACTGATTTTTCAGTTATGTGTAGAGGGCAACGGCCCCGGCAAGATTGCCCGGATGCTGAAAGAGGGGGGAATCCCCACGCCGGGAACCATTGAGTTTCAACGCACAGGCCGGACCCGCCGTTATCACCCGGACGACCCCTGCCGCTGGACCTCCGACACGATTGCGGATATTTTGGAGCAGGATGCCTACCTGGGCCGAACGACTAATTTCAAGACCGCCAAGCTCTCCTATAAATCCAAGAAGAAAATTACCAATCCCCCGGAGAAATGGGTTGTTTTTGAAAACACTCACAAGGCTATTATTGACCCGGAAACCTGGGAGATTGTGCAGAAGGCCAGAGCGCAGCGCCACCGTCCCACGAAGATGGGAGAAATGGGAATGTTCTCCGGGCTGGCGTACTGCGCCGACTGCGGCGCCAAGCTATATCATTGCCGAAGCACCACCTGGACACCAAAACAGGAATGTTACTCCTGTTCAACCTACCGATCAAAAAAAGGATGTACGGCCCATTATATCCGGGCTGTGGTTTTGGAACGGCTTGTACTTCAAAACCTGCAAAGGGTAGTGGCTTATGCCCAGGAGGACGAGGACGAATTTGTACGGCACGTCATGGAGAACAAGACCGCCGTACAGCGGGCGGAGCAGGAACAGGCCAAGCGGACCCTGGAAAAGCAGGAGCGGCGGATCAACGAACTGGACGCCATTATTCAGAGGCTCTATGAGGACCATGTTACAGGCAAGTTGAGTGCCGAACGGTTTGCGAAGTTGTCCGAAGGTTACGAGAAGGAGCAGGCAGAATTGAAACATTCCGCCGAGGGCCTTCGGGCTCTTGTGAATGCCGCCGAGACCCAGGTCGTCAATGTCCAGAGCTTTCTGAAAATCGTGAAGAAGTACACCGAGCCCACGGAACTGACCCCGGCGCTTTTGCGGGAGTTTGTGGAGAAGGTAGTCGTCCACGCCCCGGATAAGTCCAGCGGACACCGGGTACAGCGGATTGATGTGCATTACACTTTCATTGGGGAGATTGATCTGTCCCCGGAGTACAGCAAGTATGAAAAAGAGACAACCGCATGACGCTCTCGCATCATGCGGCTGCCTCCCGCCAGGAAAACTTCTTTATCAGGGTTCCCCCGAGGGCGGCCCGTTTTTCGTCACACCTCTCTCGCTTTTGTCTCCGGACAGTACAGCACCTGCACCCCGCAGTCGTCTCGGAGCTTTTCCCGGCGGACGCTCTCCGCCAGAATCAGCCCCGCCAAATCCTGAGGGTCCTCCCCCGTCCAGCCCGCCAGGAGGTTTAAAAGCCACTCGTCCTCCGCCGGGTCCGCCACGCCGTCGCTGACCATGACGGCGAAGCCGCCGGGGGCCAGGGGGGCCCTTGTCACATCCGGCGGCGGGCCCTGGAGCCCCACGGGGAGGCTGGCCCCGGTGACGCGCCGGACCACGCCTCCCCGCTTTAGGTAGCTGGGGGCCGCGCCGCACTTGTAGAAGGCCGCCTCCCGGGCCCTGGGGTCGTAGACGCACAGGTCCACGGTGGTGAAGGCCCCGGACTCCGCCCCTCGGAGGTTCATGGCGGAGTTCAGGGTTTTCAGCGCCGCCTCCGGGGCCACCCCCGCCTCCAAAAACTGCTGGAGCAAACGGCAGACCAGGGCGGACTCCTTCCGGGCGGGCTCGCCGCTGCCCATGCCGTCCGCCAGCAAAAGGCACCATTGGCCCTGGTCCGTGCGGAAGGAGGCCACGGTGTCTCCGCAGACCGTCTCCCCTTCCTTGGGCCGGAGGGCGGCCCCCACCCGGCAGGGGCTTCCCACCGCCATGGCGGGGGCGGCGGCCTCCAGCCCGGCGGCGGTGGCGGTCAAAAGCTCCGAGAGCTGGGCGTACTGCCCCCGGGCGCTGCGGCGGGTCTCCTCCAATTGCCGCCGGTACTGCCGCCGGAGAAGAAAGGCGGAGAGCTCGCTGTTGATGGCGGCTAAGAGGTCCGGCAGGTGGATGCAGCGGCCGGTGAAGTACTCCGGGAAGTCCTTGGCCAGGGCCCGGCCCCGCTCCAGTAAGTAAGGCGTTGCGTCGTTCATGGCGTTGAAGGTGCCGGTGTAGTCCTTTTGCCAGCAGAGCTCGCACAGGGCGCAGCCCCGGCAGACCTTCTCCGCGGAGCGGTCAAAGACAATGGCAGGGTTTTCGTCCGCCACGGGGGGCGCAAAGCGGCCAATGCTGTCGTACAGGTCCCGGAGGGCTGCCGCCGCCCGGTCCAACCGCTGCCGCCAGGGGGCGGGGGATTCCTCCGGCTCCTCCTTCTGCACGGGAGGGATGGCGGGCCGGACCCGCTTCCCCGCCACAAACCGCCCCGGTAGGGCCAGGAACAGCCCCGTCCCCGCCGCCGCCTCCGGCAGCAGGGGCAGCGGGCATCCCTCTGCCAGGGCCGCCGCTCCGGCGGAGGCCAGGAAGGCCAGGGCCGCCCAGGGCCGCCGCCATCCCTGGCGGCTCCCTGCCGCCAGGCCCGCCAGGCCCAAAGCGGCGGTGAGGGGCAGACGGCTTCCGCAAAGCTCCGCCGTCAGCCCCAGCCCCAGGCCGAAGGCCGCCCCGGCGGCGGGCCCCCGGTCATAGGCCGCCAGAGCCGCCAGGAAGCACAGCAGGGCCCGGGCGGGGGAGAAGCCCAGGATTTCCAGCCCCTCCACCGCCGTCACCAGGGCCCCGGCCAGGAAGATAAGGCCGTCCACGATTTCCCGGCCCTCCCCGCCCCGGAGGAGGGGGAAGAACAGCCACGTGGAAGCCCCCAGCAGCACCACTGCCGCCAGACAGTCTGCCAGCCGCTCCAGGGGAGAGAGGGACTGGAGGATGTAAATGCCCTCCACGGTGACATAAAGCCCTGCCGCCGTCAGGGCCAGAGGCCGGGGACGGGAGGGAATCCAGGTGCCCCCCAGGGCCGTGGAGGCGGCGAGAATCAGCACCGCCACCGCCAAAAAGGGCAGGGCCTTGGCAAAGGGGAGGAACAGCGCCGCCCCGGCAAAGGCCCCCGCCAGGGCCGCGCCCCCCTCCATCCCCGGCCCTGCCGCCGCCACCCAGCCCAGGGCGAAGGGGGCGGAGCCTCCGGCGGTCTGTCCGGCGGTCAGCGCCGCCGAGAGGAAGAAGCGGACGCCCAGATTCACCAGCCGTCCGGCCCGCTCCCGTTCCAATATCAGCTGTCCGTTTGCCACAGCCTGTCCCTCCTCGAAGTGTTGTTCTCCCATTGTAGCGCCGGAGGGAGGAGAAACCCGTCGGGAAAGGTGCCAGGGGGATTTTCCCGGAGGAAAAACAGGATGGAATCTGCCGGGACGCTGTGTTAAAATGGGAAAAACGATTCCCAACCAGCGGTTGAGTGGGGGAAATCCACCGGCGGTTCCTGGAAAAACTGGGGCGGCGGCGGTATAGTGCGGGAAGAAAGGGGAGGGGAACATGGACCAGAGCCGAATTGGAACCTTTATTATGGAGCGCCGGAGGGAGAAGGGGCTGACCCAGGCCCAGCTGGCGGAAAAGCTGAACATCACCGACCGGGCCGTGTCGAAATGGGAGACGGGCAAGAGCCTGCCGGACTCCTCCATTATGCTGGAGCTGTGCGGGATTTTGGAGATCACGGTGGACCAGCTTCTCCACGGCGGGCGGGAGGCCGAAGCGGCCAGCCCGGAGGCGGCCCCACCCCGGAAACGGGGGGAAGGGCGGTTCCCCCGCCGGGGAGAGCGGCGCTGGTGGCTGGCCGTCCTGTTGACCGGGGGGATTTTGACGGGGATTCTGACCTGCTTGATCTGCGACACGGCGCTTTCCGGCAGCCTGAGCTGGTCGCGGATCGTAGCCATTTCTGCGGGATATGGGTGGGCGGTTCTCCTTCCCCTCATCGTCCTGAACGGGGGAGGAATAGCGGGAAGCCTCCTATCCATCAGCGTATTCACGGTTCCCTATCTATATGGACTGAGCCGTCTACTGAATGTGAACACGGTGTTTTCCGTGGGGACGGTGATGACGGTGCTCTCCCTTTTGTTTTTGTGGGCGATTTACACCGTGTTCAAACGAAGGGGCCGGAACGCCGTTTCCTTGGGGTTTGTGTGTTTGCTGCTGGCAGGACTGACGGCCGCCATCAACGGGACGCTGTACCTTCTGGGGACCACGCCTCCGCCGGACGCCTGGAACGGGATGAGCGTCCTTCTCCTGCTGCTGGCGGCGGCGGTGTGCTTTACCTGGCGGCGGGGCGGAGAATGAAAAAAGCGGGAGGCTTCCTCTAAGTAAAGAAGCTTCCCGTTTTTCGTTTGCCGTTCCGCCAGATTCAGCCCGCCAGGGTCAGGTCTCCGGGCTTCACCCAGCCCGCCCTTTTGCAGAGCTCGTTGATCAAGGGGCAGAGCACGGCGGGGAGGACGAAGGAAATCAGAATCAGCCCCGCCCAGTCCATGGCCCCGGGGACGATGGCCGCCGCCCCGTTGGCGAGAGCCTGCTCGCTGGGGGCAAGCCACCCGGTCCAAACCCCCAGCTGGCCGCAGAGGCCACAGGTGCCCATGCCGGAATTGATGGCCGCGCCATTCATCTCCAGGCGGAAGAGGCACGTGGCCAGGGGCCCGGTGATGGCGGAGGTCACCGTGGGGGCAATCCAAATTTTGGGGTTTCGCACGATGTTGGGCATTTGCAGCATGGAGGTGCCCAGGCCCTGGCTCACCAGTCCCCCCCAGCCGTTTTCCTGGAAGCTCATGACGGCGAAGCCCACCATCTGGGCGCAGCACCCCGCCACGGCGGCCCCTCCCGCCAGGCCCGTCAGCCCCAGGACGGAGCAGATGGCGGCGGAGGAGATGGGCAGGGTCAGCGCCACACCCACCAGCACGGAAACCAGGATGCCCATGAGGAAGGGCTGAAGCTCCGTGGCCCGCATGATGAGCCGGCCGAAGGCGCTGGCAATCCCGGCGATAGGGGGGGCGATGACCCAGGCCGCCCCGATGCCCACCAGGGTGGTGACAATGGGGGTCACCAGAATGTCCACTTTCGTCTCCTTGCTGACGGCCTTGCCGCACTCGGCGGCCAGGATGGCCACCAGGAGCACCGCCAGAGGCCCTCCGGCCTTGCCCAGGGCGTTGCAGGCGTAGCCTACTGTCGCCAGGGAGAAGAGGACCATAGGCGGGGCCTGGAGCGCGTAGCCAATGGCCACGGCCATGGCCGCGCCGCTCATGAAGGAGGCCATGCCCCCGATGGTATAACCAACCTTGTTAATGGTGATGATTTCGGCTGTCAGAAAGCCGATGTGGAACTGGGAGCCCACGGTGTTAAGGATGGTGCCGATGAGCAGGGAGCAGAAGAGGCCCTGGGCCATCGCCCCCAGAGCGTCGATGCCGTAACGGCGGGCAGAGAGGACGATGTTCTTGCGTTTGAGAAACGCCTTGACGTTTTCCATGGGAAGCACCTGTTTCTTTCGTAAATTCGTTTTTGGGATAAATCGAGGGATGGAAAATAAGCCTTACAGGTGTCAAGACACCTGTAAGGCTTATCATATGCGCCCGGAGCCCCTTTGTCAAGAGGGAGGTCGTCAAGTTTGGGCTTCCCGGAGGCGGGATTCCTTGTAAATTTTTGCCGAAGGCTGTGGTACAATGGGGTTGCTGTCGGCCCTCCGCAGTGAGAGGAGGTGAGCCGGTTGGAATCCTTGCTGGGTTTGGTCACTTCTGTTGTGGCAGACGTCATCGCTTATTTCGTCCGCAAATGGCTGGACAGAAAGGAATGACAGCGGCAGCCTAAAATGGAACCCCCGGAAGTGCACTCTTCCGGGGGTTCCGCTTTGGTGAGCCTGGAGTCGTCCTGGGTTTGGTCGGTCTCCGTGGTGCTTTTATGATAGCGCCTCGGAGAGGCAAAGTCAAGGCCGGATTTTACTCCGCCCGGCGGGGCCGGTTTTCCAGCAGGGCGTCGAAGGTTTTGGAGAGCCCCGGCCAGTCTACCTTCCGCCACCAGCTTTCGAAATAGTCCGCCCGGCGGTTTTGGTAGTCCAGGTAATAGGCGTGCTCCCACACGTCGCACAGCAGCAGGGGGGCCAGAGGCAGAGGCGTGTCCTGATTGGGGGTCTTTACCACGGAGAGCCGCCCCTCGCTGTCGCTGACCAGCCAGGCCCAGCCGGAGCCAAACTGCCCCAGGGCGGCGTTCTTCATGGCGGCTTTCAGCCCGTCCAAATCCCCGAAATCCCGGCTCACGGCGTCCGCCAGAGGGCCGGAGGGAGCGGACACCGGGCCCGGGGCCAGGGTCTTGAAGTAGAGGTCGTGGTTGTACACGCCGCCGGCGTTGTTCCGCACCCCCTGGCGGATATCCTCCGGCAGGCGGGGCCACTCCTGGACCAGACGCTCCAGGGGCCAGTCCTGGACCTCCGGGTGCGTTTCCAGGAGCTTGTTCAGGTTGTCGATATAGGTTTGGAAGTGCTTGTCGTGGTGGAAATGCAGCGTCCGCTCCCCAATCTCCGGCAGCAAGGCGTCGTAGCTGTAGGGCAGGGGCGGGAGCGTGAAGGGATAATGTGCTTCCATAGGGTTCTCCTTTCATGGCGATTGCTTCCTATAGTATATGTTGGGGGAAGGAATGACATACAGAGAGAAAATATTGAAAATTTTTTTGAAAAGTTTGTAACAAAAACCCTTTGCCAACCGTCTATAATAGGGAGGACAGGAAATGACTTAAGATTACATCAGAAAGAAGCGAGCGAATGAAACCGTTTATCTGGATGCTCTGCGGGATTTTTGTCTCCGGGCTGCTGCTGGGGACCCTCAGCGCCTGCGGGGCGGAGCCCCTGGAGATTCCCGATCGCCCCCTGGAGGAGGGGAACATCTCCGACCTGGGCTGTCCCAGGCTGGAGGTGACGTACCCGGAAGCTGTTGGATAACCAATGCAATATGAGGAGGAAATTACGATGAAAAAGCTACTGTCCGTACTGCTGACCCTGGCGGCTCTGTCCGCCGCGCTGTGCATCACCGCTGCGGCGGCGGAGACGGAGACCGCCCCCGGGGCGGAAGAGCCCGAGAAGCTCCCCCCCTTCGTCCAGGTCTGGGGCAAGGTCTCCCCCTGGGAGGGGAAGGGCATTTACCTCAAAAACGACGACAAGGACAGCCATTTGAGTGAAGTGGTCATCCACCCCGGCGACGCTCCGGCAGTGGACGGGACCACGGGCCTGCCCCTGGATTTGGAGAAGGTGAAGGAGGGGGACGCCCTCTATGTCTGGACAGGCCCCGCCATGGCCCTGAGTATGCCGCCCCAGATGTCTGCCCTGGTCATCGTGGGCAACGTTCCCGCTGACGCCGCCGCGCCGGAGTTCTGTGAGATCGCCCAGCACGTCTCAAAGTTCGCCCCCGAGGACAAGAAGAACCCCGTGTTTTCCCTCACCGGCGGTGAAACGCTGGAGGTGACGGACAAGACCGTCTACACCCCCTGGCTGACCCGCCAGATGGTGCGGATGGAGGACCTGAACCCCGGCGACCGGGTGCTGGTCTGGAAGGACAAAAACGGCGTTGCGGAGAAGGTCCAGCTGCTCCCTGGCGTGTACCAGGGCTACGTGTCCACCTTCGCCACCATGCACGATGTGCGTATCGCGGTCAACGGCGGCTTTGACGCGGAGCGGGACCAGGGGGTTCCCCAGTTCTCCGGCCAGCGGAAGGACGGAACCGTGATGGCCCCCATCCGGGGCGTGGCCGAGGCCGCCGGGTATGAGGTCCGCTGGGACAAGACCCTGGGCGTGGTGGTGAGCCAGAACGGCGAGACGGTCTTTTCTGTCCAGCCCGGCGCCGAGACGGTCCAGACCCCCGAGGGGGAGGGCTACCTCTCCGCCGCCTGCCTCAAGGAGGGCGGCACCACCTACCTGCCTCTGGAGGACCTGTGCCATTGGCTGAACCTGTATCTGTCCTGGGGATAAGGGCGTTTCTGAACTGAATGAAAAGGGAAACTGCGCCGGCAACAAATCTTTCTGTTGCCGGCGCAGTTTTTTCGCAATATCCAAGCTTAGTAATGCGTTAAAGTTCGGTTTGCTTGCACTTTCTTTCAGGAGAAAGTAAGCTCAAACCGTGCGCCGGGGTCTCCGGCAAAGACGATCAGGCCGCCCTCGGACAGCTTGGCGGAATCATCGTCCCACAAAACGGAGGAGGCCACAATCCTGCCCTTGACGTCGTAGACCCAGAAGCCCGCGTTTTTGGGCATCTGGACGGTCATGGTCTTTCCGTCGGCATTCTCCCCAACCTTGTACCAGCGGGCGTAGCCGTCGGGCTGGATGGTGGAGGCAACTTTGCCCTCGCTTCCGGTGGAGAGGGTGGGGGCGGCGTTCATGTCCATGTAGATGCCGCCGTTGGACTGGTGGAACCAGAGGACCCCCTTTTCGTCCCGGCGGATTTCCAGGTCGCTGCCGTCCCGCCCGGCGGTGCCGGGGGCCTGGATGACGTAGCGGAGGTGGGTTTCATCCTCAATGCGCAGAGCGCCGACGTAGCCCGGGGCGCTTTGAACGGCGCCGGGCTCCACCTGGAGCAGGGCCCCCAGAGAGGCGTAGATTTGAGAGCTGTAGCGCTCGTTCATGGGCAGGACGGCCCCGCCCATGATGGAGTTCCATTTCTCCTGGAGGGCCGGGTCCACGGGATTTTCCGGCAGCTTCATGGCGGCGTAGTTGGACGCGGGCAGGTAGCCCAGGCCGGAGAGGTCGCTGAGGGCCCACTGGTAGAGATAGGTCTGGCCGTTGTCCTCCTCCACCAGGCGAAGCGCGGAGGTCCCCTCCTCATCCCGGAAGGAGCCGTCGTCGTGGTAGTAGAAGGTCAGGCTCGGAACCTGGGGCATGGCGGGGTAGCTCATGACAAGGGTTCCGTCCTCCGACAGCTCCACCTTGTAAATGGACAAGGAGCCGTAATAGCCCGCGCTGTCCAGCAGCTCCTTGGGCATGGCGGCCTTTTGGGCCTTGGGGAGACGGAGGCGGAGCTCCACCACCTCCTGGCCCGCTCCCGTCAAGATGGGAATGAGCATCTGGGAGGCGGCCATCTCGTTGTAGGTGGACACGCCGCCGGAGGTGAGGACTGCCGCTGCCAGCTTTTTCTCTGGCAGAACCACCAGCCCGGCGTGGTAGTACTGGGTATCGCCGCCCTTCACCAGGGCGGTGACATCGTTGAGGTCAAAGGGATACCACTCCACGTTGTCCCAGCCCAGGCCAAAGGCCAGAGCGTCGGGACCCTCCTCGGGCCAGAGGCCGTTGGCGTACTCCGGGGCGGCCATGTCATCCAGAGAGGACTTTTTCAGCAGTCCCTGCTTGGTGAGGGCCCCGCCGAAGGTGGCCAGGTCCTCCGCCGTGGCGTAGAGCCCGCCGGCGCCCACGACGCCCAGGCAGTCCTTGGGCAGGGGACGCTGGTCTCCGGGCTGGTAGATATCCGCCCGGCGGCTTTCAAAGTCGTCGCTGGGGAAGTAGGTCTCCTTCAGGCCAACCTTGTCAAAGATGTTGGTCTGAAGGTACTCGCGGAAGCTGGTGCCTGCCACGGCCTCCACCACCAGCTCCGCCAGGGTGAAGCCGTCGTTGCAGTAGACGCTGTACGCGCCGGGGTCCGCCTTGAGGCGCTGGGTGGAGAGGCGGTCCAGCAGCTCCGTGGTGGCGATGGGGCTGGGGTCGTCAAAGAGCATGCCGCTGCCGAAGGAGGAGCCCATCAGACCCGAGGAGTGGTTCAGCAGCATCCGCACGGTGATGTCCTTATAGCGGGGGTCCGCCATTTTAAAGGCGGGAAGGTATTTCACCACGGGCTGGTCCAGGTCCAGCTTCCCGCTTTCCGCCAGCTGCATGACGGCCACGGTGGTGTAGATTTTGCTGACGGAGCCGATGCCGTAGACGGGGCTTTCGCTGTCCAGCGGGACGCTGCCGCCGCCCTTCGCGGCCTGATGGGAGCCGGAGGAGACGATCTTTCCGTCCTGCCAGATGGCCCAGCTGGCCTGGGTGGCCTGACCATAGGTCATGGCGCTGCCGACGGTGGCCCGGGCGGCCTTGTCCAGGGCGGTCTCGCCGCGTTCCGCCGCCGAGACGGGGAGGACAAGGCTCAGGCTCAGGACCAGAGCCAGCAGCAGGGCGCTGAGGGTTTGGGTGTTGTGTTTCATGTTTGGTTTCCTTTCCCGCCCCGGCCTTTTGGCGGGGCGCACCTGAGGGTTACGCTCTTAAGAATACACCTTCCACCAGGGGGAATGTCAAGAGGATTGCGGGTGAAAAGCACAAATTTCGTTTCCGGATGCCTGCCGGGAACGAAAATTTGCAAAAAGGCTTGCGCTTTTTCATGAGCTGTGGTATATTGCATATGTTAGAGTAAGATGGAAGCTAAGGTAAGGAGTGGACCGGCGGTCCGCTCCTTCTTTTGGCAATTTTCCCTTCCTTAAAATGCTTTGGAGGACCGCCGATTTATGAAGAAGATCACCGAACTTACCGCGGAGCTGGCCGCGCCCGCCGTCGCGGAGGCAGGCTGCACCCTCTGGGATGTGGAATATGTCAAGGAGGGCGGGACCTGGTACCTCCGGGTCCTTCTGGACAAGGAGGGCGGCGTGGACATTCTGGACTGCGAGGCCGTGTCCCGGAAGCTCTCGGACCTTTTGGACGAGGCGGACCCCATCGAGGGGAGCTATACCCTGGAGGTGGGCTCTGCCGGGGCGGAGCGGGCCTTGAAGCGGCCCGGGGACTTCGCCCAATTTTTGGGCAGTCCCGTGCTGGTGAAGCTCTACCGCGCCATGGACGGGCAGAAGGAGATTCCAGGCGTTCTCACGGCGTATGACCCGGAGAGCGGGGCCGTTACCGTGGAGGCGGGAGGCGAGTCCCGGAGCTTTGAGAAGAAGGACGTGGCCCTGGTCCGCCTGCGGGTGGAATTTTAAGCGGCTGTTAGTACGAGAAACGTATTTCTATAATAAGGAGAATCGGCAAAGATGAGAGGCAAGAAGCAGAAAGAACCCGCCGGTATGAACCCTGGGGAGATCTTCGCCGCCCTGGAGCTTTTGGAGCAGGAGCGGGGCATCCCTAAGGAGGCCATGCTGGAAAAGGTCATCAAGGCCATCACCACCGCCTACCAGCGGGACCACAAGGACGTGGAGGAGGAAAACATCGTCGTGGAGGCGGACGAGGTCCACAAGGAGCTGCGCATGTTCATCCGCAAGACTGTGGTGGACGAGGAGGACTACGTGGACCCCTTCAACGAGATGTCCCTGGAGGAGGCCAAGGCCCTCTCCGCCCGGTATGAGATCGGGGACGTGGTGAATATCCCGGTGGACAAGATGGAGTTTGGCCGCATCGCCGCCGGAAACGGCAAGCAGGTCATCATCCAGGGTCTCCGGGAGGCGGAGCGGGGCAAGGTCTATGACGAGTTTAACTCCAAGCAGCACGAGATTCTCACCGGCGTGGTCACCCGCATTGACCCCCGGAACGGCGGCGCGTCTTTGCGCATCGGCACCGGCGCGGAGTCCACGGAGGCCCTGCTGCTGGCCGGGGAGCAGGTTCCCGGCGAGCCTCTGGAGGAGGGCATGCACATCAAGGTCTATGTGGTGGACGTGCGCCACTCCACCCGGGGGCCCCAGGTGCTCATCTCCCGGACCCATCCGGGCTTGGTGAAGCGGCTGTTCGAGCTGGAGGTGCCGGAGATTTTCGACGGCTCCGTGGAGGTGCGGTCCATCGCCCGGGAGGCGGGCAGCCGCACGAAGATGGCCGTTTGGTCCCGGGAGGAGAACGTGGACCCCATCGGCGCCTGCGTGGGCCCCAGGGGCCAGCGGGTGGCCGCCATTGTCGACGAGCTCCGGGGAGAGAAAATCGACATCATCAAGTACAGCGAGGACCCCGCCGCGTTCATCGCCGCCGCCCTGGCCCCCGCCGACGTGGTGGAGGTGCGCATGGCGGAGGAGGGGGTCAAGGCCTGCCGCTGTGTGGTGCCCGACGATCAGCTGTCCCTGGCCATCGGCAAGGAGGGGCAGAACGCCCGTCTGGCGGCCCGGCTCACCGGCTATAAAATCGACATCAAGCCCCAGAGCTATCAGCCCGGAGAGGACGAGGAGCTCTTCCCCATGGAGAGTTCGGCGGCTTTGGAGGATGCGGACAAAGAGGACTGCGCGGAAGGGGAGACCCCGGAGGGCGGAGAGGCCACGGAGACCTCCGCGGAATAAGTTTGGCGCGGCGATCGGCCGCTTGGAGAGAAAGGGGGGACCCGTGTGCCCAAGGTGAAAAAGATTCCCCAGCGTCAATGTGTCGGCTGCCGGGAGATGAAGGACAAGAAGGCCCTTTTGCGGGTGGTCCGTTCCCCGGAGGGGGCGGTGAGTCTGGACTTCACCGGGAAGAAGCCGGGCCGGGGGGCCTATGTGTGCCCGGACGCGGATTGCCTGAAAAAGGCCCGGAAGTCCCGGGCCCTGGAGCGGGCCTTTGAGACCGCCATTCCCCCCGAGGTTTACGACGCCATGGAGGCGGAGCTGGGAGGCGGGACATGAGCGGAAGGAATGTATTGTCCCTTTTGGGGCTGGCCCTCCGGGGCGGGCGGCTGGCGGTGGGCGAGGAGCCCACGGCCCTGGCCGCCAAGGCCGGACAGGCGCGGCTGCTGTTGAGTAGCTCCGACGCGGCGGGGAACACCCTGCGCCGGGCGGAGCACCTGGCGGAGGAGGGCCATTGCCTCCATTTGACGCTCCCCTTTTCCAAGGCGGAGCTGGGCGGAGCCCTGGGCCGGGGCAGCGCCGCCATCGCCGCCCTGACGGATTTGGGCCTTGCTGCCGCCGTGGCGGAGCGGTTGGCCCAGCTGGACCCGGAGCGGTACGGCGAGGCCGCCGCCCGGATGGACTTGAAGCGCCGCCGGGCCAAGGAACGGAAGGAGGCTCCCCGCCGAGACCCGCCGAAACGGGAGCCGCCGCAAGGAAGGGACCGCCGCCCGCCCAAAAGAGCGGAGGGCCGTTCCCCCAGGGATGGGGGAAGGCCAGAGGAGCGCCGGACCGGAAAGCCCCGCCCCTGGGGCGGTGAGCGAGCTGGAACCAGCCGCCCCTACGGCGGCAGGCCGGGAGAGGGCCGTCCCCGGAGGGGGGAGCATCCTGGAGGGCAGCGACCTACCGGAGGCCGCGGCGAAAGGCCGGACCGCCCCGGCGGAGCGAGAGCTGCCGGAGGCCGCGGCGAGAAGCGTCCGCCCCGGTACGGAGGCAAGGCCGAACCCAGACCCCCTCACGGTGGGGGCCGGAACAAGGGCGGGGGACGTTGAGGTGCCGCCGCGGATGACTGGGCCTTGCCGGCCCGCATATGATTATAAAATTTCTCCGCTCCCAAGTCCGTCTGAAAGCCGGCGGAGGGTCCGCCGGTTTTCAAACGGGCTTCTGGAGAGGAACAGAACGAGGTGTTTTATTTGGCTATTGAAAAATACAGAGTCCATGAGGTGGCGAAGGACTTCGGCCTGCCCACCAAAACCATTACGGAGATCCTGACGAAGTACGGTCCGGCCCCCAAGAACCACATGCAGGTGCTGACGGACCGGGAGCTTTCCATCATCTTTGACCAGCTGACCCAGGATCACGCCATTTCCGACATTCAGGTCATCTTCCAGGAGACCTATCAGGAGGCGAAGCCCGCTCCGGCGGCGCCCGCCCCGGCGGAGGAGCGCAAGACCGCTCCCCAGCCCGCACAGCCCGCGGCTCAGCCGACGCAGGGCAGACCCCAGGGCCAGCAGCGGCCCCAGCCGGGTCCCCAGTCCGGCGGAAACCCGCCCCAGAAGGGCGGCAAGCCCGCTTCCCAGCCGGCCCAGCCCGCTGCCGCCGGGCAGCCGCAGGCCCAGCCGGCCGTCCAAAAGCCCGCCAGCCGGGTGCCCCAGAAGAAGATCGTGGACACCCGAAAGGGCGGCGACGTGAACCTTGCCAAGTACGACGAGCGCCTGGAGACCCTGGGCGGTCAGCAGGGCGAGCGGATGCAGCGCCAGCAGCGCTCCGGCCGGGAGAAGGTCCAGGGGCGCCAGCAGCGCCGGGGCGGCCCCGTGTTTTCCAACAAGCGCCGCCAGGACGAGGCGGAGAAGATGCGCCGCCTCCAGCTGGAAATTGCCAAGAAGGCCCCCGTCAAGGTCCAGATTCCCGACGAGATTTCCGTGGGCGAGCTGGCCAGCCGGATGAAGAAAACCGGCGCGGAGGTGGTCAAGGCCCTGATGAAAAACGGCATCATGGCCTCTCTGCCCCAGATGATCGACTACGATACCGCCGCCTTCATCGCCGAGGAAATGGGCTGCAAGGTGGAAAAGGAAGTCGTGGTCACCATCGAGGAAAAGCTCATCGACGTGTCCGAGGACAAGGCGGAGGACCTGATTCCCCGCGCGCCGGTGGTGGTGGTCATGGGCCACGTGGACCACGGCAAGACCTCCCTTCTGGATACGATTCGGAACACCTCCGTGGCCTCCGGCGAGGCCGGCGGCATCACCCAGCACATCGGCGCCTACCAGGTCCAGGTGAACGGCAAGCCCATCACCTTCCTGGATACCCCCGGCCACGAGGCGTTTACCTCCATGCGGGCCCGGGGCGCTATGATCACGGACATCGCCATTTTGATGGTGGCGGCGGACGACGGCATCATGCCCCAGACCATCGAATCCATCTCCCACGCGAAAGCGGCCAATATTCCCATTGTGGTGGCGGTGAACAAAATCGACAAGGAAAACGCCAACCCGGACAAGGTCATGCAGCAGCTGACGGAGCACGGCCTGGTCCCCGAGGACTGGGGCGGCGAGACCATCTGCTGCAAAATCTCCGCTAAGAAAAACATCGGCATTGACAACCTGCTGGAGATGGTGACCCTGACCGCCGAGATGGCGGAGCTGAAGGCCAACCCCAACCGGGCGGGCCAGGGCACCGTCATCGAGGCGCGGCTGGACAAGGGCCGGGGCCCCGTGGCGACCCTACTGGTCCAGAACGGCACCTTGAAGCAGGGGGATATCATCATCGCGGGCACCGCCGTGGGCCGGGTCCGCACCATGCTGGACTATAAGGGCGGGCGGCTTGCCGAGGCGGGCCCCTCCGTCCCCGTGGAAATCGCGGGCCTCAGCGAGGCCCCCACCGCCGGAAGCCCCTTCTTCGCCGTCAGCGACGAGCGGATGGCCCGGGAGCTGGTGGAGCAGCGCAAGGCCGAGGAGCGGGCCAAGGCCGCCGCCCCGGTGCAGAAGGTCAGCCTGGAGAACCTCTTCGATCAGATCCAGGCGGGCGAGCGGAAGGAGCTGGCCCTCATCGTCAAGGCCGACGTCCAGGGCAGCGTGGAAGCCGTCAAGGCGTCCCTGGAAAAGCTCTCCAACGAGGAAGTGAACGTCCGGGTAATCCACGGCGGCGTGGGCGCGGTGAACGAGTCCGACGTCATGCTGGCCTCGTCCTCGGGTGCCATCATCGTGGGCTTCAACGTCCGCCCCGACGCGGCGGCACGGGACGGCGCGGCCCGGCAGAACGTGGATATGCGGATGTACCGGGTCATCTACGACTGCATCGACGAGATCACCGCCGCCATGAAGGGCATGCTGGCCCCCAAGTACCGGGAGGCGCTGCTTGGCCACGCGGAGGTCCGCCAGACCTATAAGGTTTCCGGCGTTGGAACCGTGGCGGGCTGCTATGTCCAGGACGGCAAGATCGTCCGCAACTGCTCCATCCGCCTGGTCCGGGACGGCATCGTCATTCACGAGGGCGTGCTGGCCTCCCTCCAGCGGTTCAAGGACGCCGCCAAGGAAGTGGCCAGCGGCTATGAGTGCGGCTTGACCATTGAGAAATTCAACGATATCAAGGAAGGCGATATCGTGGAAGGCTATACCATGGAGGAAATTCCTCAGTAAGGACATGATAAAGGCGGCGGTGTCACCGCCGCCTTTATTCAAGAAGGAGAACGCCTATGGCATCCAACCGAATCCATCGCATCAACGACGAAATCCAGCGGGAGCTGGCGGCCCAGCTCCGCAATCTGAAGGACCCCCGGGTCTCCGGCACCGGCATGGTGTCCATCACCCGGGTGGACACCACCAACGATCTGCGCTATGCCCGGGTCTATGTCAGCGTGCTGAACAAGGACCAGGAAAAGGAGGTCCTCAAGGGCCTGAAATCCGCCTCCGGCTTCCTTCGGCGGGAGCTGGGCCATGCCCTCCAGCTCCGCTATACGCCGGAGCTCCAGTTTATCGGCGACGACTCCATCCAGCACGGGGCCCATATTTTGGAGCTTCTGCGGCAGGAAGAGGAGAAGGACGCCGCCCGGGGCCCCGGGCCGGAGGAGGAATGACCATGCTCACCATACAGGAAGCCGCCGGGCGGCTGCGGTCCTTTGACAACGTGCTGATTCTCACCCACGTCCGGCCCGACGGGGACACCGTGGGCTCTGCCGCCGCGCTGTGCGCAGGGCTGCGGGCCCTGGGAAAGACGGCGTATCTCCTGCCTAACCCGGAGCTGACGGAGACGGCGGCCCCCTACTTCCGGCCCTACGCCGCCCCGGCGGATTTTCAGCCGGAGCGGGTGGTTTCCACGGACATTGCCGCGGCGGCGCTGTTCCCGGAGAACGCCAAGCCTTACGCGGAGCGGGTGGATTTGGCCATTGACCACCACCCCTCCTTCGAGGGCTTCGGACGGGAGAACTATGTCCGCCCCTCCGCCGCCGCCACGGGGGAGATCATCTACGACATCCTGGCGGAGCTGGGGCCCATTACGGCGGAGATGGCCTTGCCGCTCTACGTGGCGGTGTCCACGGACTGCGGCTGCTTTGCCTATAACAACACCACCGCCCAGACCCACGCCGTGGCGGCGGCGCTGCTGCGGACCGGCATTGATTTCCAGGCGGTGAACAAGACCTTCTTCCGCACCAAGACGAAAAAGCGGCTGGCCCTGGAGGCCGCCATGCTCAGTGAAATCGAGTACCACGATCACGACCGGGTGGCGGTGCTGGCGGTTCCTATGTCCCTCATCGCCCGGGCTCAGGCCACGGAGACCGACGCGGAGGACCTCTCCGCCCTGGGGGGGCAGATCGAGGGGGTGGACTGCGCCGTCACCATGCGGGAGCTCCGTCCGGACGTGTGGAAATTCTCCCTCCGCACCGGGCCCCGGGTCAACGCGACAAACGTCTGCGCCCTGCTGGGGGGCGGGGGCCATGCCGCCGCCGCCGGGTGCACCGTGGAGGCCCCCTTTGCCGAGGCCAAGGGGCGGATGCTGGAGGCCATCGCCCAGATGGTCCCGGACTTCACTTTGTAAATCAGGAGGTTTCCAATGCCCAACGGTATCCTGATCATTGACAAGCCCGCCGGGTGGACCTCCATGGACGTGTGCGCGAAAATCCGGGGCATCCTCCGGGAAAAGCGGGTGGGCCACGGCGGCACCCTGGACCCCATGGCCACGGGGGTGCTTCCGATCTTTGTGGGCCGGGCCACCCGGGCGGTGGAGTTTGCCGAGAACGGGCGGAAGGAGTACGACGCGGGCCTTCGCCTGGGGCTGACCACCGACACCCAGGACGTGACGGGCACGGTTTTGGAAACCCGCCCCGTGACGGCGGGCCGGGAGGACGTGGAGGCCGCCCTGGCGGGCTTCCGGGGGGAGATTCAGCAGGTTCCTCCCATGTACTCCGCCGTGAAAATCCAGGGGAAGAAGCTCTATGAGCTGGCCCGGCGGGGAAAAGAGGTGGAGCGGAAGCCCCGGCCCGTCACCATCTATGGGCTGGAGCTGCTGGAGGCGGAGAGTGAAACGGATTTCCGCCTCCGCTGCCTGTGCTCCAAGGGGACCTATATTCGGACTCTCTGCCACGACGTCGGACAGGCTCTTGGCTGCGGCGGGACGCTGTACAGCCTCCGCCGGACCATGGCGGCGGGCTTTACCCTGGCGGAGGCCGTGACCCTGGAGGAGGTGCAGGAGAAGGGGGAGTCCCTGCTCCGCCCGCTGGACAGCCTGTTTGCCGGGTATCCCGCCCTGACCGTCCGGTCCCCGGGGCAGGAGAAGCGGGTCCGCTGCGGGAACCCCATTTCCCTGCCGGGAACGGCGGACGGTACTTACCGAATCTACGGACAAGACGGGGAGTTTCTCTGCCTCTCCCGGGGGGTGGGGGGAACCCTGACGTCCATCAAGAATTTCTTTGGAGCGTAGTATGAAAGAACGTGTCATTGCCCTGGGCTTCTTCGACGGGGTCCACCTGGGCCACGCCGCCTTGCTCCGCCGGACGGCGGAGGAGGCCGCCCGCCGGGGCTGTACCCCCGCCGTCTTTACCTTTGACCGGCCCCCCAAGGAGGTGGTCACCGGCGTTCCCTGTCCCCTCATCAACTCCGCCGAGGACCGGCGGGAGCTGGTGCGGCGGCTGTACGGCATCAAGGAGGTCATTCTGGCCCCCTTCGACCGGGAGATGATGACCACCTCGTGGGAGGATTTTGTGGAAACGCTGCTGGTGGGCCGCTGGCACGCCGTCCACCTGGTGGCGGGCCACGACCACCGTTTCGGCCACAAAAACGCGGGCACGCCGGAGCTGTTAAAGGAGAAATGCGCCGCCCTGGGGATCGGCTGCGACATCATTCCCGAGGTGGAGATTGGCGGGGTCACCGTCAGCTCCACCTATATCCGCCGCCTGGTGGAGATGGGCCAGGTGGAGCGGGCCAACCGCTTTCTGGGCCACCCCCATACCCTGACGGGGACGGTGGGCCATGGGCGGGGGCTGGGGTCCTCCCGGCTCTTTCCCACGGCGAATTTGCCGGTGCCCCCCCATGTGCTGGTCCCCAGCCACGGGGTCTATGTGACGAGGGTGTACTTTGCCGATGGGGCCAGCTTCCCCGCCGTCACCAACGTAGGGACCCGGCCCACGGTGAACCGGGGGACCGACGTGACGGTGGAGGCGTGCCTTCTGGACTTCCAGGGGGATTTGTACGGGCAAACCCTGCGGCTGGAGTTTTACAAGCACCTCCGGGATGAGATTCGCTTTGACTCCCTGGATGCTCTCCGGGCCCAGATTGCCGCCGACGCGGAGACCACCAGGCGGTATTTTCAGGAAAAGCCCTCTCCATCAGAGACATAAAAAAGCCGGACGGGAATTCCCGTCCGGCTTTGGCTTTACTTCTTGAACTCCTCCACATGGAGGCAGCGCATGGCGTTCAGGATGGCGATAAATGCCACGCCCACGTCGGCGAACACCGCCTCCCACATGGTCGCCACGCCGAAGGCCCCCAGCAGCAGTACCGCGCCCTTGACCCCCAGGGCAAACCAGATGTTCTGCTTGACAATCCGCAGGGTTTTTCGGGAGATGCGCATGGCGGTGGCGATTTTCGCCGGGTTGTCGTCCATCAGCACCACGTCGGCGGCCTCGATGGCGGCGTCGGAGCCCAGGGCTCCCATGGCGATGCCGACGTCCGCCCGGGTGAGGACCGGCGCGTCGTTGATGCCGTCCCCCACAAAGGCCAGGGAGGCGCTGGGCGAGGACTTCCGCGCCAGGAGGCCCTCCACCCGTTCCACCTTGTCCGCCGGGAGAAGCTGGGAATGGACCTCGTCGATTCCAAGCTCCTGGGCCACGGCCTTGGCGGCGGCCTCCGTGTCGCCGGTGAGCATGACGGTCTTTTTCACCCCCGCCGCCTTCAGGCCTTCCACCAGGGTCTTGGCCTCCGGCTTGGGCAGGTCGGAAATCAGAATGTGCCCGGCGTAGCGCCCTTCCACGGTTACGTGGACGATGGTCCCCGGCAGATCGCAGGATTCCCATTGGACCCCCTCTTTTTCCATCAGGCGGCTGTTTCCGGCGGAGACGGCTTTGCCGTCCACCTTGGCCGCCACGCCGTGGCCGGCGATTTCCTCCACGTCCGTCACCCGGCTGGGGTCCAGGTCCTTCCCCCAGGCCTTTCGGAGGGAGACGGAAATGGGATGGCTGGACCAGCTTTCCGCCAGGGCGGCGGCCTCCAGCAGGGCGTCCTCCGTGACGCCTTTAGCGGGGTGCAGGGCGGTGACGGTGAAGCTGCCTTGGGTCAGGGTGCCCGTCTTGTCGAAAACCACCGTCTCCGTCCGGGCCAGGGTCTCCAGGTAGTTGCTGCCCTTCACCAGGATGCCGCACTTGCTGGCTCCGCCGATGCCGCCGAAGAAGCTCAGAGGCACGGAGATCACCAGGGCGCAGGGGCAGGAGATCACCAGGAAGATGAGGGCCCGGTGGAGCCAGCCAGTCCAGTCCGTCCCCGCCAGGAAGGCGGGCTGGGCGGAGGCGGGAAGCAGCGCCAGGGCGATGGTGGGCAGAAGGAACAGGGCCGTGGCCGCGATGACCACGCAGGGGGTATAATAGCGGGCGAAGCGGGTGATGAAGTTCTCGCTGGCGGCTTTTTTCTCCCCGGCGTTTTCCACCAGGTCCAGGATTTTGGACACGGTGGACTCCTCGCAGGGCTTGGTGACCTTGACCCGCAGCAGCCCGGACTGGTTCACGCAGCCGCTGATCACCGCGTCGCCGACGCCCACGTCCCGGGGCACGGACTCGCCGGTGAGGGCGGCGGTGTCCAGGGCGGAAGCGCCCTCCAGCACCTCGCCGTCCAGGGGGACCCGCTCGCCGGGGCGGACCACCACCACGGCGCCCACCTCCACGTCCTCCGGGTCCACCTCCTCTAAAGAGCCGTCCTCCAGCTCCAGGTTGGCGGTGTCGGGGCGGATGTCCATGAGGGCGGCGATGGACTGGCGGGACTTGCCCACGGCGTAGTCCTGGAAGAGCTCGCCGGTTTGGTAGAAGAGCATAACAAAGACCGCCTCGGCGTATTCCCCGGTGGCGAAGGCCCCCACGGTGGCCAGGGCCATGAGGAAGTTCTCGTCAAAGACCTGGCCGTTTAAAATGTTGCGGACGGCTTTCCAGAGTACGTCCCAGCCAATGATGAGATAGGGGGCCAGGTACAGCGGCACCGCCATCCACACGGGAACCGGGAACAGATGGGGCAGCAGCTTGACGGCGATCAGCAGCGCCGCCGCCAGAAGGATTCGATACAGCATTTTCCGCTGCTTGCGGGTGAGGTTGTTCATGGGAAACGCCTCCTTAAGGATGCGGGTTTTCCGCTTGATTTTCTCGTTTGGGTCTGTTATACTGGAGGCAACATGGAGGGTGGCCATGCCGCCCGTGCTGTGCCGGTAGGCTCCCTGTGCTTCGTTAGGGCGGGGAGCTTACTTTTTTGCGTTCAAAAGGGACCGTCGGCAGGCTTTGGCTTTTGCAGCACCGCCAGTCCCACGGGCAGACGGCCGGGGATTACCTCCACCGTCACATGGCCCAAACCCAGGCACTCCAAAAAGGCCCGGTAGGTCTCGGGGGTGAAGGCGTGCTCGTAGTGGAAGCCCGCGCCTTGATAGATTTTAATGACCACTCCATAGGCCGCTCCCGTCTTTCCCTGAAGATAGGTGGGCAGAAGGAGCCGCCCGCCTGGGGCGGTCACCCGCCAAAGCTCCCGGACCGCCTTGTCCGGCGCCGGGAGCAGGTGGAGCACGTTGGCGGCGATCACCGCGTCAAAGCTGTTTTCCGGGTCCGGCAGGGCGGTTAGGTCCCGGCGGGCAAAGTCCAGGTTAGCAAGCCCGCGGCGGCGGGCCTTTCGCTTCGCCTGCTCCAGCATGGCCTCCGACAGGTCCGTGCAGAGAACAAAGCCCGCCCGCTCCGCCGCCGCCAGGGAAAAGAGCCCCGTTCCGGCGGCGCAGTCCAGCACCCTGGCCCCGGCGGGAATCCGCTCCGCCGTCCGGGCCGCGGCGGCGGCATTGGCATTCCGGTTGGTCCATTGGGTGAGATCATAGAACCGGGCCCAGCGGTCCCAAAAGGTGCTCAAAGGTTGATGATGCAGTCCGACTCCACCTTTTTGCACACGGCGACGATTTCCTTCATGATGTCGTCAAACCGGGCGTCGTCCGCGTCCACGGTCATTTTCTGGGCCATGAAGCTGACGGTCGCGTCGTGTACCCCGTCGATTTTTTTGATGGCCTCTTCCATTTTCGCGGCGCAGTTGGCGCAGTCCAGGTCGGTGAGCTTGAAACGCTTTTTCATAATAATCTTCCTCCTGATATGTTCATATGTCTTGCATAGGGAAAACGGAATTACTCGCGGACGTGCTCCAGCCCCTGGTCGATGATGGTCTTGACGTGGTCGTCCGCCAGGGAGTAGAACACGGTCTTGCCCTCTCGCCGGGACTTCACCAGCCGGACGTTTTTCAGCGCCCGGAGCTGGTGGGAGACGGCGGACTGGGTGAGCCCCAGCAGCGCCGCGATGTCGCAGACGCACATCTCCGCCTCGAAGAGCACGTAGAGGATGCGGACCCGGGTGGAGTCCCCGAAGATGCGGAACAGCTCCGTCAGGTCGTAGAGGGTGTCCTCCCCCGGCAGCTCCCGCCGGACCTTTTCCACCACGTCCTCGTGGGCGTGGATGAAATCACAGCACTCCACGTTGTAACGGTCCTCCATAGGCCCGCCTCCTTTCAAATGAACAATTGAACGAGTGTTCATATGTTCATTATACGCGGCGACGGTGATTTGTCAAGCCCCTTTTTTTAGTTGAAAAGGGGGCCGGGCTATGGTATACTGACGCTGTTTTTCATCACTTGATCAGGAGGTCGTTTCATGGAGGACATGGAGAAGCTCCGGCTGGAAGCGCTGCAATTGGGGGCCAACGCCTTTACGGACTACAATTTCATCAAGCTGGAGGCGGCGGAGCCGGACCGGGCGGTTTACCGCCTGGACATTCGCCCGGAGAGCCGGAACCCCTACGGCATGATTCATGGCGGGGCGCTGTACACCATGGCGGACGACGCCGCCGGGACCGCGGCCCACGGCGACGGGCGGCATTACGTCACCCAGCATGGAGACCTGCACTTTCTAGACAACCGGGCCCACGGGACGGTCTGGGCCACGGGGCGGGTCCGGCACCGGGGACGGTCCACGGTGCTGGTGGACGTGGAGATTACGGACGAGAGCGGGGCCTTGCTTGCCACGGGGGCGTTCAGCTATTTCTGCGTGGACCGGAAGCGGATGGCGGAGCGGGCCCAGGAGACATAAAAAAGAGGAGCGTCCTATTTGGGACGCTCCTCTTTCTGTTATTCCAGGGTGTTCTCCAGGCTCTGCCAGAACTCCACCAGCTTGCTTTTCAGCACATAGCCCTGGTCCTCCTCCGTAATGAGGCCCACCTGGGCAGGGGACAGCCCGGCGGCCAGGGCCGCCTCCGGCACCTCTGCCGAGGCGGCGGCACACAGGGGCGGGAATACCACACACCACCAGTTTTGCCCCTCTCCCGCGCCGATAATGGCCCGGAGGGCCAGGTACTTTCCGGCGGGGAGGGAGAAGCCCTCGTACTCCCGGGTGGGGAACACGGTGTCCTCCAATTCGATGGTGACGGCGTAGTCATAGCCGTTTGCCCGGATTTCCTCGGCGGCGACGCGCTCCAGCTCCAGCACCTGGCCCCGGAGGAGGGCCTCCGCCTCCCGGCGGTCTGCGGCGCTGGTTAAAAGAGGCTCCGCGTAAGCGAGAATTCGGTCCCGGACCTTCAATTTCAGGGCCTGGTCCTCCTCTGAATCGGAGTTCGCCAGCACGTGGAGGCGGACCACCTTGTCAGACAGCTCCTGCCCGGTTTGCAGGGCCATGGCCCCGGTGGCGAGAAACGCCGCCAAAAACAGCAGCAGTACAATTTCCACAAGCTTCAGCCGTCCGGCCTGTTCGGTTTTCATATGTCGTCCATTCCCTTCCCGGCCCCTTGGGGGCCTTTGAGGGAAGCATGGACGGCTTTTTCAAATTTTATTCCGGTCCCAGGAAATTTTTTCTGGCCCAGGCCTCCAGCGCTTCGTTCTCCGGCGGCTCCTCCGGGGCCGTCTCACCGTGGGTGACGTCCAGATCGGAGGTATCGATGGGGGCGCTCTCCTCAAACAAATCGTAGTAGTCCTCGTTCTGGAGGGTGGGGCGGCGCTTCCGGGCGATGGCGGTGATGGTGGGATACAGCACGATGGCGATGAGGCCGCCGGAAAAGCCGTTGTTATAGAGATTCAGCCCCGCCACCGGCCCGCCGGTCTGGAGGACCAGGGAGGCGTGGATAAAGCCCGCCAGCACCCCGTAGGGCCAGCCGAAGTGGCCGGAGATGGGGGCCAGGGTGGTGCCGAAGAGACCCGCCAATTGAAGGGAGGGGTAGTCCGGGGTGTGGTGCATGCCATAGGCTCCGATGAACACCCCCAGCATGACGGGGAGAATGTTCCGCGCGTGCTTGCCGAAGGCGGAAAAGCCCATGATGGTGAAGATGCCGCCCAGGGTGGGGCCGTTGAGGTCGCCCCCCACCAGGAGGACGTAGGCCATGCCCAGAAAGCCGTTGACGCCGATGTTCACCAGCACGGGGCCGTAGCCGAACATACGGAGGTAGTCGCTGGGGGCCCGGCCGGTGGTGGAGAGGAGGCGGCGGTAGCCCGCCCAGACGCTCCAGGCGGGGACGCCGGTGGCGAAAAAGCCCAGGAGAATCAGGACGGAGCACAGCAAGCTCAACACGGCGATGAAGCCGGTGTTATAGCCCTTGGCCCAGTAGAGGACGGAGTCCGGGCTGTCCCCGAAGGCGGTGAGCACCGGCACGATCATCATGGCGAAGAGGCCGCAGGCAAAGCCCATGTTGTAGAGATTCATGCCGTTTTGGACCTTATAGGTGTAGGCGGAGAGGGAGGGGAGAATGAAGCCGATGAGAACGCCGGTCACCGCTCCCAGGGGGAGACTGGCGTGGATGCTGCCCAGGGACATATAGCTCACCAGCGGGGCCAGGGAGGTGGCCAGCAGCGCCACGGCGGCGTGCTTGGAAAAGGGCTCCCGCTGGTACTTGGCATAGAGCCAGGTGCCCAGAATGATGGGCCAGATGTTGACGAAGTTTTTCCCGAAAAGGGAGAAGCCCGCCATCAGACCCATCTCCACAATGGTGAAGCCGTTATAGGGGTCCCCGGAGAATTTGATGATGCAGATGGAGATTCCCGTCACCAGCCCCGCGTTTACCAGGGCCGCGCCGGGGCCGCCGATGGATACGTAATCCGTGATCAGAAGGTCCTGCATGGTGACGATGTGCCAGAGCCCCGTCAGAATGTCCAGCGGGGCCTCCAGGGTCAGACCCAGGAGCATCAGCCCGATGGAAAAGGTCAATGTAGCTGGGAATAGGTTTTTATAGCGGTCCTGCAAGGCGGTTCCTCCCCTGTTTTCCATGGTTTTTGTAAGAATTATACCGGAAAAGTCCGGCGGGAACAAGCACGTATTTGTAAACTCTATGCGAGCCTTAGATAAATTTACGTGGATCGATGCCCGAAAAAGAACTGCGGGACCAGCCCTGTTAGGAGGACCGGCCCCGTCTGCTCAGAGATTTCGGATCTGGAACGCCTCCGGAGGCATGGACTCTGACAGGGCCATCAGGGCGTGGTTGAAACCCCCGCTGTAGTCAAAGCGGACGTCGGAAAGGGTGGTTCCGGTGAGACGGTCCGGCATGGAGAAGGTGAACCGGCTTCCCTTTCCCTGGTGGGACTCCGCCGCGATGGTCCCGCCGTGTCCCTGGGCCACGGCCCGGCACAGGGCCAGGCCCAGTCCCAGGCCCTGGGGCGGTGGGGCGGGCTGCTCCGATTGGTGATAGCTGTCAAAGAGGGTTTCCAGCCGCTCCGGGTCGATGCCGGGGCCGGTGTCCTCTACAGAGAGGAAAACCCGCCCCCCGGTCAGCCGCAGCTCCACGGTGATGAGCCCGCCGGGGGGCGTGAATTTGAAGGCGTTGGACAGCAGCTGGTAGAGAAGCTGCTCCAGTGCGTCGGGGCAGAAGGCGCAGATATGGCTGTCCGCCGCGCAGATCAGCCGGGCTTCCAGCCCTCGAAGGGGGGCCAGGGAGGCGGCCTTGGCAAAGATGTCCATGATGAACTCCACGATGTCCCGGTCCCGGAGGGGCAGGGGCTCCTCGCTCATATAGCGGGTGGCGGAGAGGTCGTTTACCAGGCGGATGAGGCGGTAATAGCTTTGGTCCACCAGGGCGGCTTTGGCGTCCAGCTCCGGGTCCTGCTCCCGGGCGGCGGCGGGGGCCAGCCGGGCGGCGGCAAAATAGAGGCTGCTCAGGGCTCCCCGCATCTGCGCGGCGGCCTGAGGCAGCAATGAGAGGTCCAAATCCATGGGGTGGTCTCCTTTCCAGCGAAACTCCCAGAGAGGTCTCCACCCTCTGGAAGCGTCTGGGATAGCATGTGCGGGGACGGCGGTCCAAGCCCAGGAAAAGACTGCCTCCTCCGGAAATATCATAGCAAAAGACCGGGGAAAACACAAGAAATTTATCGGATATTGTCGAATCCCGTCGAACCGGAGGGAAGGCTGGGGAGAAAAACGCCGCCCCGAAGGGCGGCATTGACAGACGGGGGGGGGGTTATTCTTCCGTGTCCGCGGCGGCGGGTTTTTTCCGGCGGCCGCCCCGGCGGGGGCGGGTCACCTTCGCCACCTTTTCCGGCTCCGGCTCCGGGGCCTGAAAGATGCGCTTGAGGTGGTTGTAAAGGACACAGCCCTGGGCGGAGCCGTATTCCTTTACCAGGGCGTTGCAAAGCTCCTGGCGGTCCGCCGAGCGGAGGATGAAAGGCAGGTGGAGGCAGCTTTCAATGGAGGGACGGAGGGCCACCTCCTGAAAGGCGTTGGCGTACCGGGCCTGGAGGGCGTCGATGGAGGCGGCGTAGCCCTTGTCCTGGCTGATGACGTAGGCGTAGTCCGCCTCCCGCTTGCCGACCAGGACTCCCAGCTCCGTGATGATCTGGAAGTCGATGGAGTTTTTGCCGCCTCGGACGCTTTCGATATACTGCACGTCTGCCGGAGTTCCGGCGCAGAGTTTTTGGAGCTTATTGAGGGCCAGGCCCTTTTCCTTCTGGTAGAAGATGAGGACGGTATCCTGCTCCGAGAGCATGTCGACCCCGGTGAGCCCGGTGCCAATGTTGTTGTCTCCGTCCACGAGAAAAATGGTTTTCATAATCCGTTCCTTTGTATTATATTCACGCCGTCTTGGGCGCGTGAGGTTACAAGGGCCCAGTATACCAGCTTTCCGGCGGAAAGGCAAGGGAGAAATGGGACAAGGGGTCAGATTTGTTCTACCGGCAGGCCCTGGAGATACCGGCGGACCACGTCGAAGGCGTGATTTGCCGAAAGGCCCTGGATGCGGTCCCTCCGCCGGCGGCCCAGGTCCAGGGCGCGGCAGAAGGTTCCCTCCGGCGTGGCAAGGCCGATGTACACGACGCCCACGGGGACGCCCCGTTCGTCCGGGTCCGGGCCCGCTACTCCGGTGACGGAGACCCCCAGGTCCGCGCCGGTGAGCGTCCGGACGCCCTCCGCCATGGCCCGGGCGCACTCGGCGGAGACGGGGCCGTAGGTATCCAGGATGTCTTGGGGGACATGGAGGAGGTCCGCCTTGACGCTGGTCCAGTAGCTGACCACGCCGCCCCGGTAGACCCCGGAGGCCCCGGGGATGGCGGTCATCCGCTCTGCCACCAGGCCGCCGGTGCAGCTCTCGGCGGTGGCCAGGGTCATGTTCCGGCGGATCAGATGGCCATGACAGCACTCCGCCAGGTCGCCGCCGTCCCCGCTATAGACTATGTCCCCCAAGGTTTTGTAGACCATCTCCCAGACGGGAGCCAGCATGGCGCGGGCCTCGTTTTCCGTAGGGGCCTTGGCCGTGGCCCGGAGGCGGACCTCGCAGGGCTTGGCGTAGGTGGCCAGGGTGGGGTTGGTCATATGGGCCATTTTCTCGTGGAGCAGCTCGTCCACGGAGGATTCCCCCATGCCGAAGGTCATGATGTCCTGGGAGACGATGACCTCGTGGGAGAGCTTCCGGAGGTAAGGCTCCACGTGGCGGCGGAGCATGGTTTCCATCTCGTGAGGGGGACCGGGAAGCATGAGGACGTGGACACCCTCCGATTCAAAGGCGCAGCCGGGGGCGGTGCCTACGGGGTTGTCAAAGACCACGCAGCCCTCGGGCAGCTCCGCCTGCTGGGTGTTGTTCTCCGGCATGGGGACGTGGAGGGCGGATTCGTAGAAGGTCCGGATGTCCTCCAGAATGTCGGGGTGGAGGATGAGGGGCTTTCCGAAGGCTTCGCAGATGGTTTGTTTGGTCAGGTCGTCGTAGGTGGGGCCCAGGCCGCCGGTGGTGATGAGGATATCCGCCCGGCGGCGGGCGATGTCCAACGCCTCCCGGAGGCGTTGGGGGTTGTCGCCTACGACGGTGTGCCAAAAGACATTGACGCCCAGGGCGGAGAGGCTTTGGCTCAGGGTCTGGGCGTTGGTGTTGGCGATGTTGCCAAGGAGTAATTCAGTGCCTACGGCGATGAGCTCCGCAGTATGAGACATGGGGGGTCCTTTCTTCCCCCTTTGGGGGAGGTTTTTACTTGCCCTTCGGGCGGGGGGAATGGATACCAGCGATGGCTGGTGCAATGCACCCCCCATTTTCTCTTTTTCTTCCAGAAGAAAACGAGAAAACGGGCCGTGCACGGTCCAAAAGAGAAAAAGAAGGAACGGGGACGATACGGGGGCGCGGCTGAATGATCGGCGGAGCCGGAATGACTTCCCTCGCGCAATTGGGTTGAGCGGGGGTTTGTCCCGTGACGAATGGACCAGCTTCTCTTTCCGCTGCCGCTACCCTGGCGCGGGCAGATGTCCTCCAAGGCATAGCGGCCAGCGAAGCGTCGCCGCCTACCTGGCACGCACTGAAAAAGAAGGTCGGTAAACGGGGAACTGGCGGAACCACCGGGGTGCGGCAGCAAAAAGAGGAGCTGGTCCATGCAGGGAAGAGCAACCCCCGTGCGAACCAATTGCGCGAGGGTAGTCATTCTGGCTCCGCCATTCATTCAGCCGCGTCCCCGCGTCGTCCCCGTTCCTTCTTTTTCTCTTTTGGACCGTGCACGGCCCGTTTTCTCATTTTCTTCTGGAAGAAAATGAGAAAATGGGGGGTGCAAAGGACCAGCCATCTTCATGGCTGAATCCGCCCCCGCCCGAAGGGCGCGCACCGGGTCAAGGCTTGACCCAAACCCATTCCTCCCCCTCTAGGGACCGGGCCATCAGGCCCTCAACATCCAGCTTCGCCTCTGCGGCGCGGACATCCTCCACCTTGGGCCGGGTGGCCGGATGCCGGGGGGTGAACACGGTACAGCAGTCCTCATAGGGCAGAATGGACGTATCGTAGGTGCCGATTTCCCGTGACATGCGGATGATCTCCACCTTGTCCATGCCAATGAGGGGCCGGAGCACCGGCATCTCCGTTACGTCGTCCGTGACGGCCAGGGCCATCATGGTCTGGCTGGCCACCTGACCTAGGGACTCGCCGGTGATGAGGGCCTTGGCTCCCGCCCGCTTGGCGATGGCCTGGGCCAGGCGCATCATGAAGCGGCGCATGATGAGGGTGAAATACTCCTCGGGGCAGTTCTTTCGGATTTCCTCCTGGATTTCCGTAAAGGGCACGATATGCACCCGGAGACGGCCGCAATAGGCCGTCAGCAAATGGGCCAGCTCCAGGACCTTGTCCTGGGCCTGCTGGGAGGTATAGGGCGGAGAGACAAAGTGGACCATCTCCAGCTCCCCCCCCCGGCGGGCCATCATCCAGGAGGACACGGGGCTGTCTAAGCCGCCGGAGAGAAGGCTGACGGCGTGGCCCCCCATGCCCACGGGGAGTCCCCCCGCTCCGGGGACGGCGGGGGCGTGGACGTAGGCGTGCTTCTCCCGGATTTCCACGTGGACCGTCAGGTCCGGGTTGTGGACGTCCACCGTCACCTGGGGAAACGCCTCCGCCAGCTCGCCGCCTACGGCCTGGGAGAGCTGGATGGAGTTCAGGGGATAGTTCTTGTCCGCCCGCTTGCTCTCCACCTTGAAGCTCTTGGCGGAGGCGAAGGCGTCCGACAGGTAGTCCTTGGCGGTTTCCACAATGGATTCCACCGTCTTTTCGCAAGGGACCGCTCGGGCGACACTGACCACTCCGAACACCTGCCGGGCAGCGGCGTAGGCCGCCTCCATGTCACAGGTGTCCGTGGTGGGCTCGGCGTAGATGGTGCTCTGGCGGATGTAGACCTGGAAGCTGCCGCAGGATTTCAGACGGCGGGCCGTGTTGGCCACCAGCCGGTCCTCAAAAGAACGGCGGTTCTGGCCCTTTAGGACCACCTCGCCCAGCTTGAGTAGGAACATTTCATTTTGCCGCATGGGATCATCCTCCGTAGGTTTCAATTTACGGGTGCTATTATAGCGCACTTTCCCCGGAAGAAAAAGGGGTTTCTCGAAATTCTTGCAATTTTGCATTGGGTCCAATATAATGAATTCATTCGATAAGAAAAGGGGCTGCCGTGAAGGGGAAATGGCCCGACCGGCTGGTTATGCCGGCGGCGTACGCGGCTTCCCTTCTCATCCTCCTGGCCCAGGGATTTGTGATTTGCCTGTTCCGGGTCAGGAATCCTAACACAATCAGACATAAGGAGGAGCATCTATGAAAATTGTTGCCATCAACGGAAGCCCCCGCAAAAACGGAAACACTGCCCTGGTTCTGGAGGCCGCGGGCAAGGAAATCCAGGCCGCCGGCGTGGATTTTCAGGTCTTTCAGCCGGGGGCCAAGGTCCGGCCCTGCATGGCCTGTTACCACTGCCTGAACACCGGGAGCCTTCGCTGTGTCCAGGACGGGGACGGGGTGAATGAAATCATTGCCGCCTGCATTGAGGCCGACGGGATTCTCCTGGCCTCCCCGGTGTACCATGGGGGCATCGCCGGAGGGATGAAATGTGTGCTGGACCGACTGATGCTGGCGGCGGGCTGCGGGGTGAATCAGCTCCACCACAAGGTGGGAGGCGCTTTGTGCACTCTGCGCCGCAGCGGCGGCATGGAGACCTATCAGCAGCTTTTGGGGACGATGGACGCGATGGAGATGATTTTGATGACCTCCGATTATTGGGGCGTGGTCCACGGAGCAGACCCTGGCGAGGCCGCCCAGGATGAAGAGGGCATGGCCGTGGCCGCCCGGCTGGGCCGGAACATGGCCTGGATGGTCAAGGTCCTCCACGAGTCCAAGCTCCCCGCTCCGGAGGCGGCGCAGCGGCCGATGATGAACTTTATACGATAATCTCCAGGGACGACCAAGGCGGTCCGCGTAAGCGGGCCGCCTTTTTTGCGTGCTCAATCCCCCCGGAGTAGGAAAAGCTGGAGAACCTTCTCCGCCAGGTGGAGCTCCCGAGGGGTACAGCCCCGCAGGAGCGTTTCCAAAGAGCCTAGATCGGTTTCCTCGGTTTCCTCCCCGAAAAGTATGTACTCCATGGACAGCCGGGAGGTACGGGCCACTTTTATGAGGGTATCGATGGACATTTGAGAGGTCCCTACCTCAATCTGACCATAGTACCCGGCGCCGATGTCTGCCAACTCTGCGAACTGCTCCCGGGTCAGTCCCAGGTGGTTCCGCTGCTGCCTCAGACGTTGACCTACGGCAACGCGCTCCTCTTTTGTCATAGAACTGCAACTCCTTCCATCCTGTTTTGTTCAGTCTATCCTGGGGAACAGGTGTGCAAAATATGTTGAAAGATATTGATTTTTGCTATCTTTTGGCGTATTATGCAGATAGAGAAATCCTTGTGTCCATTGTGGCACAAGGATTTCGTGGTTTTCTGGAGATGGTCAAATTATATCAAATAATTGTAACAAATAAAACCTGGAAGGAATCTTAAAATTCCTGGAAATTTCGAAAAAAACAGAGGGCAAGCCCAAGAAAAAGAGAAGCGGTTATTTGATATATAAATGTAACATAAAGGGGAAGGCCGTTATGCAGGAGTACGTCGTCAACCGCCCTGACGAGGGGGCCATGGAGCGGGCACTGCGGGAAAATCCCGGAAATGCCGCGGGAACTGTGCTGCGCCTGGCCTGGCAGGCTGGACTGCTACGGGATGAAATCCAGCATCTCACGTGGGAGCAGGTGGACTTTTTGGACGGTTGTCTTGTCCTTCCGGACCGGAAGGTCCCCATTGGGCAGGAGCTGCTGGACTGGCTCCGGAATCTGCGGGATGAGCGGGACCGAAGCCAGGAGGCGGTGGTCCTCTCCGATCGGGACCGGAAGCCGCTGACGCCACAGTCGATCTCCCGGCTGGCCAGAAACGCGTTGGACAAGCAAGGGCAAACCGAGGTCCGGCTCATTGATCTGCGCCATGACTTCGTTTTGCGACAGCTGGAAGAACACGACTGGCAGTATGTCTCCAGGATCACCGGCGTGGAGGCGGCAGGGCTCAACGTCCATTTCGCAGAGCATCTGGAGGAGAAGAAAATCTCCACCCGTATCTGCCGGGAAGAGGCTGTCCAGATTGACGAGTTCGCTTTGTGGAAGCTCCTCCGCACCGAGGGAACCAGCCCTGCCGGGGTGGCCCTTTGGTTAACCTGGCAGGTGGGACTGCGGCTGGAGGAAATTGTGGGCCTGCATTGGGATCAGGTGCGGGAGGACCGGCTGAGCCTTCCCCAGCGGGAGGTCCCCCTGTCCGGCGGGGCGAAGAAGGTCCTGGAGGACCTGGCCTGCCAGAAGGGGCGGGAGGGGCCCGTCCTCACTGCTCCCAGGAGCCGTCAGCCCTATGACCGGACCCGTCTTTCCAAGCTGGTCCGGGCGGCGCTGATCCGGGCGGGGTTGGATGACCTCACCCTCCGGGACCTGCGGATGGACTGCACCTTGCGCTCTGGCGGAGAGGGGCAAATTCTCTCCCAGGTTCGCCGACAGGGCTGGACTACCCGGAATGAGGTGATGTCCCTGCTGAACGTCTCCCGGACCACGGCTTACAACCGACTTAAACAGCTGGTGAGCCGGAGGCGGCTGACCCAGGTGGGGGCACGGTACTACCTTCCAGAAAGCGTAGTGCCCCCAGAAAAGCAGGAAGCCGCTGTTCTGGACTATTTAGCGCGAGAGGGCTTCGCCTATCGGCAGGACGTGGCCCGGCTGCTGGGCATCGGCGTGAGCCAGTGCCGCCCGCTGCTTCAGCGAATGTTGGAGCGGGGAAGCATTCTCCAGAACCGACAGCGATACATATTAAATAGTGAGAGGACGCCTGGAGGGATGGATGCTGGGATGGCCGTGCCTGCCGGAGGAGAGGGCAAAAAGCGGGAGGTATAGCGGTGGAATTCAGATTTTGTTACAAACATTTTTCACATAAACTAGATTAAATATCAGCAATTATCAAACAAATTACAACTAAGCCAAATCTATAGACAAATGGACAGGAGGCTGGTACATTGAGCGTGCGGACGACGGATGGAAGAGGCCAATTCCAGGCTTGATGTGGGAAGAGGCTAGCCCCGACACGAATTCTGGAGGGGGCGTCGGAAGTTCGGAGGACCGTAATCTTTAAAGGAGGAATGTTCA
>CAJUMX010000016.1 GCA_910587705.1 uncultured Oscillibacter sp.
TGGGAGGTAGCGCCGCCCATGGTGAAGAAGGACATTCCGTCGATCTCGAAGACCTTCCCACGCATCAGGTGGAGCACATGGGGCCGTATGCGGTGGACTGCTCCACCCTGCCACTGATGGACGGGGAGTTCATTGAGCCTATTGAAGTTTTCGTGGTTCCCATCCACTGGAAACCGCCATGGGTGTCGCCTTATCCCAATGTAAAAATTATTCCGATTTTTGTACTATAATAGTGGAGATATCTTACTTTCGAACTTGAAACATCGGAATAACTATTGTAAATTAGTTAATGTCCCTCTTATACTGAAATCATCAGAAGCTTGATGAAATTATGTATAAGAAAGGGGTATTTTATGGAACAGCAACTGTTAGAAAATGGATTAAAAGCGGTTTCGGATTATTGTCTCGGCCATTCAGAGAATGTTCAAGCAAGCTATGAGAGAGCATGCCGTGTTATCAGGAAATTTTATAGGGAATTCGGATTTGAAGAATATGATCCTGCCCATAATGATGAAATTATAAACCAGGTACTCGCCGGAAAGACATTAACTCCAGAATCAAGCTATATGTTTTGTAGATATGTCTTTCGAGTACTTGGGATGATGAAAGATTATTTTGCGGGGCGGCCTTTTCGGAAAAAATATCCGATGTTCTCCCGTTACAAATTTGAGCTTGAACCTGAATATCTTAATTTTGCGAATGAATTTAGGGATTGGCTCAGACTCGAGCCGCAAACCATACTGGGCTTATACTCAATTGCAAGAGATTTCGCATACTACCTTCAGCAGAACGAGGTACATGATTTCAGCGCTATCGACCAGGAAGCTACTCCGCGTTTGGATATGTAACGGAGGGCATGGAGGTGGTAGACGCCATCTGCGCGGACGCCGAACCAATAGATGACATCGGCTTTATCGCCCCCGAGAAACAGCCGATGATTCAAAGTATCACCATTCAATAAATCGCAAACTGCAAAAAACGAGATGAGGAGAGAGAGTGAGACCCTGTGAGACACCGGATCATGTGCTTTTGCGATTCCAACACTTACGGATATGATCCCCGGTCTTATTTAGGCTGGCGTTACCCGAAATTTGTCCGTCGGGCGGGAAGACTGGAGGCAGACGGCTGGGAGGTTTTTAACCAAGGCGAAAATGGCTGCTCCATCCCCCGGCTGGATTTAGAAATCGAGGCGGCGGTGCAATCCGTCAAAAAGCGCAGGCGGATATACTGACGGCCGTGCTGGGGAGCAACGACCTGTTACAGCGTCCCGGCCTTACCGCCGGAGTATGCGGGGAACGGATGGAGCAGTTTCTAACTGCGTTCTTGCTGCGTTCTTGGGGAAGGCCTCTGTGATTTTGCTGATTGATCCGCCGCCTATGGAGCCGGGGGGATTGGGTACCGGACGAGCACCTACTGATAGAATCCCGGCAGTTAGCAGACCGCTATAAAGAACGGGCCTGGCGGTTAAACATCCATTTTACTGGCACAGGAGCTTGGAATGTTGAGCTGACTTACGATGGAGTGCATTTTTCGGAGAGCGGACATAGGGCATTTACTGATAGTCATGGTAAAAGTTTTAGCTGCCATGTTTCCAGATACGAAATAGTTGGACGCTGATGGAAAATATCCAAATTGTCCGACTATTCCATCAAAAACCGCTGATTCTTAGTGAAATGTCGTGTTTTCCGTACTTTTTGGACGGGTTCAGTTTTTGCCGTACCCTTAAAATTCAACTTTAATTCAACTCGCTCCAAAAATTCAAGCCTTTTTCAAGAAGATATCGGCCAGGATATCAGTGTTCTGTTGGTCCGCCGCCGCTATGACGTGGGCATAGATATCCGTGGTTGTGCTCACTTTGGAATGTCCAAGCCGTTTCGAGATCGAAACACTGTCGACGTGATTGAAATACAAAAGCGAAGCCATTGTATGACGGAACGCGTGCGGGTGGACATGGGGAAGGCCGTGGCGTTTGGAGAACTTGCCAAGCCAAGAGGTCACGCTATCCGGGTGCATGGGCTTCCCGTTGTCCTGGGGGAAGACGAAACCCTGATAATTATAGTATTCGCCCAGGCGTAACCGTTCCTCATTCTGCCAGGCTTTGTATTGCTGCAGAAGCTGCATTGTCTCCGCCGGGAGTGCGATAAACCGCCCGGAGGTCGAGGTTTTAGGCGTGTCCTCGTAAACTCCCCGGTCCGCCCTGTAAAGAACATTATTGCAGATTTGGACCTTGTTTTCCTCAAAGAATACCTTGTCCCATTTCAAGCCCAGGATTTCCCCGCGCCTTGCGCCGGTAATTAAGAACAGGTGGGTAGTCACTTTCCATTTTAACGGTTCTGTCTCCAGGGCGTCACGAATCGCAATAACCTCTTCCGGCTGGAAATAGGCTGCCTCTTTCTTTGGGGCTGTGGGGGAGCATTGCCTTTCGAGCCACGTTAAAGGGTACAAGCCCTTCTTTCTCCGCCTGATCCAAAACAGTCGAGATGAGACGGTGATGCTCTATGACTGTTTTTGCGGACAGCGGGCGGTCATCTCCCTTAACCTCGAAGGCATCTTCCAGCTTCATGTTCAGAGCGTCAGAGACAGCCTTTGCGGCCTCCATGCTGACACTCTCCCCCTTCACCGCCGCCGAAATGATGCGTTCAGACAGGCCGGAGCCTTTGGCGATGCCGACACGGGTGATTTTCCGGGCTTTGAGCTGCGCGGCAAGGTCTGTCTTGGCTGTGGCCCTGGGTTTCCTCTTCCGGGTTCCATTTTGAGAAAGAGCGGCGTATAGGTCGTTTAGGTGATCGGCCCGGAGGTCTTTTAATTTGATGTGGCCGATAGCGGGAATTATCCGGGTAGCGAGGTCTCTATAACTGGAGATGGTGGAGTGCTTCACAGTCCTCAACCGCTCTTTCAGGTCAATCACATATTCGCAGTAAGGGCCAAATTTCTGGCGGCTGTCAGAGGTAACCCCTTCCCTGCATTCTTTCTCAAAGGTTGCGGCGAAAGCCTCAGCCTTCTTTTTTGCGCTCTTTTCCGTCCATGTGGGCGATACCTCAAAGGTGGCCGTCCAGGGCTTGAGCTGCTTCCCGTCCGGCCCCCGGCCACGGTGGACACGGATGGAATAGGAGATCAGTTTGCCGTCTTTACTGCGGCGTTCTTGAATGTTTGCCATCACCATTTTCCCCCTTTTGGGTGTGAAGTGTTTCCTCCAAGCAATTCCTCTTGTTTGTGAGGTATCCAGCAAGTTCAATTAAAACGGAATTAGAACGTGTACGTTTAAACATATCTGTTTTCTTTCCAATATCTTCAATTGCGAAAAACAAGTAGATCAATTTTATTATCTGTGAATCTTCCAAAAGAGAATTGACTATCCAAATAGGGGTCTGCTCTTCAAACTCAGATAGACAAAATACATCACCAATACGGAACGGTTTGCAAATTTGAGAGACCTTCTTTAAACTTGATATGTTTTCTAGTGCTTGCTCTGACAATCCTGTGTATTCGCAGACTTTATGTGATGAAAAGTTGCTTTCCTCATAATCGCCCAGCAGATACCCCATGTCGCAATCGAACAATTCCGCCATTCTGGCTAGTGTGTCTAGGTCCGGTAATCGCTCCCCCCTTTCCCATTTTCGTAAAGACGCAACGGATTTTTCCGAAAGATACACCTTCGCTAATAACTCTGTCTGCGTTAGTTTCAATCGTTTCCGATTTTTCTTGATTCTCTCCCCTATGACACGCGCTCTTTCCTCATAAAACAAGTTGAAAAACTCCTTTTTTGTGATATATACTTTGATAAATGATATAAATATGGGTTTTGAGACTCTATTTTTCTGTGTTACTATTAAATCACGAAACCGAACGAAATGCAATATTTTTTCGGTTTTAGAAAATTTTGGGGGTGTAACCATGCCGACATTCAAAACGATCAGGCAGACTGCCGCGACCGGGCTTGCGAGTGAAAACTTCATCAGGACGCTGGTGGCACAGGGTAAGTGTCCCGGTATTCGTTCGGGCAACCGGTTTCTGGTCAACATCGAGGCGCTGGGCGAAATGTTGGACGCCGAGAGCCGTAGGAAGGTGGTCCGGGAGTGAAAGTAAGGAAGATAGCCGACCTCCTATCCCACGGGTCAGAAAACGGGGTCACCTTGCGCCACTTGGAGAAGGTGATCGGGGCCCCAGGCCGCGAGATTCGGCGGGAGATCGAGCGGGAGAGGAGGAGCGGGGAGTTGATTGTCAACGACAACCGGCACGGCTATTATTTGGCCGACAGTCCGGCGGAGGCCCAGAGGTTTGCCCGGAGCATGAGAGGGCGGGCCCTGGAGATTATGAGAACCGCCGAAGCGGTAGAGAGAGCGGCGGGAGGCGGTGAGTGATGGCCGAAAGGCGGATGTTTTCCAAGAGCATTACTAATTCAGTGCGGTTCCTGCGAATGCCGCAAACCTCCCGGCTGCTGTACTACGATTTGGGCATGTCGGCGGATGATGATGGGATCGTTGAAGCGTTCACGGTGATTCGCACAACCGGCGCGGCGGAAGATGATTTGCGGGTGTTGGCCTCCAGGGGATTTATAACTGTGCTGAGTGACGATCTTGTGAGCTACATTACGGATTGGAACACCAACAACCAATTACGCAAAGACCGGCATAAGCCCAGCATTTACGCTGAACTTCTTGTGAAAATCGCCGACGGCAACCAAATGGCAACCGATTGGCACCCAAACGGCAACCAAATGGCAACCCAGGTTAGTATAGGGAAGGTGAGTTTAGTAGAGGGGAGTGAAGTAGAGGATAAAGCCTCTTGCCCGGAGCCGGAAACCGCCTCCGGCCCGCCGGTGATTTCCCTTCCGCTGAACGATGGGACCGAATACAGGGTTTTTCAAAACCAGTGTCAGGAATGGGCGGACCTATACCCTGCTGTTGACGTGATGCAGCAGTTGCGGAATATGCGGGGATGGCTGGACGCAAACCCCGCAAAGAGGAAAACAAAGAGGGGCGTCAAGGCATTTATAAACGGTTGGCTATCCAGGGAACAAAACCGGGGCGGGTCTTTGGGACAATAGCCCAGGCAGGGGCAGCAGCCCCGCAAGAGCTGGGCGGAGGTTGCCCGCGAAATTGAGGCGGCGAAGTATGACCATTGAAGAAACCGGCATTATCATGGACATTCTGACAACCGCATATCCACGGTTTTACAGCGGGCCGGATGCGCCGGACAAAGTGAAAACCTTGACTTTGTGGGCGGAGATGTTTGCCCGTGACGAAGTTGCCCTTGTGGCCGCCGCTGTAAAGGCGCTGATTGAATCCGACAGAAAAGGCTTTCCCCCTCATATCGGGGCCGTCAAGGCGAAGCTGCGGCTGATTTCCGGCGGTGACGAAATGACCAAGGCGGAAGCGTGGGGAATCGTGGCAAAGGCACTCCGCAATAGCACCTATGGTTCAAAGGAGGAGTTCGAGAAGTTCCCGCCGGTTATCAAGCGTATTGTCGGAAGCCCTTCACAGCTCCGGGAATGGGGTGCTATGGATTCCGAAACCGTACATAGTGTAGTGGCGTCGAATTTCCAGCGGTCTTACAAGACGATTGCACAGCGTGAGCGGGAGATTGCCAAACTTCCGCCGGATGTTAAGGCCCTTGTGGGAAAGATTGCTGACGGGAAAAAGATGGACGCCCTGCCGGAGAAGAAGCCGGAGCTTCCGCCGCCGGAGGAGCGGGCCGTACCTGCACCACGGGAGAAGCTGATGGCGGCAATCAATCCCAGAACGGGCCGGAGCCGGGAGGAAGTGCTTGCGATGCTGAAAGGAGGGGCCGGGCCATGAGCGGAAGATCATCGCAGAGAAAGGGCCGCGCCGCCGAGCTGGAACTTGTCCGTATACTCCAGGACCAGGGGATACCAGCGGAGCCGGGGAATCCGGTTTCTTTCGGAGAGACGCCGGACATAACCGGGATTCGCGGTATCCATGCGGAGGTCAAGCGCCGGGAGAACGTCAACCTGTCGGCGGCTCTGAAACAGGCGGCGGCGGATGCGGAGAAGTTCGGAGACGGGCTTCCCGCCGTATTCCATCGGCGCAACCGGGAGAGCTGGAGGGTGACTATGGCACTGGAGGATTGGCTGGCATTGTATGCGGCGGCGGACCGGAAAAATCAAGAAAATGTGGGAAAGGAGGTATCGAATGACGGAACGGCAAAAACGGGTCTTGGCGGCGCTGTTGGCCGCTCCGAGCAAGGCGGCAGCGGCGGAGGCAGCGGGTGTCACCGTCAGGACCGTACAAAACTATTTGAGTGACCCGGCCTTTCGAGCGGAGTACCAAAATGCCCTGGAGGACGTGGTGATGGATGCGGCGAAACAGGCAAAGCAATCTCTTTCCCCGGCCCTCTCCACGCTGCGGGAGATCACCGAGGACCGGGGAGAAGATGCACAGGCCCGCATAGGCGCGGCCCGCGCTATTCTCACCAGTGGGCTAAAGCTGATCGAAACGGCGGATATTCTGACCCGGCTGAAGGAGCTGGAGAACACGATAGGAGGGCGCAATGGCTAGTATTGAAGCACGGATTTCCGCCCTGGCGGCGGAGGTCCGGCGGCGGCAGTTCGCCAGTGAGGGGCCGGTTGACCCTCTTTCGCAAAGCCTTTTTGACTTTGAAACTGAATTGCTTAATCTGGGCAAGCTGAGCAAGACCGTTTTCCTGGCAGAGCTGAACCGAGAAGATGAAGGCGGCGAGGGCCTGGACCTGGAGCCGAGTGACCTGGAAGCATGGATTTCCGCCGTTTGTGAGGGAAAAAAGGTCCTATGGTGAAAAGCGTCACAAAACGCATAGAGCGCATAAAGGCGGCTTTGGATGCCCAGGATCGGCAAAAAATAAACCAGCCCACGCTGGTATATGCCGACGGTTCACGCCGCACTATGGGCGTTGTGGAGGCCGTCGGAGAAATCGGCCGTCGGCAAGATATCGTGGACGTGCTGTCCGGGGATGAAACGACCTCCTCGCTGCTTCGGGGGATTCTTGGCCCGTGGGATTTCTCTGACCTGGAGGAGCTGAATGATTTGTTAAACGAAAGGAAGTGAGTGTATGGCAAATGACGGTAGTGTAAAGATCGGCGCGGAGATTGATGAAAAAGAGTTCCAAGAAAGTCTACCCAAGCTCAGCAAGACGGCAAATTCAGCGCTTGGAAGCTTGAAATTTGATGTTGAAACCGATGAAGTGCAAGCGGGATTAAAGGATTTACAGAAAGAGGCAGCCAGCGCTTCCGAAAGCCTAAAAAAAGGCACAAGGGCGGCGGACGATCTTGGACAATCTTACACCAGCGTAGGCGATATCATAAAAGGTGTGGCAATTGGGGACTTGATTTCTAGCGGTGTTCAAGTGGCAATTAGCGGTATTAAAGACCTTGTCGGCGAACTTTGGAACTTGGACAATGCCACGGCGGAGTACCGGGAGGCACAGGGCAAACTAAACACAGCCTTTGAAGCCGCCCAATTTGGCCCGGAGGCCGCGAAGAAGGCATATTCTGACTTTTATAAAATTCTTGGCGATGTGGACACCGCGACGGAGGCATCACAGCTCCTCGCGACTCTGGCGGAAAATGAGCGGGACCTTTCCAAATGGACGGGGATTTCTGCTGGCGTATTTGGTACATTCGGAGATGCGCTTCCGATTGAGGGTTTGATTGAATCCTCAAATGAAACCGCGAAAACCGCGAAAGTGACGGGAGTTTTAGCCGATGCGTTGAACTGGGCCGGGATTTCAGAAGATGCGTTTAATGACAAATTGGCCGCGCTTGGAACCGAGAGTGAACGCAACAGCCTAATCATGAAAACGCTTTCCGAAACCTATGACGATGCGTCTGAGTCTTTCTTCCGCAACAATGAGGAGATCGTAAAGGCCAGGGAAAATCAAATCCTTTTGGACAACGCTTTAGCCACGGCGGGGGAAACCATTTCCACAATCAAGAACTCGTTCCTGACAGAATTTTCTCCGGCAATTTCGGACGCTTCCGAATACTTATCACAACTCGCGGATTCTGTCGATTGGGGGGCTGGCATCCGGCGTCGGTGGTTTTTTGGATGCTTTACAGCTTCTTGTTCCGGTTATAGCTGGGGCGGCGACGGCGATGTTAGCTTACAAAGCGGCTTCTTCCATTTCCGGGATCATCGAAACTCTGATAAACGTGACTAAGAACCAGACAATCGCACAAGCGGCGTTAAATGCCGTCATGAACGCAAACCCCTTCGTGCTGTTGGCCACGCTGATTGCCGGAGTTGTGACGGCCTTAACTACGCTGTACCTTACAAACGAAACTTTTAGAAATAAGGTCAACGCCGCCTGGGCCTCTGTAAAGGGGACAATCTCAAACAGCGTGGAAGCTATTGTGAAGTTTTTACAGAGTCCATTCCAAACGCCGCACAAAAAGCGGTGGATTGGTTCTTGGATATTCCAGGGCGAATGGAAACTATCGGCGAAGATATTGTAAAAAAACTCTGGGAAAGAATCACCGGAATGGGTGAGTGGCTCCGGGGGAAGGTTGACGGTTTCATTTCCGGCATCATCAGCGCGGTCACCAGCGGCGGGTCCAAGTCTTCCTCCTACAGCGGCGGAAGCACCCGCGCCCGTCCCGCTCCAGCAAGGGCGGCGGCGCCTGTAAACGATGCCCCAAACGGCCCAGATATGCCCGCGCCAGCCAATGTACCTGTAGATGGCACGGCGGGCTACAGCCTCGCGGCCTCCGATTTTTCCAGGGCGGCGGCGGTCCGGGCGCTGGAAAGCGCGATCCCCAACGCTGTGAGCCGCGTTTCCGTTTCGACGGCGGCAATGGCCCCGGCGGGAGCGGATGCATCCACTAGCACCGTTGCGATAAACGCCCTGCGAATGGAAATGGAAGGGCTTCGTCGGGACTTGAACGGGATAAAGGTTGTCATGGACGGGCGGACCGTTGGGCGGATGGTCACAAAGCAACAAAATAATATAGGCCGGGCCTTCGGCACGGCGTAATGGAGGATTTTATGGAATATCATGTTGAGTTAAACGGGAAGACCTATAATCTTCCTGCCCGGACACTGGAAATGGATGATCGGATCACCATGATCCGGGACCTTGACCGGAGGGTTAAGTCCGGCGAAATCACCCGGAGGGAAGCCCGGCAAGAGCAATACAGCTTTGTCACGGACTGCACCGGGGAGCCCCTGCTGCCCCTGGAGCAAGTGGACGTGGGGGACCTGGAGATCTCGGTGGTTGAGATCGTCAACGCATACCAGCGCCCCGCCGCACAGGCAAAAATCGAAAAATCGCTGGAGAGTCTTCGAGATCTCACTGAACGGCCAGAATTCAAAAAAATGTTTTTTGCGCTTGACCGGATTAACCCGTAAGGAAGGGCGTTTTTATTCAAAAATTTTACACAGAAAGGGTCTGAAACAATGAGCAAATACAATTCCTATGCGCGGAAACTGGACACGGCTTTTAAAACCGCACGGGAGAAATACGTTGAGGCTTACGACGCATTAAAAGCAGCAAAAAAGAAAGTTGAAGATGCCAAATATGAAACCGATAAGCGGTTTAAAGGCGAGGCCGACTATATGCGCGAAGAGTATGCGCACGCTCTCTGAAAGGCCGAAATTGTCTTTGATAACATTAAAGAAAACGTGTGGCCCGCATTTGACGAGGTCCGGGACGAACTGACAAAGAAGTTGCGGGCAGAGGTCCGGGCGGACGGCATAGCCGTGCCCGAGGACCTTGACGCTGCTGCAATCTGGTATTTTGCGGATTGATGAGCTGGAAATCCTGGCGGAGAGGTTCAGCGGTAACTACACCAAGCTGCGGATTATCGGCCAGCACGCCAAAGCCGCCGCCGACAAATCGGAAAAATTAGAGGAACGGGAGCGGTTGATAGAGATCAGCCGCGCAGCGGACAGTGACCGGGATAATGTGCTCCAGATGTGGGACAAACTTCTGGAGGCGGCTAGGGTTGGTTCTGGCCGGAGCCGGGGGGAGAAACGGGGAGACCCCGGACTTACCGTCTCTGTCTCTAAAGCCTGGGAGAGAATGACCGAGGGGATTGTGGAATCTTTCTGACCAACGAACAAAGAGAAATCCGACATTTTCAACACCCTAAAAAAGAGCCGGGATTACTCCCCGGCTCTTGCCTTCTGTGAAAAATCGTGGTATTCTGACAGCAGGAAAGAATCATCTTTCAGCGCTGCCAGTAACGGTAGGTGGTCCGTTCCCCAGCAATGGGGGCCTTGTCCCCCGGAAAGGGGGATTGCTATGGTAACATACAGTGAGCTTTTTGCTTACACTCTTGTGATTATTGGCGTTGCAAGCCTGGTACTCCAGTTTTGCAAAAGGAAATGACCGCCCCTCCGACCAAAGAGTGCGGTCATTTCTTGACTAGTTCTTAGGGCGGACCGTCTATCGGCAGCGCCCTTTCTATGCTTATTATAGGCCGTACCGGCCCCTCTGTCAAGCCTCAGACTTTTCGTCCGGGGCTTTTTTCATTTTCCGGGTGATGCTGTCCCGCTGGGCTTGGGTTTCCACGGCTCTTTCCACGAATACGGGCAATGCCTCTCCTTTTGCATCTTCGGCCTCTCTGGCGGCTTTGAGAGTGTCGGAGGGTAGAGACACCGCCCCGTCGCTTGAAAGCGCTGTAGAGGCCTCTGTGGGGCTCCTGGAGGTGTCACCGTCCATTCTCTGCGCTATGGAAGCATTGATATAAGCGTTGAGTGATTCACCGACGGCGGCGGCGGCGGCTTGTATCTCCGCTTTCCTGCCTTTTGGCATTCTGATCTGGAACACGTCATAATTTTCCTTCATGTATTTGCTGACCGCTTTTTGCTGCGCTTTTGATGCTGGCATGGGGATTCTCCTTTCCGGGGGACCGCCCAGATATGGACGGTCCTTCTCCTAGTATACCTGTATTATACACCGTTTGTATATCGAATGCAATACACAATTTACGCGATATATCGAATGCGATATTGTTCATTCTGTGTATTGAAATATCGAATGCAATATATTACAATTCATAATGTCAGGTGGAACAAGAGAGCTGCGACGGACGGGCCAGGGACGATCTGGATATTCCCTCTAAAATCTCTCTTGTGGGCGGGACTGGTCATGACAAGGGCCGGGGCCGTTCCGGAAGGTGCCTACTACAGCCGCCCACCCTTGACAACCGGGGGAAGGCCCCGTATAATGCAGGAAAGGAGGGATGGATATGGATATGGATTTGTTAGAGGCTATCGGCCAAATGATGGAGGAAAAGTTGGACAAAAAGCTGAAGCCCATTACCGAAAGGCTAGATAGGCTCCAGGCGGACATTGACGAGCTAAAGGAGGATGTCTCTGAGCTGAAAGAAGCCCACGAAGTCACCCGGGACGGCGTAAACGCGCTGCTGGAGTGGTCCGACAAGATCAGTGAGGCCCAGCGCCTCCCCCTCCCGAAAATCTGATACATAGCGGCACCGGAAACGGTGCCGCTTTTTATTATGCTCCATGCCAGCAAGTTGGCATGGGGCTTTTTGCTCGCCGGATTTGGCAGGCAATCTCCTCAATTTTGGGGTCAGTAGATCGGCTCAAAATTGAGCTCATTTGACAGGGTTATCAAATGACCGTCCAGATTTGGACTGGCCTGCACCATTTTCCCGTGGAGCAGCTACAACCCGGTCAAAAATGTCCGGGTTCACTGGGCTCAAAAGGGTATGTGTTCAAAACCCACCCCTTATTTATCCCTCTCTGGGAACCCTCTCAAATTTGAGTAAGTTGAATTTCAGCCATTTTTGACGGGTGTCGCGACTTCCTGCGACGGGCTAGAATCTCAGCTGGTTATTTCAGAAATTTCAGAAAAACTCAGTGCTCAAAATTGAGCGTCATTTTTGACGGGCGTAAAATTGCGCTGGTTGCTCGGTCCAAAATTGGACCCATTTCGGAATTTTGGATTCCGAAAAAAGGGAGCGAAAATTTCCGTCCCCTTTATGGGATAACGTTTCGTTATGCCATCTATTCGGCCTTCTCCGCCCCCTCTGGTACGTCCTGGCCTGTAGGGGTGTCCTTACCGTCGGTTGAATCTACGGTTTTCTGTGGTGGCCTTTGTGGGCGGCGGTTTACTATTACTCATTTTTGAGTAATGGGAGGACGAGATTTCTTTCCCCTCTTAGGGTGCGTCAAATTTCCCGCCCCTTTTTGAGGCCTCACAAATTTTACAATTGGGGTTTCGGGAGCGATTTGCCCCATGCGGTAAAACTCCGGGTAGGGGGTCACAAATCGCGCCCCCCTCTGTTCGCCCGTATAAGGCCCGTAGCGCGCATTCCTCAACTTGTTGGGAAAAGGATACCACCCCCCACGGGAAAAGCCCGTCAGAACGGCTCTGACGGGCTTGCTGGGCTATTCATGATTTGACGAAGACGACGACGTAAGAGCCCCTTCTACAGGAAGAGAGCTGTTATAGTGTCGTCCCCGTCGCCCTTATAACCCTTTTATATTCTGCTTCTACTTCTGCATCTACCTCTGCTTCTCTAAGGCCCCCCTATAGGGGGGCTATAGGGGGCTATGCTGGTTCGCCGCCCCAACGCTTGCCCGCCCCGCTGCGCCCGTTGGCTACCGATTCTTCATAATTGCGGATAGATTCGTCAATGTAAGGACGCATGACGCAAAAGACAGTGAACGCTTGTGGGGATAGGTCCGCCGGGTCCAGCTCTTCACCGTCGAAGTAACGGAACGCCGCCTTTAAACCCATACCGGCGCCTTTGTCGGAGACGGATTCCACCGCCGCCCGCTGATGATACAGCATTTTCCACCATGTGGCGCGTTTGGGCTTTGGCATCGCTAAATCTCACCTTCTTCCACATACTTCATGATGTCCCCCGGCTGGCAATTCAGCAAGTGACACAACAAAGATATTGTGTCTGTATTTACCCGTTCCCCCTTTTTGAGCTTATTCACAGTAGCTGGGTGGACGCCGTTTTGCCGGAGCCAATACGTGGAACTGTAACCGCGAGATTCCAAAAGAGAAAATAGCTTGTTGTAGTTTATGGGCATTGTATTCCTCCTTTCATTGAAGATTATAGCATATTTATATGTTCACGTAAATGTACATATCAAACAAAACAAACTGTTCATTATCGTGAACAATTCCTATTTACTTTATGTTCACGATAATGTACAATACAATCAGTTCAAGGGAACAAACGAAAACAGCTCAGACACCGGCAATCGTTGAAGCCTAACACCGAGATCGCGGATAAGGGCGGGACGGCATGGGGAAAGGGAATTCAGTCCACAGCCCCAACGACCACCGCCGCCGGATTTCCCCCAAAATTTGAAAGGAGATCACACAATGAGCATTGACATGATGGACCAGAAGGTCAAAGAGCTGCGGGAGCTGCGGCGGATGCAAGAGGAGCTTGCGTCGGAGATCGAGGCAATCCAGGATGAACTCAAAGCCCATATGGATACCTACGGCATGGACACCCTGCTGGGCCTCGACTGGAAAGTCACCTGGAAGGCCGTCACCAGCAACCGTTTGGACAGCACCGCCCTAAAAAAGGAGCTGCCGGACATCGCCGCCCGCTTCATGAAAAAGACCACCGCACGCCGGTTCGTGCTGGCATGAAAAAGGCCCCTTGCATCACCGCCGGTCAAAGCACGATGCAGGGGACCCTATAAACCACCCGGAGGAGGTCGGAACCATTATACACCCGGCCCCCTCCAGAAATCAAGGAGGAAATTGACAGGGAATGAACACAATTGAAAAAATTCGGCAGTACATCAATGATAGCGCGGCCCCCCGCAATGAGCAGTATGACACCACTCTCGAGGAAGTGTTTGACATTGCGTCGGGGATGGGGCCGGTTGAGGCCGTGGCTTTTGCGTTTGACTATGGACGGGCTAAAGGCTATCAGGCGGCGAAAGCCAAGAAGGGGACCCACCACCAAAGCCACGGGGGCCGTTGGTGCTTATAGAGTGCCACAGCCTCTTCCAGAAATCAAAAGGAGAATTTATGAACCAGATTTATGAAGTTCAGGGAATCCCGGAGGTCCTTAACCTCCGGCCCAAGCCCGTTCACAGTATCATCACCCGGAAGCAGATTGAAACAATCATGGAGCACAACCCCAGGGCTATTTTCTCCGTCTCCGGGGACTGCCTGGAGGGGGCCCAGGTGCTTGAAAGGGGCTGGGTGTGCGTTGACTTCACCCGCCGCCCCGCGCCGCCCAGGTACAAGAGCAAGGGCGGGGACGGCAGTACGGACCTCTGTATGTGCTGGGCCGTGTTCTACGGTCAGAAACGGCCCTCTATGATGCTGAAAGAGTATCACGGGGTTTGGGGCCCCTGGCAGATGGTAAGCACGCGCTACGACCTGACGAAGGGAAAGCATCCGTTCAATTACGAGTTTGAGGCAAAGAAAATTTTTGGCGTGGTAATCGCCAGTTAGGACCCGTCCGGGCGGCTTCTCTGGAAACGGGACCCGGAGAGCTTTCCCGAGGAGTTGGGCACAGTGCCCACCATCCACGGCGGCAACATCGGGGACCCGATTCCGTTGCCTGGCCCGGAACTGGCCGGGAAGGTTCGGAGGCCGATTGTATGACGGATGTGGATAAGCGCTTTTTGTCCAGCATGAAGAGGCTGGAAAGGGAAAACCGCTCAAAGTATTTTGCTATGATTGCAATATTCCATGTTTTGGCAGGGATGGACCACCTGGAGCAACCAGCCGCATTCACTCGCGGGGAATGCAAAAAGGCTATTCGTATTATCCGGGTTAACCAAAAACACCCAAACCCCGTTTTGACGGATTCGGAGGCCGGGGCGGCGGTGACACTCATTCGCCGGGATTGGTTAAACCGGACCGATGGAGAGGAGGTCACGGTATGAAATCGGAGATGGAGGAGAAGATTTCCCAGGCTATGCAGAATCCGCTCTTTGCGTCCATTGTGCGAATTATGACGCTGGCGGATGAGCGGAAACTGGGGTGCATCTACCATTTTGTGTTGCACCTTGTGTAAGGGGGGCGGATGGACGATGCTCACAAGAAAGCCCAGGCTACCAGGGAGCGAAACCTGGAGGCGTGGACTGCATTATACCAGGAACAGGCGGCGGCAAAGAGGGCGGCGCGGCTGCTGGCGGAGATCGGGCGAATATAGAGGGTAAAGTCTTGGCTTAAAGAAGGGCCGGGGGAGTGTTCCCCTGGCCCTTGCTTTGAGTTCAACAAAAAGTTCAACTATTTTACTGCACGATACAAAATGATGAAATCAAAAAGCCTCGTGTTTTCAACGCTTTGATCCACATTACAGAACGATAGGAAACGATTGTTGTCTTTCACGCCAAATTCCCGCATGGCAATTATCTGCCTATCCTCATTTTGCTCTTTGGTAGAGACCCGAACATATCCATATTCCATATTGCTCCTCCTTCTTGTAATAGCTTCATTTTAGAGGAGCCATGGGTTTGTGTAATTTGAAGTTGTCTCAGAGGAAGCAAAGGCGGCTGCATCCCTTAATGGGAAACAGCCGCCTTGCGTAGTTTTTATTTGGTTTCCTCTGGTATGCCATATTTTCACCCCCTTCAAGCGATACAGCATACCCGTGTTGGGGGCAAAAGTCCAGAGGATTATCAGCGTAATTTGGACAATCTGAGATCAAAGCTCTCTGCGCCGGTTCTCTTTGGAGACACTGGTGCAGTTCATCGTTTGAAAACACTACTGAATTGGCACTCCATCCGTTTGCGCGGCAGCCAGATTCAAATCTGATCACTTTTGCAGTTCGAGACAGCGCTTACCCTGATCTGAAATTCAACGTACCGCAATGGTTTCTGACCACATAAACAGCCACAGACAGACGTGGAGCACATGGAAACACTGCTTTCAAAGAGTGCCAGAAAGCAAATGGAACGGAACGAAAACGGTTATAAACCATCAAAAATTGTCTGAAAAATGTTTGCTGACCTCTTTGTTTATAGCGGTGCAGTTTCTGATCTGCCCAGCCCTTGCCGCCGCTGTGCGGCAAAAAATTTTCTCCCAGGCTGTGGTACTTTTCCATCCCCGCCGTTTACCTAGTGAATCGGCGCCAATTCAACCGAAAAGGAGGAGATCTTTTATGCTTGCAATCTGCCTCGCCACGCTGGAAACCAAACAGGACCAGCGGCGGTTCAGGTTTGCAAGAGGAAAAAATATTTATCGAATATGGGATACTTTTCTGTTTTTCACAGTTAAAATAATAGAGCCGCGGGACATCAGTGTAAAGGAGAGGATGGAATATGCTTGCGATCTGTCTGGCCATGCTGGAGACCGAGCAGGACCAGCGGCGGTTTATCAAGCTCTACAACGCGTATGAGAAGAAGGTCTACCTGACGGCGCTTCGCTTTCTGGGGAACCCTACCCAGGCGGAGGATGCCGCGCAGCAGACCTGGGTACAGCTTTTGCGGAGCTGGGAACGGGTCTGCGCACTGTCCTGGAGTCAGATGGGCGGTTACGTGGCCACCGCGTCCAAGAACGCCGCCCTGGATGTTCTGAAAACAGAGGGGCAGGCGGAACCCCTCCCGGAGAACTGGGACCCGCCCGCCCGGGAGGAGCGTCAGGAGGAATACGCCTATCTGGTTTCCCTGATCCGGGCGCTGCCGGAGCATTACCGCCGCGTCCTGGAGCTGAAATGCGTACAGGAGCTGAGCAACCAGGAAATTGCCCGGCGGTTGAAGATCAAGGAGTCCACGGTCGCCAGCCGGATCATGAGGGGCCGGGCGATGCTGCGGGAGAGTCTGGAAAAGGAGGGATACGCCCATGGCGTGGTTTGATCAAATGCTCCCCCAAGCGCTGATGGACGCCAACCTGGCGGACTTGGACGACGTCTTCCGGCAGACGGAGGACACGGAGGTGCGCTTTTCCCCCCGGTATCTCCGGGGACGGATGAGGCTGCTGGCGGACCCCTGGGGATGGATAGAGCGCCAGGAGCGCTCCGGACGGAGGAGGCTGGATTGGAAGCTGGTCGGGCTGGCGGCGGCGCTGCTGCTTCTGTCGGCCTGCGCGGCGGCGGCGTTTACCGGGCAGTTTTCCCAGTGGTTCCCCTGGCTGGGGGTGAACCCCGACGCCCCCGAGGCGTCGGAGGACATCATGGCCCGGATGGGCACCGTCATCGAGCAAAGCCGGACAGCGGACGATATGACGGTGACGCTCCACGCCGCCGTGTGGGACGGGGAGACGCTGCGGCTGTCCATGACGGCGGAAAAGCCGGATATGCCGGAGGCATGGAGCGAGGAGCTTTGGCGCGGGTCCTGGATTTACTGGGAGGAGTGCCGCTTCTCCATGCGGCGGGACCAGCTGGAGGACTACACACGCAGGGAAGTGGAGAGCCGCTATGCGGAGATGGAGCTTCCGCCGGAGAAGCTGGAGGAAATGGCCCAAGAGCAATTGGCCGGGGACCTGTTCACATTCCAGCAGAGCTTCAACCTGATCCGCCGGGAGGGGGACAAGCTGTTCTTTGAGGCAACGCTGCCCCTGGCGGACTACGTGGAGCGGCCGGAGCTGACCCTGCACATTGAGACGCTGGCTACCTACGAAGAGGGAAAGGGCACGGTGGTGACCGCCGGGGGCGGGGAGCGCACCGGCCCCGGGCCGGACGTCGTGTTTCTGAACGGCCCCTATGACTTCACCTTCACTCTGGACAAGAAGCTCCAGCCCGTAATCTACGAGGGAGAGGCCGCGCTGACGGCGGAGAATATCCCGCTGGAGGTCTCCCGGATCAAGCTCACGGCCTCCGCCGTCGAGGCGGATTGCTGGAGCCCGGCTTCGATACAATATCTATTCTCCCCCGATGAGGAGGCCGGGGACCCGGACCGGACGTACGTCAAAGAGGAACAGGCCCAGGCCATGGGGCCCCAGGGGCTCTGGCTGGAGGACGGTTCCTATGTCGATTTTTCAGAGATGCGGAAGTCTTTCACGATGGCGGAGACCTTGGACGGCACAGCGGGCGGGCTTGGCTGCCGGTATCCCCACGTTGTCGACCCTTACGCCGTGACCGCCGTCAACCTGGGCGGAACCCGGGTGGAACTCCGTGACCTGGAGCGCCGGACGGAGTGACTTGTATTCCCCCATGAAAATCGCGGGCCGTCATGCCCGCCGGAAAACAGAAAGGAAATGAACGATGAAAACTTGGAAGCAGTTTATGGCTGGAATGTTCTCGGTGCTGCTGATTGCCGCCATGGCCGGGACGGCACTGGCGGCGGGCGGCAGGCTGCAAGCCGGCAGCGCTGGTGTTGTGGTGCTGGACAAGGTGAAGGTGGAGCCGGGCGGGACCTATACCGTGGGCAAGGAAACGATTCCCGGTGTTGTGGACTACCAAGCCGCCGACGGCAAGACCTACCACTACCTGCCGGTGGAAATGTTCACCGACTATCTCGGCATCTGGAACAAGTGGAGTGAAAAGCGTAACAGCGTCGTCCTGGGCGCGACTATGGAAGGTGTAGAGCTTGAGACGCGGGTGACGACCCCTGAGAAGAAACTGAAGGAACGGCCGCAAACCGCTGAGCTGGGTCTGCGCGCCGGACCCTTCACGGAGGTCTCCCCCAGCCTTGTGGACACAACGAAGAAGCCCACACAGGTCATAGACGACAAGACCAGGGCGCAGTCTATCACCGGCTACGGCAACAGCGGAACCTTCCTCCCGGAAAACGGGAAGTACATCCTGCTCACGATCACCAATAACGGCACGACGCAGGTGCGGTGCCAGGCGGGACTTCCCATCACGCTGGGTGTGTGGGACCGCTTCCCCAGCGTGGCGCTGGAGCCGGGCAAGACCTTGACCAGAGCTTTCCAGATTGCCGAGGGCACCACGGCGGAAGCCGCCGAATTTGTGTACAGCGTCGGACCGACACTCTCTGTCATGTACGCGCCGAATGGGGCCGATGTGACGGTCTCGCTGATGCAGTACCGATGATGCACGGCGATGGATTCTCAGTAAAACAGGAGGAATTGTTATGAAAAAATACGCATCGTTTTTCGCCGGAATGCTGGTCATGATCTCGGTCCTGGCCCTGTCCGGCACCGCCCTGGCCGCGTCGGGACAGCTGCAGGTCAGCGGCGCGGGACTCGTGATCGCGGATGCCGTAAAGATAAAACCGGGGGATATCTACTCCGTGGACGGCCAGCAGCTTCCCGCGGCCGTCACCTGCACGGGAACGGACGGCAAGCTCTACTACTATATGCCCGCGCAGATGTGGACGGATTATTTCAACGTCCAAGTAGGCTGGAGCGAGGAGCAAAACAGCGTCGTCCTGGGCGCTCCCTCAAGCGGCGAGGCCGGGACGGAGGGCCCCAATCCCACGAAGCCGACCATTGGCGCTAAGGTAGGACCTTATAAAGAGGTCGCCGCCAAAACGGTAGATACGAAGCAGAAGCCCTCCCTCATCTGCGACGACAAGACCCATGTCCAGACCGTCACCGGGATCCGCATGAGCGGCAGTTTCCGCTGGGAGAACGGCAGATACGTAGTCCTCAAACTGGCGAACAACGGCAAGGGACGGATCACCTGCCTGGCAGGCCAGCCCGCCATGCTGGGGGAACCCACATACTTCCCCGCCGTCGATATTGAGCCGGGACGTACCCTGACCCGAGCCTTTGAGCTGAACGGCGGCACGCCAGAGGAAAAAGACAACATCCTTTTTGATATCCGGGGCGCGGCCGGTACCAGCGAACCCGTTGACGTGACATTTTCCGTGATGCAGTTCAAGTAAGCGGAAGCTGCCTGTACCAAAGCGATACAGATTTTAAAATGGGACGGCCCTTTTATTGCAACGATATGCTGAGGCTCTCTTTGAACAAAGTGAAAAAACCTCTGGAACATTGGCATAATCGCCCAAAAGGATAACATCAGGCACCCCCGTGACAAACAAAATACCCGGCTCGACCGCATAGGACATTAAAGCGCGGGGGGCGCAGCATTTAAGGGCTGTTTTTGAGACCACAATCTTCTCCATATGACCAATAACCGCATGGTAGAAGTAACTTTCCCATTCCTCCTTGGTGCTGATTACAGGCATTCCGCTCTCCCAAAGCTCCTGGGCGTAACCTTCTCTCAGCTCATGCAAAATACGAAGCTCATGCTTTTTATCGAACGTTCCAATCAATTTGGTTTTCCCCCACAAATTTGCGTCAAACCAAGATACTCTGCGAAAATATAGGGTGTAATAAATTTCTTTTGGTAATGGCGCAAAAAGGGATACGATAGGAACCGTTGCCGCGAGGAGATCCAAAAGCCGCTGATCAACGATGATAAAAAGTTGTTCAAATGGATAGCCAAATTGATCTGCGTATTTCCGAGCCAATTCAAGATTACTTGTTCGATTGCTGGCTTCTACGCGATTGATCGTTCGGGACGAGCAAAAAACCAGGTCCGCCAGTTGTTCTACCGTCCAGCCACGTTTATGTCGCAGATACTTCAAGTCCAATGCCCCATAGTAAGAGATTCGTTTTTTCAAGGTATCTCAACTCCCTTCGACATCTATGATAGTGCAAAGCACAGGAAAAATCCACGACAAATTTTTAAATGCGAAAAGTGCCCTCTTCCGACTGCGCCGCAACGGATTGCGCTGCATTTGTATTTGTCTCAAATTCTGCGATGTCCATTTTTAATATCGTCCATTCCTCAGGCCCATTTTTCCGCCCCTTTGCAAAACAGCTTTTGATTTGCCGCCAAAGCTTGACCCATAACCTGACCCAAAACGGGAAATTTCCCTGCGGAAATAATGGAATGAACGGTATCAAAGGGTATCCAATTTCCGAACGACCAGCATCAAACAAGGCCGAATGGGTCCGATTCCACTCTTCAGACAAGCTACGGACCAGAAGGCCGGGGGTTCGAATCCCTCAGGGCGTACCATAAAGGTGAAACAATTTGGATATTCTGAGCTGAACGCTTAGAGTCCCAGTTGTTTCACCTTTTTCTTTTCCGGGATTTCAAAATCCCGCGAAATGGATATTATCAGGCTTTCAAAACGACTGGACGGATTCGAACTCCCCTTTTTCGGGTAATCCCCCTCGTTTAAGCGCCAGCGCCCTTTTTCAATCGGCTCAAATCTCCCGCTTGTTGTCAAATCAAAATGTACGAAATTTCAGCGCCGGAATTGTTGACTATCGACAGTCAGCAATCCGGCGCCCTTTTTAACGCAAAAAGGGCGCCAGAATATTTTTAACAAAAATCCTCCGTCAAATTCGTCAAAGACCGTGAATGGATAAACAAAACGTCCTGTGATATTGTCTCTGGTACTCCCCGCACAAATTAAGAAAAAGGAGTTGAACCTATGCCCACATATTACCCCATTGATGAAGCAGCCGCCCGGCGGGCTAAGGAGATGAACAGCTTTTCGACTACAAACCCGGCAGCGCCACGGAAAGCTACCGGCAATCCGTTGACGAAGCCGCCGCCATTGCCGAAGCCCAGAAAGCCCGGGTGGACCCCATGTACCACGAAAAGATTGACCGCCTCCTGGACGTCTACGCCCGAAAGCTTGCGGAGAACATCAACCAAAGCCACGCCATCGCCGCCCGCTGCCCCTCTATCCTGATCGCCGGTCCCGCCAATTTCCCTGTGCGGAAAAAAGAAAAGCAAGACCAGGCCGCTGACGCCAATATGGCGGAGTGGAATCGCATCCACGGCCTCCTGGATAAAATCCGGGGCGTCGGGACAGGCGGTATCAGCAGCGATGATGAGAACGCGCTCCAGAAGCTCCGGGAGAAGCTCGCCCGGCACGAGCGCGAACAAGAGATGATGAAGGTTGTCAACGCTTTTTACCGCAAGTATGGAACCCTCGACGGCTGTCCCCTTCTCTCAGCGGAGGATGCTGAGAACATAAAAGCGGCCATGGCCCGGGATTGGAGGGCAGCGCCTAAGCCCTATGAACGCTACCGTTTGAGCAACAACAACCAGACGATTCGCAGCATCAAGGCCCGAATCGCGGAACTAGAGGCAAAGCAGAGCTCTCCCGCCCCGGAGGGCTGGTCCTTTGATGGCGGCAGGGTGGTCATGAATCAGGGAGAAAACCGCATTCAAATCCAGTTTGACGATAAGCCCGACGCCGGTGTCCGCTCCCAGCTGATGCACGCCGGTTTCCGCTGGGCCCCCAGCCAGGGCGCGTGGCAGAGGATGTTGAACCAGAACGGCATTTACGCCGCCAAAACCGTCACGGAAAAATGGATGACACCCGCAGAGCAGGCGGAAAGCTCAACGGAACAAGTGTTGGACGAGGAGCCGAGTTCGGAAGAACCGGCTCTTTTTTCATATCCCCAGCAATCCATGTGAGCCCGGCAAAAAGGGCGCTAACATATTCTGAGACGAAAAGAGGTTGATAAGATGGCGTCTGCCGCAAAAACAAGCACGAATTATCTGAAGGAACTCAGCATCCAGCTCAGGAGCCAGGAATTCACCGTGCGCCCTGGAGAATCCGGTGATATTGATGTGGAGTATGAGGGAGCGACGCTGTGCCGGATCAACGACCGTGGGAATCTTGGGTGCTTCGCGGAGAAGATTGCCGGAAAAGAGATCGTCCTCGGCCGCATCCGTGAGACAGCCCGGAGCACGCGGGAGTACATGACCTTGCTGGAACAGGCCCCGCCCCTGGCGGCCGAAGAACTCAGCGAAGGTTTCCAGCTTCTGGCGGAGTTCAACGGCACCGTCCTCGCCGGGCATATGACTCAATACGGAGCGCAGTTCGTCACCTGGGAATGGGTACATAACAAAACCGCACTGTGGCAAGGCCACTACTATGGCGCCAGAGGTGACTCCGGCGGCTATCAAGCCGCCAAGCGAGACTTCTCCGTCCGCTCCGGCCTAATCCCATCCAGCGCCCTCTTCGCCCCTGAACAGCTGACGGAGATCTATCGCTGCATCCACGAAACCCTGGAGAATACCGCCCCCATCCCGGATGATCGGCGAAAGCTCCTGGAGAGCGCCGCCGGCCAGATCGAAAATTTTGTTCCTGATTTGGATGAGCGGGTCAGCCTCTCCTGCCAAAAAGAGCAGGAGCTTGCGCGTGAACTGGACGCTGCGGACAGCCCGGCTGAGGGCTGGATGGAACTCAGCTAACCCCAGAAATTACAAGGCCGTTTCCCGAGGGGGGACGGCAGCTCCCTTCAGGAAGCGCCGGAAGGGAACTACGATGAAATATTTTATGGCGGATACTCCTTTCGCTGCTCTGGAACGGATGATGATGGACCCGTCCAGGCGTTGTGACAGCGGTAAGCTCAAGGTTTGCCGCAAAAAAAAACAGCTCCTCCCGCGCGGAGGAGCGGAAAGGAGCGCAAATGAGCCATGTGATTAAAGCGGTACTGCGTAACCCCTCGCACCCGGAATACGGTCAAATCACCATCCCCTTCCCCATCCCGCTGTATGAGTACGACCAGACCATTGAGATGCTCCAGGCAATCGAATTGGGCTTTTCCATAAATCGTGACTCCATGGTGGATGAGGTGGAAAGCCCTTACAAGCCGCTGGCTCTTCTCAAGAATACCATGGTCAACGTGGACCAGCTGGACTATTTAGCGAAGCGGCTGGCGGGCTTTTGCGCGGAAGAAACCAGCCAGTTTCAGGCTATGGCCTATCACCTAAACCTACGCGATATCAAGGATCTCATCAACCTGACGTTCTGCTGTCAGGTACGCCCTGAGGGATTCGAACCCCCGGCCTTCTGGTCCGTAGCTTGTCTGTGGAATGGTGACGACTTCTTTCAGCCTTGTTTGGCACTGTTTTTTCGACTGGTGATGTCTCTCACTTCACATCCGCTCCGTTTGTTTCGCAGGAAAATTTTCTGTTCTGGGTCAGATTATGGGTCAACGGGCACCGAGCCCGTGCGTTTATGTACCCCCTTATTCCACAGGCATCTCCCAGCCCGGGAACAGCTCGGAGAAATGCGGGAGCGGAACCCGGTTCCCGTCTGTGTCTATCGTAAAGGCGTTGTATCCGTCCGCCACCCAGCTGGTGCTGTTGATGATGAGCTTGCGGGCCTCCAGGATTTTGGACTGCTCCTCTTTGGAAGCGGTTTTCAGATCCCGGTAGGCAATCTTTTTCGCCTCGGCCAGTTTCTGCTCCCGTTCCGCCGGGCCCTCATCGCCAGATTTCTCGGCCTGGGTGCTCCCGCCTTTTCCCTGATTGGTGTCGGGAGTCCCGCCGGAAATTAGAATGGCCGGTTCCTTCTCTAGGCACGTCAGCTTGCTGAGGTCTACCCGAATGTCGCCCAGGCTCACCGCCGTCACGTCGGCGGGGTCCAGGAGTCCGGGATGGGAATTGCTGACGAGCCCCTGGGCGTTTGCCATGTCCTTCAGAGCATCAAACGCCATGCTCTCTCCGGTACCCGCCGCCTCCACAAATTTGCCGTTCTTCGTCCAGACACCGGTCAAGTGAATGGGCTCCAGCTGCTGGCTGGTAGTGTCTTCCCGCTTGGCCTCGTATGCCAGCTTTGCCCCGAAGGTGGTCACGGTGATTTCTTTTATCTCAATGGGAATCCCGTTTACGGTGACATCCACCGGGCCTTTGTAGAGCCGGGGCTGAAGATGCTTTGTGAGGGTGAAGGTGAAGTCATAGGGTCCGGAAAGGGTAAAGACGGGTTTATAGCCCTCATCAGGCTTCGTCCAGTAAATATCTCCCTTTTGGTAAATGACCAGGTTTTCCAGATGCACGGTCAGCTCTGGCTGCTCCACGTAATCCAAGCCGGAAACCGTCATCATCAAGGTTTCCTTCCCGCCGCTTCGAATCAGCTGGAACCGGTGCATCAGCCGGGGCTCTCCCCGGTTCAGTTGGGATTGGACCTCCGCGTCCCGTTCCGCCTGGGTGGAGGGCTTATTGAGAACCCCCGCCTCCGTCAGTATTTTCTCTACGGCTTCCTCGTGTTCGGAGAGGTAAACCCTTCGCTGGTCCTCCGGCATGGTAATCTGGCTGGAATCGCGGTTCAGAGTGGTCCCGCTGGGGATGTCCTTGGGGATGTCGGCTCCCTGGATTTCAAAGGAGAGCTGCAAAAGGCTGCCGTTCCAGACTGCCCCCTCCAGGGTGAGGGTCACACCGTTTACTGTCTGGCTCTGGCCAAGGACCGTGCCGGCGGAGGCCAGCGCTTCCTTGGCTTTTATCTGGCTTCCGGCAGCGCTGAGGAGCCAATCGGAGAACTGAGCCGGTTCCGAGTAAGCGAGGGCGGAGGTACACAGCGCCAGCGCAGTTGCGGCGGCCAGCAAAAGGGATACAATTCGTTTTTTCATAATGACCTTCCTTTCTGATTCGGCGGAAAGGAGATGCCCTCCCCGCCCCGTTCTATCAGGTAAACGGAGGGGGAGGGCAAAGTACCACAAAATTTTGAGAAATTTTCCGATTATTTTTCCGACCCCTGCTCCAGGGGAATCTCCACGTCTCCCCACAGCACGGCCTCCGCCTGGCTGAGGTCCACGGGTTTCGCGAAGTCTACCGACGCTGTGCAGCCCGAGCCCATGTCCCCCATGGTCAGCTGCCCCAAGGCCGCTTCCACCTCACTGCCATCCCGCATCCGCAGGGCCACCCGGACCCGGGGCCAGGGGTCCTCGCCGTCCAGCCGGTACTTCCACCAGACGCCCAGGGGCGAGACGCTCATGGACAGCAGGGTCATGGTTTTTCCACCGTCCGTCATCGCCAGACCCTCAACGTCGGGCTCCAGCAGCTGGTCCCGGTTCAGGTCCTCCGGGATGGGAAATTCCCAGGAATCCGTGGGGCCCGCTTCCGAGTCCCAGCCGCCGAATACCGTCTCCTGCTCCCCGTCCGGCGTGTATCGGTAAAGGGCCCGAACGAGGTAGGAGCAGCCGCCGATGTCGAAGGACGTCGTTGTCTCCGCCACGCCCACCAGTATGTTGGGCTCCCTGGTCCCGGCCTCCAGCACAGTGAAGCCCCCGGAGCACCCAAGCATCTCCGTGCGCCTCTCCTCGGGCACCCGCATCCCGTCGAAAAGCTGGTATGTTTCGTCCGGGCGGAACACAGTTCCCTCCGGGGCTCGAATCTCCAGAATTAGATAAAGCCGGTTTTTCGCGCCCAGGAGCCGCAGGGGCGTGATGGTCACGCCGTCATGCTCCACCGGCGGGGGCAGGAGGCTTTCCGCCGTTGTCTTCGTCGTTTCCGGTTTCCCGGTCTTTTCGCCGCTGAGCTCCATATCGCCGACAATTTCCTGCTGGCGCTGGTCCAGCCCGCCGAAGTAGGTGACCCACAGGGAGACGGCGGCGGCCGCCGCCGCTGTGATGAGAAGGAGGACCGCGATGGCCACGGCGATACCCCGGGGGATTTTCCTCCGGCGGGGCGCGGGCCGGGTCTGCCGCCTTTCCCATTCCTGAGGGGCCGACAGCAGGCGCATCCGCTCCCGGAGATACCGGGGGGAGAAGTCCGGCTCTTTGGCCTCCACGCTTCGGAGGACCCGCCCATACTGCTCCAGGTTGGCGTCCATCAGCCCCTGGCGCAAGAGCATATCAAACTGCGTCATAGGTGTACCCCTCCTTTTCCAGGTGCTCTTTCAGCATGGCCCTGCCCCGCAGGACCCGCATGGACACCGTGGACTCGGTGATGTGGAGCCGCCGGGCGATCTCCCGATTGGTCTGCTCCTCCACGCACTTGAGTTCCAGGACCCGGCGGTAATGTTCCGGCAGGGAGCGGATCAGGGAGATCAAATAGCGGTATTCCTCCTGGCCGTCCTCCCTGGCGGGCGGATCCCAGTCCTCTGGGAGGGCGGCGGTCCGCCGCTCCGAGCGGAGAATGTCCAGGGCGCAGTTTTTGGCCACGGTGACGGTGTAGCCCTCCGTCTCCTTCCAAGGCAGGGCGGAGATGCGTTCCCAGTTCTGTACCAGCTTGAGCCAGGTCTGCTGGGCGGCGTCCTCCGCCTGGGTGGGGTTTCCCAGGATGTGGAGGGCCACCGCGTAGATTTTCTTTTCGTGAGCCTCAAAAAGCCGCGTGAACCGCCGCTGGTCCTGTTCGGTTTCCAGCATGGCCAGGCAGATCGCAAGCATAAAAGGTCTCCTCCTTTTCGGTTGAATTGGCGCCGATTCACTAAGTAAACGGAGGGGGAGGGCAAAGTACCACGGCCGAAGAAAAAAATTTTTTCCGCATAACGGCAATGGCCGAGTCATTTAAAAACTGCGCCGCAATAAACAAAGAATAAGCCCTTACTCAGAACTCCTCAAATCGGCGCTTCAATTCCTCATCCGTCAGCTCCCCGCGCTCGGAGCGCTCCAGCAGCTCCTGTGCTTTCGCCACGGCGGCATTCCACTCATCCACACTGATCTTCCCTCTCTGCTTTCGAGCCTTCAATCGGTTGTAGGTCCGGTCATACTCCTTCCGGGCCGGAGTGCGGTTCGCTTTTCCAAGAGCCTCCTTACGGTGAGCGCCCACCTTCCGGCAGGTGCGCTCCAGCTCGCCGGGAGCGACGTTGTTGCAGTAGCACGTGTTGTACCCGGCGGTCAGCAGGAAGTACCGTCCGCAGTTGTGGCACTGCCTTGGCGCGTTGCCCAGGGCCAGGCCCCGATAAAACTCTGTCCGTAAAAAGTCCGTCAGGCTGTTGAACGTCGACTTCTCCGCCACGAAGACCCTGCCCTCCTCAGTAGGATGCATCATGGGTACGAAGTCCACCTCCAAAGGAAAGCTCTGCTCAAACTCATCGTTGAAAATGTGCGCACCGATAGAAAGCATATCGGAGTAGAAGCGGGAGTATGCCTGGGCGTAGGCGTCGCTGGTCCTCCGCTTCAGCGGCTCGAAATACGTCCTCGTCATCTCCATGATCTGTAGGCGGAAGGTGCGGATAGAATCTGCGAAGCAGGCGAGCCCAGCCATCATCCCCTGATATATGGCGTACCCTTCGGAAGATGGGTCCCGCACCTGCGCCCATTTCTCCCTGTCCGCCATGAGCCGCCGGAAGGTATGGAAGCAGCACGCCTTATCCATTTTCAGATCACGGTAGACCGGCAAAGCAAATATGAGTTCCCAGACAGCGTTCAGCCGTTCCTGCGCAAGGGCGGCGGCGCTGTCTGTTTTTTCTGTGGGCAGCTTCCGAGCGGCGGGGATGAACAGTCTGACCCGCCGGTCGATCTCGTCCAGGATCGACTCGTCCAGATTCATGACGTCGATGCAGCACTGTCCTATGGAGTAGTCCTTCTTGCCCGCGAACACCCGGTCGCCGTAGAAGAATACGGTGAACTGGTCGTAGGTGTAGGTGTAGTCCAGTTCGATGCGCAGCTGTTCCTCTGCCATGACTGTTTTCCTCCTGTATCCGATAGAGATTTGGGATTTGCCTGTTCTGGCCCAGAGCTATTGAAAACCGCGGCTCGTAGTGTTACCCTCATCGTATCAGATGGATAAATAAAAAGCAATCACAGGGAGGTGACAGAGATGAAAGAATCTGTCTACAAGAGCTACGAGGAACTGCCGCTATTTCTCAACGCAAGGATAGTGGCGCAGGTGTTGGGTATCGCTCCATCCAGCGCCTACGAGCTGATGCATGAATCAAATTTCCCCGTCTTGAAAGTTGGCAGCAGGATGGTGGTGCCCAAGGAGAAGTTCATCCAGTGGATGGAGCGGAACACGGGAGGTGACAGCTGATGCTCTGGCAGTACACAAAACGAGATGCGGTCAAGAACTTTTTCCCTCTGCCCAACGAGATTTTTTCTCTGGGTCTGTCCTCCAGCACGCTGGCGGTCTACTCCTACCTGCTCTACTGTGAGGACCGCAAGACCTACCAGTGCTATCCGAGCTGCCATTCCATTGGCAAGGCCGTCCACATGAGCGTCAACACCGTGCGGAAGTATGTTGCGGAGCTAGAGGGCCGAGGGCTAATCATCACAGAGCCAACGTCCATCATCACAAGAGATGGCCGCAAGCACAACGGTACTCTGCGCTACACCATCCTGCCGATCCAAAACGCAGTGGACCTCTACAACCAACGACAACTCTGGCGGCTGGAGGAAACAGTTGAGCAGATGCGTGTCAGCAAGAAGCTGGAGGGTAATGATGAACACCCAGCGTGAGCGCCTGTGATCCGCCGTGTGCGATTTGTCCATCAAGGGCAGGGCAGAACCCCTGGGGGAAGTTCCGCACCAAAACACGGCGATTTACGAGAGACGAAAGGAAAGCAGGAGAAAGCCCCGGCGCTTTCCGTGCGCCAGGGCGGGTACTTCTGCCCGCAGTGCGGGCAGTTGCGGGGACGGGAGCCGACGCTTTTTTGACGGATGGGAGAACCGATTGACGCTGATATTTTCGGAAGTGCCCTTAAATCCCATTGTTGGTGGCTTCCGCATGACGCTAATTCAAAATAAGGAGGAGATTTCGGTATGAACGGAGAAAAAACACGGCACACTGTCTGGCTTACCTCGGGCGCATGGAGCCAGGTGGAAGATAGCTATACAAAGGACAACTGCACCACGAAAAATGAGTATATCGAAAAGGCGATCCGGTTCTATACCGGCTACCTGAATACACAAAATGCCGCCAGCTATCTCCCGCGTGTCCTTGCGGATGTGCTGGACGGCAAGCTGGGCGCTCTGGGTATGCGGATCGGCAAGCTGCTGTTCAAGCTGGCCGTGGAGCAGGATATGATCGCAAATATCACGGCGGCGGTGAATGAGGTCCACCTGGATGACGTGGAACGTCTGCGGGCGCGGTGCATCAGAGAAATTCGACAGACCAATGGTGTGATCAATCTTGAGGACGCCGTCAGGTACCAGAATGGGTGGGATGATCAATGGTCAGGCTGATTCAGAAAAGCGGATACATCAAGGCCGGCAGCGCCTCCGGGTATATGAAGTACATCGCCACACGCGAACGGGTAGAGAAGCTGGAGGGGAGCGGTCCGGTGACGAAGGGCCAGCGACAGCTCATCGAAAATCTGCTTCGGGTTTTTCCTGACGCCGCTGAGCTGGGAGAGTACAGTGACTATCGCTCAGCGCCGACCACCAGCAGCGCCTCATCGTTGATCTCTGCGGTGCTGGATGCCAATGCCCACAAGCTCACCGATAGAGACGGCTACATGAGGTACATCGCCACCCGGCCTCGAGTGGAGCGTCATGGTGAGCACGGCCTGTTCAGCAGCCGGCCAGCGTCACTGAACGCCGCACTCAGAGAAGTCGAACAGCACAGTGGAAACGTGTGGACGTTTATCTGGTCCCTGCGGCGGGAGGACGCGGCCCGGCTTGGCTACGACCACGCAGAGAGCTGGCGAAAACTGATCAAGGCCCATCAGGTGGAGATAGCGGAGGCCATGAAGATTCCGTCGGATCGGCTCCGCTGGTATGCCGCCTTCCACGATGAAGGTCATCACCCCCATGTCCATGCCATGGTCTGGTCTGCCGATCCAAGTCAGGGCCGATTGACCAAAGAGGGCGTCAAGATGATTCGCTCCAAACTCACGAACGATATTTTCCGGGATGAGATGTACACGCTCTATCAGGAGAAGGACGTCTCCTACAAGGACTTGGTCAGCGCAGCTCGTCGGTCTATGAGAGAGCTGATAGAGAAGATACGGACAGGCTTCTGCGACAGCCCTATGATCGAAATGAAGATGCTGGAGCTGGCACAGTCTCTGGAAACTGTCAAGGGCAAAAAGGTCTACGGCTATTTGAAAAAGTCCGTCAAGGCTCAGGTGGATGCTGTCGTGGATGAGTTGGCAAAGCTGCCGGAAGTGGCGGAGTGCTATGAAGTCTGGAACGGTCTGCGTTATGAGCTGGAGAACTACTACAAGGATGCGTCTCGCCAGCGGCTGCCGCTCTCACAGCAAAAAGAGTTTCGCGCAATCAAGAATCTGGTAATCCAGGAGGCGGAGAGTCTGCGATTAGGTGTGTTCACCTTCGAGGATGTGGAGATGAACGATGAGCCGGAAGTGGTCTCTGAAGTTTTGCCGCAAGGCGTTGAATACAACGAAGTGCTGGAGTACCGCCAAGCGGCAGCACTGCTCCGCGATGACGATGTCACGTGGGCAGAAAAACGAGAAGCGGTAAAAACGTTGGAACAGTTGTGGGACAAGGGCTTTTCCTCGGCTGCGTATCACTTGGGCAAGGCGTACCAGGATGGCCTTGGCATCCTGCCGGATGATGAAAAGGCGGAGGGGTGGTTCCGGCGCTCTGCCGAGATAGGGGACGCGCAGTCGCAGTACGCTCTGGGAAGGTTTCTCCAGAGACAAGGACGAATGAGCGAAGCAGCCTCGTGGTATGAGCGTGCCTGTGAATCGGGAAATCAGTATGCGCAGTACCGCTTGGGGAAGATGTGCCTTCTGGGCGATGGTGTTCCAAAAGATATCGAAAGGGCGGTTCGACTGCTAAGCAACTCCGCCAATCAAGGAAATCAATACGCACAGTACGTCCTCGGCAAGCTGTACCTCCAAGGGAAAGAAGTAGGACAAGATCAAGATGCGGCGCAATACTGGCTGATGCAATCCGCAAATCAAGGCAACAGCTATGCGCAGTTCCTCCTGGACCATCGGCAGCGTGACCCTTCTGTTCTCCTCTGTACTATGAGACTACTCCATCACATAAGCAACATTTTTTGGGAGACACTTCCGCCGCCGAATCCGTCGGGTGGTCATGTGGAGAGCAAACTTATGCGAAGAATCCGTGAGAAAAAAATCGCCATGGGCCACAAGGCGGATGATCACGAGGAGTACCAGGGACCGTCTATGTCCATGTAACGAGTTCAAAATCTGATCTGCTATAAACAAAGAAAAGTTCCAAACCAGCAAATCCAAATTTTTTGATAACACCACATGCAACCACTGGATATTTTTGTGAACTGCTGGTATGGTGTGTTGCTGACAAAGGAGGCGATGTGCCATGGCGAAAAGACGTGCCAATGGAGAAGGTAGTATTCGCAAGCGAAAGGATGGCCGCTGGGAGGGACGCTACACAGCGGGCCGTGATCCGGTGACCGGGAAGGTGATCTACAAAAATGTCCTCGGCAAGACCCAGGCGGAGGTCAAGGCAAAACTCAAGGCTGCTATCGAAAAAAGTAATTCGCCGGTTGCAGTTACCGAACGCTATACCGTAGGCCAATGGCTGGATGCCTGGATGGAAAACTACGCCAAGCTCCAGGTCCGTCCCTCGTCCCACAAGACCTACCAGGGGTTTATTGAGAACCACATCAAGCCCACCCTCGGGGACATCCTGCTGGAAAAGCTGACGGCGATGGACCTCCAGCGGTTGTACAAGCATCTGCTGGAAAGCGGCAGGGTGGAGTGTACAGAATCCAGAAGTAAGCCCAAGGGCCTCAGCGTCAAGACGGTGCGGAACATCAACCAGATGATTTCCTCCGCCCTGAACTGTGCGGTAGGGCAAAAGCTGATTCCCAGTAATCCTACGAAAGGCTGTGTCCTCCCAAAGCTGGAACGGAAAGAGATGAAAATCCTGCCGCCGGAGAATCTGGGCACCTTCTTCGAGGAGGCGAGGCGAAGCGGCGTGTTTGAGCTGTACTACATTGACCTCGCAACGGGCCTCCGGCGAGGGGAACTGCTTGGGCTGAAATGGAGCGACATTGATCTGGACAAGGGGATCATCCACGTTCGACGACAGGTCCTTCGGCAGAACGGGGAAGTGGTAGAAGCTCCGCTGAAAACGAAAAATTCCTACCGCAATATTGCGATAGGAGTGGACGCCATCAAAGTCCTCAAAGGCATGGAGCAGAAAGATGAGTACGTATTTCCATCGCCATACGGCGGCCCGATGTCCCCGGACAGCGTTCTCCATATGCTGCAACGAGTTCTAAAGACGGCAGGGTTGGAGCGGATACGCTTCCACGACCTACGTCACACATTCTCAGTTCTGGCTCTGCAAAACGGCGTAGACGTAAAAACCCTCTCCGCCATGCTGGGGCATTACAGTGCCGGTTTCACCCTCGACACCTACGCCCATGTGACTACCTCCATGCAGAAGCAGGCGGCGAACGCGGTGGGGAATTTCCTCTCCGGCGCTCTTTGATGATTTCCGCTCCTAACTCTGGTATGGGTCACGGCTTGGGTCAAATCGGAGCCACAAAATTAAATCACCAGAAAAAGTGCAGAAAGCAAGAACAAAACCACGGAAATTCGTTGAATTTCCGTGGTTTTGGTACGCCCTGAGGGATTCGAACCCCCGGCCTTCTGGTCCGTAGCCAGACGCTCTATCCAGCTGAGCTAAGGGCGCATATCCGGTTCTCTCGGACAGCTTTATCATAATAGCACACTCCTTCTGGAAATGCAAGCCTTTTTTTCGTTTTATCTCGGATTTTTTATCTTATCAAAACACCCCAGAAATATTGGCCTAAAAGCGCCAGGAAACTTGCAACGACAGCAGCTTTGTGGTATAAACAAAGAAGTAACATATGTAACCCCCCTGCGCAAAGGAGGAACTTTCGTGGACGCTGGTTTTGAAAAGCGAAAAAAATTAGCCCTCGTGGCCCGCCGCTATTACCTGGAGGATCAAAAGCAAAGCGACATTGCCCAGGAGCTGGGCGTATCCCGTCCCCTGGTCAGCCGGATGCTGTCCGAAGCCCGGGAACTGGGAATTGTGGAGATCACAGTCCATGAGCCAGGCGCCCGGGCCGCCGGGCTGCTGGAGCGGCTGCGGTCCTCCAGCTCCGTACGGGGCGGCATTTTGGTGGAGGACGGGGCGGACAACGACGAGACAAACCGTCTGCTTTCCCAAGGAGCTGTGGAGCTCCTGCGCCAGCTGGGAACTCGCCGCCTGGGGGTGGGCTGGGGATACCTGATCGGGCAGCTGGTAACCTGGCTGGAGGAAAATCCCCAGCTGGGCAGCGCCGTTACCGATATTTGTCCCCTGGTGGGCAACGCCAGCATTCCCGCCCGCAATTATCAATCCAACGAAAATGTCCGGTTGATGGCCCAGCAGTTGGGGGCTGCTCCTCATTTCCTCTACCTTCCGGCTCTGCCGGACAGCCTGGAGGAAAAACAGGTCCTGTGCTCCACCGAGATTTACCGCCAAATTTACCAGGCCTGGGAGACTCTTGACACCGCGTTGGTTAACATCGGGGATTACCCCTCCAGCCCCGACTTTGCCTCCCTGGTGCGGTACGGCAGCCTGCTTCAGCGTCAGCGGGCCTGTGGGCGGATGCTGATTTATTACTTCAACCAGGATGGTACCGTCATCCAGTCGGACCTGGATTTCGCCATCCAGATTCCCCTTGACGTCCTGCGGCGGTGTCCCAATATCATTGGGGTATGTTCCGCCAACACCAGCGCGAAAGCCTTGGAAGGGGCTTTGAAAACCGGTATATTCACCCATTTGGCAGCTCGGTCGAAGCTGGTGAAGGCCCTGTTTGACAACCAGTAGCATTTGTAACTCCCTGAATCGCTGCGGCGATTTGGGGAGGTTTCTTTTTTGTGCATTATATATAGTTTACCGATAAAGTAACTGGTAATAACAGGGAAAAACGCCTCCAAGGATTGACTTATGTTACACCGTGTGATATTGTCTTTGCACAGACGTAACCAGCCTGTCATGTTTAGGAGGTGACAAAAAATGACAAAAGCCGAATTTGCCGCTCGGCTGAAGCGCGCCTGCGCGTCGGTACTGGCGGCGGAGGACGAACTGACGGAGATTGACTCCCGGTTTGGCGACGCGGATCACGGCCTGACGATGGCTAAAATCGCCGGGGCGATTTCCACCGCAGTGGATCAGGCAGAGGGGGGCATTCAAGCGATGCTGGACGACGCAGCCATGGCCGTTATGACGCTGAACGGCGGCAGCGCGGTCCCCCTGTGGAACACGTGGCTGGACGGGATGCAGGAGGAAGCCCCGGAGGGGAACGAGATCGACGTACCGGGACTCCAGGCCATCTTTGCCCGGGCGCTGGAGACATTGGACGACATGTCCGGGGCCAAGGTGGGCGACAAGACCATGATGGACGCGCTGATTCCCGCCAGCCGGGCCATTATTTCCTTCCAGGGGAGCGACGAGGCCGCCCTGTTTGCCGCCGCCGCTCAAGCTGCCGCCCAGGGGGCGGAGGACAGCAAGCGGTTCGTGTCCAAATTTGGGCGGGCCAAGAGCTACGGTGAAAAGACCATCGGCACCCCGGACGCCGGAGCGGTGTCCATGTCCTATTTCTTCCAGGGCCTGGCGCAGGCCTGAAATCTTAAAGGAGAGGTATTCCATATGAAAATGAAGAAATTTATCAACGCCCCCGAGACCATCACCGACGAGGAGCTCATCGGCTTGGGGCTGGCTTATCCCGACATCCTGGATGTGGACGGCCATTTGGTCATCAGCAAGGATCTGGCAAACGCGGACCGGGTTACCATTGTCACCTACGGCGGCTCCGGCCACGAGCCTGCCCAGGCCGGGTTTGTGGGCAAGGGCATGCTGGACGTCCAAGCCGTGGGCGACATCTTTGCCGCCCCCAACGGACAGCTGGTGTTCGACGCCATGAAGCTGGCGGACAAGGGCCACGGCGTGCTGCTGCTGACGCTGAACTACGCCGGAGATCAGCTGGCGGGCAAGCAGGCCATGAAGCTGGCGCAGAAGGCGGGGCTGAACGTCCGCCAGGTGGTCACCGGAGAAGAGATTCAATACGACCCCAGTGGCGAGGACAACAAGCGGGGTCTGGCCGGAGCCGTGGCCCTGTACCACATCGCCGCCGCTGCCGCCCGCGAGGGCAAAAGCCTGGATGAGGTGGCCGCCATCGCCCAGCGCTACGCAGACAGCATGGCCTCCGTCACCGTAAAATCCACCGACGCCACCCATCCCCAGAACGGCATGTCCTTCGGCGACCTGGGGGAGACGGACCTGATGGAGATTGGCGCAGGCCAGCACGGCGAGGGCGGCGGCGTTCGAGTGCCCATGATGTCCTCCAAGGACACCGTGGCCACGGTGGCGGAAGCCCTGTGCAAAAACCTGGAGCTGAAAGCCGGAGACAAGACCTTCGTCATGATCAACGGCTGCGGAGCCACCACCATGATGGAGATGCTGGTGCTGTTCAAGGACACGGTGGAGTTCTTGAAGGCCAAGGGTGTGGAGGTCGTGGCCAGCATGGTGGGCGAGATTCTCACCGTTCAGGAGGCAGGCGGCTTCCAGATGAACATTGCCAAGTGGGACGAGGAGTTTATCCGCCTGTGGGGCGCTCCTTGCCACACCCCCGCCTACAGCAAGGAATAAGCCATGGCAGATAATATCGGAAACAAGGCCGCCCACGATTATCACCTGGACGTTCCCGCCACTCAAGAGGGCTTCCATGTAAAGGGCGCGGCCCACTGCGGCTGGGGCATGAAGGCCCGGCTGTCCCGGATGTTCGACCCCAAGTCCGGAAACACCGTCATGCTGGCCTTTGACCACGGCTACATCATGGGCCCCACCGCTGGTCTGGAGCGGATCGACTTGGTGATTCCGCCCCTGATTCCCTATGTAAACGTGCTGATGGGCACCCGGGGTACCTTCCAGTCCTGCATCTCCCCCGCCGACCAGGTGGGACGCTGCCTCCGGGTGACCTATGACTCCACGGTGCTTTACGACGACATGTCGAACGGCGGCGGCTTCGCCAGCGACATGGAAAACGCCCTGCGGATGAACGCCGACTGCGTGGCGGTGCAGACCTTCATCGGCGCTCCTGGCGAAAGCCGCTCCCTGGAGCTCCTCTGCCGGACTGCCGACGCCGGGGCCCGGTACGGCATGCCCACTCTGGGCGTAGTGGCCGTGGGCAAGGAGATGGCGCGGACGGAGAAGTTCTTCCTTCTGGCCACAAGGGTGCTGGCGGAGAACGGAGCTAACATCGTCAAGAGCTATTACTGCGAGGGCTTTGAGCGGGTGGCCGCCGCCTGCCCCGTCCCCATTGTCATTGCCGGAGGCAAAAAGCTGCCGGAGCTAGAGGCCCTGGAGATGGCCTGGAAGGCCATTCAGGAGGGGGCCCATGGAGTGGATATGGGCCGGAACATCTTCCAGTCCGACTCTCCGGCGGGCATGGCCCAGGCCATCGGCAAGGTGGTCCACGAGGGCTACACCCCCACCCAGGCCTATGAGGTCTATCAGGAAGTGAAAAACCAGCAGTAAGCATAAAAAGAGAGGGCCCCGAAGGGCCCTCCCCACAGCGCGAACGACCAAGGCCGCTTCCATCGGGCAAGGATGGAAGCGAGGTCCCCCGCGTCAATTATTATACACCCTTCCAACCACAATTGCAACGCGGGGGACCCATTTTATTTTGAGAAAGGGGTCCCTCCCATGAATGCAAAAAAATACTTACCCATTGCTCTTTTCATCGGCTTTCAGGCCTTTGTACTCCAGGCCCTCGATCAGGCCATCTGCGCTGGTATCCCGCCGCTGGCTGCCGGGGGCGGCTGGATTTCCTTCCAAGCCTGGGCCATGTACTTCCTGGGCGGCTGCACGCCCAAGGGGGGTGCACGGGCGCTGATCGGCTATCTGCTCGGCATGGCCGCATCCATCGCCATTATGGTGGGAGGCGGCGCGCTGGGCGGACTAGGCTTCTGGGCTATGCCCGTCATCCTGCTGATTTTGGTACCCGTCATTCTCTATCTGGATATCGCCCCTGAAATGATCAATTTTGTCCCCGCCGTGTTTGTGGGCGCAGGCGTATTTTTCGGTGTGATGAGCTATGTTCCCGGCGCCAGCTTTTCCAACGCGTTTATTGCCGAGGGCGTGTACTGCGTCATTGGCCTAGTCTTTGGCTATATCACCATCACCTTCCGGGGCTGGTACGAAGAGAAGTACGTCAATCCGTAATACACAGGCTCTGCCTGTTATAAGGAGGAAACATTATGTCCGCTGAGTATATGCACATTGGAATCCCCATCACCAACCGCAAGCCCAATATGGTCTACAACGAAGGGGCCAAATTCTGGGTCAGCAACGTAGATGACTACGACTACAAAATCGAGTATCTGAAATTTGAGGAGGGTACCCCCTTCCCCGAGGACATCCACCGCCATCCCCACGTGGCCTACAAGGTGGATGATCTGGAGAAATACGTGGCCGACGCCGACAGCGTGATCTGCGGTCCCATGACAGCCAATGAAAAAGGCGACCGGCTGGCCTTCGTCTGGAAGGACGGGGCAATCCTGGAGCTCTATCAGGAGGCTTGAGCACTCCCCCACAGCGGCCAAGGGCCCGGTCAGGCATTGCACCTGGCCGGGCCTTTCTCTGCTTCCAATGGGAAAGCGCTTGCAATTCTCAGGGCCGCTTGCTATACTGTATGTCGTGAAACATACCCCGGCGGGACGGCGTATGAGAGGCAGGTGCCGCCCGGCGGGCAAGGAGGAATGAACAGCATGGATTACGCAAAGGAATCCCTCCGGCTTCATGGGGAGTGGAAGGGAAAAATTGAGGTTGTGGCCACCGTTCCCGTGGAGACCAAGGACGATTTGAGCCTGGCCTACACCCCCGGCGTGGCGGAGCCCTGCCTGGAAATTCAAAAAGACCGCAGCAAAAGCTATGAGCTCACCCGGCGGCACAACCTCTGCGCCGTCATTACCGACGGCTCCGCCGTCCTGGGGCTGGGCGACATCGGTCCCGAGGCGGGCATGCCCGTGATGGAGGGCAAGTGCGTCCTCTTCAAGGCCTTCGGCGGCGTGGACGCCTTCCCCCTCTGCGTGAAAACTCACGATGTGGACGAATTTGTCAACGCCGTGTGGCTGATGTCCGGCTCCTTCGGCGGCGTCAACCTGGAGGACATCGCCGCTCCCCGGTGCTTTGAGATCGAGCGGAAGCTGAAGGAAAAATGCGATATCCCCATTTTCCACGACGACCAGCATGGCACCGCCATCATCACCCTGGCGGGCCTGACCAACGCGTTGAAGGTCGTGGGCAAGAAAAGGGAGGATGTGAAGGTGGTCACCTCCGGCGCGGGGGCCGCCGCCGTCTCCATCGTGAAGCTGCTGCTGTCCGCGGGCTTTCCAAACATCACCATGTGCGACCGGAAGGGAGCGATTTACCAGGGGCGGGAGGGTCTGAACTGGATCAAGGAGGAGATGGCCCAGGTGACGAACCTGGAGAAGCAGGCCGGAAGTCTGGCCGACGCCTTGGCGGGCGCGGACGTGTTTATCGGCGTCTCCGCTCCGGGGACGGTTACCGCGGAAATGGTGAAAACCATGAACCGGGACGCCATCGTCTTTGCCTGCGCCAACCCCACGCCGGAGATTTTCCCAGACGAGGCCAAGGCCGGTGGGGCGGCGGTGGTCGCCACCGGCCGGAGCGACTACCCCAACCAGATCAACAACGTTCTGGCTTTTCCCGGCGTGTTCCGGGGGACCTTTGACGTGCGAGCCAGCGACATCAACGAGGAGATGAAGATGGCGGCCGCCAGAGCCCTGGCAGACCTGATTTCCGAAGGGGAGCTGAACGCCGATTACATCATCCCCAAGGCCTTTGACAAGCGGGTGGGCCCCGCCGTGGCCAAGGCTGTGGCCGAGGCCGCCAGAACCTCCGGTGTGGCCAGACTGTAAGCGATGCTGGACCTCTCCAAAAAGAAGCTCTTCCTCCTGGACATGGACGGCACCCTCTACCTGGGTGACCGGCTCTTTGACGGAGCGTTGGAGTTCCTTCGCCGGGTCCGGGAAACAGGCGGACGGTATCTCTTCGCCACCAACAACTCCTCCCGGAGCGTCACAGCCTATGTGGACCGCCTCCGGAGCATGGGCATTGACGCGGCAAAGGAGGATTTCCTCACCTCCACCGACGCCCTCATTTGGTATCTTCAGGGACGGTATGACGACGCGCTGATCTATGCCTTCGGCACCCGAACCTTCCGCCACCAGCTCCGGGAGGCAGGCTTTCGAGTCACGGACCAGCGGGAAGCCGGTATCTCCCTGTTGGTTTGCGGCTTCGACACGGAGCTGACCTTTCAAAAGCTGGAGGATGCGTGCATGCTCCTGGGCGACCCAACGGTAGATTTCCTGGCCACAAATCCCGACTGGGTTTGCCCCACAGCCTGGGGCTTTGTGCCGGACTGTGGCTCCGTGTGCGAGATGCTCTTCCGGGCCACAGGCCGGAGACCCCGGGTGATCGGCAAGCCGGAACCGGAGATGGCGCTGCTGGCTATGGAGCGCTGGGGCTACTCCAAGGAGGAAACCCTGCTGGTGGGAGACCGGATTTACACCGATATCGCCTGCGGCGTGCGAGCCGGAATCGACACGGCCTTTGTCCTCTCCGGGGAAGGCGTTCCAGCGGACATTGAGCGCTATGGCTATTCGCCTACGGAGACCTATCGGGACATTCGGGATATCCTGGAACATATGAATTGAAAATCCCCGCCCGGAGGACGATCCTCCGGGCGGGGATTTTACGATATGCGCAGCAAGGCTTTTCCGAAGGGTCAGCCCTCCCGGGCTAGCTTCTGATACCGGGCACAGCGGGCCTTGACGTCGGCCAGGGCCTTTTCATAGAGGGCGTCGGCCTTGCCGGGGAAGTTATTCTTCAAGGAGGCAAAGCGGTTCTCCCCCATCAGGAAGGGCAGCAGCTTCTCGGTGTCCGGCTCGGCGGAATCTAGCTGGAAGGGGTTCTTTCCCTCCTCCGCCCGGCGGGGGTCGTAGCGGTAGAGCTGCCAGTAGCCGCACTCCACCGCCTTCTTCATCTCGTCCTGGGAGCAGCTCATGCCCTTTTTGATATGCTGCTCCAGGCAGGGGCAATAGCAGATGACGATGGACGGACCGGGATAGCTCTCCGCCTCCCGCAGGGCCTTCAGAGTCTGGGCCTGATCCGCCCCCATGGCCACCTGGGCCACGTACACATAGCCGTAGTTCATGAAAATGGCTCCCAGGTCTTTCTTTGCAATCTGCTTGCCGCCTGCGGCGAACTTCGCAACGGCCGACGTGGGCGTGGCCTTGGAGGACTGTCCGCCGGTGTTGGAGTACACCTCCGTATCCAGCACCAGCAGGTTCACGTCCCGGTTCTGGGCCAGCACGTGGTCGATGCCGCCGAAGCCGATGTCATAGGCCCAGCCGTCGCCGCCCACGGCCCAGACGGACTTCTTCGCCAGGAACTCCTTGTTCTCCAGGATGTACCGGACCTCCGACGCAGGCTCCGCGGCCTCCAGGGCCTTGACCAGCGCGTCGGTGAGGGCCCGGGATTTCTCCGTGTCCTCCCAGCCTTCCAGGTAGGCGCCCACGGCCTCCACAGCCACACCCGCCTCTTTCAGGGCCTCCAGGCGGATGAGCAATTCCTTCCGCAGGGCGTCCTGTGCGTGGAAGAAGCCGTAGGCAAACTCGGCGTTGTCCTCAAACAGGGAGTGCTCCCAGGCGGGGCCACGGCCCTGCTCGTCCCGGCAGTAGGGCAGGATCGGCGCGCCGCCGCTGTAGGCGGAGGAGCAGCCCGCCGCGTTGCCGATGTACATGCGGTCTCCCGCCATCTGGCTCACCAGCTTGAGGTAGGTGGTCTCCGCGCAGCCCGCGCAGGCGGCGGAGAACTGGAAGTAGGGCTTGGCGAACTGGATGTTTTTCACGCTCTTGCTGTTCACCACATCCGGTTTCAGGTATTTCTCGTTCATCGCCACGCCGTCGAAGAGCTCCTGCTCCGGCTTCATCTCCTCGAGGGGGGTCATGACCAGAGCGTCGGCGCTCTTTTCGCTCTGGTTGGCGGGGCAGGCCGTCAGGCACACGCCGCAGCCCAGGCAATCATAGGGGCTCACCTGCATGCGGAAGCTGTAGGAGGGCGCATCCTTCCCCAGGCCCTTGGCGGGGACGGTGGCGAAGGCGGCGGGGACTTCGGCTTTTTCAGCCTCGGTCAGCAGCACCGGGCGGATGGCCGCGTGGGGGCAGGCCATGGCGCAGCGGTTGCACTGGATGCAGCTCTCGGCGTTCCACTTGGGCACCGTAATCGCCACACCCCGCTTGGAATAGGCGGAGGTGCCGTTCTCCCAGGTGCCGTCCAGCACGCCGTACTTCTTGAACACGGACACCGGCAGCTTGTCGCCCTGCTGGCGGTCCATGGGCAGCACGATGTCCCGCACGAAATCCGTCACCTTCCGCTCCGGCGCGGGCGCGTCGGCGGCATTGGCCCAGCTTTCGGGAATCTCCACCTTTACCGCCGCGCTGACGCCCACGTCCACGGCGGCGTTGTTCATGTCCACGATTTTCTGCCCGGCCTTTTTGAAGTAAGAGTTGTAGTTGTTTTTCTTCATGTCCTCCATGGCCACATCCAGGGGAATGACCTTGGTGAGGGCGAAGAAGGCTGCCTGGAGTATGCTGTTGGTCCGGTTGGCCCCCAGGCCCACCCGCACCGCCAGCTTGGCGGCGTCAATGGTATAGAACTGGGCGTGTTTCCGGACCAAATCCCGTTTTAGCTTCCCGGGGAGCTTTTCCTCCAGCTCCTCCACGCTCCAGGGGCAGTTGAGGAGATACACGCCGCCCTCTTTCAGGTCCTCGGAGGTATCGTACTTGTGGACATAGGTGGGCGCGTGAACCGCCACGAAGTCCGCGGCGGAGACTAAGTACGTCGACCGGATGGGCTGGTCCCCAAAGCGCAGGTGGCTCTGGGTCAGGCCGCCGGACTTCATGGTGTCGTAGGAGAAATAGGCCTGGGCGTACTTCCCGGCGATGAGGCCGATGGTGGAGATAGCGTTTTTGTTGGCTCCCACGGTGCCGTCGCCCCCTAGGCCCCACAGCTTGCAGGAGACCTGTCCGGGGTGGGGCAGCTCGATCTCCTTGTAGTCCAGGGAGGTGTGGGTCACGTCGTCGATGATTCCGATGGTGAAGTTATTTTTCGGGGTCTCCTGTTTCAGGTTGTCATAGACGGCGATGAACTGGCCCGGGGTGGTGTCCTTGGAGGAGAGGCCGTACCGGCCGCCCACCACCTGGATGTTCCCCCGGCCCGCCTGGCTCAGGGCCGTCACTACGTCCAAATACAGCGGCTCGCCCACGCTGCCCGCCTCCTTGCTGCGGTCCAGCACGGCCACCTTTTTCACCGTGGCGGGCAGGGCGGCGGCAAAGTGCTTCACGGAGAAGGGGCGGTACAGGTGCACCTGGAGAAGGCCCACCTTCCGGCCCTGGGCATTGAGGTAGTCCACCGTCTCCTTCACCGCCTCGGAGGCCGAGCACATGACCACGATGACTTCCTCCGCGTCCTCCGCGCCATAGTAGTTGAAGAGCTGGTAATTCCGGCCCGTCAGCTTGTTGATCTCGTCCATGTAGCGCTGGACCGTATCCGGCAGGGCGGCGCTGATTTCGTTCACGCCCTCCTTGCACTGGAAGTATACGTCCGGGTTCACGTTATTGCCCCGGTTGGTGGGGTGCTCCGGGTTCAGGCACTGGCGGCGGAAGGCCTGTACCGCCTCCCAATCCACCAGGCCCCGCAGGTCCTCGTAGTCCAGGGCCTCAATGCGCTGCATCTCGTGGGAGGTGCGGAAGCCGTCGAAGCAGTGCATGAAGGCGTACTTGGAGTGGATGGCGCTGAGGTGGGCCACAGCACCAAGGTCCATGGCCTCCTGGGGGGAGGCGGACATGAGCATGGCGTAGCCGGTGGTGCGGCAGGTCATGAAATCCGTATGGTCGCCGAAGATGGAGTGGTGGTTGCTGGTCACCACCCGGGAGGCAATGTGCATGACGTTAGGCAGGAACTGGCCCCCCATGGCGTACATGGCGGGGATCATCAGCATCAGGCCCTGGGAGGAGGTGAAGGTGGTGGTGAGAGCCCCCGCCTGGGCCGCGCCGTGGCAGGTGCCCGCCGCCCCGGCCTCGGACTGCATCTGGATCACGTCCACCGTGGACCCGAAGAGGTTCTTCCGCCCCTTGGCAGACCATTCGTCCACCTTTTCCGCCATGGGAGACGACGGCGTGATGGGATAGATGGCCGCCACCTCCGTAAAGGCGTAGGCCACGTGGGCTGCCGCCGTGTTCCCGTCCATTACAACGTATTTTTTATTCATATTGGAAGCGCTCCTTACTTATACGTAGTTGCAGACCCGGGCGATGGCCATTTCCGTAAAGCCCAGGGCCTCCGCCTTGGTCTGGCGGCCGCAGGCCACCTGCCGGACCAGCTCGTAGAGCTCCCCGCCCAGCTCCTCCAGGGTCTTTTCCCCGTAGATGAGGGGGGAGGCGTCCAGGTCGATGTTGTCCTCCATTTTGGCGAAGGTCAGCTTGTTTCCGGTGATCTTCACCACAGGGACAATGGGGTTGCCCGTGGGGGACCCACGGCCACTGGAGAACACCACCACCTGGGCTCCCCCCGCCGCCATGGCGGCAACCGAGGAGGGGTCGTTGCCCGGGGTGTCCATGATGACCAGACCCCCCTTGGCCTTCACCTGCTTGGCGTAGTCATAGACCGCCATGACGGGACTGTGGCCCCCCTTGTGGATGCAGCCCAGGGATTTTTCCTCCAGGGTGGTGATGCCGCCGGCCTTGTTGCCGGGAGAGGGGTTGCCCTCCCGGACCTCCTCCCCCACCAGCCGCAGGGCCTTTTCATAGCGGCGGACAATCTCCAGAATGCGGTCGTGGACCTCCGGCGTGGCGGCTCGCTTCGCCAGGATGTGCTCCGCGCCGATGAACTCGGTGGTCTCGCTCAAAATGGAGCAGCCGCCGTCCTTCACCAGCCGGTCGCTGAGCTCCCCGATAACGGGGTTGGCCGCCAGGCCGCTGGTGGGATCGCTGCCGCCGCACTCCGTGCCCACGATCAGCTCCGACATGGGGAACTCCTTCTTTTGGAGCAGGGACGCCTCCGCCGCCATCTCCTTGGCGTAGCGCACGGCGATGTCCACCGCCTTCAAGGTGCCGCCCACCTCCTGGATGATGACCTGCTTGAGGGGCTTGTTGGTCCGCTCCTGGATGGCCTTCACCACCAGGTCCATCTGGCAATTCTCGCAGCCCAGGGACACCACCACGGTGCCGTAGACATTGGGGTTGGCGGCGTAGCCCGCCATTACGTCCATGGTCAGCTGCTGGTCGGACTCCACCTGGGAGCAGCCCTGCTGGTTGTTGAAGGTCACCGCTCCGTTGACCTGCTGGGCAACGATCCGGGTGGTATCGGAGGCACAGACGCTGGCAGGCAGAATCAGCACATAGTTGCGGACGCCCACCCGACCGTCGGGCCGTTCATAGCCATAGAATGTCATAGGAACCCTCCTCAATCCAGATTTTCCGAGTGGCTTTCCACGTTGTGGACGTGGACGTGCTGCCCGGTTTTGATATCCGTGACGGCGGAGCCGATATGCTGGCCGTATTTGATCACCGGCTCCCCCTGGGGGATGTCCCGGCAGGCCAGCTTGTGATAGATGGTAATATCCTCCAGGGCGGTGAGCTGCCGGACTTCGCCGTCGGCGTCAAATTCCACCACCTCGCCCTTGGCGATGGGTTCAATGGCCACCACCACGTTGTCGGCGGGGTCAATGCGCATTGCGTTTAGCATATGGTTTCACTCCTTAACCCGCGGCCAAAGCCGCGAAACATTTCGCTTACAGCGGAATCACCAGCGCGCCAATCAGCGCCAGCAGGAAAATGAACACGGAGGAGATGAAGGAGCCCAGGGTGTAGGTCTTTAGTCCGCCGGTGATGGTGAGGCCCGACATGTTGGTGGCAACCCAGAAGCCGGAGTCGTTCACATGGCCGATGGAGTTGCCGCCGGAGAGGCAGGCCAGGGCCAGCCACACGGGATGGCAGCCGATGGCGGGGGCCACGGTGGCCATGATGGTCATGGAGGTCATGCCTGCCACTGTGCCGGAGCCCTGGGCCACCCGGAAGATCATGCCAATCAGGTAGCAGAGGAACATGGCCGGAACCACAGAGCTGGCCCCCGTGCTGAGCAGGGAGACGATGGAGTCCCCGATGCCTGTGGCGGCGATGACGGAGGAGAAGCTTCCGCCCGCTCCGGTGATTAGCAGCACCACGCCGGCGCTTTTCAGGGCCTCGCCGGCGGACTTTTCGAAGTTCTCCCGGCCGATGAATCGGATGCTCACCAGATAGGCGCCCAGGGTGCCCAGCAGCATGGCGATGACCTTCTCCCCCAGGAAGCGGCAGATTACGGGAGACTCCTCAAAGAGGGCCGTTCCCACGGTGCCCGCCAGGATGCAGACAATGGGGATGACGATGGGAAGCAGGCTCATGGCGAAGGAGGGGCGGGGCCGGTCCGCGGCGGCGTCTCTCTTGGCGGACTCCAGCAGCTCCGTCACCACGTTGGAGCTGTGGTTCACGTCCTTTTCCTCGTTCCAGATGCCCCGGTCGTGAATCTTGATGAACACGAAGTCACTGAGCAGCACGGTGATCAGGCCCACCACCAGGCCCACGCCCATCATGACGCCCAGGTCAAAGCCAAAGATATCCGCCGCCGCCAGGGGGTTGGGCGTGGGGGGCACGACGCAGTGAGCGGTGGTGGCTCCGATGGTCAAGCAGCCGGTGACATAGCACATTTTCTTGTTGATTTTCGCGGCGATGGTGATTCCAATGGGAATCAGGATGACAAAGGTCACGTCGAAAAACACGGGGATGGACAGGACAAAGCCCGCCAGGGAGATGGCCCACATGGCCCGCTTCTCCGGGAAGGCAGAGACGATCTTGTCGGCGATGACTCCGGCGGCTCCGCTGTCGTTTAGCAGCTGGCCAAGAATCACGCCAAAGCCGATGGGTAGACCGATGCCGGTCATCATATTGCCAAAGCCGGAGGAGATGGTGGACACGGTGTCCATCAGGCCCAGGCCGCCCATACCGCCCATGTACAGGCAGGCCAGCACCATTCCGATGGAGGCGTTGAGCTTCAAGACGATGATGCACACCAAAATGATGGCAATGGCGATGGCCAAGTGCAAAATCAGCATTGCGGGTGTAACCATAGATGTTTCTCCTTTTTAAATACACACACAGTTTCGCCCCGGCGGAGTGTCCCCCGGGGACAAGGGGTCTTAGAACAGGTTGCCCTGACTGTCAAAGGGAAGGTCGTACAGGTCTGTGAGAATCTCAATGTTGGGATTGGCCTTGGCCTGGGGAAGCAGACCCTCGGAAATCTCGATCTCCCCAATGTGGGCAGTGTTGGGAATCCGAATTAGCTTCATATGGTCGTGGTCCTCCGCCTCCGGGCAGCACATGAGGGCCAGCTGAAGGGCCTCCCGGTCGTTGTCCATAATCATGGGAATTTTCATCAGGTGCAAAAAGGTGTTGGTCACGCCGGTGGGGTAGGTCATCTCCAGCTTCATCCGGTTCACCAGACGGCGGGTGGTCACCTCCGCCAGGCCAATGCCCTGGGCGTTGCCGTGGGTTTCGTCGGTGATGTCTAGAACGACCACCTTTTCCGCGTCAATGCCGCCGGAGCAGTACTGGGGCAGGACAAAGCGGCCGGAGATGTTGGGGTCCATGCCGTCGCCGGAGATGTTTTTTCCGATCTTGTCCACCACCAGTACGTCGCACTCGTCAAAGAGGAGCTTGGCGATGGTCTGGTAGGAAATCTCTTTCAGCTTGGGCTCCTCGTCGATGATCTCCTGGGGGGTGAGGCCCTTGATGAGGTAGGTGTCGTCATAGGCGTTTTCAATGACGGCGATGCCCCCCAGCACAGGGCAGTTCTCCAAGATGGTCCGGCCGTATTCCTCCACCAGCTCGTGCATGATGGCGGGGCTCTGGTGGTGGATGGACTCCGCCCCCTTCTGCTTGCCCAGGCCAATGGCCATCATCTTCATCAAACCGCTCTCATAGGGCCCCCGGAAGGAGGTGTGGGGCTTGATGCGGTTGAAGAGCAGGATGCCGTCGGCCTCGGAGGCGTTTTTGTCGATAAAGACCGGCTGCTTCCGTACGCCGGAGAGGCCGATCTGCACCGTCTCCATGGAGCTCTTGACGGGGCAGCCCATGGCCTCCTCCGTGATGCCGTAGTCCTTGAGAATCTGGGTCTGGCCCTCGGCGGTGGCGCCGCCGTGGCTGCCCATGGAGGCCACGATATAGGGCTCCGCCCCCTTGGACTTGACGAAGTCCACCATGGCCCGGGCCATGAGGGCGTTGTTGGTCATGCCCCGGCTGCCACAGGTGATGGCGATTTTCATACCGGGCTTGATTTTCCCGCCCAGGTCCTCCCGATCCAGCTCCCGCTGGACGGTGGCGGCGATGTCCTCCACGGGGATATGGCTCCGGTCAAAGTTCTGCCGGATGCGGACCATTCTGGGAATGGGTTGGTTTTTAATGAGATCGGTAATGGTTTCCATGGAAAGACTCCTCTCAAAAGTTGTGGGCTTCCCCTCATCCACCAAAGGCCCGGGCAAGCAAAAGACAAAGATGAGGGAAAATCGCGGTGGCTACCAACAGCCGGTATATCTGCACCAAAATCAGCCTGGGGCTGCTGACGCCGATATCCGCGGAAATCAAGGCCATATCCCCGGCTCCCGCCGGGGTGAGCATCAGCATTCCCTCCCGCAGAGGCACCCGAAAGCGCCGCTCCATCCACTTGCCGAAGAGATAGGCGTTGGCCAGCAAAACGGCAATGGTGATCACGACGGCGGAGAGCACCGTGATCGGATTTCCAAACTTGCTGGGGTCCAGCAGTCCCCCGATGTACGCGCCGGAAACCACCTGGGCCGCCTGCCGGAGCCAGGAGGGAAAGGGAATGGAAAAGCCGGAGAGGTTCAGCGCGAAGGTGATGAACAGGGGAAAGAGAATGGAGGCGGCGGGAACGTCCAGCCGGTTTCCCAGCCACGCCCCGGCGGCGGAAACCGCCAGCGCCAGCAGCAGCCGCCCCGCGCCCCGGCGGTCCATTTTTTTGCCCTTCCGGGCGGAGGGCTCCCCTGCCCCCTCCGACATGGGGGGCGTAATGCGCTGCACCACCGTGGGAAACACCGCCACCCCTACCACCAACCGGCAGAAGTGGACCAGCAGCACCTTGGACGCGTCTGTGCCGAAGTCCACGGCAATCAGCGTCACGTCGGAGATGCCCCCGGGAACCGCGCAGATCAGACAGGTCAAAAGGTCGGAGTACCCGCTGAGAAACAGCAGCCCGCCGATGGCCACGTTGACCAGCAGCAGCGAGGCGGTGATCATGAGAACCGGCTTACAGAAGGTTTTCAGCTGCCGGAAATCCTCCCGGCTGGCAGAGCAGCCGATAAACACGCCCGCCACCACCTGGGCAATGTGCTTGAAGCTGGACGGCACCTCTCCCATTTGAAATCCGGCAGTCAGCACCGCCGAGGCAACCACCGCCCCAATGAGCATACCCGCCGGAATCCGCTTTCGGTAGAACAGCAGGCCCACGGCGGCGCAGAGCGTCATAGTTAAAACCGTCTGGAGCATGAAGGCCCCCCTTGTCTCAATTATTTCAGTCCCTCCTGCCGCTTGCTCATCCGCCAGAGAGTAGTCCGGCTAACTCCCAGCTCCCGGGCGATTTCCTGCTTGGTCTTGCCCGGCGACAAAGACGGGGGAGGCGGCGAAGGAACCGGCGGGACGAGGACAGGAGACCCGGGGACGCCGGAAAAGCTGTGCAGCTCGTTGAGGTCCTTTACCGTCACGTCCGCCGCGTCGGACAGGACCACCAGCCGCTCGCAGATGTTGCGCAGCTCCCGGACATTGCCAGGCCAGGCGTAGCCGCACAGCAGCTCCTGGGCCTCTGGGGTGAGCTGGGGAACCTGCTTGCCAAGGCCCGCCGCCAGGATGCGGAGCTGACCTTCCATCAGGGGAATTACGTCGTCTGGCCGCTCCCGCAGGGGCGGGATGGAAATTTCCAGAGCATTGAGCCGGTAGAGGAGATCGCTGCGGAATTTCCCCAGGGCAATCTGCTCCCGGATGTTCACATTGGTGGCGGCAATGACCCGCACGTCGATGGGGATGACCGACGCGCTGCCGATGCGGCGGATTTCCTTCTCCTGGAGGACCCGCAGCAGCTTCGCCTGGAGGGCCACGGGAATCTCCCCAATTTCATCCAGGAAGATGGTTCCCCGGTGGGCCAGCTCAAAAAGGCCCATCCGCCCCTCCCGGGACGCGCCGGAGAAGGAGCCGGGCTCATAGCCAAATAGCTCGCTCTCCAGGAGGTTTTCCGGCAGCGTGGCGCAGTTGATGGCCACAAAGGGCTGGGACATCCGCCCGCTGGCGGAGTGGATGCTGTGGGCGAAGAGCTCCTTGCCGGTGCCGGTCTCCCCGGTGATCAGCACGTCGGAATCCGCCCGGCTGAATTTTTTGGCAATTTCCACCTTCTTCCGCATCTCCGGGTTTACGGCGATGATGCTGCGGAAGGTGTACTTGGCGGTGGGGCCCTTCCGGACCAGGCTCTTTCGAATCTGGCGCTCCTCCTGGAGAATCTTGGAGGCGGCGCTGGTGGTAATCAGAGTGCCCACGCCGGAGTCCTCGCCGGAGATAAGCTTATAGCGGACATAGTACTTCTGACTGCCAATGGTTACCAGCTTCTCCTCCCCGTCCCGGCAGGGCTCCTCTCGGTTTCCGATGAAGGTCAGCCCGGCGTCCAGGCGCTGGACAGAGCCTCCCCGCCAGCCGGGAATGAAGGCCAGGCCGTAAAGCTGGTAGGCCTGATCGTTGGCCTCCAAAATATGGCCGGTTTCATCTACTGCCATCACCGCGTCGTCGCTGTTGTCCAGGATCATGCGGATGATGTTGGTTTTGGTCCGTTCCGTATTGATGAGCCGGGCGGCGTTCAGGGCCTCCTGGATGGCCCGCTCCAACGTGGCGGGCCGAATGTGGATATAGGTGCAGGGGAAGTCCTGCTCCCGGCAGATATTGCTGACGGTGCCGCCGCTGACAATGGCTCCCATGCCGTCCCGGCGGCAGGCCTCCACCGCCTCATAAGCGCTCTCCTCGTCCACCACGTCATAGATTTTCAGCTCCGCTCGGCAGAGCTCGCTGAGCCCTGGGAGTACGGCCTCCAGCCCCTCGTGGTGGATGCACAGGCCGATTTTCTCCGGGTGGAAGGATTCCCGGCACTCCAGCAAAGCGGACAGAATGTCCGTCCCGTCAAAGCCCAGGTGGGTAATGTGCTTCCCGGGGTACAGCCCGCAGAGCATCCGGTAGGTGATGCCCCGGGCAATAATGACGTCGTAGTGGTTCAAGTGGTTTAAAATCTCGGGGCTTCCGAAATGGTGAATCGCATCAATGCGCACCTCGTCCGTCTGCATTTTTCGCAGCAGATCTCCAATGTAGCCCAGCTGGTCCGGGGAGGGGGCGAACACAATGACATTGACCATAGCACTTCCCTTTCTTCACAAGGCGCAGGAGCTCTGCCGTGTCCAACGGGTCCAGGCGGGCCTGAAAACAGGCCCGCCTGAGAGAGGGACTCAGCTGATGCCGTTCTCCGCCATGTAGTCGGCTTCGTAATCCGTGACGTAGGTGGTGGCAGCCGCGGTATCCATATACTGATCCAGCAGCTGGTTGGTCTCCAGGTACTCCTTGTGCCAGGCGTCGGTGCCGGACACCTTGCCCAGGGCGTCGGACCAGAAGGCCACGGCGGCGTCGCTCATGCTGGCAGGGGCGGCCACGCCGCGCCACACGGGAACCTCCACGTTTTCATAATCGCCGATCTCGGAGAGGGTGGGGGCATCCGCCAGATTGCCGCTGTAGCGCTCGGTGGACAGAGCCAGGACGGGGTTCAGGTCGCCGGACTCCACATACTGGGAGGCGGCGGCGGGCTTGGAGATAACGAAGTCCACGTTGCCGCCCAGGGCCGCGGTGATGGCGTCGGAGGTGGAGTCGTAGGTAATGTAGCTCATTTGCGCGTCGGTCAGGCCCACCTCGGCCAGGAGCTTGTTGTAGGTGGTGATGTCGTCTCCCTTGGAGCCGCCGATGACCACGAAGGTTCCGTTTTTGGCAGCCTCGATGGCAGCGGCAAAGTCGGTCTGGTCTCCGCCGGCCTTGGCATAGTCGGTCTTGGAGTCAGAGGCGGGGCAGGAGAAGAGCAGCTGCTTGTCCACGGCCATGATGGCCAGGATGCGGAAGTTGGCCGCCCGGTTTTTGGTGTTCTGAACCATGGGCATCAGGTCGCCGGAGTTGAAGGTCAGCAGGTTGTAGTCCGCGTCGCCCGCCTTCATGGTGGCGATTTTGTTCCGGCCCACTTCGCCCGCGCCGTCGGTTTCGTTGGAGACCACGATGGTCTGGCCGTTTACCAGTCCCTCGTTGGTCATGATCTCGCTGATTTTGCGGGAAAAGATGTCAGAGCCGCCGCCGGCGGAGGAGGTGCAGGTCCAGGTAACGGTCTTGCTGGGGGTAAAGGTGTCGGAGCCGCCGGAATTGCCGGAGCCGTCGGAGCCGGATTTTCCGCCGCAGGCCGCCAGGGCCAGGAGCATCAGAGCTGCAAGAGTCAGAGCCATCAGTTTTTTCATAGTACGTTCTCCTTCTTTTCAATTATATTTCCATTGGGATTGGAAATCAAACAAATTTGGGGCGTTATACCGGGGTTTTATTTTTCGCGCCCAGCTTTTTGCGGACGGCCTTTACCGTCGGAGTCAGAATCAGCACCAGGAACACCGCCAGAAGCACCAGCTTCAGGGGGGAGTCGGCAAAGATATTGAGACTGCCCCGGGAGGCGATAAACGCCTTGCGCATGTTCTCCTCCAGCATGGGAGCCAGCACAAAGGCCAGCAGCATGGGGGCCGTGGGGAAGCCGTTTTTGTCCAGCAGATAGCCCACGATGCCGGAGACAAACATGACGATGACGCCGTACATGGAGTTGGATGTGGAGTAGGCGCCCACGATGCACACGCAGGTGATAATGGGGATCATGTATTTCACGGGAACGCTAAGGATTTTGATGAGGAACGGGATCACCAGGATCGCCACTAGAAGCGTGAAAATGTTGGCCACGTACATGGAGGAGATCAGGCCCCAGCAGAAATCAGGATTCGTGTCGAACAGCAGGGGACCGGGGTTCAAGCCCCACATCATCAGTCCGCCCAGCAGCACCGCTCCGGTACCGGAGCCGGGAATACCCAGGGCCAGCAGGGGAGCAAACGCGCCTGCCGCCGCCGCATTGTTGGCCGCCTCAGAGGCGGCAATGCCCTCGATGGCGCCGGTGCCCATGGGTTCTTCGCTCTTGAACTTTTTCTGCATGGCGTAGCCCACCATGGAGCCCGTCGTCGCGCCGGAGCCGGGCAGTACGCCCACGAAGGTGCCCACAAAGCCGGAGCGGAGGGTGGGAGGTAGCATGCGCCTAAGGTCATGTCCGGTGGGCATGGACTCCTTGATGGAGAGCTTTTGCTTGCTGTCGTCGCTGGCCCGCTTTTCCTCGTCGGCCTCCCGCTCGTTGATGAGCTTGATGACCTGGGCAAAGCCTACGCAACCGATGATAAAGGGGGTGAAGGGGATGCCGCCCAGCAGGTACATGTTGCCAAACTCATACCGAGGCGCACCGGAGAGGGTGTCCATGCCGATGGAGGCCACCAGGATACCCAGCATCGTGATGACGATGCCTTTGATGGGGTTTTCCCCGATCAGCCAGCTGATGGAGGTCATGGCAATCAGCAGGATGATGGTCATTTCCGCATAGCCGAACATGAGGCCGATGGTAGCCAGTCCGGAGGCGGTAAGCGTCAAAATCAGGATACCAATAGTGCCGCCAATGAAGCTAGCCAGGTTGGCCGTCATCAGGGCTTGTCCGGGGCGGCCCTTCCGGGCCATGGGATAGCCGTCTAGGGCGGTGGTGATGGCCGGGGAGTCGCCGGGGATGTTCAGCAGGATGGCACTGAAGGAGCCGCCGTACATATTGGCATAGTACAGGGCACCCAGCATGATGATGGCGGTGGTGGGGTTGAACTTGTAGGTCAGGGGCAGCAGCAGAGCACAGCCCGCCAGAGAGCCGATGCCCGGCATGGCGCCCACTACCAGGCCCAAAACCGCGCCCAGAAGGCACACGCCGATGTTCTCAGGAGCCAGGGCCACCTGGAAGCCGGCCAGCAGAGAGGCAAAGTTTTCCATATTCCAACGTCCCTCCCTTTACAGAATCATGTCCAGCAGCAGACCCATGGGGAAGCGGATCTGGAGCCAGAAGGTGAATACCCCCAGGATGATGGCGGCCATGATCAGCTCGATGATCACAATGACCTTCCAAGAGGCGTGCTCCACAAATTTCAGCCAGAGGAAAATGTAGATCAGGCAGCTGGGCACCAGCCCGATGATGAAGGTGCAGAGGATGATGCCCGCCGCGCCTAACATGACCATCAGCTCATTGCGGTTGTATTGGACCGTTTCGCTGTCTTTGTCCCGGGCGATCTGGAGGAAGCAGGCAATGCTGGAAGCCAGCAGCACCACGGCGATGATGATGGGGAAAAAGCCGGGGGTAGGCTGGCCCTTCCAGAAGCCATAGTCCTTTAGACCCACAATGATGAACACCAGGGAAACGACGATGGTGGCCAGGGGAATGACGGTCCGCAGGTTGAATCTTTTTTTCTCCAAAACGATTCGCTCTCCTTTCAACGGCCTTAGCCGAAGGTTTTGCCGCGCTTCGCCAGGGCCATCTTCGCGGTGGTGCGGACGGCCCGCTCAAAGGAATCGGTGGTAACGCTGGCCTTGCCCACCTTGTCAAAGGCGGTTCCGTGGGCGCAGGTGGCGATGGGATAGGGCTGGCCGCCGGCCACGGTGATGCACCGCTGGAAGCCCACCAGCTTCAAGGCGATCTGCCCCTGGTCGTGGTACATGGTGACCACCACGTCAAAGTCCCCCGCCAGGGCACTGATGAAGAGGGTGTCGGCGGAATAGGGGCCGGTGACGTTCCAGCCGGTCTCCTTCACCACCTTTTCAATGGTGGGGCCGATGACGTCCACTTCCTCCCGCCCGCAGAGGCCGAACTCCCCGCAGTGGGGATTCAGGGCGGCCACGGCAATGCGGGGCTTGTGGCCCAGGCTCTCGCCAGTGATCTCACCCAGCTCGATGGCCTCCCGGAGGGTGGTCTCTGTGAGGTTGGCGCTGACCTCGCTGATAGGAATATGGCTGGTGGCCCGGACGGTCATGAGATCGTCCATCATGTTGACCTCACAGAAGGGGGTGGTGAGGTTGAATGCGTGGGCAAGATAGGTGTGCTCGCTCTCGTCATGGAGCCCGGCCATCTTCATGGCGCCCTTGTGGAAGGGCCCGAAGATGAAGCCCTCGATTTTCCCGGCCTTGCAGAGCTCAATGCCAGTGTCCAGCTGCTTGAGATCGCTGGCGCCGCAGTAGGCGTTGGCTTCCCCATAGACCACCTGGGCCGGGTCCTGATCCTCCAGGTCCAGCACGGGAAAGCCCTTCGTCCAGTCACACTCGCTGAGGTCCTTGATCACGTAGTGGGGCACGTCACCGCCCACGACCTTCAAGCCGTGCTCGAACATGCGCAGGTCTCCAATGATGACGGGGCGGCAGTAGTCCTTGTAGTAGTCCCGCAGGGCCAACATGGCCACCAGCTCCGGGCCGACGCCGGCGGAGTTTCCCAGAAGGACGCCGAGGATAGGCTTTTCACTCATAAATCATACCTCCACAAATCACCTTTTATCCGCGAAATCCGTCCGATTTCCGCGAACTTGCTTCGGCTAGTTATATAGCAAATTTCGTGCCAAAATTGCATTTCCACCGCCGCGCGGAACAGAAGAAGGGCCTTTTTGTGAATTGTGCGTGAATTGATTGTTATAATTTGAGCAAAGTCACCAGTAAAAAAGCAACAAGCAGGACCATGGTTTTACTAGAAATTCCAGGTAAATTATACAGTACTTCCAGTCATATGAAAAATACGAAACACTTTTCGAAACATTTGAAACATTACGTTTCAAATGTTTCGCCAGAAACACACCGCCAACGTTTCATGAAACGTCAAAAAAACCGCCCGAAGCGGGCGGTTTCTCTGATGGGCAAAAAAGCCGCGTCTCCATCCCCGTCAGGGGAACCCAGTCAACGGCGGCAGGAGGGGCGAGGAAGGCCAAGCCTCACGGCGCATACGCCCCTTGTTCCACAGCATGTTTCCTTAGTGATGGTTCTCTACGGCTTTCAGCTCCTGCCGCATGCGGTTTAGCTCGTTATAGTGAAGATTCACCAGACCTTGAAACAGTTTACGAAACATCAATCTCACTTCTTCCTTTCTTTGCGTGTACCACAAGGATAGCACTTTTTCAGAAGAAGTCCAGAGAGAAAATCACGGTTTCTCCCGGTAAAGGCCTTTTTTATTTGTGCGTTTCGTACATGGTGTTGGAATATTTTTTATGCAATGTTTACAAGTTCCTGTTTGGCGCTTCCTGGGTGAATCCGTCAGACCTCATGGAGCCAGGTATACCGCTCATCCTCACAGCGGTCGGTCTGGAGCCAGGGATTGCCTTCTAGGTGCCGAATCATCCAGGTGGTGTACATCTGAAAGCCCGGGGCCACGGCCTGGGGGTGCAGGGCCCCGCCGGGGATGGCAGAAAAGCTATGGTCCACGCTTTTGAAAACCTCATCTCCCACAAAGCTGGCTCCAAAACCCTCAGGCCGGTCGAAGAGGAAAAAGTAGGTCTCCGGCTGGGGATGCCGGTGGGGAAGATAGCCAGACCAGTTGCCCCGGTCGTTCAGCACCTCCCCCAGGACCATGTTGGAGTCCGGGCAGATGTTGTGGTCGAAAATGGTGTTGACCCGCCGCTGGGCCACGCCGCCAAATTTGCCTACGCAGGAGTACTTCCAGGGTGCATCCTCCGGGCGGTACAGGCGGCTGGGGAAGCTCTTTTCATTTCTGGTGCACTGAACCAGAAGCTCAGTCTCCCTCTCCGCCGCAACGGCAATCTCCACACCGCTGGAGGCGTGGACGCACCAGGGGCCTTCTGTAAAGACGTTCCGGCGGGAGGCCTCCACCCGCTGGGTCTCCCAGGTGTAGACAGCCTTTCCGCTGAGAAGCAGGACGGCAATTTCCTCCCCCACCCGGCGGAAGGTCCGGGTCTCCCCAGCCTTCATCCGATAGACCCGCACGTCCATCAGCATGGCGGCGTAGTCCCCGGTATAGGTGGTGAGCACCATCTCGCCGGAGGGGTCGAACCTGGGATAGCCAAATACCTTACTCATATTCTCGCTCCTTTTTAAATGGAATATGCCAACGGCCCCGGCGGTGCCGGGGCCGTTCTGGCGGCGGTGCAGTCTGCCTGCTTACCAGTATTTCTCCACGTGGGCCCGGGTAACCTCGGCGGCTTTCCGGATGTTCTCCTCGCTGGAGAGCTTGTAGTAGTCGGGGCGGAACACCTCGATGGTGCAGACATCCCCGTCAAAGCCAATCTTTTTCAGGGTGTCGGCAAAGCGCTTGTGATCCAGGCAGTCTCCCGGCTCGCCGGGCCAGAGGCGCTTTTCGTCGTTGTTGTAGGACGCGCCGCAGGGCATGTTCTCCGTGCCGTTCAGGTGCCAGACGAAGATTTTCTTGCCGTCGGCCTTTTCCAGGGCGTCCCAGCCAGAGGCCATGGCGTTAAAATGGAACTGGTCCAGGGTCACGCCCACCAGGGGGGAGTCCACCGCCTTCACGATGTCGTAGGCGTACTCAAAGCGGTTGATGGACATGGTGGGCGCGCCGCAGAATTCCAAGGACAGCTTGATGCCGTAGGGCTCCACCTTCTTGACCATCTCTTTCAGCACCGCCACAGCGTCGGCCTTGATCTCGTCCACGGTGGCGTGGACCGTCAGGTCCATGGAGGGCACCACGACGATCATCTTGCAGCCCAGAATCTGGCAGCGGCGGATGATCTCGTCCAGCTGGGCCATCACGGCGTCCTTCTCCGCCTGGGTCTGCTTCATGTTGAAGAAGATCAAAGCATTGTAGGACAGCATTTTCAGCTTGTGGCTCTTGAAGAAGTCTCCCAGCTGCTCCAGGGTGTACTTCCCGGCGGCCAGCTCCCGGTCCAGGCACTCGGACTGGACGTCGATGTAGTCAAAGCCGTACTTCTCGCACAGGGACAGGTCCTCTAGTACAGAATGGTTCTCGCAAAAGCGGTTGCAGCCTTCGTTGAATCCAATTTTCATGGTGTGATCCTCCTTGTTCTCCTTATATTATATAGGGGACACCTCGATTTTTCAAGGGGGCGAAACGCCCAGCCGCTGTCGATTGGGCGTTTCGCAGGGAAAAGAAGTATGGTAAACGGTTTCCCGCATTACCTGTTCAAAAGCTCGTGCTGGATGCGTTCCAGGGCCTCGGGGGCCTGCTGGTCCATCTTCTCCGGGAAGCCGAAGTAGCTCACGCAGATGATGTTGTCTCCGCCGGCCTTGGGCGCGTCAGGCTTGAGCTGTTTATTGACAAAGTCCATCTCCCGCAGGGTCTCGAAGATGCCGTCGAAGTCCACCTCGCCCTCGCCCATAGCGGTGTGCTGGTGGATGGTCACGTCCGCCCGGCCTCTGGCGTTCAGCCAGGGGGGATTCAGGATATACCGGCAATCCTTCGTCTGGTTCCAGGTATCCGCCAGGAGAACATGGGTCAGCTCGTCGCCCGCGTACTTCAGCATATGGCGCACGTCGCCCTTGCCCTGGTCGTAGAAGAAGCCGTGGGAGGCGGAATACACATAACCCAGGTTCTTGGACCGGAAGGACTTGACAATGTCGCAGGTCTCGTCGTTCAGCTCGCAGAAATCGTAGGGATGGGACTGGATTTCCACCCGCAGGCCCTCCCGCTCGATGATGGGGAGCAGCTCCTCCATGGAGCGGAAGAACATGCCGTTGCACAGCTCCTGCTGGTTGGGGTCCCCGGAGAACTCCGTGTTGATGACGGGGACGCCCATGTCCACGGCAATTTGGATCATCCGCTTCCAGTTGGCCACGGCATGCTGACGCTGCTCCTCGGTGGGGCCGGACCAGCGGTAAACCACGATGAAGCTGGAGATTTCCACGCCGGTCTCCTTCAGGGCCTTCCGGTACTCCTCCTCGCACTCCTTGGAAAAGAGGGGGTGCTTGTAGAAGGGGTTGATGCGGGGATAGGGGGACTGCTCAATGTATTTGTAGCCCCAGTCCGCCACCTTGCGGACGTAATCCCGTATGGGCATCTGCTTGGCTAATACGTCAACGTCAAAGGCGATCTTCATAATGGAGAAACGCTCCTTTCCAATTTGTAATATGCAAAGGGGAGTTTTACTTTTTGTAGAAATCCGGGGTGCCGCCGGTGACAACCTTCTCCACCTGGCCGGAGGTCTGGGACTTCACCAAAGCGTCAGCGGTGATGGAGGCAACATAGCCGTCCCAGGCGGAGGAGCCGCCGGTCTCGCCCTTGAGGGCGTGGTCCACCCAGTCCTGAATTTCCACGTCATAGGAATCGATAAACCGCATGATCCAGTTATCCTCGATTTTGGTGGAGACGTTGTTGGCATAGCGGACGGTGGGGAAGGACGGGCAGGGCAGGTTCACCACGCCGTTTTCGCAGACCACCTCGCAGTTGATGTCATAGCCAAAGCCGCAGTTTACATTGACTTCCAGCATGACCACAATGCCACCCTTGGTTTTCATAATCATAACCTGGGGGTCCCGGAGACCCTCGTGGGCTTTGCTGGTAACCTTGGGAAGGATGCACTGCACCTCGTCCCACTCGTCGTTCACCAGCCAGGGCAGGCAGTCAATCTCGTGGATAGCGGTGTCCGTGACGGCCATGGAGGTGGTGTAGCTGGGGGCCACGCCGTCGGCCCGGTGGGTGCACTTCACAATCAGGGGGGCGCCGAACTTCCCGGAATCCAGCAGCTCCTTTACCTGGTTATAGCCCCGATCATAGCGGCGCATGAAGCCGATCTGGACCAGGTGCTTGCCGGAGGCCATCTCCGCGTCCACGACCGCCTTGCAGTCGGCAGCGGTGTTGGCCAGGGGCTTCTCACAGAACACGGGCTTGCCGGCCTGGATGGCGGCTAGAACGGGGTCCTTGTGGAACTGGCCCGGCGTAGTGACCACCACGGCGTTGACCTCCGGGTCGTTGATGGCCTCGTGGAAATCCGTGTAGGTCTTGGTACCAGGGCCTGCCAGCTCCGCGCCCTTCTTCACGCCCTCTTCAAACACGTCGCACACGGCCACGACTTTGGCTCCCCGGATGCGGTTCTGGATGCGTTCAATGTGTTCCCGGCCGATCATGCCACAGCCAACTAAGCAGATATTGAGTTCCATTATGTTTGCCTCCTGTTAAAAATATGTCGGTTCTTTCCGGTTTTAAATACAGCGGTTTCGTTTTGCTAGGCGGGCTCTTGCCGGAGCCGCCGGAGGGGAACATCCGTCCCGATGCGTACCTTTGCCTGCGTTTCGTTTCCGTTTCTCTGGCTATGATTATAGCAAAGCGTTCACGAGAACGCAAGCAAAATGTCGGCGTATTATTCACAATAATCCGGAGTTAAAATTGTGAAATCCTCTGTCGACGCCATAGATTGGCCGCTGTTTTTGACAGCTGTGTACAAATAGGAAAGGCTTTGCGTTCATTTTTGCACACGCGGATTTTTCTACACTCCTTCTAGCGGTTTCGTCAAACGGACAGCAAAAGGCGCTGCCGTTCGGCAGCGCCTTTTGTGTGCAGGTTTTTCAGGATTGCTCAGGCCGCAATGCCTAGAGGGGAGAACACCACATAAATGGCGATGGCCAGAATCAGACCCACGATGGAGACCACATGCCGGTACTTCCAGGGGGTCAGGTCCACCGCGCCCACGTCCTGGGGGATGTACTCCTCGCCGGGCCGGTACTTGTTCAGGGCCCACATGATGAGGAGCTCCACGGGGAACAGCACCGCCATGGCATAAAGATAGTGAATGGGATTGTCCGTGCCGGGGTAGCTGGGGGCGATGAGAAGGAACGCGCCGTAGCAGACCACGTGGAAGATGGTGATGACCTTCGGTGTGTAAGCGGGCAGGCGCTTGAAGAGGAACACACCCAGGATGGTGCACAGCACCGGCAGGGACACAAACTGGCTCATGGAGTTCAGAAAGGTGGTGATGCCGGAGGCGTTCATCACAAAGGGGGCAATCACAATGGACACACAACCCGCAATGGTGCCGTAGACCTTGCCCACCTTGACGCAGTGAGCGTCGGAGGCATCGGGCTTGAAGGCGGAGCGGTAGAGGTCCAGGGTGAACATGGTAGAGGCGGAGTTCAGCACGGAGTTGAAGGAGGAGAGGATGGCGCCGAACATGACAGCGGCGAAGAAGCCCATGACCGGCTTGGGGATGATGGCGGCGATGAGGGCGGGATAGGCGAAGTCGATGGCCTTATCGCCCGCCGCCGCAATGGCGTCCTGAATGGAGGGAAGATAGAAGGCGATGATGCCAGGGATGACCAGGTACAAAGGACCCAGGCACTTGAGGAAGCCGCAGAAAATTGCGCCCTTCTGTCCTTCCTTCAAGGATTTAGCCGCCAGAGCCCGCTGGACAAAGGACTGATTCGTGCACCACCAATAGAGGTTGTTGAAGAACATGCCGGTGATGATCAGAGGCCAGGGGACCTCCGGCTCTGCGGCGTTCCAGGCGTTGACGGCGTTCATTTTCGCCGGGTCCGCCTGGACAATATATTGGATTCCATCCAAAATGCCCTGTCCCCCGGTCTGCTGGGCCAGCACGGCAAAGCCGATAAAGGGCACCATCAGCCCGCCGATGATCAGTCCGATACCATTGATGGTGTCCGATACCGCCACGGCTTTCAATCCGCCGAAGATGGCGTAGCAGCCGCCGATGATGCCGATGATCAGACAGAGGACGGCCACCGATTGGAATTTGCTGACTCCCAGCATATCGGAGATGCCAAAGATCTGCTCAAACACCACCGCGCCGGAATAGAGGATCACTGGCAGGTTCAAAATGGAGTACATCACCACAATGACCAGGGAGAACATGGTCTTGGTGCCCTTGCCATAGCGGACCTCCATCAGGGAGGGGATGGTCATAGCCCCCATTTTCAGGTACTGCGGCAGGAAGTAGTAGGCCAGGGCCAGCAGGGTGAACATGGACCCTACCTCCCAGGCGATGGGGCCCATATTGGACGCCCAGCTCTGGCCGTTCAGGCCCACCAGCTGCTCGGCAGAGAGGTTGGTCAGCAGCAGGGACCCGGCAATCACGACGCCCGGCAGGCCACGGCCCGCCAGAAAATAGCCCTCGGCGGATTCCAGATCATCTCCCCGGGTTTTCCAGCTGGAGATTACCGCCACCAGGGCAGTGAAGAGGACGAAAGAGATCAATGTCCATGCAAGGGAACTGAAGAATGTCATTGTTACAGCCTCCATTCATGTTTTTCAAAAAAGGAAACAGAGGCACGCAAAACGCACGCATCACAAGACAGACAGGCGGTCCCAGGGGAAGCGCGCGGCAACACGCTTTGAGGTCCCCGGACAGAGCTCTTGATTGACTGCTATCAAAATACCACAGAAACCTCCGCCCCGCAAGAGGATTTTCGGTAAAAATCCTCAAATCCAGAAAGTTTGGAGAAGCCGGAAAAGCCGGAAGCGGTTTCTTGTGCATTTCTTCCTTCCCAGCCCCCAAAATGCGTGCAATTGCGTTCTTTTTTGGAAGGAATTCGGAAACGGCCTTGCCAAAGGGTGCGGGCTTGTGCTATAATACCCTTGAACACACAACAAGGAGGGCTGCTTCATGGCCGTGACTTCACAGCAGATCGCCCAACTGGCAGGGGTCTCCCGGGGAACGGTGGACCGGGCCCTCCACAACCGGGGCCGGGTGAACCCGGAGGTGGCCGCCCGCATCCAGAAAATCGCGGAGGAGCTGGGCTACCGTCCCAACTCCATCGGTCAGGCCCTGGTCCGGGCCCGGCAGGGTCTCCGGCTGGGGGCCATCCTCCAATCCGCTGAAACGCCCACCATGCAGGACGTGGCCTCCGGAGCCCGGCAGGCCGCGGAGGAGCTCCGGGCCTCTGGCGTGGAGGTGGAGCTCCGGGAGGTCCAGGGCCGGGACACCGCCAAGGTCCTCCGGCAGATCGACGAGCTGATGGACTGGGGGGCCGGCGGCCTGGCCATCGCCTCCAATAACACCCCGGATTTGGTCCGGCGCATCGACTTCCTCCATGAACAGGGCGTGCCGGTGGTGACGTTCAATACCGACGCACCGGACAGCAAACGGCTGTGCTTTGTGGGCATGGACAGCTACCGGGCAGGGCAGACGGCAGCGGGACTGGTCCGGCAGATGCTGCCCGGTGGCGGACTGGTTCTTCCCATTGCCGGACATGTCAACAACGGCGCTCATTACAACCGTCTCCGGGGCTTCCTGGATACGCTGTCGGGCAAAGCGGACATTCATCTCCTTCCCTTCCAGCCCTGCTTTGACCGGGACGACTACGCCCACGAGATCACCCAGCATACCCTTCGGGAGAATCCCTCCCTGGCCTGCGTCTACATCACCTCCAACGGCCAGCGGGGCGTTTGCCGGGCCATTGAGGACGAACGGCGAAAGGGCCGGGTCCGCGTGGTGGCTTATGACCTGAACATGCCCAACCGGCAGCTGCTGCAAAGCGGGGACCTGAGCTTTGTGCTGGACCAGGTGGCTCTGGCCCAGGGCCGGAAGCCCTTGCAGATTCTCTATCACTACCTGCTAAACGGCACGCCGCCGGAGCGGGAACTACTTTACACAGATATCCTCATCCGCACGAAGTACAACAGCGGAGACGAACCCTGAACCCAAGAGCCGGAGCTGCCTCTACCAGGCGGTCTGGCTCTTTTTTTCGGCAAAGCGGGCTCTTGGCTTCCGTAGAAACGGCGAAATGGAAAACGATTCCAGGGATTGAAAATTGGATAAATTTGTGATATGATCAATTTGTTACTTTGCGGCCGCAGGCCACGGCAGCGCTTCCGCACATTAAACAATGGATAAAGGAGAATCGTTATGGATCGTTTTGGCATCAATGTGACTTTGAAACACACGCCTTCCCTGGACCCGGACTTTATCCCTCTCATGCGCTTCAACCGCGCCTTCCTGGCCACGGCAAAGAAGCCCGTGGGCATTGCCGTGGAGCGGGCGGACGGCCAGATGGCCTCCTGCCACACCTTCATCCACGGCACGCCGGAGATGGCCGAGGCCGACCACTATTACATTGAGCGCCTGGTGAAAACCATCCTCTGGATGAAGGGCGGCTTCAAGGTTTATGTCAGCGGCGACGCAGGCGTCTGCGAATACCTGAAATCCGTCTACTGCGCCGGAGGACAGCAGGAGTTCGACTGGGATTACATGGCCAACGTCTTTGAGCATCCCTTCGAGGTGGTGCTGGTGGACGACATCCCCGAGGCCAAGGACGCCCCCAAGGCCATCGGCGGCCACATGGAGGGCTGCCGCATCGGCTTCGACGCGGGCGGGTCCGACCGGAAGGTCTCTGCCGTCATCGACGGCGAGACGGTTTACTCCGAGGAGGTGGTTTGGTTCCCCAAGACCAACTCCGACCCGGACTATCACTATGACGGCATTGTCTCCGCCCTGAAATCCGCCGCAGAGCACATGCCCCGGGTGGACGCGGTGGGCGTCAGCTCCGCCGGCGTGTTCATCAACAACCGGACCATGAACGCCTCCCTCTTCCTCAAGGTTCCCAAGGAAATCTACGACGAGAAGGTCAAGGACATCTATATCCGGGCCATCCGCGACACCTTCGGGGACGTACCCTACTGCGTCATCAACGACGGAGACGTCTCCGCCCTAGCGGGAGCTATGAGCCTGAACGACAACAGCGTCCTGGGCATCGCCATGGGCACCAGCGAGGCCGTGGGGTATGTGGATGAGGAAGGCCGGATCACCGGCTGGCTCAACGAGCTGGCCTTCGTCCCCGTGGACGCCCAGCCTGACGCCATGCGGGATGAGTGGAGTGGCGACATCGGCTGCGGTGTGAAGTACTTCTCCCAGGACGGCGTGATCAAGCTGGCCCCCCGGGCGGGCATTGAGCTGGACGAAAACGCCTCCCCCGCCGAGAAACTGAAAGCCGTCCAGGCCCTCATGGCCGAGGACGACCCCCGGGCCGCCAAGGTCTATTCGTCCATCGGCGTGTATCTGGGCCACACCCTGGCCTATTACTTCGACCTCTACGGCTGCCGCCATGTGCTGCTGCTGGGTCGGGTCATGAGCGGCAAGGGCGGCGACCTCATCCTGGACACTGCCAAGAAGGTGCTGGCGGACGAATACCCGGAGCTCACCGGGAAAATCGTCCCGGAGCTTCCCGACGAGAAATTCCGTCGGGTGGGCCAGTCCATGGCCGCCGCCAGCCTGCCGGAGCGCAAATAAGGGTTCCCGGACGCCTGGAATTCCCGGAGAAATGGCCTGGCCAGGTTGTCAGGCTCCACAAAGAACCCAATGCCCCCAACTGGCCGGGAGCATTCAGAAAAGAGGAATATGATGGATCGGCAAACATTACAGGAAGCCCGGACCTGGGTTCGGGCCGAGCTGGAGCGCTCCGCCAATTTCTGGCTGGAGCACGGCATGGATCAAGAGCACGGCGGCGTGTACACCTGCCTGGACCGGAAGGGCGAAATTTACTCCACTGATAAAAGCGTCTGGATGCAGGGCCGCTGCGGCTGGATTTTCGCGTTTCTGTGCAGCAATTACGGCGTAAAGCAGGAATGGCTGGACGCGTCCAAAAGCTGCCTGGACTTCATGGAGGCCCACTGCTTCAACCACGCCTGCGGCGACCGGATGTATTTCACCGTTACGGCGGAGGGACAGCCCCTGCGCCAGCGGCGCTACTACTTTTCCGAGGCGTTCTGCGCCATCGCCAACGCCGAGTACTACGGCGTGACGGGAGACAAGGCCCGACTGGAACGGGCCCGGCAGTGCTATGATCTTTATTGGGACTTGAGCCAGGGCAAGCCGGACCCCGTGGGTATGGGACCCAAGACCATTCCCGAAACCCGGACGGGCCGGGCCTTCGGCACGCCCATGATCATTTTGAATGTCACCGGCGTGCTACTGCGAACGGACCCAGAGCGCAAGGCCCTCTATGAGGAGCGGGCCCGGCAGTGCGTGGACGACATCTTTAAATACCACGTGAAGCCGGAGCTGAAATGCACCCTGGAAAATGTGGACGTGGACGGCTCTCCCCGGCTGTACTACACCGAGGGCCGCACCGTCAACCCCGGCCACGACATTGAGGGCGTGTGGTTCCTGCTGGAGCACGCCCAGCGGACCGGGGACAAGGCCCTGGTCCAGAAGGCGGCGGAGATGTTCGACTGGGCCATCGCCGCCGGGTGGGACCAGGAGTACGGCGGGCTGCTGTACTTCACCGACTGTTTAGGCAAGCCCCCCGAGGCCTATGAGCACGACATGAAGCTCTGGTGGCCTCACAACGAAATTCTGATTGCCTCCGTCATGCTCTACCGAGACACCGGGGAGGAGAAGTACCTGGACTGGTTCTACAAAACCCTGGACTACTGCAAGGCCCACTTCGCCGACGCGGAGTACGGCGAATGGTATGGCTATCTCCGCCGGGACGGCCTGCCCACCCAGCCCTCCACCAAGGGCAGCACCTTCAAGGGCCCCTTCCACCTGCCCCGGAGCATGATTCTGGTGGACAAGCTGATCGGAGAGATTTTGGGAGAGTAACGGCTTCCGGACAAAGGAGATAGGGATGGGCAAGGATATCATCGCGCTGATGCTCCAGGAGTACGAGCGTTTCACCCGGTCGGAACGAAAAATTGCCGACTATGTGCTGGATCACCAGGAGGAAACCCAATATATCAGCATCACTGACCTAAGCGGCCGGTGCGGCGTGGCGGTGTCCACCGTATCCCTGTTCTGCCGGAAGCTGAAGCTTGCGGGCTTCAACGATTTCAAGCTGGAGCTGGCCCGGGCGGCGCTGCCCGCCCGGGCGGCCCTCAATGAGCCGGGAAGCGAAATCACAGCCGGAGATTCCGCCGAAACCATCATGGGCAAGGTGCTCTCCGCTGCCCAGGATACGCTGAATAACGCTTATCACATGCTCGCAGAGCGGGAGGTCACTCAAGCGGCGGACCTTCTTTGCCGGGCGGGCCAGGTGGTTTGCCTGGGACAGGGGAACCATGCGGCGGTGGCTCTGGCGGCCTGGGCGCAATTTTCCACCACCTCGCCAAAGTTCAAGACCATCCAGGACTCTCATATGCAAACCGTGGTCCTCTCCACCCTTTCCGAGGGGGACGCGGTGCTTTACTTTTCCTACTCCGGCGCCACTCACGAGCTGCTGGAGGCGGTGGAGGTCATTCGAGCCCGGGGCGGGAAGCTGATTTTGGTGACCCGCTACCCCAATTCTCCCGCCACCGCCTACGCCGACGCGGTGCTGCTCTGCGGGCCCAATGAACAGCCCTTCCAGTTCGGCTCCACCTCCGCCCTGATGGCCCAGCTCTACGTGGTGGAGGTACTGCTCAGCGAGTTTGTCCGCCGGGCTCCGGAGGAGGCGAAGCGAAACCGGCAGTCCGTGGGCAAAGCGTTGACGCAGAAATGCGTGTAGGAGGCGGACATGGGGGAATTTTTCAATCCTGAAAAGGGAATTTGGGTCTGGCTAAGTACCCTGGTGGATATCTGCGGGCTGTCCATCCTCTGGACCTTTCTCTGTTTACCCATCGTCACCATCGGCCCGGCCACGGCGGCGTTGTATTACACGGTGGTCAAGTGCGTTCGAGGCCGAGAGAGCGGGGCCTTCGGGTATTACTTCCGCTCCTTTCGGCAGAATTTTAAGGTGGGCCTGCTGGCGGGGCTCATTGCGATTCCCCTGTCTCTTTTGCTGCTGGGCGGGCAGTTCATTGTCCGCTGGTACGGAACCCGATGGGGAGGATGGGCCTATGTGCTTTACGTGGCCTATTACTTCGCCCTCATCCTTCCGGCGGGAGTGCTCTGCTGGCTGTTCCCTCTCCTGGGCCGATTTGATTACGGCGTAAGGGGTCTGTTCCACACGGCTCTCCAGCTGACTGCCGCCCATCTCCCCAGCACCGTCGTGGTGGTCCTGCTGACGGCTCAAACCGCCGTGTTCTGTATAGAGGAGTGGTGGCCCGTTGTGTTTATGCCGGCAGTTTCCGTACTGCTGGTCTCGCTCTTTTTTGAAAAAATCTTTCAGCGGTACTCTCCGGAATTGGCTCCGGGGGAGCCGGAAAACCAGGAAGAGCCAACAGAATGAGGACCGAAACGGCGTTCCGTTCCGGTCCTCGTTTCGCATTTTGCGCCTCGCTCAATTTGGCAGCAGGCCCGGCACAGTCTCCGCCAGAAGCGCCGCCAGCTGGGCGTGGCCCTTCCGGGTCAGGTGCATGCCGTCTACGGCGTTGAACTCGCAGTCCTTGGCGTTCAGGTAATGGGCGCCCACCAGTTTGGCGGTTTTCTCATAGTAGGCGGGCAGCTCCCGGGACTTCTCCAGACAGCCCTTCCCCATGGGAATACCGTTTTCGGAGCGCTCCATCTCCGGTCGGATGGGGGGCGGGCAGACAATCAGGATGTTGGGGCCGTGGTCTCCCCAGCAGTCCACGCTCTGGGCCTTGCGGACCAGCCGCTCCATGCCGATGGCAACGCAGGAGGCGTTGGCCCCCAGGCGTTCCTTCACGTCGTTGGTGCCCAGCATGATGATTAAAAGGTCCAGAAATTCATGGCTTTTCAGCAGGGAGTAGAGCACGGTGAGGGCGTCCATGGTCTCGTGGAGGGGGTCCTGAAAAACGGTGGTCCGTCCGCTGAGACCCTCCTCCGTCACCAGAACCCCGGGCCCCAGGGCCTTTTGCAGCAAACAGGTCCACCGCTCGTCCTCGTTGAAGCGGATACCGCCGTCGGCGCAGTCGGCAGGGTCGGCGCAATAGCCGTGGGTGTTGGAATCGCCTAAGCAGAGAATGTGTTTTTTCATGAATCGGTCTCCTTTCTATCCGCAGGCCATTGGTCTAAAATTTACCCTTTCCCTTATAAATTAGCAGTTTTTTCCGGTTTGTCAAGGCAGACTTTCGAAATTCCAGATTGATTTCCAGTGGTAATTTTACCAAAAATCGAAATTATTTTTGAAGTTTCCGCCGAATATGCGGTTTACACAGAAATCCTTTCGAATTTAATTGACAAAAGAAGGAAGCTCTTGTATAATTCATACAGCGAGCCGGTGCTTGTCGGCTCATTTTTTGTAAAGGTTAAAAAGGAGGACCCGTGATGAAGAAGCTGCTTGCATTGGTATTGGCCATGGTCATGACCATGGCCCTTGTCGCCTGCGGAGGCGACAAAAATGATTCTCAGCCCCCCGCTGACGATCAGACCCAGACCGACACCCAGACTCCGGAAACTCCGGAGGAGCCCGCCTCCGCCGGTGAGCTGACCCTGTGGACCTACCCCATCGGCGACTGGGGCAAGGAAGAAAAGGTCAAGGCAATTACCGACGCTTTCACCGCCGATACCGGAATCGCCGTGAAGGTGGAGTACTTAGCCTACGCCGACGGAGACGACAAGGTAAACTCCGCCATCACCGCCAAGAGCGCCCCCGACCTGATCATGGAAGGTCCCGAGCGTCTGGTAACCAACTGGGGCGACAAGGGCTATCTGGTGGACCTGAGCGACATGTTTGACGACACCGACAAGGGAGAAATCAACGCCGCCGCCATGGCCGCCTGCACCCACTCCAACGGAGCGGTCTACGAGTATCCTCTGGTCATCACCGCCCACTGCATGGCCATTAACCTGGACGCTTTCAAGGAAGCCGGAGCCGATGCGTACCTGGACCTGGAAAAGCACACCTGGACCACCACCGATTTCATTAACGCCGTGGAGGCGCTGTATGATCACTACCAGGCTCCCGTAGGCGCTGTGTACTGCAAGGGCCAGGGCGGCGACCAGGGCACCCGCGCCCTCGTCAACAACCTGTACGGCGGCACCTTTGCCACCGCCTCCCACGACCAGTACACCTGGGACGATCCCGCCAACATCAAGGCTCTGGAGCAGCTCAAGAGCATGCCCGGCATCGCCTTTGACGCCTCTCTCGAAGGCGGCGACGAAATCAAGGTCTTCTATCAGGGCATCCTGAAGATGGCTTTCTGCTGGAACATTGCCCAGCAGCTGAATCCCAACCAGGCCGACACCGGCGCGGGTCTCACCGCCAACGGCGAAGAGATCGTCTTTATGGGCTTCCCCTCTCAGGGCGGTTCTCCCGCTCTCCAGGGCGGCATCTGGGGCTTCGGCATCTTCGACAATGGAGACCAGGCCAGAATTGACAACGCGAAAACCTTCATCAAGTGGATGTGCGACTCCGAGCACACCGTGGACGCGGTAAAAACCGCCAACTACTTCGCCGCCCGCTCCGCCGCCGAGGGCACCGATCTCTCCGGCATCTGGGCCGACAACGAGATCATGAACGAGTATCAAGTTCTCATGCCGTTCCTGGGCGACTACTACCAGGTCACCAAGGGCTGGGCCGGCGCTCGTACCGAGTGGTGGACCATGCTCCAGAAGGTGGGCGAGGGCGCCGACATCACCGAAACCGTCGCCACCTATGCCGGAAACGCCAATGCGGCTGCCGCCGGCTAAGCATCTCAATACACAGTCAAAGAGATAAGGGTTTTTGCGCCCCTCTCCCGCGAAGGGCGGGAGAGGGGTGCGCTTATATCCTAGTTTATTGCATGAGCCTCTGCCCTGTAGAATCCAGTCGTAAAGGAGTGTTGATCTTGGCAAGACAGTCCCACCCCACCATGAGCCGTGCGCTGCAAAGGCGGGAAAATATCTCCGGCTACCTCTTTCTGCTGCCCAGCCTGATCTTCTTCATCGGCTTTGTAGTCATCCCCATGATCATCTGCATCATCACCAGCCTCACAGACGCCAACATGCACGACCAAGGCTTATTCGGCAGCTTCATTGGCCTTTCCAACTTCACCAAGCTGATGAGCGACGAGACCTTCCTGGAGGCGCTGAAAAATACATTCATCATCGTCATTGTCAGCGTCCCGACGGTGTGCGCCTTCTCCCTGTGGGTGTCCTCCGTCATCTATAAGCTCAGCGGGCCCGTGCTGTCCGCCTTCCGCTGCATCTTCTACCTTCCCGTGGTCACCGGCTCCGTGGCCGTCACCGTGGTGTGGAAGTGGATGTATGACAACTACACGGGTATTTTCAACCACGTCCTCAAGGGCGCGGGCCTCATCGAGCAAAACATCAACTGGCTGGGCGATTCCAAGTACGCCCTCTGGTGCATCATCCTGATCCTCTTCACCACCTCCGTGGGCCAGCCCATCGTGCTGTATGTCTCCGCCCTGGGCAACGTGGACCAGACGCTCATTGAAGCCGCCGAGGTGGACGGGGCCAACGGCTTTCAGGTTTTTTGGCAGGTGAAGTGGGCCCAGATGATGCCCACCACGCTGTATATCCTGGTCATCACCACCATCAACTCCTTCCAGTGCTTCGCTCTGATTCAGCTGCTGACCAAGGGCGGCGCGGGAACCAACACGGTCATGTACCATATCTATTGGACCGCCTTCAAGCTGACGGAGCAGGCTGGCCACTTCGGCTACGCCAATGCCATGGGTGTGGTGCTGGCCATCTTCATCGGACTGCTGTCCGCCCTCCAGTTCAAGCTGGCGAAAGAAAAGTAAGGGGGTGCTGGTATGAAAATTGAAACTGGACGCAGCCGCGCGTATAAGATCGCCTCGGTGATCATTTTGGTCATTCTGGCGTTCCTCTTCACGTTCCCGCTGTATTGGATTGCCACCGGCGCTTTCAAAAACGGCGCGGACATCAACGCCACCAAACCCATCTGGGTCCCCACCGAATGGGTCATGAACAACTTTGATAAGCTGATGAAGCAGCGCAGCGTCCCCCTGTGGGAGGTCTATCTCCCCTTCGGCAGCTTCTTCAACGGCGGAAAAAAGGTGCTTCTCACCGCCGGACCGGAGGCCCCCGCCGCCATCCGCTGGCTCATCAACGCGGTGCTCATGTGCGTGTTGGCCATGCTGATCACCTGCCTCACGGCGGCTATGGCGGGCTACGCCCTGGCGAAGAAGCGCTTCAACGGCCGAGCCATCCTGTTCTCCCTCATCGTCTGCGCCATGGCCCTGCCCAAGCAGGTTATCCTGATCCCCCTGCTGAAAGAGATGTCCGCCCTGCGCCTGTACGACAGCCTCTGGGCGGTGATCTTCCCCACCGTGGGCTGGCCCTTCGGCGTGTTCCTCATGAAGCAGTTCTCGGAGAGCATCCCCGGAGAGATCTTGGAGGCCGCCAGAATCGACGGCTCCAGCGAGTGGAATACCTTCTCCACAGTGGTTATGCCCATGATTAAGCCGGGCATCGGAGCCCTGGCCATCTTCACCTTCATCAACTGCTGGAACGACTACTTTATGCAGTTGGTCATGCTGGCCAGCGGCAGCAACTTCACCATCCCCTTGGGCATCGCTACCCTCCAGGCGGAGACCTCCGTGGACAACGGCCTGTTGATGGCTGGCGCCACCCTGGCGGCGGCTCCTATCATCATCGTGTTCTTGATCTTCCAGAAGTACTTCACCCAGGGCATCACCATGGGCGCGGTGAAAGGTTAAGACAATCGGACGGATTCTGTTTTGCACAAGGTTTTCAGAAAAAGCTTGCGGGGTGTAGGGGCAGGGCCCCTGCACCTCCGCGCCCCGTAAAGCAAGGAGACACTATGATTTACGCCAAACACAAGGACGCCTCGGCCTACCGGGGCATCCACCCCAATCTGGACCTGGCGCTGGAGCGCATTACGCCGGAGTTTCTCGCCAGCGTGGGCCCAGAGCGGGTGGAAATCAAGGGCGGCGACGTGTACGCCACCCGGTTTACCTACGAGACCGTCCCGGCGGAAGAGAGCTTCTTCGAGGCCCACCGGAAGTATCTGGACATTCACATCATGATGGAGGGCTCTGAGGGCGTGGAAATCGCCCCGCCGGAAGTTCTAAGTGAGTTTGACCGGGTGGAGGCCAACGACTTCTATGCCTACCGAGGCGAGGGAGACTATAAGCTGATCCTCTCGCCTGGGGACTTCCTGGTGGTGTTCCCCAGCGACGCGCACCGCATCAAGATGCAGGTGGACGGGCCGAGAACCGTGAGCAAGGTGGTCTTTAAGGTGAAAATTTATGACTAGGAGTGACAACATGAGAGACCTTTCCAAATACCAGGGGATTTTCCCCGCTTTTTACGCCTGCTATGACCAGGACGGCAAGGTCAGCGCCCCGGCGGTCCGGGCCCTGGCGAAATACCTGCTGGACAAGGGCGTAAAGGGCCTGTATGTGGGCGGCTCCTCCGGCGAGTGCATCTACCAGAGCGTGGCCGAGCGAAAGGAAACCCTGGAAAACGTCATGGCGGAAGTGGGCGGCAAGCTGACCATCATCGCCCATGTGGCCTGCAACAACACCGCCGACAGCCGGGAGCTGGCGGCCCACGCCGAGAGCCTGGGCGTGGACGCCGTGGCCTCCATCCCCCCCATCTACTTCCACCTGCCCCCCAAGGGCATCGCCAAGTACTGGAATGACATCTCCGCTGCGGCCCCTAATACGGATTTTGTCATCTACAACATCCCCCAGCTGGCGGGCGTGGCGCTGTCGGTGCCCCTGCTCCAGGAGATGCTGAAAAATCCCCGGGTCGTCGGGGTGAAGAACTCCTCCATGCCTGTCCAGGACATCCAGATGTGGCACGACGAGGGGGCCCTGGTGTTCAACGGCCCGGACGAACAGCTTCTCAGCGGCCTGGCCGCCGGAGCCGCCGGAGGCATCGGCGGGACCTATGCCGCCATGCCGGAGCTGTATCTGGAGATTAACCGCTGCTTTAAGGCCGGAGAGCTGGAGAAGGGACGGGAGGTCCAGAACGAGTGCTGCCGCATCATCTACAAGATGTGCTCTACCCAGGGGAACATGTACGCCGTCATCAAGGAAATTCTCCGCCTCCAGGGCGGGCCGGACATCGGCGGTGTCCGGGCGCCGTTGCTGGCGCTGGAGCCCGGTGACCAGGAAATCATCGTCCAGGCTCACGAAATGATTCAGGCCGCCATTGCGAAATATTGCTGAGCAAAAGAGGCAATGTCATTAAATTGAGGATTTCCTGCACCTGAAAAAAGCGCCCACCACCTTTTGAAAATGTAAAAGGCGGTGGGTGCTTTTTCATGGCCCTTATGTTGTTAAAACGTCGGAAACTACCCGCATTTATTTCCCCATAGCCCGGTGAAGGAAGGTGACAATCTGCCCGCGGGTACAGGTAGCGGCGGGAGAGAAGTTACTGCCGCCCGTTCCGCTAGTAATTTTGTTCTCTACCGCCCAAGCCACAGCCTGCGCGTAGTCGGCATTGGCGGGAACATCGGTAAAATCAGCCTTGCCAGCGGGCGTGGGGCTTCCCGCCGCTTTCCACATGTATTCCATCGTCATGGCGCGGGTACAGTCTGTATTTGCTCCGAAGGTGGAACCGGACACAAGACCCTTTTCAGCGGCCCACAGAGCCGCCTTATAGAAGTAATCGACGGGTTTAATATCTGTAAACGGATTCGCTGCTGTCGGCTCCGGCGCGCCGTTAGCGCGCCACAAGAAAGTCAAAATCTGCGCCTTGCTGCAAGTCGCGCCGGGGGAGAATGTGGTCTTACTGGTGCCGCTGGTGATGTCTTTTTCAACCGCCCATCGTACTGCGTCCGCAAAGTAGTCGCTTGCCTTTACATCAATAAAACTACCTGTAGCGGGAGAAGATTGAGAGGTCCCAGGAAGTGCCACCGTTAAACTGAGTTTTATAGGAGTAGTTTGAGAGTAAGTAACTTCACCTTCCCCTTCTCCGGCCTCTTTTTTATCACCAGTACCGCCGTTTCCAAGTTCGCCGTTGAAATTACTGCCCCAAACCCAGAGGGAACTATCCCGTTTCACAGCTAAAACTTGGCTGTTGCTGCTGAAAGCAGCTACATTATCTAACACTTGTGTTGTAATGATTGTCCGTCCCTCCAGTGAGGATTTGTCTGCTAAGCCCAAAAGTGTTTCAAAAGAAGTTTTATCCTCTACGAGCAAAAGTGTTCCATCCATCTTGAGAATCATGTTTCCGCTGACGGATGCAACATCATCCATCACCTTTACCGGGTTGGCCTTATTGGACAACAAACTGCTTTCGCCCCAAGTCCAGAGTGTTCCATCTGTTTTAATAGCGGCGGATTGCATACTGGAACAATGGACAACCGCAACACCATCCATAATCTTTGTAGGACTAACCACGCCATCTTGCCGCTGTATTTCACCATTACCTAACTGACCATTGAAATTACTGCCCCACATCCAAAGCGTGCCATCGGTTTTGACCGCGCCAGTAGTGGCGTTATCGCCGCAGCTGACAGCGGCAACACCGTCCAGCACCTTTACTGGAATATTGGATTTCGAATAGGCACCATTTCCAAGCTGACCCCGTTCATTGTTACCCCACATCCAAAGACTTCCGTCTGTCTTAATCGCCCCAGTATAATCGGATCCGCAGCTGACAGCGGCAACGCCGTCCATTACTTTTACAGGTTCTGTCTGGTAACGGTTTGCTTCATCTATAATTGCGTTTGCTTTCCCGCCGTTGCCCAGTTCTCCGTGGGAATTGTCCCCCCACATCCAGAGACTTCCATCCGATTTAATCGCGGCAACAAATCTGCCACTGCAACTGACAGAAACGACATTATCCATCACTTTCACAAAATTCACCGCATTTTTGCCGCCCTGTACGCCGTTACCAAGCTGGCCGCACCAGTTATCGCCGCAAATCCATAGTGAGCCATTCTGGTCAATTACAGCAGAAATTCCACTGCCTGCGCATACGGTATTTGTCTGCCCAGCTTTTCCTAAATTTCCCTCTGCCATCACGGGAAAAGCCAGCCCAACGCACAGATACAACGCTAAGATTAAAGATAAGCATTTCTTTTTCATGTGTTTTCTTCCTCTCAAAATAAAATTTCCAACAAAGCCCCGAAGGGCGGGCGGGGGGACGCGCCCCCGCCCGGGGGTCTGTTGGAAACATAAAAAGCGGTGTTGAGCGTATAACTCAACACCGCCTGACTGAAATTCAATCAAAGCGAAACACCAAACCCATTTCCTGTTGCAAATTGGGCGATATGACAGTATAATGGGAGATACGGTGTAGTCTATCGAGACTATGGTGTTGAGTGGGCAAGACACTCTTCATCGGAGCATAGCGGGTTGCCGCCCGCTATGCTCTGCCGCTATTTATGTCTCCATGGCTATTTTAACCTATCACGGAAGAAATTGCAAGGGTGTTTTCGGGAAAAGTCTGTAAAAACGGACTTTCCCGCTTTTTTATCGACATTCCCCCGACTTGTTGATTTTTTCGGGGTATTTTTGGATTCTTGCAGTTTTTGACAAGAACCACTCATTTTTACATCATGGGCAGGACTTGTTGAAATTTGGATTTTCCTTTAATTTAACGGCTGGTTTTGGGACAATTTCCTTCAAAAAATCAGGGGGTGCAAAAACTGCTTTTATAGCATTTGGGGGACAAGTTGTGATTTTAGGGTAAGCATGATTTTTGCAAGAAAAGACGGAAACAGCCGTTTTCTGCTACATTTCCGGGACATGTTGAGATTTCAGGCAGAACAACAATCTTGAACACAGATTTTCAGCCGTTAAGTTATCGCGGCACACTTTTTCGAAAAATCAGCCCTTTCGGGGCCGATTTTGGACTTTTTCAAAATAATGCGGAAATGAGGGGGCGGAGGAATACCCCCCGCCCCCCGTTTTTTGGGCCTGCGGCTTCTTAGGCTGCGATACGGTAGGTGAACCAGCCGAAGCCCTTCGCCCGAAGGTTTCGTTCATCTTGCCGCCCCGGTCGAATTGGAACAGTATTTCGGCCAATTTCCTGCATGACCGCGCCCCCGGTTATGTCCGGGTCATTGAGAAATTCTTTGCAAAGAGCAACCGCCATTTTGAAGTTCACAGTATAGGAATATACACCATCTTTTGGTTGTCGAACGACAACTTCTTGTACGATTCGGCTTGTGAAATTGAAAGCGGTCAACGCCGCATAAATCTCTTGCTCTACAAAATCGTCCCGCTTGCCGTGCAGATTGACCAGCCCTGTGCTATACTTCAAACTGCGGAAGCTGCTCTCGATACCCCAACGCTGGTGGTAGATTTCCTTTAAGTCGTCAACGGTGAACGACCGGGGGAGCGAGGTTGCCAACGTCTCAAAATTGCCGTTGTCCAACTGAAAGCGGACAATGCGGAGCCGCATGGCGTAGGGGCTGGGAAAATCCCACCGAGCGCGCCGGGTGGTGGAGCCGGGTTTGCTCTTTTTCGGCTGGGGGAGGTAGATGTGGCGATTGCGTTTGTCCTCGTTGGTCTGGGTGGTGGATATTGTAAACGCAATATCGCAGTCCAGCTCCAGCATGGGCAGACGAGCGATTTCCCGCATGGCTGAGCGATTGTGCTTCACCCGAAGGACAAAGTAGACATTCGGGGTGTTCATCAGGTGGGCCATGACATTGTAGCACTCATAACCCCGGTCGAGGACAATAATAGTCCTGTGGTTGAAGCAGTTCCGTTTGACCATTTCCACCAGCGCGCCCGGCTCGTCCTTCCTGGGAGCGGGCTGGATAACCGCGTCAAAGTAGGTGCGGTCGTAGATGTCAAACAGAGGACTCAAATGCAACTGATTGTACCCCGTCGGCGCACTGTTATTGCAGACGAAGCTGGGTGCATTGGGATTGCGGGCCATATTGACTGCGGTGCCGTCACAGGCCAGGACGCGGCAGCCCTTGTAGCCACGATTGGGCTGACCGTATGCGCTGGAGGATGTGAAGTCCAGAAACACCTTGCGGAATACAGCGGGCGGGATTTGACGGCGGCGCTGAGACACAGCGGCGGGAGTAGCGTCAATCCCGGCGCGGTGCAGCTCCTTCGCCAGCGGCCCGCCCTCGGCGGCAATCAGGAACTTGATCAGTTTCTCAGGCGGCAGCTTCTGACTGCGGGCTGTGTGGGTCATATTCACACTATTGGCCATGATACGTTCCAAATTACGCTTGTGCAGGTCGGTGATTGATAAAGAATGATCTATTTCCTCAAATATAGCTGTTTGAGTATCTGAAATGTGACGATTTTCAAGCCTTTCCATTGTTCTTTCCTCTTTTCGATAGTTGTAAAACCATCGCCAGAAAAGCAAGAAAGACGAGCCCTCTCATCTGTGAGGGCGTCGCCTTTCCTATTCGTCACTTATTTATCAATTAAAATGGTTTTCTTCTTGCCCCTGATGTGTGCATATAGCACTACGAATTTGTCTGGGCGATAATTTGTTTTCATTTTAGTAATGCGATACTGCGGCTGTCAAGTGGTCTGCGGCGTAATTCTCAATTTGTTTACAATCAACTAAACGACGCAACCAGATTTGCCGAATTGCGTTAAGGGCCAGATACACCGTATCTGGCCCCAGCTTGTCGAAAAAGTCTGCCTACCGGCAGACTTTTTCATGTAAAGATGATA
>CAJUMX010000017.1 GCA_910587705.1 uncultured Oscillibacter sp.
CGTCTCCGCTGGAACTGCCGCCTCCGCTGGAACTGCCGCCTCCGCTGGAACTGCCGCCTCCGCTGGAGCTATCGTCTCCACTGGAGCTGCCGCCTCCGCTGGAGCTATCGTCTCCGCTAGAACTGCCGCCTCCGCTGGAGCTATCGTCTCCGCTAGAACTGCCGCCTCCGCTGGAGCTATCGTCTCCACTGGACCTGTCGTCTTGGCCGGAAGCTCCGCTGTCATCGCCATCCAGCGTTTCATAAACCACCAGGCGAGCCGACATCTGTCCCTTTTTCAGCATCTCCGACACCCCAGCATTCTCCTCCTCCGCAGGCGCTTCCGCCGAGGCGGAGGGCTCCTGCGGCTCCTCCGGGGTGGGCTGCTCCGATTCCTCCGGCACGGCGGATTCTTCCGGCGCTTCGGTTTCCGGGACTGCCGTCTCCGGGGTCTGCGGCAGGTCCGGGGTCTGCGGGGGCTCGGAAGGCTGGGGCTCTGTTGGGGCTTGGGGCAGCTCCGGGGCCGGAGCTATGGGAATGATAGCCTCCGAAACCGGGCGGTTCCGCAAAGCCGCCTTCCCGGAGACAGCGCCGCCAGCGCTGTAAATCAGCCAGAGGTCGTTCATCTGCTTGGCCGTGTCCGGGTCCTTGGTCACCTGTCCGCAGAAATCCCGGAAGCCCATATTCGTCTGCTGCTTCACCTCATGGAGCGTCTCCATCTGCTTGGCCGCCTCCAAGGCCGCCTGCTGTCCCGGAGGCACCGGAAGCCCGGCTTTGTCCGCGTCCAGCAGCTGCTTCATGCCCGCCGCCTTGGCCTTGGCCTCCGCGCTTCCCACACCTTGGGCCTCCAGCATCTTCTGGAGGAAGGTCTCCGTATCCTCCGCGGCATAGGCGCCATGTACGTTTTTCACCTTTTCCACCAACCCCCGGCTGTTGGTGGCAACACTGCCGCCACCCACGTGGACACCGCCCAGGGCACTCTCCAGACGGAGGAGGCTTCCCTCCATATCCGCCGCCAAGCTGATGACACTCCGCAGATCATAGGTCCCCTGCTCCAAGCCGTACAGGGCCGTCTCCATCTCCGTCAGCTGGGACTGGAGCGTCACGGTGGCGTCCACCATCTCGTTGAGGACAACCTTGGAGTCCGTCACCGTCTGGCTCAGAAGCTGAACCCGCTGTTCCACCGGGGCCAGGATATCCGCCAGATTGCTCAGGTCCTCCCGAAGGTGGTCCGTGCCGCTGTACAGCAGGCCCTTGCCGCCGGAGAAGGTCCCCCGGGCCGCGTCCAGCTGATCCAGGCCCTTGGCAGAGGCGTAAAGGCCGTTCTGAATGTCCGCCAGGGCATCCAGCAGCTCATCCAGACTGCCGGAGAGGGCCCGGTAGTCCTCCTCCAGGTCGTCTTTCCGCTCACTGAGCTTGGCAATCTCCTCCAGTTGGGCCAGGGTGGCAGGCATCATCATCACCGTTAAGCCGCCGAAGGAGAAATCGTTGGAGCCCACTCGGATGGTGAAGTGCTGTTCCTCCCCAGGGAGGCAGAGGAAGAGAACGGTCCGCAGATTGCCCACCAGCTGGACCTGCGCGCCCTCCGCCTCCAGAGAGAGGATGTCGTCCTGGTTAAACAGGGCTGTGGCCGCCAGGGTGTAATTGTACCGGGCGTAGTCTCCGGCGCTCGCATTGGGCACAATGTCCAGAAGGATTTCCACCACGCCCTGCTTCCCCGCCAGCTCCTCCGCCTTGGCGGGAACGCCGTTGAGGGTGTAGCGCAGAGTGATGGTCCAGGGCAGGTCCTCAAAGGGCTTTTTTGTCTTGCCCTCAAAATAGAAGTGGTCTGGCACGCCGCCGGTAAATTGGAAGGAGGTGCTCCCCTCCCCGCTGACCGGGACGGAATTGTCCGTAAGGTTCACCACCTCGTCATAGACGCCGTAGTCCGTCAGACGGTCCCGGCCGTTCATGGCGTAGCTTTTTACCACGCTGCCCTCCAGGAGGTTTCCGTAGTAATCCAGCGTGGCGTAATACGCCTCGTCATAGGTGGGGGTCACGCCATCGCCGATGACCTCCGCCGCTGTGGCGGGCAGGGTCAGCGTCACGGTTAAAACCGCTGCCAAAGCCAGGGCGGACACACGTTTGCTCATGGTTTGCCAAGTCATAGTGATTCCTCCAAATAATCAACTAGTATCAAATAAAAGATTTTTGTTGACTTATTGACTTAAGTCGATTATAGTAAAAGCAGGAAATTTGGTCAATAGACAAAAGCGGGCAAATGCCTAATTTGTCCAAAGGAGGAGCCTTATGCTGAAAAACCCTGATGACCGCCGGGCTCGACGGTCCCGCAAACTATTAAAGGAGAGCCTTCTGGAGCTGATGAAGCAAAAAACCTTCGCCGACATCTCCGTCCGGGACGTAACCGACGCGGCGGATATGAACCGGGCCACCTTTTATCTTCACTACTCCGGCACTTTGGAGCTGCTGCACAGCGTGGAGGAGGATTTGCTGGAGGAGCTCCAGGCACTGGTGGATGCCCATATGCAGGAAACCGTGGCTGTGGGCAGCGTAGCTCCTGTGTTTGAGCCGGTGCTGGACTTCACCATAGAAAACCGGGAGATCTGCACGGTCCTGTTTGCCAGCAGTGAGGCCAGCGGCTTCTTCCAGTCCATCCAGCGGCTGGTCCACCAGAATGGAGCTCTGCTGGTCAAAACCTGGTTCCATCCAGAGGACCCAAGGCTGACGGATTATCTTCTAAACTTCCTGGCCTGGGGCTTCATCGGCCTTTTGGCGGAGTGGTTCGAAAAGGACATGGCCCTGCCCAAGGCAGAGCTTCTCTCCGCCGCCCAGCGCATGTCGGACGCCGCTGCCGCTGGGCTGTTCGAGGAAAGGAGGTCCTCATGATGTCCGCCTCTGCCAAGGAGGCCCTTCAGGCTGCCTTCCTCCGCCTGCTGGAGGAGCGTCCTCTTCGGGAAATCACCGTGAAGGACATTGTGCAAGCCTGCGGGGTCAACCGGAATACCTTTTACTATCATTTCAAGGACATCCCTGCCCTGCTGGAGGAACTGGTCACGGACCAGGCGAACCGCATCATTGCCGCCCAGGGCCCGGTATTATCCCTGGCGGACTGCCTGGAGACCGCCGCCGGCTTTGCCCTGGAGCACCGACAGGCGGTGCTCCATATCAACCAATCCGCTCATCGGGACCTGTTTGAGCGGAGCTTGATGGACGTGTGCCGCCGGGTGGTGGAGGACTACGCCGCCGCAGCCGCTACCGGCGTTCCCATTGCCCAGGTGGACCGGGCCATCATCGTCCGGTTCTATCAGTGCGAGTGTTTCGGGCAAATCATGGCCTGGCTCAACGATGGGATGCGCTATGACCTGGGAAAGCAGTTCCGCCGCCTCTGCCAGTTGGGGGAGGGCATGACGGAGCGGATGCTGAAACGGGCGATGGAACCGAATCTATAATAAAGAAAGGCGTCGAAGGGCTCGCTTGCCGGTTTTCTATATCAGCCAGCGCCGGACGACCGGGACCCGTGACAAGACCACATAAACAACGCAACAACAGCAGACGATCAGCCCGGAGATCGCCGGCACCGCCAGCAGCACCGGCCCGTCCACAGCCCGAAGGCCCCACCGCGCAAATGCCTGTAGAAAGAAAATATGCGTCAGGTAGATACAAAACGAGGCTCTGGAGAGAAAGGTCGCCAGCTTCCGGCCATTTAGTGAAACTTTTACCGTCTGGCAAAGGCCCCACATGCCTAAAGCCACCAGGAACACAGGCACTCCCATTCCCTCTAAAAAATGTCCATCCGGCCTTCCCGCCGCGTAGGACGCAAAGCAGGTCCCCAAAAAGGTCAGGAGGAACCCACTTAAGAGGACTATGCCGGAAGTCCTACGGTTCGGCCAAGGATGATAGACAGACAGGTAATGGCCCAGCAGCATGTAACCGATGGAGGCGTAGGTCATATTCATTCTCCACTGAACAGGGACCCCGCTTAGCAGCGTGAAGGGCCAGAAGGTTCGAACCGTCGGATAGAGTATCCCCAGCAGGAACCACAGCGCCAGGGTGTATTCCAAAAGCCGCTTATCGGCATACCGGGCAACCAGCTGCGTCACGGGGAGGGCCGCGTAAGCCAGGATCGTAATATGGAGATAGTAAAAATGCTCCTCGTGGTGGAACAGCAGCAGATGCTTCACCGCGTCGGCCACGTCCGGGAGGGTCAAACTGTCCATCAGCTTTAGGAAAAGGAGCTTATAGCAGAGCGCCCAGAAAAAGAGGGCGGCTAATATCCTGGGTAAATTTTGGGTGTAGAGCTTTTTCAGCGTCAGCTCCTTTTCCGGCTTCAGGAGCAGGGCCCCGCTGGCCATAAAGAACAGTGGCACGCACATGTGCGCGAAACTCGTCCAAAGCAAAGCCACATACCAAGGAGCGGTCCCCACCGTGCCGCCGGAGAAGGGAGCCGCTGCCACATGGCACAGCACCACGTTCCAAATGGCGACGGCTTTCACCGTATCAATTTTTTCATCTCGAAAAAACCGCATGCTGGAAATCATCGAAAAAGCCCTCCATCCTAGACCTCACAGACGCCGAAATCCCATCAGGAAGAACTCCCCGGGACTTCTTCGCGTGGTAAACCTCGCCGTTGATTATATGCGCCGCCGTGGACTTCAGCCCGTGGGCCGCCGAGATGCTCAGCGGACCGCCCAAGACGAAATACCGGGTCGCCTCAAACTCCGAGAGGCCTTCCCGCAGAATGACCGCTCGGATTTCGTCCCGCACAAGCTCCGGCAAGCGCACCCAGTCCGCTCCGTTCATGCCATAGAGCAGGAGGCTGTAGCGGCTGGCGCAGTTCATCGCCAGCACGGCTTTCCTTCTCTGGACAGTCAGCGTATGAACATCCCAGCAAAAGAATGGGGCCGTCACCGTTTGGGAAGTTGACGGCTTCCTGTTCAGCCGCCGTCGCAGGGGGAGCGTGTAGCAAAATTCCATGACCGGACGCCTCCAGACGGTACTTTGGAAGTCGGCGGCGGGGCCCGCAGGCCCCGCCTGATCGGAAGTCTATGCGGTTTACTTATACTGCATCAGGGAAACCGTCACATCTGTTCCGGTTCCCAAGTTCGAGGGACTGACGCCAAATTTCAGCGTGCGCTCCAGCCGGCTGGAGTCGGAGGAAATCGAGAAGGCCCTCGTGACCGTTTCGCCGGGGGCGAGGGTGACGCGGGTAAACGGCTCGGTCCGATTGTCGGCAATGGTTGTCACCCGATCCACCTTGACGGTTTGGGCGGCGGAGCCGTTGTTCTTGACTTGGAACACAATATACTTCCCCGCCGCAGGATGGAAGTCGTACGCCGCCGCCGGGAAACCAATTCCCGCCGACGTGACACGCGTATCCTGGAGGAATATGCCCGACGGCTCACCAGTGGTATTCACCGTGGCCGGATCTACTTCCTGAAACGCGCCGTGCGTCACGCCATATTCCGCCTTTTGGGGTGTCTCCGCGGGTCCCTCCGTGACTTTGATGAGGTCGCTCTCCGGAGGCCGGACCATCTTTATCCCGCCCGAGAGCTCAAGGTTCACCCATCCGCCCCCGGACCGTGGGGCAATATCTACGGCGTTTTCCTCGGCGTTCCAAACGATCTCCGCGTCCAGGAGCTTGGAAATCTGGCTCACGGAGAGATAGTTGGTCTTTCCGCCCGCCGCGTCCGTGTAGGTGATCGTGGAGGGGACTTCCTGGCCGTTGGAGGCCTTATCGAACTCCCCTGCCGCCACCTTGGGCTCCCCAAACAGCCGGACTCCCGCCTGGTTAAAGGCCACCTGACCCGCCGCGGCGGCGGCAGTGCCCACAAGGGACACGGCAAGCGCCATGGCCAGCGCGCCGGAAACAAAAGATTTGAAGTTCTTCATAGTCACTCTTTCCTTTCAAAATTTAACTATCTGCAAAGATTGTTCTATATGATGTGTCACCATTCGCCTCGCTCAACAGCATCTTCAACAGACTCCAAAACTTCCTCCAAGGTCATGCCAGGGGCGTAGAAGTGCCCAGCACAGCCAATGTTGTACGAGCCGATCACTTTGCCCTCAGAGTCGTATAGGGGAATACCTATCGTATGAGGGCACTCCTCTTCAGACCGGCCGTCCATCTTCGCCGTTGCCGCCGAACGCTCCGTTTGGCGGTAATATCCAGCGGGGTGGTCCCCTTCTTCGGCCACATAGAGCAGGTCCGGAACATAGCCCACATAATTAACCAGCTGCTTAGGGCCATAGTTCTCGCCCTTGTTGTTTTTGGGGTAGTCCCCGTTGACCAAGTGACGCTCCGCAACCTTTTTATCCAGGTCATCCAAGGCTCCCAGATTCCCAACCATATACTCGTACCGGAGCTCCCCGTCCTTGTCCTTGAACATCTTTTCATTGCCCCGGTACGAGTTCGGATCATCGTCCGGCAAAATCGTGCCGCCCCGGCTCTTGATCAGGGCCGTATCGCCCCGGCGGGGATTCTCAGGCACCGTCTTGGGCGTGCGGAGATCGATGACGCTCTCGTCCCCGGCGGGCCGCACTTCGGGCGCAGCGGCGGGCTTGGCGGGCTGTTTGCCCAGAAGCACGGTCTTGGTGGCGGAGTCATACCTGATCTCCGTGCCCAGCAGCTCACTGATGGTGCGGATGGGCAGGTAATTGGTCTTGCCTCCCGCCTCGTCGGTGTAGAGGATGGAGCCGGGGACCTTCTGCCCGTTAGCGGCGGTGATATCCTGTCCCGCCGTGATTTTCCGCGTTCCGTCCATAGAGATGTTGGCGAAGTTGTAGCTCACCTTGCCGGAGGCCGCCAGGGCGGTGGTCAGGCAGGCGGACAGGGTCAGGGCGGCGAGGAAGCCGCCGGCAAAGGACGCGATTCGTTTTTTCATAAGGATACCTTCCTTTCGTTTTCCGGCGGGAGGGACACGGCCTCCCGCTCTGTTCTACCTTGTAAACGCTGGGGAAACGCATTGTATTACACAATTTTTGAAAATTTCGAAAAAATGTTTGTCCTTCCGCCTGGCCCGCAGGGTCCTCACCTCCTCTTTCGCGGCCGGGGCTTTAGACGCCCTCTATACATAAAGACCCCCCAAGATTCAAAAACGCAATACAAAAAAGCCCGGAGCCGCGGCTCCGGGTTTTCCATTATGAAAATACGCTCTACAGAATTGTAATATTTTCCGCAATCTTTTTCGCGGTTTCGACGGAAAGTCCACTAGATGTTCCAACTTCAATATAAACACTGTTTTCCAGGTCGGCAAGCATAATTTCGACTTCCCCATATTTTACTATGCAAAGTCCCTCGTTTCCGTTGATGGTAATGTGCTCAAGGCTTTCCGGATTTTCGGTATCGACATTTACATTTGCACTGCCAGGCTTAATAGAAATGATGAAATAATCGCCCTGTTTATTCTCAAATCTGGCAAGTACGTCAGGCACGCTTTCCGTGCATTCAAAACCTTCCGGCATCCACCCAATCTTTGCATTTTGGAAATATTCAGAGCTTGCCGTACTGGGACTTGGAGACGCCTGCCTACTATTTCCATCAGAGCTTTTGATATTAAACTGCGTATACTTCTCCGTGACTGTAAGCATCAAGTTCAGCGTCGCTAGACGGAAATCCTCAGAAATAGCAAATACCGACGTGAACAGAAGCACGGAAATCGCCATAATGATCGCTGCCAGCCGCAGAACCCTCCCGGTCCTTCGCAGTCCGGCCCGCCTCCGCTCCCTGGCGAAATGACGGTCGATGATCTCCAGGCACCGCTTGTCCAAGCTCTCCGGTACCGCCGCTTCCGGGTTCTCCTGGAGCATCTCATTGAGGGCCTCCAGCCGCTCCCCCTCTTTCCTCGCCACGCCCTCCATCAAAAGGGCAAAGCGCGCGTCCTCAAATTCTTCAAGCAAGCGTTCGTGTTCGGTCATTGCCATCATCTCCTTCCATCAGCGCCGCCGCCTTTTTCCTCGCCCTTGCCAGACGCGTCCGCACGCTGTCCGGCTTGCAGTGCAAAAACTCCGCCAGCTCCTCATTGTCCTGCCGCAGCACGTACTTTCGGTACAGCAGCTCCCGGTCCCGCTCCGGCAGGCGGCGCCACACCCGGTACAGGGCGTCCGACTGCTCCACCAGCGCCTCCGGCGTCGGGTCCGGGGACCAGAGCTCCTCTAGATTTGTGTCCTCCAGAGCCGTGACGCGCTGATTCACCACAGTTTGGAGCCGCTTGAAATTGATGACCTTGCTTTTGACAGTATGAACAATATACACCGTCAGGGCCGGACTTGGCAAGGCCGTCAGCGTATCAACTTTTTTGCACAGGCTCTCCACAGCGTCTTGTACCACGTCCTCGCAGTCCTGGCTGTTGGGGATGGAGCGCCGCGCCGTCGCGTACATCAGGCGGCCGTATTTTTTGTATAGTTCTCTCATAAAGGCCGCGCCTCTGGATTCTCCCCCCGGCGCCGTAAATGTGACCACAGGTATCCCTCCAATCGTTCCCTATATAAATAGGTGACCCAGAAAGCGAGAATTCGCAACCAAAAAAATTTCACCCTCCCGCCGGCGGAGAAGGTGAAATTTAGAAAATACGGCATCCTAAGCGGCGATGGGAGAAAGAAATCCCGGAAAAAGCCTTGTTTTCCACACCAATCATGCTATACTAAAAAATAAAAGGCAGGTGATTTTGATGCTTCCCCTGATGATCATGGCAATCGAGGACGAAAACGACAAGGCGTTTATGACATGGCTGTACCTCCAGTATCGCCGCCTGATCTACTCCGAGATACGGAAGGTCGTCGGAGATGGGGATGAAGCGGAGGACCTGCTGCAATCAGCGGTGGAATAGCTGATCGGGAAGCTGCCTCTTCTGCGGGAGATGGAGCGGGACAAGCTGGTGAATTATATCATCTCCACGGCGAGGAACACCGCCTATAATTTCCACAGAGGAAAGGGCCGGGAAATTTCATGGGAGGAGCAGGAGCGGCTCGTCGATTCAGCCCCCCTGCCGGAGGAGCGCGTCATGGCCCAGGAGGACCTGCTTGCCCTGATTCGGGCATGGCCCGGTCTGGACGATAAGACCCAGTACCTCCTAATCGCAAAGTACATTCTGAAAAAGAGCGGCAAAGAGATTGCCGAAGATTTAAAAATGTCGCCGGACAATGTACGGATGGCGCTGGTGCGGGCCAGGCGCAAGGCCAGGGCGGCGATGGCGCAGCGAGTGTAAATTTAGCAGACGACTGCTGGTGTGGTTCGATAACGCGTTATTCCCTTACACCGCGACCCGCACCTTGAACCATCCACCCTCCGCACGGAAAAGGTATAGCGCGTTATATTTTTCGGCAAAGGCAACGATGCTCCGCGTTCCAATACCATGCTCCGGCCTATTGGTCGTGGGGATGCCACGTCGATCAAACACGATTTCTCCCGCGTAGGGATTGGCGATCTCCATTATAAAACGCGGGTACTTCACGCTCTTGCAAATGATATGCCGTTGATCATCCGGCAGTTCCTTGACCGCTTGAATCGCGTTTTCCAGAGCATTGGCAAAGACAATGGAAAGCTCCAGGGCGTCTACCGGCAATTCCTCCGGCAAAACGAGATGGATATCTATGGCAATATCCATCTTCTCCGCCTATGCCGCGACATTGGCAAGAACCGCGTCCAAAACAGGGTGACTGCAATACCTCTCGGGGGTAGTGGAATCTAATTTCTTCTGGGACTTGCCAACATAGTCCAGCAATGCGGCGGTATCCCCATTTTGCGCAAGGGAGGCCACGGTCTGAAGCTGATGTCGCATATCGTGACGTACGATCCGCATGGCGTCCGGCCGCATACGGAGGTTTGTGGGAATGCCACCCACAATGGTTAAAGCGTTATAGAACACCGCCGTCATCGCGGAAAACAGCCACCAGCCGCGGCTTACGGAGTTCAGCAAGGTCAAATAGGGCCCGCGGGCAAAGCGCCACGCGCTGACCATCATCACCAGGAACACCGCAAGCCGCAGAACACAGGCCACAAGTCCCTCGCCTCCAGCGGCACGGGCGATCAGACCCGTAACCATCATGACCCAAATCATCACGGTATCCACCACACAGAACGTGAAAAAAAGCGTCCGTCCCGGTTTTTATCCATGACCCAGAAATAAAGCAGGCTGGGCAGTGTGGCGGTAAGCAGTGTATACCGTTCCTGAACCTCAAGACCATGCGCCAGGAGTATGTAGAGATTCCCACCGATCCAAAGGACCATAAAGGGTATCAAGGAGGCGAAATATACTTTCTTGGAATAACGTGGCTCAAATAGAAGGAGAAACGCCGCAATCACCTCAAAAATATTGACAATTTCTAAAGTAAGGAAATTGGCGAACTGCCGCCGCATGATCCGCGTGACAGCTTTGCTCCCGCGGCGCGAATACTGGGGGGAACCGTCCATACTCTTCCCTCTCATCCAATCGATTTTCCATATTTATCAACAAACTGAGACCTCCCGCCAGGAAAACTGGCGGGAGACCCTTTGTTCTATGCTCACTTAATTGGAAAACGCTTTCCTTAATCGCTCAGCCGGACAAGGATCAAAGACGCTCTGCCGGCCAAGAGGACATTCCTCGTAAGGGAGTGGAGCCGCAAGGTGACAACGCTATTTTCTGGCAGGTATGCAGTGCCGCGGGCGGGTTCGCCATGGGCCCCGTGGGGCCCGTCGGGGCATTTATATTAGGAAAGTAGATTGTCTGGAAAAATGCGGTTTTCAAACCGCTTCATTATGGTGATTGACTTCGATGTACTCCTGCACCCGGCGCAGTTCATCAGCGAAGCGGAATACAATACTAATGCTTCCGCCCTCGTAGACCTTGATATGGTCCACCAATTCGATCAGAACATCCCGCGTCAGCCTGTCGATATTCTGATACTGCCGGAACGCCAGCAAAAACGGGTTCTCTACATCAACACCATTTTCAATTTCTGCCTTTTCTGCCTGGAGGCGTTCAATGACTGCCCCCAGAGCATCGGCCTGCTGCTCATAATCTGCTTTCATGTGGCGGTAATCGGAGTGTGATATTTCGCCGTCTTTCCAGTCCTGATAAATTGCCTGCTTATATCGGATGATCTTGGAAAGCTCCCGCTCTTTTTGCTCGATTGCGTCAATCAGTTTTTTCGACTGGCTCTTTACCAGGGGAGCACGGTTGATCCATTCAATGGTTTTGGAATAATCAACCGCCAGATAAACCTGCTGCCGGATCGCGTAGAGTACCGCAGCTTCCAGGCGGTCATGCCGGATCGTGTGCTTCGTACAGACCCCTTTGGACTGGTCCTTATATGTACGGCAATAATAGTACACCTTATCACCCACTTTACTGCGGGTCATGGATTTTCCACAGTCAGCGCACTTCAAAAATCCGCTGAAAAGATACAGCTTATTTTGTTGCGGCCCCGTTCGTGTGTCCCGGAGCAAAAGCCGCTGGACCTTTTCAAAAGTCTCCCGGTCAATGATTGCCTCATGGGTGTTTTCTACAATATACCATTCATCCTTGGGAACGGCCTCCTGAACATGGACTTTATAGCTCTTTATCCGGTAGCGGCCCTGCACCATATCCCCGCAATACATACGATTTTTGAGAATAGACGTAACGGTCATAGCACACCATAATGGGCGCTTGATCATATTCATTTGGGGATTTTGATACTTTAGGCCCAGGCACTCCCGCTTGTAAAGGGATGGGCAGAGGATACCGTGATCGTTCAGGTAGCGGACAATGGCGTTTTTGCTCATGCCATCCAGAAACATCGAAAATATCTCCCGAACCACAGTGGCCGCCTGCTCGTCGATCACCAGCGCGTTTTTATCGTTGGTATCCTTGATGTATCCATAGGCGGCAAAAGACCCGATATGTTCTCCGTTGCGGCGCTTCATATCAAAGACTTCCCGCACTTTATCAGAAGTTTCCGCACAGTGGTTTTCATTCAGGACACCCTGGATGGGGACCGCGATACTCCGCATATTCTGGGGGTCCTTATAGCTGTCCAGCGACTGGTGAAAAAGGGAAATAAAGCGGACATTATACCGGGGAAACCAGTCGTCCAAATAATAGCCCTGGTCGCTGTAATTGCGGAATGAACGCGCAAGGTCCTTGACGATCACGCAGTTGATCCGTCCGCGCTTGATGTCGGAGAGCATCCGTTGAAAGTCGTCGCGTTCATCATCTGTTGTACCCGAAATGCCATCGTCAACATACTCGTCAACAATCATATATTCGTCGCCATCATTAAATTCCGTGATGTGGTCCTCAATGATTTTTCGCTGGTTCGTCACGCTCTCAGACTCGTCAAAGCACCTGGCATCCTCTTTGGAAAGCCGGATGTAAATTGCGATCCTCCATACCCGATATTTGGGTCTTGCGGTTTCAATAATGGAACGGCTTTTCCGTGCCATGCTGACCTCCTTCCCTATCACATTACACCTATATTATACCGCTTTTAGGGGCAATACACAAGGATGTCTCCCCTCTGGACACGGTGTCCAGAAGTTCGGGAAAGGCGTCATACACCGCTTTTCTTGCGTTGTAGAAAGCTGGAAAAAGTATCTTGCAGAGGCGGGGCACTATCTAAAAACTCTAACTTCACGCACAGTTCTCCAACACGGAAGCAATAGGGATTTCCTGTCATTTGCAGGACTTGGGCCGCCCTCTGTTTGCGCGGAATGTTGTTGTCAAAGGTTGTGCCGCTTACGTCAATTAAATCCTCTTTGCTGATGGCCTGAATGTCAACGCTTGCTAACCGCTCCATACTTATTCGCTGTTGCAGCATAGATAATCACCCTCCTCTCCAGAGATATATTCCATGCCTGGCTCGTCCTATGAGAGAACGCCAAAAGACGGTACGTCAAGTACCGCCTTTTGGCCTGCCCTCACTCCCGGCCATAGGCCGGGAGCGGACAGGGATATTCCATTTCGATCCACGAACGGGGCCGCCGCGCCGGGGGAAGTTTGGACTGTCGAAAGACAGACAGGCCCCAGGCGGGCGGCCCCCATGGTTTTGTTGTACGCTGTATTTGCCACGCACCCCCAGCGCGGGGAGTATTCCAGGCCGCCGTTGGCTCCGGCTGTCATAGCTCCACAGCACCGCCGCCCCCGTGGAGAAGGCTGGCGTGTGCCGCAGGGCTCCCCCGCAAGTCCGTGGGAGGGCGTGAGCAAGTTTCATTATCCCCCGCGCTGTCGTCGCGCCCGGCCTGCCACAGCCGGGTCAAAGGTTCGCGTTGATCGCTCGGTCCGCTCCACTTTCACCTCCTTGGAGCTCCCATCCTGGCGGCGCACCTTTTGTCGCTATTCACACGGGTTTTGTGCCTGGAATACTGTGTATTCAGTTGTCGGTGGGAGGCTTGTCCCTCCTCACCTATCAGGCGAATTTTTGGCGGTCTGTTGCGTCTATCAACGGGAGAATTTCAAAATTTTCTGCAAATTTTTTAGGCCGAAGTCGATAGAGCGGGTGATCTGGCTCTTATTCACTCCCTCGGCCTTGGCAATCGCTGTCACGCTCCGCCCCAGGATGAAACGGGCATAGACACGCCGGGCCTGGACGGGCGGGAGACGGTCAAGGGCGGCATAGAGGGCGGTGCGGCCCTCGGCCAGCTCCATGATCTCCTCCGGGGTCAGCGGGGGGTAGGTCACATCGGCCTCAAAGCCGGGGGTCCCGTCCAGGGAGCACTCGTCATGGTCCCGCTTGCGCCGCTTGTAGCTGTCGCACATACGGCCTCCAATGGAGAGGGTCACGGCGATCTCCTCCGACACTTCCAGGGTGACGCACTCGGTCAGGTGGGGGTAGTAGTTGTTCAATTTGATGGTCGTCATATGTAACCTCCATTTCGATACGGGGCGGAAAGGGACAGATCGAAATGGAGGGGAGGGGAACGGCAGCGGGCCTCTGGACACCGTGTCCAGAAGCACCGCCTGGATAGAAAAACGCCCGCATAGCGCAAGGCTACACGGACGTATCGGGGCGACAGGATATTACAATTTTCGCAGTTCCGGCCAGGGCTGCCCTTTAGAGGGGGAGGGCTTTTTTTGACAAGTTAGACGGATAGATAAAAAAGAAAGGCACGGCATTACCTCCTAACGGTTACCGTACCTTTCAATGAAAAAGCCGATAACCGCATTTTTAGTCTGCGTGTTATCGGCCCTGCGTCTATGCGTCTGGCTCTTTGATAACAGTTATTTGCACGTTCCTTGCATCAATTAAGGTTTCTTGTTTACATTTTGGGCAATAAAGAGGATAATTTTTCAAAATGGTGTCCTCTCTTATTCTGTCACGTGTTTTACTTCCACAGGCAGGGCATAAAACCCAGCGACTCTTTCTTGATGTGTGGTTCTCCATCATTTTGTATAGATACTATATACAGCAAGCGGTATATATTTTTTTCCTTTCTCTACAATACTAAATGAATTATTAGAAAAGCACCAAGTTGCCATTAACCCTCTGATTACGCTCTCAAAGTAGTAAAATACCTCATCAGAAGATAATGTGGAAATATTTTTATCAGAGTTTTTTTGAATTGTGTCATACAGGTCTTTGCTAAAATCTCTTTTGGTGAAGTGTTCTGATGGACCAGGTATACACGTCCCCAAATTTAATGTATAAGCTAAACAAGTTATTTCATAGCCTGCATATTCAGCAAATTCTAACTCCAAATTCATAAAGCAGATAATTCGCTCATTGTAAGACGCATTTGGGTGAACATCTAAAAAAGCAACATAGTTTCGGTGTATATATTCACTCATATCCGTATAATAGCTGGCCCGTACAATATCCTCTTTCGAGTTATAGTGAACATAGAATGATCCTTTTGCTACACCAGCAGATATACAAATCTCGCTTATAGTAACATTGTTGTAGCCACTTTCTTTTATCAGCCGTACAGCGGTTTCAAATATTTTCCGTTTTGTTTCTGCCGCCTTTTCTTTGCGGGTTAGTTTTCGCTCCACAAAAATCACTCTCCTAAACGATGTTGACAAGTCAGAGAAGTTGATGTAATATAATGACTGCGGTCACTGACCACGGTCATTATAAGTCTATCACATTTTTAGGAGGAATGCAATATGTTTATTTTTAGCTTGACATATGTCAAACCGCTTTCCGAGGTAGAGCGCCTTTTGCCTGCGCATATCCAGTTTTTAGACGAACACTATAAAAAGCATCATTTCATGTGTTCTGGCCGGAAAATCCCAAGAACAGGCGGCATAATCCTGTGTAACTGTGCGGACACGGTTGAAGCAAAGGCAATTATGGAAAAAGACCCTTTTTATAAAGAGGGTATCGCACAATATGATATTATTGAGTTTATCCCCTCTAAAACATCCGAAGCATTTCAGATTGTCATGTCGGAGCAAACAAAATAGCAACGAAATAACAATATTAAAAAGCTGTATTTAACTGGATATAGCCATGTGAAAGGCCGGAAGCGTAGGAAAACGCCTCCGGCCTTTTTGCACCGTTTCCAGGGGACGCGCTAAACGGCAAGCAGGGCGAGTGTCAATACACTCGCCATTTTCGCCTTGCGAAAATGCTTGTTGGGGTTGCACCCCAAACCCTCGTCGTCGCAAAGTCCGCTCAACTCCGTTTCCGCCTTGCGGCGAAAACTACGCTCGCTCCCTTGCTCCTCCTCTCCCCAAGCGACCCGCTCCGCTGGGCTCGCGTGGGGGCCCCTTTGCCTCTGGACACCGTGTCCAGAGGCTTCCCTGTCTGCGGCCCTGTCGCTAACGCTCCTGGGCCTTGCTCTCCCGCCCTCCGGGCAGGTTGAGGAGATGATCGACGTTGGCCTTGACCGCCACCGCCTCCCGCATTTCCTGTTGCGCCGCCCGGTATTGAGCGTAGAGCTTTTTCTTTCGCTCCGCCAGCTCCCGGCGCTCTTTTTTCAGCGCGTCCATCCTGGGGAGCTTGGCCCCGTCCAGAATGTCATTGATCACCGCCTTTGCCGCCCGATAGGAGGCCAGGGCCTCCTCATGCTCCGCCAGATACTTCTTGCTGTACCGTGCGGCCTTGTAGCCGTCGAACACGGGCCGGGTCTTGGCGTAGTCCACCACGGCCCCCATCAGCTTTGTAGTGCTGAACAGCCGCTCCTCCACGCCCCGCAGCTCCCCGGCAAGGGCGTGGACCCGGTCCACCACCTCCGCCGTCCGCTCCGCCAGGGCTTCATAGTCGGTCAGGCCGTTCTCCTGGAGAAATTGGAGGGCGGCGGCCATCTGTTTCAGATTATAGATTTTCGCCCACCGCTCATAGCCGGGTCCCTTGTCCTGGGCCATGCGCTGCTGGATGTCGATGATCAGATTGACGCGCCGTGGAGCTGCCGGGCGGGACCGCCCCTGGGCGGGCTTGTGAACGGGGGCCCGCCCGTCGATCACCGCCTCCACGTCCTCCAGGCCGTAGCCGTCCCCCAGGGTGGAGGCCCGGAACCGGGTGGCCCGGTCCTGGCCTGGAAGCCGGAACGAGATCACCCCGCCCCGGCCCCGCTTCACCTGGACGCCCGCCGCCTCCATCCGTTTGAGGAAGTCGGCAAGGTCGGCGGGCCGGTCCGCCAGGGCCCCGTCTATGATCCCCCGTATCTGCTCCTTATAGGAGGGGGGCCGGGCCGCGCCCAGCCATTGGCCGTAGTGCTGGAATTTCCCCTTGCTGTGGAGCTTGGGGTTTTTGATCACGGACAGGTCATGCTCCAGACATATCCGGTCGGACAGCCGCCGCAGAGCGCGGGCGGAGCCTAAAAAATCCCGGTATTTCCGGGTGCAGTCCAGGGTGGTGGAGTTGTAGTAGATATGGACGTGGGGGTGGGGCCGGTCCGCGTGGGACACCACGAAGAAAGCGTGTTTCCCCTTGGTCCAGCGCATCGCCAGCTCATAGCCGATGTTCAGCGCCTCCTCCGGGTCCAGCTCCCCAGGGGGGAACGATTGGCGGATCTGATAGCACAGCACGTCGGCGTCCCGCTTCTGCTCCCGGCCCGTGATAGATTTATACCGGGCCTTGCTCAAAAGAAACTCGCTGTCAGCGGTGAGGGGGTCGCACTCGTAGGAGCGGATCAGGGACCCGTCCAGGGTCTTTTCCGGGTTCTGGCCGTAGTCGAAGCGGTCCGACAGAGAGGCCAGGATCGACTTGCCCCCGCTGATATGGTGGGATATGAGACGGGTCGTCGCCAGGGACAGCACCCCCTTTCAAAATCGGTTCTCCCTCCCTCTGGACACGGTGTCCAGAGGCGGGGACAGCCGGGGAGCGGCCAGGGCCGCTCCCACGGGTCACAGGGCCACCACCTGGGCCAGCTTCTCCAGCAGCTCGGAGAGAGGGCCCCACAGGTCGGCATAGTCCTTTTGGAGCGCCTGGAGCTCGTTGGGGTAGAGGCCGCCGTAGGTGTTCACATGGAGCGCCGCCTGATTGAGATTGTTGGCGCACCGCCGCTGGAGGGACACCAGCTCCCGCACCGGGGAGAGGTCCACCTGGAGCACGTAGCCGTTGAGGGCCATTTTTCGGACATAGGCGCTCATATTGCGTATGCCCGTCTGCTCCATTCGGTCCTTGATCGCTTGCAGCTCCTCCGGGCTTACCCAAACATAGAGCGGCACATTCCGTCGGCGCTTCTTTCCCGCCACGGCTACCTCTCGCCCCGGTCCGGGGCCTCCCGTTTGGGCGTGGGCGGGGCCTGCCGCTCCTGGGCCTGCCTGCCCGCCTCTTTCATCTGCCGGGAGATAGGGAATTTTTTTCGCTTGCGTTCAGCGGCGGCCCGCTGCCGCTCCATACGCTTCCCCACAGCCGGGTTGTCCATGGAGGGCCGCAGCTCATAGTCCGCCATATCCTTTTCCGACAGGGGCCGCGTGTAGGTCAAGTGCCCCCAGGCCAGGAACGCGCCGCCCTCCACGGGAACGCGCTGGTCATAGTTTACGATCTCGTCCGGGGCGTTGTGGGACGGTTTGGGGAACGTACCGATGTCCACAGGCCGCTGGGTGGAGTAATACTTGTAAAGGCCGGGCTCCTCCACCCACGCCACCTTGACGGAAAACTGCCGCTGGTAGTCCTCCACCCGCTCCGTGAGGTCCCGCGCCAGCGCCTCCCGGTCGCTGCCGTAGTGCCCCCACTCATATTGCTGCCTGCCGTGTTCGTCGTCATAGCAGGCCCAGGTCACAAAGGGCTCCGGCGCTCTGGGGCACTCGCCCAGGGCGAAGCCCCGGCCATTTTCCAGCATGACGGCCTTTAAGATCGCGTAGCCTTGATTTTTGTCCATGTTGATCTCCTCCAAAATGTTGACAGTATGGGGCCAAAACAGGGGTGGGGCGGGAAATGATACGCCCCGCCTCTGTTTGGCGTCTGGAAAGCCTTGAAAACGCTGGACTTTTGAGGGCCTAATTGTCAACAGGTCAGCCCCGTTTTTTCCTCATGTGGTCCCGCTGCTGTTTCCTATGGGCGGCCTGGGCGCAGGCGGTGGAACAGTAGCGCCGCCGCCCGCCCAGGAGGGCGGGCCGTCCGCAGAGGGGACAGGTCCGCGTCTCCACAGGTCCGGGGACGGTCAGGGCGGCCTCCAGGACCGGGTCCAGGGGCAGGACCGCCGCCCGGAAGTAGCGGCACAGGGGCCCCGTCCAGGTTTTACCCAGCATATAGCACTCACAGTCCAAAGGCAAGCATCCCACGGCCCGGTCATAATTGGCGCACCACTTCACCACCAGGGCCCGGATCGCCGCCCGCTCCTCGCGGGTGAGCTCCCGCTGGTCCATGCCGTCACCTCCCCTCGCCGGGCCCGGCCCGGCTCCGCAGGTAGGCCCGGAAGCAGGTCACGCACCGCAGGCCCCGCCAGTAGGGACACCCCTCGCACTCCGATCCCCTGGGGGCCGGGGTGGGTTCCGGGGGCCGGTGGTAGGTGGGCTGCTTCATAAAGGGCTCATAAGGGCTGTTGGTGAAATTCACTCGTCCCCTCCCTCGTCCTCGTCGTCCACGTCCCAGGGGGGCGCGTCGTCGTAGTCGTCGGGCTCGTCATAACTGGAATAGTCCTCCTCCGGCTCCGCCGCCTTTTGCTGCTTGGGACGGTATATCTTGAAGTACCACCCGGCCCCGCCGCCCAGGGCCAGCACCGCCAGGGCCGCCAGGAGCATCCCGGCCCCGCCCGCCTTTTGGGGCTCCGGCTCCGGGGCGGGGTCCGGTTCGGGCTCCGGGTCCGGCTCCGCCACAGGGGGCGGGGCCTCCGGCTCCTGCCCAGGCTCCGCCAGGGCCAGCAGATCGGCCACGGTGACGGCGTTGAGAAAATACACATTCTCCGCGCCCCGCTGCCGGTCTATCACAAGATAGAAAACCGCCTCGTCCGCTGTGGTAATGGTAAAAAACTCCTTGCCGTCCTGGTCTGTTGCGTTGTCCAGCACCGTCCCCGTCCCCTCCGGGGTGAACGGCTTGGGGTCCGGGGGCTGCTCCACAGGTAGGGGCTCCACGGGCTCCAGGCCCACCCAGGGGACATACTCGCCGCCCTCGTCTCCGCCGCCAGCGTAGGCGGGGACCGTGAGCACCCCCACCATCAGGACGGCGCAGAGCATAGCCGCCAGCATACGGGATTTTTTCTTCATTCCGCACTCTCCTTTCCCTCGCCGTGCTTCTGGACACGGTGTCCAGAGGGCCCGTCCCGGAGCTGCCGCAGGAGGGCAGGCAGCTCGTCCAGGGACACGCTCATGCCCCGCACGATGTCCACGATCTCCTCATTCTCGGCCTCCCGGTGCTTCTGCTCCAGCTCTTTCAGCCGGGCCTGCTGCTCGCTGATCTTGGCCTTGACTTTCTCCATCTCAGCCCAAATTTTCGCGCTCTTGCTGACTGCCATTCAAAACCTCCTTCATCATGGTAAACGCCCCCAGGCGTAAAAATGGGACTGCCAGTAGCTTGTATTCAAGCTGGTAAATTGCACCGGGTCCCCACAGTGGAGCATCATCCCGTCCCCCACATAGAGGCCGCAGTGGGTCACGCCGTCCGGGTTGGGCGCGTCGTAGGTGTAGCGGAAGAATACCAAATCGCCGGGCCGTGGGGAGCTGACAGGGGTGCAGTAGTTATAAAGCCCCTGGGCCCCCAGGCGGCCCACGTCCCACCCGCATTGGTTCAGCACATAGGACAGATAGCCGGAACAGTCAAAGGACGTGGCCGGGGAACTGCCGCCCCACACATAGGGATAGCCCAGGTACTTCTCCGCCTCGGTGAGCAAGGCGGCAAAAGCGGGATCGGAAAGATACTGCTCCGGCACGTCGTAGGGCTGGGGCGGGTTGGTGATGTACTTGTCCACATAGCCGGAGCCGGGGAACAGGTCGGGCCGGTTGCCCAGGGCGGCCATGTAGAGGGCATACCGGGATAACTGCTCCCCGCCCATGATGTAAATGGGCAGGTGGGACAGGTCCTCGTTTTTCAGCGTCACCGTGCAAATGTAGTAATCGTAGTACACGCGGTAGCTGCTGGAATGGGTGTTGCCCTCGGCGTCGGTCCAGGTGTCCGTCTCGATGTAATACCGCCGCTCCGTCACCACGTCCTCCGTCAAAATATACTGCCGGCCGAAAATGGCCTGGAGGGTCCCCCGCGCCTCCTCCAGCGTCCACTCCCCCTCATGGAGCGCAGAGAGCATGGAGATCAGCACATAGGGGTCATGCTCGATGGCGTTCAGGTCGAAGTGGTATTCGTCATAGTCGTGGGTGCTGGTGTAGGTGTCAAGGTAGTGTTGCAGCTCCGCCTCCAACGCGCAGTAGGCGGCCTCGGCCCCCAGCATATCCCCGTCCTGGGCGGGGTAGGTGCTGGCCCCGATCCCCCCGATGATCCCGTTGCCCAGTGTCACCAGGGAGGAGGCGCAGGACTGGACCGTAAACAGGAGGAGGAGACAGGCCAGGGCGATCACCACCCCAACCGGGTGACGCTTGACGAAGCCCGCCGCCTTTTCCGCCAGCTTCTCCGCAGAGACGGCGGTTTTCTCGGCGGCCCTGGCCCCTTGCTTGGCGGCCTCCCGCGCCTGTTTCGCGTACTGCCGTTTTTGGCGCTGCTTCTGGGCGAACCGGGCCAGGGCGTTCTTGCCCAGGTCCGGGTGCTTCTCCAGCTCCGTTTGAAAGCGGTGCTCCGCCGTGGCCTTGACATACCGGCTTTCCGCGCGGGCGGCGGCCCTGGCCGGGTGGTCCCGGATGGCCTGCCGCACACGGCGGGTCCCCCAGCGCCCCACGGCCTCGCCCACCAGCTCGGAGTGGTGGGCCCCCTCGGTCCCCACGTTCTCATGCTCCACCTCGTACACCTTGCCGTGGACGAAGCCGTGAACGCCCCAGCCCAGGGCCCCGGCCCCACGCTTCACCGGGCCGGGGGCTTGACCGGGGCCTGGGCCGCCAGCTTCTCCTGGGCCGCGCCCATGCGGAGCTTGGCCTTTTCCGCCTTCACCGCGCTCCGCTCCGCCCGCGTCTGCCCCTGGGCGCTCCGCTTCTTCCCCTCCTGCCGCAGCCGTTCGGAGGGCCGGGCCCGTTCGCTCTCCTGGTGGAGCTTGGACTTGTACCCAGACCTCTGGACACGGTGTCCAGAGCCAGGCCGGGCCTTACCCCTGCCCATTGGCCTTGTCCTCCGGCTTGGTGGTCAGGAGGGTGTAAAGCTCGGTGTCCTGGGGGAAGTGGTCCACAAAGGGGATGGTGGTGTCCCCATAAAAAAGCAGCCCCTCGCCGGAGCCGGAGTGGGTGACGTAGGAAAGCTGGTGGGGGGAAATCCCCAGGTGGCTTGCCAGCACCTTTTGATCCCCGGCGGCCTGGGACAGCATATAGAGGAAATCGCAGTTGCCGAAAATGGACTCTATTTCGCTGCTCTCCAGCAGGCTTTTCACATTCTGGGTGATCCCGCTGGGGATGGCCCCCCATTTGCGGAAACGCCGGAAAATCTCCACACTGTACGCCGCCGTCTGGGGCTCCGCCAGCAGAACGTGAAACTCGTCCTGGTACACCCAGGTCGCCCGCCGCCGGTCCCGGTTCTCTGTCACCCGGCCCCAGATTTGGTCCGTGAGGATCAGCAGCCCGATCTTTTTCAGCATCTTCCCCAGGGCCTTGATGTCGAAGCACAGGAGGCGGGAATTGACCTGGACGTTGGTTCGGTGGTTGAACAGGTTGAGGGACCCGGTGCAGTACAGCTCCAGGGCGGAGGCCACCCGCCGGGCCTCCGGCTCGGACTGCTTCAGCAGCTCGTCGTAGAGGTCCTGGAGAATGGGCATACGCTCCGGGGCCGGGTCCGCCAGATAGGGACGGTAGATGGTCCGCACACAGCGGTCGATCACCGTCTTTTCCACAGGGGCCAGCCCGCTCCGCCCGCCCACGATCAGCTCGCACAGGGAGAGGATGAAATCGCTTTTGAGGGACAGGGGGTCCTCGTCGTCGGCGTAGTTGGGGTTGATGTCCATGGGGTTGATGAACGTGCCCGCCGTGGCGGAGGGGGACAGGCGCACTACCTGCCCGCCCAGCCGGTTCACCAGGGGGTAATACTCCCCCTCCGGGTCCGCTATGATGATGTCGTCGTCCGGGAGGGTGAGAAACACGTTGACGATCTCCCGCTTGGCGGCGAAGCTCTTGCCGCTGCCGGGGGTCCCCAGGAAAAGCCCGTTGGGGTTTTTAAGACGCTTGCGGTCCGCCATAATGACGTTGTTGGAGAGGGCGTTCATGCCGTAGTAGAGGGCGGCCCCGTCCATGCGGAGCTCTTTTGTCATAAAGGGAATGAAAATCGCCGTGGAGCTGGTAGTCATGCCCCGCTGTATCTCGATGGCGTTTCCACCCAGCACCAGGGAGGACGTGAAGCCCTGCTCCTGCTGCCAGTCCAGCCGCTTCAAGGCGCAGTTGTACTTTTGGGCGATCCCGGAGATGGTGAACACGTCGTTCTCCAGCTTTTGCCGGGTGGGAGCGATATTCACCACGGTAAACGTGAGGAGGAACATTCTTTCATTCCGGGACTGGAGGTCGGCCAGGAGGGCCGCCGCGTCCTTGGAGTAGGTAATGAGGTCCGGGGGCAAAATTTCCATATCGTACCCGGCCCGGACTGCCTTCTTCTGCTCCTCCACCTTCATCTTGTCAATGTCGGAGATTTTGCCCTTGGTCATTTTGATGGCCTTGAGCTGGTCCACGGTCTGGACGTGGAGGGTGACGGTCATTTCCGCGTCCAGCTCCAGAAGCTCCAGCAGCAGTTTGTCCGACAGCTCGGAGGCCATGATCTGCAAGTAGGAGGCCGCGCCCCAGGACTGGCCCAGCCGGAACGTCCGGGCGGCGGTGAAGTCGAAGCTGTCCGGGGCGATGAAGTCTTTCGTCCCCATGCCGGTTTTCACGATGTCCGGCCAGGAGAAGCGGAACGGCTCCCGGCCCCCTGGGTGCATCTGGCCGTGAAGCGTCTCCAGCCGCTCCCGCCCGTTGAGCACACGGGAATGGGCCCCCAGCTTCTTGAAGTTGCCCATGATGTCGCTGGAGACGCGCTCCAGCCGGGGGCGGGCCGTCTCCAGGCCCTCGGCGGGGACGCCGAAGGTGATGTACTTGGAGCGGACGATCCCGTTGTTGCTCCTGGCGATCTGCCGTTTCAGCATATCCACATATTCCCCCCGGATACTGTCAAAGTCGTCGTGAGCCATGGGGATATTGACCTTGTACCGGCTGCCGCCCCTGGAGCGGTGGTTGATGAAAGAGAGCTGGAACGGGAGGGCGCTGTCAAAGTAGTTGAGGAAGCCGCACCAGCCGTCGAAGATGGCGGACTGGTCCTCGCTGGAGGCCACGGAGTAGTTGATGTCCTCGTAGGAGATGGTTTTGGTGTAGAAGCCGTCCCGCACCCGGCAAATGCCGTCTTTCAGCATCTCCACATAGGGGATGGTCTGCTGTGCGGAGAGGGAACGCTTACCGGCCCTTGCGGGCCCGGCGCTTTTGGTTCTTATGTTCAGAAGCCGATACCTCCTTTCCGGCGAACGGCGCGTAGATGTTCTGCGTTCGGTAGGGCCTGGGGCCGGGCCGGAGGAAGCGAGCGCGGATGATGTTCCGCACCACTTTCTCAAAGGGCAGGCCGTCCTTTTCGTACATCGCCATGAGGAACGCCGGGAGCATGATCCCCAGCATGAGGAACATGGCCCCGGTGCCTCCGACGGCCCCACGGGTCAGCAGGTAGACGGGGACGCCCACCAGCCCGCCGCCGCCAAAGCAAATGAGCTGCCGCTTGGTGAGGTTAAACGCCAGCTTGGTCTTGACCCTGGACAGGTCGTTGGGGACATTCACATAGGGCAAAAATCAACCCTCCTTTCTTGTGGTTGCCTCTGGACACGGTGTCCAGAGGTCGGAGTCATTACAAAATAAAAGAGCAACCGCTATTCACAGTTGCTCTTCCTCATATTAGGACTTAATCAAAATCCATCCTACAATATAGCATTTCATATATTACGATTTTAACACAAATTCCTCCAACATCATTATACGATACTTGATAACGATACTGATTATCCTGCACATCGTTCCAAAACATAAATGCTGATGCCTCGCCAGTATCTGCGTTTTGAATAATATATGCCCCTGTGCAACTTCTTGATCCGACCTCGGGAAACAACTTCATTTCTGGAATCTCTTCAAATTTTCTGACAGAATCTTCTGACATATTGAAAATGAAATTGTATCTTATGGTTATATCGCTATCATCGAAATTGATATGGTCAAACTCAAAACCAGCGTGTCCTTTTGCAAGTTTTACAAGGATACGACACAAGCGGTTTTCATCAATATGGTAATGAACTTGACCACCCTCTATTTTAATCTGTTCGTCAAGGAGGTCTTTTAATTTTGAGTTTCTTTCCAGTCGTCGGACTGTATCAGGTTGTTGCGTATAATTTTGGTAAACGGCCGCTTTAAGGACATCCAGAAAACAAGATACATATTCTTCATCCTTTGAAAAACCATTATTACATTCAAAACATGCTGGAAGCGTTGCTAAATCAGCAGGATAGGGCTCTATAAGAAAAGCCTTTGAGGGTATGTGCTCCCTTGTAGTTGCAGGTTTTCCGCAATATATGCAACCCTTTTCTCTGGACTTGTCCCATGAAGTAAAGTATCCTATGCCTCCATTTCCTCCAGGTCGATTTCGCTGTCCCATATAATCACCCCTTGGAGGAAATTATAGCACAAGAAAATAGTTATTGCACTACTTTAATGCGCCCCCAGGACGCTCCGGGCGATACTCCCCGTTTTGAACAGGCAGTAGCACAGCAGCACCGTGTAGCCGATGGTCCCCCATATCGCCCCTATGGGGTCGCCCCCGGAGGCGATACCTTGAATGAGTACCGCATAGATACCCACGCATACCAAAATCAGCATCCCCTGGAAGCCCACGGCGAACAGGGAGCGGAGATAGTTCTGCCCGGCCCCGCCCAGCTCCCGGTTCCCCAGGGTCGCCACGGGGAGGGGCGCTAAACTGGTGAGCATATAAATTTCTATCATCCGCCCGTAGACGATCACGAAGATCACGATATTCAGCGCGGTCATGGTGAGCTGCACCACAAAGGACTGGAGCCACAGCCCCAGCAGCGGGCCCAGGTCCATCCCCTCCAGCGCCGCCTCCAGATCCGCCAGCATATCCGGGGAAACGTCGGTGGAGCCCTGGATCAGCCCCGCCGACTGTGCCACCACCCGCTGGGCCACGTCGAACACCGCCATAACGATGTTGAACGTGTTGGACAGAATGAGGATGGCGCAGGCCGTTTTGAATATCCACTTGAAGAAAATCCAGTAGTCCAGGTCGTGGAGATTGTTCCGCTCCACCAGCAGTTGAATGAGTTCGTAGGTCGCAACAAAGGTCAGGACCAGTCCGGCAATCGGCAATATCACCGTCTCGGAAAGCCGCCGGATCAGGGAGAAAACCCCGGCGTTCCATGCCGCCGGGGCCGTCCCCACTTGTACCGCGATCTCCCCGACACGGGCATTGACTGTATCAAAGAGCCCCGACAGGTTGTCCATGATCCCGCCGATCAGCAGCTCCTTGAGCCAGTTCGTGATCCAGTCGGTGAGAAATCCCATGAAGCGCCGCCCTTAGAACAGGCCGGACAGCAGGGGAATGAGGGTCGTGCCCAGCAGGATAATGCCGCCGCCCGCCATGAGCTGCTTCATGCCCTGGCTTTTGGAGCCCGGATTGTCGGACCCGTAGCCCTCCAGGAGATTAACGACGCCCCACACGCCCAGGCCAGCGCCCAGAGCCACAACGAGGGTCTGCAAGGTGGTGATAGCGGAAGTGAAAAACTGCATAAATACCTCCATATTCTCCGGGGACGAAGCCCCGGCCATGAAAAAAGCCGCCCTCTCAGGCGGCGCGTCTGCCTCTGGACACGGTGTCCAGAGGGTTATACAAAGGCGTCCGGGTCGTCCAGGTCGTCATAGTTGAAGATGTCCTCGTCCTCGCCTATGTCCGCCTCGTCCGGCACGTCCGCCTCGTACACGGTGTATCGCTCGTCGGGGTCCAGCTTCTCCATACGGCGGGAGATCAGGTGGGACAGGTCAAAGGAATTTTTCTTGTCCGCCTCCGCCGTATAGCGGTAGTTGGGGTGCTGCTTCAAGTCGTACTTGGGGGAGAAAAAGGGCCGCAGCCCCCGGAGCTGTAAAATGCACTTGTCGCCGGGCATGGTGGTGAGCTCGTCCATGGTCATAAGCTCCCGGCCCAGGCGCTGCGTGTTCTGGCTGTAACTCTCGGACTGCCCGCGGGAGCGGCTGTCTGTCTGCATGGAGATGGTCTGCTTGCCCAGCCACGCCTCGGAAATCTCCTTGACGGTGGAGTGCTCCCGCCCGCCCAGGAAAACCACGCTGTCCATGTTGCCCATGATCGTCTCCGCGTTGTCCTTGTAAATGGCCTTGCACTGGGACTGGGCCTGATAGAACAGGGTCAAGCTCACCTCGCGGGAGCGGATGACGGCCACCAGCTTCTCCAGGTTCGGGACCTGCCCCGTGTTGGCGGCCTCGTCCCACAGCACCCGGACGTGGTGGGGCAGGCGGCCCCCGTGTACGTTGTCCGCCCTCTCGCACAGGAGGTTGAACATTTGGGAGAACGCCAGCGCCACAATGAAATTGTAGGTGGTGTCCGTGTCGCTGATGATGAAGAAAGCCGCCGTCCGCTTGTCCCCCAGCCGGTCCAGCTCCATTTCGTCGCAGCTCATGATCTCCCGGAGCTGGGGAATGTCAAAGGGGGCCAGCCGCGCCCCGCAGCTAATAAGTATGCTACGCGCCGTCTTGCCGCTGGCTAATTTGTACTTCTTGTACTGCTTCACGGCGAAGCAGTCCGGCTTGCGCTTCTCCAGGCCCTTGAACATATAGTCGATGGCGTTCATAAAGTCCGGGTCGTCCTCTTTCACCTCCATGCCGGAGATCATATCCACCAGGGTATTCATATTCCGGTCCTCCTCCGGCCCCTCGAAGATGATATAGGCGATCAGGGCGCAGTACAGAAGCGTCTCCGATTTGGTCCAGAACGGGTCCCCCTCCTTGCCCTCCCCCTTGGTGTTAGCGATCAGGGTGTTCACGAATTTCAGAATATCCGCCTCATTCTTGATATAGGCCAGGGGGTTGTAGTGCATGGAGCGTGAGAAGTCGATACTGTTGAAAACCTTGATCTTATAGCCCTTTTTCCTCTGGAGAAAATAGCCCACCTGGGACAGCACCCCGCCCTTGGGGTCCACCACCACATAGGAGGAGTGGGCCTGGAGGAGCTGGGGCGTGAGCCAGAAGCGGGTCTTGCCGGAGCCGGAGGAGCCGATGACGCAGGCGTTGAGGTTCCGGGCGTTGGCCGGGTTCTTGGGCCGGGTGTTGGTGGTGAGAAATTCCGTCCCGGAGAGAATGACGTTTTTCTCAAACGTGGGATCGACGAAAGGGGCGATGTCTTTGGGCCCGCCCCAACGCGCGCTGCCATACTCCTCGTCACGGCGATATTTTTTCGCGTTCTTGGCCTTGACGTAGACGAACAGCCGGATGGCCGCCGCCCCCGCGATCCCCACCAGCCAGTCCACCGGGTCCAGCCCAGGGGCGGGGGAGGCAAAGGCCGCGTTGATGGTGTTCACCATGCCCACCAGCTTCTCCCCGGCGTTAGCCCCAGCCGCCAGACGGTAGGCCGTCCCCAGCTTCAAGCAGGCCCAGGCCATGAACAGGTAGGGCAGATTGGGGAGGAGATATTTTTTCAAGCTACCTTTCTTCACGCTCCGCCTCCTTTGCCCGCTCTTTCCTGGGCCGCTGCCGCAGCAGCTCCCCGGCCCGCTTCATCCGCTCCAGGATGGGAACGCGCCGCGCCCTGGGCCGGTCCATGATACGGCGGGAGTATTCCCCAAAACAGGCGGTGATGGCGTCGGCCTGCTTGGATTTGAAGAACAGCAGATATTTTCCCTCGCCGTTCTTGTAAAAGGCGTAGTCCACATTCCAGCGCCGGGCCACCCGGTCAAACTCCCTGGGGGCCTCCACGGGGAGGCTGTTGGTCGCCTCGCCCTGCTTCATAAGCTGTTTGACGCTCTGCCTGCCGTGGGGCGTCTTGCGGGCCTGCCGCTCCTTTTGGATCTTCCGGCCCGCCGCCCGCAGCGCCCAGGCCAGCGTCCGCGCCGTCAGCTTCCCCGTTCGGATGGAGAGGGCTATCGTGCGCCGGGAAATATCTTCATCTACCAAAAATCATCACCTCCTGCCTCTGGACACGGTGTCCAGAGGGCTACCGCTCCTCCCGGTCTACCTTGGGCGCGGGCCGCTCCGTGGTCTGGGAGGCCCGGTTCGCCATCTCCTGATAGGCGGCCATTTGCTCCCGGATGGGGACCTTGGGCATGGAGAATACCCGATGTTCGTCGGGAATGTCCTCCAGTCCATGATAGTGCTCCGTAAAGGAATGTCCCCCCTGGACATAACCGCCAGGGGCGAAGTGCCCGCCCTCGTTGATCCGCGCGTCCCGCCCGTATGCCTCATAGTCAATGTAGTCGATCAGGTGCTCCGGCACTTGGGCGGCTCCAAAATCCTGGATATACAGGCGGCCCAGGTCCTCCTCCGTGTGAACGTCCGAATAAAAATTGAAGTCGTCCAGGTTTTGGGCCAGATTGATCAGCTCCTTGACGCTGCCGGTGTACTCGCCGCCGTCCATGACGGCCTCAAACTTTGCCAGTTCGCCCTCGTCCAGCTCCGACAGCACACAGGCCAGATGGTTCAGCTCGTCAATGCTCTCATACTCGCCCAGGTGTTTATGGAGCTGGGGCATACTGCCGTCATAATCGGCAATAAAAAATTCCTCATACCGAATACCGTCTATCCCGATCTTCTTCAAGGCCGCCTGTACGGTTTCGGTGTCGGTGGGGAACGCCACCCGCTCATAGGCAAGCTGGCCCTCGTTGTATTTGCCCAGGTTCGTCACGCAGGCTTCAAATATCGCTATCTCCTTTCCCTCCCTCCAATTCTTCTCTTATTCCCGCCATGATGTACTCCGCGCAGGGCAGGGCGATGGAGTTTCCCAGGGCCTTTTGCCGGGCGCGGGCGGAGACGGGCCGTCCGTCGTGGCCGAACGCCGTCCAGCCGTCGGGCAGGCCCATGGCCCGCTCCCCCTCCGTGGGGGTCAGCCAGGTAATGACGCCCTCCGCCTCCCGGCCCTCCCGCCACAGGGCAAACACCGTCAGCCCCCCGGCCATCAGGGTGGGAAAAGGGTCAGTTGGTTTCCCGAAGCTCCCCAGGAAGTTCCCGATGTCCCCCGCCTTGGCCGCGCCCCGCATACGGTAGCCTTGAAAGGGGTGGACGACTGGTAGCGGCCCCCCTGTTTCAGAAGCAGATATTCGATTGCCTCCGGCGGGGGGCAGCCCAAAGTCTCCGCAAGGCGCAGGAGCCGGGAACAGGCGGCGGGGCTTAAACAGGACCGCTCCGGCACGTCGGCCTCCAAAATCCGCCACGACGAACACCCGCTGACGCCGGGCCAGCCGGGGGTCTGCCCAATGCTGGGCGTCCAGCAGACGCCAGCACACGTCACGGCCTCCGCCTCGCACCATTCCGGCATTGGCCCAGCGCCCGGAAGCAGGCATTGGAATTTCGGTGTTTGTGAGAGATTGCAGGACGGCTCTAAAATCCAGCCGGTTTCCTGATAGCAGAGCTCCCATGACGTTTTCCCAAATAACGATTGTTGGAAATTGACCTCCAGTGGCATCCCTCATTTCCTCTATGATACGCACCGCCTGGAAGAACAGGCTGGACTTTGCCCCGCCCAGCCCCTCACGGCGGCCCGCGCTGGATAGATTTTGACAGGGGGACCCGAATGTGATGATGTCCACAGGCGGGACCTCGCCGCCGTGGAGCTGGGTAATATCGCCCAGGTGCGCCATATCCGGGAAGTGGCGTTTCGTAATGGAGATAGGGGCCCTTTCGATCTCGCTGGCCCACAGGGGGACGATCCCCTGACGCCGGGCGGCCAGGGGGAACACGCCGATCCCGTCAAAGAGGCTCCCCAGGGTCAGCAGCGGCCCTGCCCCTTTACCGTCAGAATACCCTCCAGGGTGGTGGCCGTGATTTTGAGGCGCTGGGCTACGGCGATGTCATTTTTCACCGCCTCGGTGACAGCGTGGCCGCACACCACCAGCACACGGGAGCGGCGCAGCAGGTCCCGGCTCATATCAATGCTGCTCTTGTGCTCCTCCGGCACAGCGTCATTGAGAAACAGGGGGAGATACAGCGTGGGGCAGATGGGGGAGAAGCCCGCCTCGTAGACAGCCCGGCAATACCGGGCGGCCTGCTCCGTGGCCTCCGTGGGGTCGCCGCTCCAGGCGGCGGTGACATACGCCAGGGGCATTTTCATTTTGATAACCTCCGTTCAGATATGGATAGCGTGTTGAGGATAGGTACAAACAGGATTGTTTGGAGAGGAGCGGTCAACCCTTTTCCCCCCGCCCCTTTCCCAATCTTGGGAAAGGGGGGCGGCTCTGGAGGATATATCCCCCGTCGCGCCTTGGGAGTAGCACAGCCGGGACTGCCAGTCAAGGGTGCGGAGCACCGCCGCGCAGCGGCGGCTTTGCCCTTGACAGGCTGCCCCGGCTGTGCTATGAGTGGCGCGGCGACGGGGGATATTCCACAAGAGCCATTTCCACGGGGGACGGGAAAAGCTCTGGACACCGTGTCCAGAGCTTCCGCTTACTTCTCCCTATCCGTCTTTTTCTCCCCCTTGCCCAGCTCCGGGGGCTGCTTCTCTTTCCACTCCCCCAGCAGGGCCATGATCTGGTCCTTCATCTCACGGGGCGTCTTGTCCTTCCCAAAATATTGGGCCAATTCCGCAGAGCTGATGATCACGTCGAAATCCTCCTTTTTCTTCTCCTGGCTCAACACCGCGTCGATCACGTCCGGGTTGAGCTGGTTCTTTTCGTCCATCTCCCGCAGCTTCTTGGCCTGGGCCTTGGAGGGGGACGACTGCTGCCCCTCAATGGACACGGCGATATACTTCTGATGTTCGGGCCGGATACGGGAAATCTCCACGGCGGGAGTGAACGACAGCTTTCCGCCGTCCATAAACTGTTTCAGCTCCGGCACAAGGTCATTCAGATAAATGTACCGCTGGACCGTCTTTCCACTCATGCCGTTGCGCTCGCCCACTTTGTCCAGGGACAGCTTGCCCAGGTCCGCGCCGTCGCCCCGCGTCCCCTGGTGCTTGATGGCCTCGTACTGCTGCTTCAAGGCCGCCGCCTTTTCGCTGGGCATGATCGTTTCCCGGTGGCGCAGGTTGTCGTCCGTCATGGCAAGGACCGCTTCATCATCCGTCATGTTGCGGACGATACAGGGCATATTTTTGTAGCCCGCCAGCTCGCTTGCCCGCTGCCGCCGATGGCCCGCTATGATCTCATAGCCCCCGCCCTCACGGGGCCGCACCAAGGCGGGCTGGTGGACGCCGCCTGCCTGCACAGACGACACAAGCCCTTTCATCTCATTATCGTCCCGGACGCCGAACGGGTGGTTCTGGAACGGGTGGAGGTCGGAGAGGTCCAGATAGACGATCTCCTCCTTTTCCCCACGGGAGGCGTCCTTGGGCTGGGTCGGCTCCTCCGGCGCAGGCGCGGGAGGGGGCGGGGCCTCCTCTTTCGCCGGGGCGGGCGGGCTGGCCGCCTTGCCCTGCCTGGGAGTTTTGGCCGCCCTGCCAGCGCCGCCCCCGCCGGGGGCCTGCTTCTCCGCCTTGGGCGGGCGGCCCTTGCGTTTGGGTTTCTCACCCTGGGCCGGGGCCTCCTTATTCTTGGGGCGGCGGCCACGGCGGGGAGGCTCCGGCTGCTCCTGGGGCTTCTCCCACTCCTGCCCGCCCTCCGGGGGAGCTGATACCTCATGAGATACAGATTGTTCCGCCATGATTTTATCAATCAGATCCCCGGAGATGTCAATTACATTTCCGGTAGTGCGTTCCGGCACAGGGCTATCCAATGTTTCAGGGCCAGCAACATCCAGTTTGATTTGCTCCTGTATTCCGGTGTTTGGAAGCGAGGGCTGTCCTCCGTCAATGGAGAGCTGGGTTTTATCTTCTTCCACTTGCTAACCTCCTTTTTATCGTTGATTATATATGAAAACACCGCCCATAGTCTCCATAAGGCGGTGTTCCATGTAATGTGATAGATTTTATTGTCATATTGTGATGTTTTTTACGGTTTTATGCGTTTTCCTATTAAAAATGTCCCGGTAGGACCGGCGGGGCCCCGCACGGGAGTGAAGGCGTCCAGCGCACTCCGCGTCTTCGCCTTTAAGAAGAGTTGGTTCCGCGCGGCGATCTCCAGCAGGTCCCGGACGCTCTCGTTGGCGTCCAGCACGTCTTTCACAATGGCGGCGGGGCCGCTGAGGCCCGGCAGCAACCAAACGGCCGCCCCGGAAAAATCCGGGGCGGCCGTTTATTCGATTACTCAGTCGTAGATAGGAACGCTGAACGCGCATACCTGGCAAGGAGACCCAACCGGATTTTCAAATGTATCCAACGCCTGCGCTGTAACATACAGCTCTTCTCCACGAAGCGAGTCGGACACAGAAAAGGCATGGCGGAACTCCAGAATCGATACGGAAGAGGACCCATTATCAAATACCCGCGTCAACCCCGGAATATCTTTGGTGAAGGTATCCTTGGTAATTCCGCTGCTGGAGGATTTCACCTGATAACGCACCTTTTGGGCGGTTCAGAGGCATACTCCGTTTTTCATGGCCGGGACATCTTTGCTTATACGGCGGCCCGGCTGGCCTCCGGCATCATCAGCTTTGAGGGCGTCGGCCCGGAATACCCGGCAGCGGACATTGTACAGATTAAAGACGCGTTAAAGACCGCCGAAATACAGGCAGGCTCCGCCTCCGGCATCGTCACCAGTGTCAGCGATCCCTTCGGCAGCATTGTCTTTAACATCACCCTGGCCCAAGTGGAAGAAGCGGGGTTCCAGCATGGCGACGTGCTCCGCGTTCTGCTGGCCCATCAAGGCACACCCGTATTTCAGGAAAATGTCCTCTATCATAAATCCTTTGGCTTTGTCCAACCCGGCCAGCCCATTTTGTTCAACTCCTCCAGCGACTATTTGTCTCTGGGACTAAATCAGGGAAGCTTCGTCCAAGCGTATGGCTGTGGCCGCGGAGGGGACTGGACCATTCATGTCAGCCGGAGCTCGGCGGCAGAGGGGGCAGGAAGGACATGACAGACCGGCAAATGGAGAAAATGCTGGAATTTCCAGGGAACCGGCCGGTTGATGTTGTGATCGATACGGATACCTTTAACGAGGTCGATGACCAATTTGCTCTGGCCTATCTGCTTAGACACCCGGAGCGGCTGAAACTACAAGCCATTTACGCCGCACCCTTTTGCAACGAAAAAGCCGCTTCAGCCCAGGAGGGCATGGAAAAAAGCTATGAAGAAATTTACAAGGTTCTGGAGCTGGCGGAGGCTTCGGCCTACCAAGGATGCGTTTACAAGGGGGCGGACCGATTTTTGGAGGACCCCGATACGCCCGTTGTCTCCGACGCTTCCTTGGATTTGATCCGGCGGGCAATGGCCCATTCGCCGGAGAATCCACTTTATGTCATCGGCATCGCGGCCGCTACCGACATCGCCTCAGCAATTCTCCAGCAACCGGAAATTCAGGGCAACATCGTGGTCATCTGGCTAGGTGGCAGCGCTTACCACTGTATGGAGCAGGAGGAATTCAACCTCATTGAGGATATCTTTGCGGCCCAAACGCTGTTCAACAGCGGCGTTCCTCTGGTGCAGCTTCCCTGTTGGGGGGTCGTGGAGCATTTTAATGTCAGTAAATCCGAGCTGGAGCAACACCTCCTTCCCGCCAATCCGCTTTGCCGCTATCTCGCCTCCAACGTAATTCAAGAGGTCAACACCTACTCCCACGACCTCTGTTGGTCCAAAACCATTTGGGATGTCACCGCCATAGCGTGGCTCCTAAACGACGGCGGGCGGTTTATGGAGGACCAGCTGGTTCGGGCTCCCGTGCCGCTAAGAGCGGGCTATCAATTCCCGAAAGACCGGCACCTGATGCGCTATGTCCGCCACATCCAGCGGGACGCGCTGGTCAGCAGCCTGTTCCAAACATTAGGAAAGGGGGCGAAATCGTGAAGGTTCTATGCTTTGGGTCTCTCAACATTGACCACACCTATCGCGTGGAGCATTTCTTGAAGCCCGGTGAAACCGCTTCAACCACTGGCTATTCCCAGCACGCCGGAGGCAAGGGCCTAAACCAGGCAATTGCGCTGGCCCGCGCAGGGGCGGAGGTCCACATGGCAGGCTGTGTCGGCCCGGACGGCGGCATGCTGCTGGAGACGTTGGGGACCTCCGGCGTTTGCACCGATCTTGTAAAAACGGTATCTGCTCCTACAGGGCACGCCATCATCCAGGTGGACGACAGCGGCCAAAACTGCATTCTCATCTGCCACGGCGCCAACGCCGCCATTACACCCGCCCAGGTGGACCAGACGCTGGCGCACTTCTCCGCTGGAGACGTGCTGCTGCTGCAAAATGAGATTTGCGAGAACAGCTATATCGCCCAAAGGGCAAACGCGCAGGGGATGGAGCTGTGGGTAAATCCCTCTCCCGTAACAGAGGAATTGCTACGCGGCAGCACCGTACAACTCGCAGATTGGCTTGTGATGAACGAGCTGGAGCTGGCTTCGCTGACGGGTACGGAGGACATCTCGCAGGCGACCTCCCTCTTTGTAGAGCAGTATCCCCGCAAAAAGTTGGTGCTGACATTGGGCAGCCAAGGCTCGCTTTTCGCTGGAGGCGGAACGATCCTCAAGCAGCCTGCTTTTCCAGTGAGCGCGGTGGATACAACTGGAGCTGGAGATACCTATTTGGGGTATTTTCTGGCAACCTACCTGCAAACGCACTCCCCAGAAACCGCCCTGGCGCAGGCCGCAAAGGCGGCAGCCATTGCAGTGACCAGAAACGGAGCGGCGGAGGCCATCCCCCGCAGAGAGGAAATTTTCTAACCGGAGCCTCCCTTTTCTTGGGTGTAAGCAAAAATCACATTCATACTTAATAAAGGAGAATTTATCATGAAAAAATTCAGTATCAAGACCATCGTGGCCATCGGCATTGGCGCGGCGTTGTTTTTTGTCCTCAGTACTTACATCGCGATTCCCACTCCCCTGCCCAACCTGAAGCTCAGTGTCCACTATGGCACCATGGCGGTTATGAGCATGCTCTTCGGTCCCATGGCCGGGGCGCTGATGAACCTGATTGGCCACTTCCTGGGCGACCTGGCCGGAGGCTGGGGCGTTTGGTGGAGCTGGATCGCCGGGTCTACCTTCTTTGGCTTTGCCATGGGCCTGCTGGGCAAAAAGGTCCGTCTGGACGACGGTGAGTTTGGTACCAAAGGCATCATCCTCTTTAACGTGGCCCAGGTTGTGGCGCATCTGATTGCCTGGGGCCTGATTGCTCCCGGACTGGATATTCTTCTGTACAGTGAGCCCGTTGAGAAAATCTTCCTCCAAGGCGCGATGGGCAGCGCAGGCAACATCGTCTCCACCGCTGTGGTGGGCACGCTGCTCTGCATCGCTTATGTGGCGGCCCGTCCGAAGAAGGGCTCCCTCCAGAAAGAGGATTGAGACCACTGGCCGTCTCGCCGTATGCGACCGACTATAAGTCAAACAAGTTGAAAGAATCAACCGATTCTTTTCAACTCTGCGGCGAAACACCGCCGCAGATGGCCGCATTTGCGGCCATGGTTTGGACTTCATAGAGAACAAAGCGTGCTTTACACGCCAGCGGACCATTGTCCGCTGGTTGAAAACGTGCCAATTGCTCGTTTTCAACTTTATTCCCTATACCAGCCATATAAAGAAGGGATGTGGTGTTTATGGGCAGCCCCATCATTCAATTTGAAAACTTTTCGTTTCAGTATAAATCACAAGCTGAACCCACGCTGCATAATATTAACCTCTCCATTTACCCTGGGGAGAAGGTGCTGATTGCCGGCCCCTCCGGCTGCGGCAAATCCACCCTTGCCAGCTGCATCAATGGGCTGATTCCCTTTGCGTACCCCGGCGAGCAAACCGGCAGCCTGAAAATCAACAACGAGGAGGCCAAGGATACCAGTATCTTCCAGCTCTCCAAAACGGTGGGCACGGTGCTCCAGGACCCGGACGGACAGTTTATCGGGCTGACCGTGGCGGAGGACATCGCCTTCGTGCTGGAGAATGCCTGCACGCCGCAGAAGGAGATGCTTCCCCGGGTAAAGGCCGTCTCTGAAAAGGTTGGAATCAGCCACCACTTGGAGCACGCGCCGGACGAGCTGTCCGGCGGGCAGAAACAGCGGGTCTCCATGGCAGGCGTGATGATCAACGATGTGCAGGTATTCCTGTTTGACGAACCTCTTGCCAACCTGGACCCCGCCACCGGCAAGCAGGCGGTTGAGCTGATTGACCAAATCCACCAGGACACACAAGCGGCCATTGTCATCATCGAGCACCGCCTGGAGGATGTGCTTTGGAGGAATGTGGATCGAATCGTCTTAATGCGGGATGGAAAAATTCTGTCGGACTCCACGCCGGATGATCTGCTCTCCACCGGATTGCTGCTGGAAAACGGTATTCGGGAACCGCTGTACCTGACCGCCATGCGCTACGCAAATGTTCCCATCACGCCGGAGACGCTGCCCCAAAGTATTCGAAGCATAAAGCTCACCGAGGCGGACAAAGAAAAAATACGGACCTGGGGCACCCAGCCGCTTTCTGTCCAGGAGCCTCCCAAGGAGGGCGTTTTGCTTACAGCGGAAAACATCGACTTTACATACGAAAATGGCTTTCACGCCCTAAAAAACGTCAGCCTGACGATTGAAAAGGGAGAGCTGCTGGCCATCGCCGGCACCAATGGCGCAGGCAAGTCCACCTTCTCCAAGGTAATCTGTGGCTTTGAAAAACCGCAAAAGGGTACGCTGCGGTTCAAGGGCCAGGACATGGCCACTTTGAGCATCAAGGAGCGGGCGGACCGGATTGGATATGTCATGCAAAACCCCAACCAGATGATTTCCAAATCCTTTATTTTAGATGAGGTCGCGCTGGGTCTGCGGCTACGGGGCGTTCCTGAAAACGAGGTTCAGACGCGGGTGGAAGAAGCGCTGAAAATCTGCGGCCTCTACCCCTTCCGAAAATGGCCCATTTCCGCTTTGAGCTTTGGGCAGAAAAAGAGGGTGACCATTGCCGCTATCTTGGTGCTGAATCCGGAGATGCTGATTCTGGACGAACCCACAGCCGGTCAGGATTTCCGGCATTACACAGAAATTATGGAGTTTCTTCGTGAGCTCAGCGCCATGGACATCACGGTGGTGATGATCACCCACGATATGCACTTAATGTTGGAATACGCCAAACGGGCAGTCGTCTTTTCCCAGGGGCAAATCATTGCGGACGACACCTCGGCAAACATTCTGACAAACCCCGCTATCATTCAGCGCGCCAGCCTCAAGGAGACATCCCTTTATGATCTTGCGTTGATGTGTCGAGCGGAGGCCCCCAATCAGTTCGTCCAGCACTTCATTGACTTTGACAGGGAGGCTAGGAAGCATGGTTAAACTGTTCAACTTCATTGACCGCAAGTCCCCTATCCATGCACTTACTGGCGCGTCCAAGCTAGCCTGCATGATGTGCTGGGTGTTTGCCGCCATGGTTACGTTTGATACCCGGTATCTTATTTTCCTCACCCTGGCGGCGGTCGTGCTGTTCAAGATCTCGAAAATCCGCCTTGCTGACGTCAAAGTGCTGCTGATTTTCACGTTGGTGTTTCTGCTTCTGAACAACGCGCTGATTTATCTCTTCTCTCCGGAGCACGGTGTTACCATCTATGGCTCGCGAACGCTGTTGTTTACCATCATTGGACGGTACACCATTACCAGCCAGCAGCTGCTGTACCATCTTAATGTGGTGCTAAAGTACACCGCCACCATTCCGATGGTTATGCTCTTCATCTGCACGACCCAGCCCAGTGAATTTGCTTCCTCCTTAAACCACATCGGTGTCAGCTACCGCATCTCTTACTCCGTATCCCTGGCGCTGCGGTATATCCCGGATGTCATGAAAGAGTTTCATGACATCTCCTTGGCCCAGCAGGCCAGGGGTGTGGAGCTGTCCGGCAAAGCGGGGGTCTTTAAGCGGCTGAAAAGTGCCACCAGCATTCTGATGCCGCTGATTCTCTCCAGCCTGGATCGCATTGAGGTGGTATCCAACGCCATGGAACTGCGCTGCTTTGGCCGGGAAAAAAACCGAACCTGGTACAGAGCACAGCCGTTTTTGAGAAATGATTACATTGCCTTCTTCTGCGGCTTTCTTTTAATTGTCATATCCCTGCTTTTAAATATCCCCAACGGCGGACGTTACTGGAATCCATTTTGAGGCTTTAATGAGCAGAAACCAGATAAGCGCTCGCTGAGCTGTGGGATATTATAAACGAAAATTTATTTGACCTATCGGGCACCGTTGTGTCAGCGTTTTATATACTCGTTGTATGAAGTTTTTCTGTAAGAGAGTTTTAGAAAATTGCTGGCACAACTGGCCTAGGTCCCTCCGGCCTGTATTTGGTCTGGGACAAAGAGACAGTCAAAGCCTCCAACTAAGTCGGAGGGTTACATAAGCCCTCGAAGGGTATGATACGGACGAAGCCTCTTAAGGGGCCCCAAAAGATTTGTCGACCGCTTTCCTTTCACGGGCCACCCCTTAAGAGGTTTTTCGTTACGACTTCTTGTTCTTGTGACCCGTAAATGGGCTTACAAATTCCTTCGGTTACAGTTAATCTGCCAGCTGGCCTGACTCAAGTCGATCCCGAATATAATCCGCCATCAATTTTTATTCCTGCCGTGTCCGCTTCTACTTTAACAGGGAGCTTTTTCTTTCTCTACCTTTTCCCTCGCTATAAGCTAGTTTTACCCTCGGTCTAGTCGGGGGAATATCGTCGCCGCTACCAACAGACAAGGGAGGCCGGGCAATATTGCCCGGCCTCCCTTGCATAAGACCTCTCTTTTATCCCTCTCCCAAACTGACATGCGCCTGGAAAGCACACACTTAAATCCGCTTCAACTCCGTCCGCACAAAGAAGCCTCCCAGAAGGCAGGGCACGGAGAATCCCATCAGCAGCAGGTAAATCCCACTGATGGGAAACTCCAGCAGGGCGAAAACCAGAGACCCATATACCGCCAGCGCCGCCAGCGCTCCCCGGCGGGGCCTTCCCGCCCCCAGGAGCAGAGACAGCCGCAGACACTCCCGGAAGCTCCGCTCCGTGGTCAGCAATCCATAGAAATACGTGGAAGCCAACAGCGTCAGCAAAAGCACCGTGGAGCACAGCATAAAGGGCAGGAGCAGTACCGGCTGTGCCATGGCCCGGCTGAGATAAAACCACACGCCGCAGGCGGAGAGAACCAGGGGCACGGCCACAGTGAAAAAGGCGGCATAGGCCCGCCTCCACTCCTTCCGGAAGGCAGTTTTGTAGTGGTACAGCAGAGTTACCGGCTGATCCAGGACCATCCTCCGCGTCACCCGGTTCATGGCAAAGACCGCCGCCGGGATGGTAACCACCGGGAGACAGCTTAAAAGGAACAGCAGGTTCAGCTTCACCAGAGTGACGCACTCAATGGAGAAAATCTCCGCCAGTCGGGCTACGCCGGTCTTTTCAGGCTCGTCCCGCTCCACGCCAGGGCCCGGCTTTGCGTAGTCTTTTCGAAAAAACATACCCGCGCTCCTCCCAGCCGTTTTTGTTTGATTGATTAAGTTTATACTATATCACACTCCCATTTCCGGCGCAAGGGCAAGAAACTGACCTGCCGGGTAATTTTTTTGTCTTTCGGAAAAGTATCGGAATTTTACCGATGCCATCCGGAATTTACCCTTGCCTTCCCCCGGGAGACAGTGTTATGCTGTTTCCAAAATTACCGAGGAGGCGTTTCATCATGGCCAGTATCACCTTCAAGCATGTGGAAAAAACCTATCCCGGCAACGTCACCGTTGTTCCCGATTTAAACCTGGAAATTCAAGACAAGGAATTCGTTATCCTGGTGGGCCCCTCCGGCTGCGGAAAGTCCACTACCCTGCGGATGATCGCCGGCCTGGAGGACATCACCAGCGGCGAGCTGTACATTGGAGACCGGGTGGTCAACGACGTGGCCCCCAAGGACCGAGACATCGCCATGGTATTCCAGAACTACGCCCTTTACCCCCATATGACCGTTTATAAGAACATCGCCTTCGGCCTGACCCTGCAAAAGATTCCCCAGGAGGAGATCGACCGCCGGGTCCACGAGGCCGCCCGGGCTCTGGACCTGGAGCACCTGCTGAACCGCAAGCCCAAGGCCCTCTCCGGCGGCCAGCGCCAGCGGGTAGCCCTGGGCCGGGCCATGGTCCGCAACCCCGCCGTGTTCCTTCTGGACGAGCCTCTTTCCAACCTGGACGCCAAGCTCCGCACCGCCATGCGGGCAGAGATCAGCCGCCTGCACAAGCGGCTCCAGACTACCTTTGTCTATGTCACCCACGACCAAACCGAGGCCATGACCATGGGTGACCGCATCGTGGTGATGAAAAACGGCATCATTCAGCAAAACGACACCCCCCAGACCCTCTACGACGCGCCCTGCAATCTTTTCGTAGCAGGCTTCATCGGCTCTCCCCAGATGAACTTCCTGGACGCGGTTATTGCCGAGGAGAACGGGAAGTTTGTCGCCAAGACCTGCGGCTCCTCCGTCACCCTGCCGGAGCGGATGGGCAGGGAGGTCCTGGGCCCCTACGTGGGCAAAACGGTGGTTCTGGGCGTCCGGCCCGAGGATGTGGACGCCGCCGTCGGCCCGAATTACGACTTGGACGCCACCATTGAGATTGCCGAGCTGATGGGCGCGGAAATTCATCTGCACCTGGACTGCCAGGGCAGCAAGGTTGTGGTCCGCGCTCCCTCCACCTATCCCGGCCGGGTGGGCGATTCCGCCAAGCTGACCCTGAACAAGGAAAAAATCCACCTGTTCGACAAGGAAACGGAACAGGCCATCGCCCACTAACACCAATCGCATACACGGAGGTTTCGTATGTCCCCACGAGCCATTGAAAAACGAGATATCCGTCCGGCGGCCCCGAATTCCGACGTACAGGGGCTGCTGGCCCTGCCCAACATCCGCCTGCTACCCCTCTCCGCCGGAGACCGGATCACTGGCTACGGCCACACAGGGGACTATATCCTCCCAGCGGCGATCCAGGGAAACCTGACGGTTTCCGCCTATGACCGCTATGCCCTGCTGGACCCTGGACAGGCATACCTGCTGGCGGAGCCCGGGGAGTACACCGTCCAGGCGGTGTCCGACGGGTTTTGCATCCTCCTCCAGCTCCGGGGAGAATTGGTTCCCCGTCTGCTGGCGGAGCGGCTGTCCAAGGGAGGAAACACCCTGTTTCACGGCGGCGCGGCGGCGGTGCGGGAGACGGCAATGGCCCTGGCCGTCTGGGAGGATGAACAGGGCGAGGTCCCCGGAGAGACCGCCTCCTCCCTGGCCTATTCCATGCTGTTGAAGCTCAAGGTCCTCCCCACCACTGTCCGGGTGGACTCCGGGTCCCCCCTGGTGGAGGCGGCGGTGGCCATCATCCAGGAGGAGTTCCCCTTCCTGGAGGGCGTAGACGAGCTGGCGGAGCGGCTGGAGGTTTCCGCCGCCCACCTGGGCCGGGTCTTTACCAAGAAAATCGGCATCTCCCCGGGGAAGTACATCACCCGCGTACGGGTGGAATACGCCAAGCTGCTGCTCCGGGACCCGGATACCACCATCACTTACGTGGCGGAAGCCTCAGGCTTTGCCAACGCCAATTATTTCGCCAAGGTCTTTCGTCGGGAAACCGGCCTGTCCCCCTCCGAATACCTGGCGAGTACACCCCGCCGCCCCATCCAAAATATCCCGCATTTTGGTATATAATGTAAAAATGTGGAAGCCCGTTAAAGCCCCTTTCTGGGGCTTTTGGCTTATGCCTTCCATTTTGCACAAATAAAAATTCCCATATATGGCGAATATTCATGAATTTTCTGAAAATATACCAAAATGTTGCCCGACTTGCACAGATGGCAATTTTTCAAGCATTTGGGTATATTTTTTGAAATCCTGTCCATTTACAGAGCCACATGGGTAGTATTATGATTTCGTTAGCATAAACGGCCCCAAGCAAATTTGAAGCAGAGGAGTGGAGTTATGAAACGAATTCCCCGCGTTGCCGCCGTCGCTCTGGCCCTCACATTGCTGCTGAGTCTTTGCGGCTGCGGCGCCGCCGACGGCAAAACCCACCTGACCTTCCAAATTTGGGACGTCTATCAGCGGGACAGCATGGAGGCCATCTGCGCGGCCTACATGGAGAAGAATCCCGACGTGGTAATCGACGTACAGGTCACAAACTGGAATGAGTACTGGACCAAGCTGGAGGCTGCCGCCGAATCCAACACCATGCCAGACATCTTCTGGATGCACACGAACCAGATTCTCTACTACACAGAGTTCGGCATGCTGGCGGATGTAACCAACCTTTACGACGATGTGGACCCCCAGTATTACGAAACGCACTTCTCCGACATCTCCATCGGAAACGCCCAGGGCTTCGACGGTCGGATGTACGGCGTGCCTAAGGACAAAGACAATGTTGTCCTGTGCTATAACAAGGAGATGTTTGATGCGGCCGGAGTGGCTTACCCCGATGAGAATTGGACCTGGGATGACATGGTAGTCGCCTCTGAAAAGATTCACCAAGCCACAGGCAAATACGGCTTCATGGCCTATAACGACGACCAGATGGGCTATTGGAATTTTGTCTATCAGGCCGGCGGCTGCATCCTTACCGAGGATAAGACCCAGGGCGGCTTTGACCAGGAGGGCACCCGGAAGGCTATGGACTTCTACATCGGCATGCAAAAGACCGACTGGTGCCCCGATCAAACCTACTTCGCCGAAACCACGCCCCAGACCGCCTTCTTCTCCGAGATGGGCGCCATGTTCCTAGAGGGCAACTGGAACCTGTGGAACGACACGACCAGCTTCCCCAATATGCAGGGCAAGTGGGACATCGCCCGCCTTCCCATGTGTCCCGACCCCGTACAGGGGGATGGCCGGGCCACCATTTCCAACGGCCTTTGCTATTCCACTGCCGCCCACGGCAAGACCCGGGACGCCGCCCTGGAGGTCATCAAGTTCTTCGGCACCGAGGAGGCCCAGCTGATCGCCAGCAGCTATGGCGCGGCCATCTCCGCCTATGATGGCACCGAGCAGCCCTATTTCGACGCCTTTGCCAACGCGGGCTACGATCTGGATTTGGAGATTCTCAACGAGCAGTTTGAATACGGCATTCAAAGCGTCAACAACTCTGCCCGACCCAAGTGGAAGGCCCCCGTACTGGATGAGCTGAACAAGGTCTATAACGGCCAGCAAAACTTTGAGGCTGGAATGGACAATATCCAACGCATCATCAACACCGAAACCGCCAAAAAGCTGGCGGACGCGTGAGAGGAGGGTTTGCCATGAATAAGGGTTTGAAACTATCCGCCGCCGCCAAGCGGGAGCAAAACTGGGCCTATATCATGGTGGCCCCCACCATCCTCGGCCTGGTGGTGCTGAACCTGTGGCCCTTCGTCCAGACGCTGTACACCAGCTTCTGCGAGCACCTGGGCTTTGGCAACTACAAGTTTGTGGGCTTCCAGAACTACATCGACATTTTCCAGCGCCCGGAATTCTGGCGGGCCACCTGGAACACCATTTACTTCTGCATCCTCACCGTGCCCCTGGGCCTGTTCCTGTCTTTGCTGGTGGCCATGCTGCTAAACGCCAAGATCAAGGGCAAGGGCGCCTTCCGCACCATCTTCTTCCTGCCCATGGTCTGCGCCCCCGCCGCCGTCACCATGGTGTGGCGCTGGATTTTCAACGGCGAGTACGGCATTTTGAACCAGGCCCTGGGAACCCAAATCGGCTGGATCACAGAGCCCGGCGTGGTGATGATCGCCTGCGCTCTGGTGGCTATCTGGAGCAACATCGGCTATGACGCGGTGCTCCTCCTGGCGGGCCTCCAGAACATCTCCAAGTCCTATTACGAGGCGGCCAGCATCGACGGGGCCAGCAAGGTCACCCAGTTCTTCCACATCACCCTGCCCATGGTCTCCCCCACCCTCTTCGTGGTCATGATCATGCGGCTGATGGCCTCTGTGAAGGTGTATGACCTCATCTACATGATGGTGGAGGACACAAACCCCGCCGTCACCAGCGTGCAGAGCCTGATGTACCTATTCTATCGCGAGTCCTTCGTGGCGGGAAGCCGCGGCAGCGGCAGCGCCATCGTGATCTGGACCGTGCTTCTCATCGGCCTGGTGACCATCATCCAGTTCCTTGGCCAGAAGAAGTGGGTCAACTACGACGTGTAAGGAGGGGACGAAATGAAAACCACGGCTTCTCTCACCCGGAGCAAACGGATCACCACTTTTCTGACCTACGCGGCCTTGATCCTGGGCTCCGTCATCATGATCTTCCCCTTTGTGTGGATGATCCTCACCAGCTCCAAAACCATCCCCGAGAGTCTGGCGATTCCGCCCACCTTCTTCCCCAAGGAGCTGATTCTGGATAACTTCACGGACGCCATGAAGAGCCTGCCGTTCCTGAACCTGTACTGGAACACGGCGCTGATGATCCTCTTCCGGGTACTCTGCGCCATTGTGTTCAGCTCCATGGCGGGCTATGCCTTCGCCAAGCTGAACTTCAAGGGCAAGAACTTCCTCTTTAGCATCGTCCTGGTGCAGATGTCCCTGCCCAGCCAGATTTTCATTATCCCTCAGTACCAAATGGTAGCCCACATGGGGCTGGCCAATACGATCTTCGCTCTGGTTTTCCCGGGTCTTGTCAGCGCCTTCGGCGTGTTCTTCCTGCGCCAGACCTACATGGGTATCCCCAATGAAATTGGAGAGGCCGCCTACTTAGACGGCTGCAACCAGTGGCAGACCTTCACCAAGGTCATGTTCCCCCTGACGGGCACCTCCGTGGCGGCCCTGACCATCTTCACCGCTGTGTTTGCCTACAGCGACCTCATGTGGCCCCTGGTGGTAAACTCCGATTTGAAGATGATGACCCTATCCTCCGGTTTGGCCACCCTCCGGGGCCAGTTTACCACCAACTTCCCGGTGCTGATGGCCGGTTCCCTGCTGGCCATGCTGCCCATGGTGATTCTGTACCTGATCTTCCAGCGTCAGTTCATCGAGGGCATTGCCTCCACCGGCGGCAAGTAATCTCCCGCACGCTCCAGCGGCCCGGTACTTCTCCGGGTCGGAGCGGAAATTCATTTCAGCAACCGCAATGTGAGACTTCACATTGATGGCAGCAACCTTCATACATCCACCTTTCTTCCACTCAGCCCCGGCGATTCGCCCCGCCGGGGCTGAACCTTTCACCCGAGATTCAATGAGGAACGTCTTATGATACATTGCGAAAAGGGCTTGTTCACCCTGCACACGAAGCACACCACCTATCAGATGAAAGCGGACGCCCACGGCGTCCTGCTCCACACCTATTACGGCCCCCGGGTGGAGGACTGCGACCTGTCCTACCGCATCCGATACGTGGACCGGGGCTTTTCCCCCGTCCCGGAGGAGGCGGGAAAGGACCGAACCTTCTCTCTGGACGTGCTCCCCCAGGAGTACTCCGCCGCCGGTATGGGAGACTTTCGCCTCCCCGCTCTGGACCTGGAGCTACCCAATGGCAGCCGGACCGCGGACCTCCGGTTCAAGTCCTTTCGGGTGGAGCCGGGAAAATATACCCTGGAGGGTCTCCCCGCCTTTCGGGGAGACGAAACTCTGGTGGTAATCCTGGAGGATGCCGCCGCCGGGGTGGAGGTGGAGCTCTATTACGGCGTGCTGGAGGACTGTGATGTCATCACCCGGGCGGTCCGGCTCCACAACCAGGGCGGACAGACCGTTAAAATCCGGCAGGCGGCCTCCCTCTGCCTAGACTTTCAGCGGGGGGACCTGGACCTTATCACCTTCGACGGCAAGCACATTCAGGAGCGCAGCCCCAACCGGGGGCCCCTGCTTCCCGGCGTGCGGAGCGCGGAAAGCGTCCGGGGCAGCTCCAGCCACCAGCACAACCCCTTTGTCATCCTCTGCGACCACGACGCCGGAGAGGACCACGGCCTCTGCTATGGAGCCATGCTCCTCTACAGCGGCAACTTCCAAGCGGCGGCAGAGCGGTCCCAGTTTGAGAACATCCGCCTCACCCTGGGCATTCACCCTTGGCACTTTTGCTGGACCCTGGCCCCTGGGGAGCACTTCACCACCCCGGAGGCGGCTCTTTGCTGCTCCAAGCAGGGCTTTTCCCTCCTGAGCCACCAGCTCCACCGGGCCATTCGGGAGCGGCTGCTTCGAGACCCCTGGGCAGGGCAGCCCCGGCCCATTCTCATCAACAACTGGGAAGCCACCATGTTCGACTTCGACGCGGAACGTCTGGTGAACATCGCCAAGAGCGCTGCCTCCCTGGGGATGGAGCTCTTTGTCATGGACGATGGCTGGTTCGGTAAACGAAGCAGCGACCTGGCGGGGCTGGGGGACTGGGCCGTCAACGAGGAAAAGCTCCCCGGCGGACTGGAGGCCCTTGTCCCCCGCATACAGGCCCTGGGCATGAAATTCGGTCTTTGGATTGAGCCGGAGATGGTCAACGAGGACAGCGAGCTCTACCGGGCCCACCCGGACTGGGTTCTCCAGGCTCCGGGGCGGATGGTTCGGAGCCGCCAGCAGCTGGCACTGGACTTCTCCCGAAAGGAGGTCCGAAACCACATTTACGACGCTTTGAAGGCCGTGTTCTCCAGTGCGGAGATCTCCTATGTCAAGTGGGACGTAAACCGCAGTCTGGCTGCCGTCTGGTCCGCCGCCCTCCTGCCGGACCGGCAGGGAGAGGTCTATCACCGCTATGTTCTAGGTCTATATGATATGTTGGAGTGGATGCACCGGGACTTTCCCCATATGCTCATCGAGGGGTGCAGCGGCGGCGGCGGCCGCTTTGACGCAGGTATGCTGTACTACACCCCCCAAATTTGGTGCAGTGACAACACCGACGCCATGGACCGGCTCCGCATCCAGTACGGCACCTCCTTCTGCTATCCGGTCTGTACCATGGGCGCCCATGTCTCCGCCGTGCCCAACGCCCAGACGGGCCGGTCTGTCTCCATGCAGACCCGAGGCGTCGTAGCCATGCACGGCACCTTCGGCTATGAGATGGACCCAGCTCAAATCACTCCCGAGGAGCGGGAGATCATTCTCCGCCAGACGGCCTTTTTCAAGGAGCATCAGGCCCTCCTTCACCAGGGGGACTACTACCGCCTTAGCGACCCCTTCCAGAATGGTCCCTATACCGCCTGGGAGCTGGTCTCCCCTGACCAGCGGGAGGCCCTGGTCTCCGTGGTCTCCGGTCCCATTCAGGGCGGGCCGCCCTGCCGGAGCCTGCGGCTGAAAGGGCTGAACCCGGATTTCTATTATCAGGTCAACGGCCAGGGCCGTTATCCCGGCAGCGCGCTGATGGAGGCGGGCTGGCCCCTGCCCCTTCCCTGGGGCGACTACCAGTCCTGGCAGTTTTATCTGACGGCTCTCTAAGGTAAGGCCGCCTTTCCCAGCGAGTACCTCCCCGCTTTTGCATTTGTGTGGTCAGCAAACCACGTCTACTTTAAACAGGGAGCTCTTTCCTTTTCTACGTTCCCCTCGCTATAAGCTATTTTCTACCCCCGAACTAGCCGGGAGATGTCGTCGCTACTACCAAGACAAAGCGGCGGCGGGAACATTCCCGCCGCTCTTTTCCGTATTACCAAATGAATCCATCCACAATGCTCCAGGCTATCCAGGCCCCGCCCAAGGCCAGAAGGGCGCATGCCGCCGTCCCTGCCCCGAAGCACACTCCCGGAAGCCTTCGGCCCCGGCGCAGAAGCCGCCGGGCCTCCTCGAAGCAGACATACGCCAGCGTGCCGCCTCCCAGAGCTCCCATCAGCCCCAGACCCAGGACCAGTCCCACAGCCTATTCTCCCATCACCTGAAACACGATGTCCCGGACCCTATTCCGGGTATCGCACTCCACCAGGGTCAGGTTCTGCCAGGGCCCCACGGTGATCTTCCCGTCCACAAAGGGCACGGTGATGAAGGGGGACAGCAGCGCCGCCTTGATGTGGGAGGAGCCGTTGTCGTCGTGCCAGGTCTCGTGGTGCCAGTAGGGCACCACGTGCCCCTTCTCGTCCAGGTAGGGGGAAAACACGTCCAGTGCCGCCTTCAAATCGTGGTTCACCATCCCCGGCTCAAACTCCAGGGTGGTCAGCCCCGCCACGCCCCCGGTGGTGAAGCCCGTCACCGTCCCGGCGGAGATGCCGTGCTCCTGGCACGCCGCCGACACCGCGTGCTGGAAATCCTCCGTCACGTCGATCATGCCCATGTGGGCTTTGGTCTGGTAGGTTTTCTTCTCCGTATAGACTGCCATGGTTTGGCCTCCTTGTCTGTTTTTCGTATTGTATCACGGTTCGGCCTGTGATACAATCCATATTGTATCAATCCAAAAAGGAGGGCTATCCATGCGCGCCGCGCTGATTCAAATGCCCGTCACGGCGGACAAATCGGAAAATCTGGAAACCGCCTGCCTCCGCCTCCGGGAGGCCAAGGCCCGGGGGACGGACATCGCCGTTCTGCCGGAGATGTTCTGCTGTCCCTATGACAACGCCTGCTTCCACTCCTACGGAGAACCGGAGGGTGGAGAAGTTCAGCGAGCCCTGTCCGCCCTGGCGGCGGAGCTGGCGCTGTACGTGGTGGGCGGCTCCCTGCCGGAGCTGGAGGGGGACCGGGTTTATAACACCAGCTTCGTCTACGGGCGGAAGGGGGAGCTTCTGGCAAAGCACCGGAAGGCCCACCTTTTCGACATCGACGTGGAGGGAGGCCAGCGCTTCCGGGAGTCCGACGTTCTCGCCCCGGGGAATGCCATCACCACCTTCGAGACGGAGTTTGGCACCATGGGCCTTTGCGTCTGCTTCGACTTCCGGTTTGAGGAGCTGGCCCGGTGCATGTGCCTCCGGGGAGCCAGGTGCATCTTCGTCCCCGCCGCCTTCAACATGACCACCGGCCCCGCCCACTGGGAACTTCTTTTCCGCCAGCGGGCGGTGGATAACCAGTGCTTTACGGTGGGGGTCTCCCCCGCCCGGGACGAGACGGCCTCTTATGTGGCCTACGGGCATTCCATCGCCGTGGACCCCTGGGGCAATGTTCTCTGCCAGGCCGGGTCCGGAGAGGCCACGCTGTACGCCAATCTGAACCTCTGCCGGGTGGAGTCCGTCCGCCGCCAGCTTCCCATTCTCTCCGCCCGGCGGACGGACCTCTATGAGGTGCGGGAGCGGTGAGGGGGGAAACCTTTGCCGCCTTCCGGGAAATTGTCCGCCGGATTCCCGCCGGGAAGGTGGCGACCTATGGTCAGATTGCCCATCTGGCGGGGAGGCCACGCTGTGCCCGGACGGTGGGCTATGCCATGGCGGGCTGTCAGGACCCCTCCGTCCCCTGCCACCGGGTGGTGGACAGCCTGGGAGGCACCAAGGCCGCTTTTGACCGACACGCTCCCGGAACCCAGCGGGCCCTGCTGGAGGCGGAGGGTGTGGCCTTCCGGCCGGACGGCATGGTGGACTTAGCGCGGTGCCAATGGGACCCCCTGGAGGGATAGAAAAAACGCGTGAAGGGAGTTTCCCCTCACGCGTTTTTCAGCTCCTCGGAAATGTCCCGGGTGGCGTAGGCGTTCAGCTCCATCCCCGCCGTATGGCCTGCCAGGAACTCGTAATAGCCCTGGGCGGCAATCATGGCCCCGTTGTCCCCGCAGAGGCGCAGGGGCGGCAGGTAGAGCTTGATTCCCGCCTCCCGGCAGGCCCGCTCCAGGTCCGCCCGCACGATGGAATTGGCGGCTACGCCTCCGGCGGCCACAAGGGTTCCCCGCCCCGTCAGCCGGACCGCCTCCATGGCCCGGGGAACCAGGGTATCGCTGACGGCCTGGGTGAAATCCCGGGCCAGGGCCCCCCGGTCTAGGGGCTCCCCCACCTGCTCCGCGTGGTGGGCCAGATTCACCACCGCCGTTTTCAGGCCGGAAAAGCTCATGTCCAGGGGTGCGCCGTCCACCTGAGCGTGGGGCAGATGATACACGCCGCCCGCCGACTGCCGGGCCAGCTCATCGATGGGCTTTCCCCCAGGATAGGACAGCCCCAACACCCGGGCCGCCTTGTCAAAGCACTCCCCCGCCGCGTCGTCCCGGGTGCCTCCCAATATTTTCATATCCGTATAGCCCGCCACGTCGATGAGCAGGGTGTTCCCCCCGGAAATGGCCAGGGCCAGAAAGGGGGGCTCCAGCTCGGGGAAGGCCAGGTAATTGGCGGCGATGTGGCCCCGGATATGGTGAACGGGAATCAGCGGGACCCCCAGCCCCAGGGCGGCGGACTTGGCGAAGCTCAGCCCCACCAGCACCGCGCCGATAAGCCCCGGCGCATAGGTCACCGCCACCGCGTCGATATCGCCGCGGGTACAGCCCGCGTCCACCAGGGCCTTTTCCGTCAGGGCGGCAATGGCCTCCACGTGCTTCCGGGAGGCAATCTCCGGCACCACGCCGCCGTACAGGGCGTGAATCTCCACCTGGGAGGCGACGGCGTCGGACAGCACGGTCCGGCCGTCCTCCACCACCGCCACGGCGGTCTCGTCGCAGGAGGACTCAAAGCCAAGAATTTTCATCATGTCCCTCCCTCAATCTTCATTCCAGGGAATCTGGTGAATGGGCCCCTGCGCCGGGTCCCGGGGGATGCGGACGTAGCGCTCGTACTTCTCCTTGGGGAAGCGGTCCTGATAGATGAAGCGGTTCTCCTCCATCAGCCGCCCGTCCGGCACGGGCCCCTCGGAGAGGTACAGGGTCTTGTAGTGGGCGCCGAACACGTCTGTGTCGTACCCGGCGGTGCGCAGCCCATTCCGGGCGTAGAAGCCCAAGCGGCGCTCCGCCATCGCCGGGTCCGGGGCGTGGACGGGGGCCTCGCTCTCCACCAAAATGACCGTGTTTTGCTCCGCCCGGCGCAAAAGCTCCAGCATCAGCGCCCCCGCGCCGCTGTTCCGGCGACCCTCCGCCACGCAGAGGTAATCCAAAAGCGCCCAGCCGGGCCGGCCCAGCCAGAGGAAGCACTCCCCCGCGATCTCCTCCCCATCAAAGAGGCACCAGGGCTGGTAGCAGCCGTCCCGGCACATGGCCTGGATGTTGGCCAGGGGTTTCAGCTCCGACGGGGGGAAGGAGGGCTTTAAGTCCCGCTCGTAAACCATCGCCACCTGCTCCGGTGAGGCCAGTTTCAGTTTCATTCGTTCGTCTCCTCTTCCCCCGTCAGGTCCAGGGTCATGATGACCGCGTCCTCCCTTGGGTGCTCATAGTAATTCTTCCGCCGCCCCACGCCCCGGAAGCCCCGGCTTCCGTACAACGCGATGGCGGGATAGTTGGAGGCCCGGACCTCCAGAGTCAAAAAGGCCAATTGATTGCCTTTGGCAAAGTTCAAAAACACCTGCAAAAGCTGTCCCGCCACGCCTTGGCGGCGGCAGTCCGGCCGGACCGCCACGTTGAGAATGTAGCCCTCGTCCAGCACCACCTGGAGCCCCGCGTAGCCCGCCACGGCCCCCTGTCCGTCCAGGGCCACCAGGAAAGCCGCCAGGTCGTTTTCCAGCTCCTCTTTCAGCATGTTCCGAGACCAGGGGTCCGGGAAGCAGACCCGTTCCAGCTCCACCACCTCGTCCAGATGGTCCCCGTTCATGGGGACGATTTGGACCTTCCTATTCTGTTCCATAAACGCTCCTTCCTACGCTTCCTCCCGGCTGTAGAGCCCGATGCCCAGCAGGATCAACGTCCCGCCGAGCATCACCAGGACGCCAGGCCGCTCCCCGAAGAGGATCAGCCCCCACACGGAGGCCAGCACCGGCTCCAGCAAATTCGCCGTGGAGATAAAGGCCGGGGGCAGGTACTTCAGGCCCCAGCTGAATACGCTGTGACCCAGCAGCGTGCAGAATACCGCCATACCCAGCCCCGCCAGCAGATTGACCGAACCCCAGCCTATGAGGGCCTGTCCTCCCGCCAGAGCGGCGGCCAGCACTGTGGCCGTGGCCGAAGTATAAACCAAGGTTGTGTACACCGTAGTGGAGAGGGTCCTCCGGCAGACGGCTCCCAGCATGGTATAGACCGCCATGCACAAGGATCCCGTCAGGGCGAACAGGTTCCCCCGGAGGGCCGTTCCCCCTCCCCCGGAGTCCGCCAGAGCCACCGCCACGCTGCCGCCGAAGGCCAGCAGCACCGCCGTCCAGGCCCGGCGGCTGAGCTTTTTCCGCAAAACCAGCACCGAGGCCAGGGCCACAAACAGCACCTCCGTGTCCACCAGCACCACCGCCGCGGCGATGGAGGTCCAGCGGAGGGACTCGAAGTAACAGGCAAAGTGAATCCCCAGAAAGGCCCCGCTGAGGAGGCTCAAATAGAGCTCCCGCCGCCGGAGGGCCCGAAACTCTCCCCGCCGGGCAAGGGCCAGGGGAAGTAGCAGCAGAACCGAAAAGGCCATGCGGTAAAAGGCCAGCACCAGGGACGGCGCCGTGGACCAGCGGACAAAGACAGCGGAGAGGGACACTCCCGCCACGCCCAAAAGCACAATCAGCCGCTTCATGGCCAGTCCTCCAAGCGCTCTGCCGCTTCCGCAGGCGTCAAGCGGGACACATCCAGCTTCTCCGTATCCAGAGCGCCGTATAGCGGCAGATAGGAAAGGCTCCGCTCCAGGGCTTCCCCGTCCCGCCGTCCGGCCCGGACGTCTTTTTTAATCCGGGCGGTCAAAGCCTCCGGCGAGGCGGTCAGGGATATCGCCCGGACCTCACAGCCATTCAGGTCCAGGCGGGACAACAGGCCGTCCAAAATCGCCTGTTGGTGCAGCACCCAGCAAAAAATCACGTGGTCATAGGCGGAGCAGCGGAGGAAATTGTTTAGCAGAAAGCAGATATTTTCCGTCACCATGGCCTTGGTCTCCTCCGTCACCTGGAAGGGGCTCGCATCCCAGCACCAGTCTCCGTCCAAAAAGACGCTGCGATCCAGCCGCTTTTGGAGCTCCCGGCAGACGGTGGTTTTCCCCACGCCCATGGGGCCGCCGATGAGATAGAGCCGCTTCATGCCATCGCCTCCCAGCCGGGAAAAACCGACTTCTTCCGTCATCCCTTCGCCTCCAGCCAGTTCTTTCCCCAGTGGGCCTCCGCCGTCAGGGGGACGCTGAGACGGACCACATGCTCCATCTCCTCCTCCAAAAGCTGGGCCACGGCCTCCGCCTCCTCCTCGGGGCACTCCACAATCAGCTCGTCGTGAACCTGAAGGACCAGCCGGGCAGAAGGCTTTTCCGTCCGGAGCCGCTTCCATACCGCCACCATGGCCAGCTTCATCACATCCGCCGCCGTCCCCTGGATCGGCATGTTCAAAGCCTCCCGCTCGCCGGAGGCCTGGTCCTTTTTCTGGGAGGAAGCCAGCTTCAAAATCTCCCGCCGCCGGTGGAAGAGCGTCTCCACATAACCAGCCTCATGGGCCTTTTCCACAATCTCCTCCATGTACCTCCCCACACCGGGGAAGGTGGCAAAGTAATCCTCCAGATAGGCCCTGGCCTCAGGCAGACTGACGCCCAGGTCCTGACTTAGACTGAACGCGCTTTTGCCGTAGACAATACCGAAGTTCACCGATTTCGCCTGGCGTCGCATTTCATGGGTCACGTCCTCCCGGGCCACGCGGAAAACCTTCGCCGCCGTCTCGGCGTGGAAATCGCCGCCCGCCAAAAAGGCCGCCTGCATCGCCTCGTCTCCGGCGATATGCGCCAGAATACGCAGCTCGATCTGGGAGTAGTCCGCGTCCACCAGCGCGCAGCCCTCTGCCGCCGTGAACATCCGGCGAAACTCGCTGCCAAGGTCCGTCCGGGTGGGGATGTTCTGCAAATTCGGCTCCGTGGAGCTGAGACGGCCCGTGGCGGTAACGGTCATTTGGAACTTCGTCCGCACCCGCCCGTCAGGGTCCATGGCCTTCAAGAGGCCATCGGCGTAAGTGGATTTCAGCTTGGCATACTGCCGATACTCCAGCACCGCGTCCACAATGGGGTGGCGGAGCTTTTCCAGCACGTCGGCGTTGGTCGACCAGCCGGTTTTCGTTTTCTTCCCGTGGGGCAGGCCCAGACGGTCGAACAGCACCTCCCCCAGCTGCTTTGGAGAGTTGATGTTAAACCTGCCCCCGGCTATCTCATAAATGGCGGCCTCCCGCTCCGCCATCCGGGCGGAGAGGCTCTCACCAAACTCCCGCAGGGCCCGGGCGTCCACGCCACAGCCCGTCCGCTCCATCTCCGCCAGCACCCGACACAGAGGCAGCTCGGCGGACTGAAACAGCCCCCACTGGCCCCGCTCCCGGAGCCTGGCGGCCAACACGCCGTACAGGGCCTCCACCGCCGTGACATAGCGGTCCAAAGAGGCGGCGGCCATCCCGTCTCCCAGGAGGGAGAAGGCATCCGGCTCCAGGTACAGGGGCTTTGGCAGCTCCTCGTTGAAATAGGAGACCACAAGCCGCTGGAGGTCATAGCTCCCCGCCGTGGCCTCCAGCAGGTAATCCGCCAAGGCCGTGTCAAAGACAAAGCCCTCCGCCGGAAGGCCGCCCTCCAAAAGCGCCCGCATCAGGTCCTTGACGTTATGGGAGACCTTCTTGACCGCCTCTGAAAAGAGGCCCGCCAACAGACCGTTCCAATCTCCCTGGTAGCGCTCGAAGAACAGCTCCGCCATGACGGCGGGGCCCTCCCCCGCCTCACAGTAGACCCCCACAGCAGAGAGGTCCGGCCGGGCCAGCACAGACACGTGGTCCGCCGCCTTCCAGAGGGCCAGCAGCTCCTCCCCCCGGGCGGGATCCGTCACCGTCTCCACAACGGCGGCGGTCTCCTTCCGGGTCTCCGGGGCTGGTGTGCTGTCCGGGCTGAGCTGAAATTTCTCAATAAGCTTGGTAAACTCCAGCTTTAAAAACAGCGGATACGCCTCGGGGCCCGGGGCTTTTCGCCAGTTGTCCTCCGGGTGGAAGTTCAGAGGCACGTCTGTTGCGATGGTGGCCAGCCAGTAGGAATGGCGGGCGGACTCCTCCCCCTCCGCCAGCTTTTTGATAACACCGGGCTTGGCGGGGGTGTCCGGGGCGGTCACGATCTGGGGCATGTGGTCATAAAGATGATCAATGGAGCCATACATCTGTACCAGGCCCATGGCCGTCTTTTCTCCCACGCCCTTCACGCCGGGGATGTTGTCGGAGCTGTCCCCCATCAGAGCCTTCAAATCAATCATGTGGATGGGGGCAAAGCCATACGCCTCCTGGAAGGCGGCCTCCGTCATATCCTTCGTCGTGGTCTGGCCCATGCGGGTGGAGACCAGCTTCACCTTCGTGTGTTCGTCAATGAGCTGGAGACTGTCCTTGTCCCCGGTGACCACCACGCACTCCCAGCCCGCCAACCCGCACTTCCGGGAGATGGTGCCCAGCAGATCGTCGGCCTCCCAGCCCTCCAGCTCATAGCGGGGAATGTTCAGCGCGTCCAGCACCTCCTTCAAAACCGGCACCTGCTGGCGCAGCTCCTCCGGCATGGGCTTCCGGGTGGCCTTATAGGCCGCGTCCGCCTTGTGGCGGAAGGTGGGAGCGTGGAGGTCGAAGGTAACGCACACCGCGTCCGGGGACTCCTCCCCCTCCAGGCGCAGCAGCGTTGTCAAAAATCCAAAGACGGCGTGGGTGTAGAGCCCGTCCCGGGTTGTGAGAGGCCGGATGCCGTAATAGGCCCGGTTGATGATGCTATTCCCGTCGATCACCATGAGCTTCATATGGAAAACCCTCCAGTTCCAGGCAAAAATACAATCGCCCGATCATTATACCACGTTCACCGCCGATTCACAACAGCGGAAACTGGCGTTTTCCCGTTTCCGCTTTGTTACTTTTTGTTCTGGGTTTGTGATTTTTTCCCCAGGCGGACCTGTCATACTGTTTGTAAGCATTTGATACAAGGAAAGGAGCTTTGCCGATGCGCCATTTGGACCTTTTTGCCTTGGTGCTGGCTTGCCTGCTCACGCTCACCGCTTGCGGCGGTGAGACGGCCGAGGGGACCGTGGACCCGGAGAACCCGCCTCCTTATCCGCCCTTCACCAGCAAAAACGCGACGCTCCAATGCGTTGACGGACTGTATATCGCCCTTCCCATGGAGTACTCCGGGCTTCTTTACCTGGACAGTGCCTTCCCCGACGCCGGGGAGAGCTGGAAGCCTCTGATTTCCGTTTTCGAAAAAAACTCCTACGAGGCCGCCATGGAGGACTTCGGCGGCGGGGGCGGCTTTCTCTTCGGCCTCCTGGTGATGGACCAGGCAGCCTTTGAGCAGCACATCAGTGCCGGGAGCCCCGGCATAGAGGTGTTCGCTACCGACGGCGAGCGATACTACGCCTACACCTTTCCCACTGACGTGCAGTTTTACCGTCCCGGCCTCAGCGGCAGCAACCTGCTGGACCACCCGGATTGGGAAACCTGGGAGAGACTCTGTGAAATCGGTCCCCTGGTTCGAGAGGACTTCCTCACTCGAAACAACCTCCAGTCCTTTGACGTTCAGGACTTCCTGAACCAACAAGCAGATGGAGAGGACTACCTCTGTGTGCGGTACTACCCCTATTTTGTCCAAGACGGCGACACCCATGACTACTACCAGCTTCTCCTCCGCCAGCCCGCAACCCAAGGCGAGGGTGGCCTCTGGGCCGTAGAACAATGGCTGGACGAGTACGGTACCCCGTCCCTCTACTTCCCCGACAGCGGCAAGCCCGCCGCCGAGTATTACGCGGAGCTTCAAGAGCAGTGTAACGTTGGGGAGCATCCCGAGCTGCTGACCCCCCTTGGAGCAGCGGACGCTTTTGTGAAGGAGTATTTTGGCCACAAAACCTATGACATCAGCTTTGAGACAGCCCGCGAGATCAACCAGGATTACATGGAACAAAACCAACGGCTCCAGGAGATGGTTTCTGCCGTGATGTTTGACAAAGACATCGATCAGCGGGAGCTGCTGGAGTGCGCTGGGAACGCCAGTGCGGACAACTGGGGCGTGCTGGACCGGAACCTGTATGGCTCCGACTGGTTCGCTCCCCTGATGGAAGCCCTGGCAGAGGCCGCCGTGGGAGAGGACCAGCAATGGCGGGACACCATGGTTTACCAATGCCTTCTATCCACCTGGCATTCTAAGAAGGATTTCCACACGCCTCTGGAGACCATCCTCCAAACCCAGAAGGAGGTGGACCCCGACGCCTTCGCCGCCGCTACGGCCCCTAAGGAACCGGGCCGATCTCCCGACAGACATTAGACCGCCGCACGAGAGCCGGTTTTTAAGTAGGCTCTAGAAAAGTTTTTCACTTTTCCAAAATTTTCTCACGCCGCCTCTTGCTTTTCTCCGGTACTTGTATTAGAGTAGAAGCATCAAATACAAAAAAGGAGACTGTCAACATGAACGTTCTGGAAACCAAGAACGCCCCCGGCGCCATCGGCCCCTATTCCCAGGGTTTTGAGGTAAACGGCTTTATCTACACCTCCGGCCAGATTCCCGTGGACCCCGCCACCGGCGAGGTGCCCGCCGGCATCGCCGCCCAGGCGGAGCAGAGCTGCAAGAACGTGGGCGCCATTCTGGAGGCCGCCGGAGCCGGCTTCGACAAGGTGTTCAAGACCACCTGCTTCCTGGCTGACATGGGCGACTTCGCCGCCTTCAACGAGGTCTATGCCAAGTACTTCACCTCCAAGCCCGCTCGCTCCTGCGTGGCCGTGAAGGACCTGCCCAAGGGCGTCCTCTGCGAGATCGAGGCCATTGCCGCGAAGTAAGTTTTTCTGGATAAAAAGGTCCCCTTCCGCCTGGAGGGGGACCTTTTTGCGTTGATCCGTCTTGCAAACTTGTAAACGGCAAAAGAGGGCTTGCGCCGCAAATTCTCCAGAAGAACCTTCCATCCCCGCCGCAAAAAAGGGACCCGCTTTCAGCGGGTCCCTTGGCGTATCCTTATCAAACAGTCTTACAGCCAGGCGGTTCCCAAAAGCTCGTCCTTCCCCGGACGGCCCATCAGCTCCGGGACCACATCCCGGGCCTGCCTGCCCTGGTACAGCACCTCATAGGCGCACCGGCAAATGGGCATCTCCACGCCCTCCCGTTCCGCCAGCTGATGGACACTCTCGGCGGCGTAGTAGCCCTCTACCACCGCGCCCACCTCCTCCATGGCCTCTTGAACGCGTTTGCCCTGGCCGATGAGGATGCCCGCCCGGTTGTTCCGGGAGTGCATGGAGGTACAGGTGACAATCAGGTCTCCCATACCCGCAAGCCCCCCGAAGGTCTGGCGGATACCGCCCAGGTGCTCCCCCAGACGGGTGATCTCCGCCATAGCCCGGGTCATCAGCAGGGCCTTTGTGTTGTCTTGAAAGCCCAGTCCCGCGCAGATGCCACAGCTGAGGGCAATGACGTTTTTCAGCGCCGCCGCCAGCTCCACGCCCACAATGTCCGCGCTGGTGTAGACCCGGAAGCAGTCGCTCATGAAGGCATCCTGCACAAAGCAAGCCCCCTCCCGGTCCGGGCAGGCAGCCACGCAGGCCGTGGGCAGCCGGAGGCCCACCTCCTCCGCGTGTGAGGGACCAGAGAGCGCCACCACCCGACAGATGTCCCCGACAGCCTCCCGCAGAACCTGACTCATCCGCAGGTTTGTGTCCCGCTCAATGCCCTTGGAAACCGTCACCAGAATCGTCTCCGGTCGCAGATAGGAGGCAATCCGCTTCCCCGTCTCTCGGACGGCGAAGGAGGGGCTGGCACAGACCACCAGCTCCGCCCCCTCCAGGCAATTCAGGTCCCCGGTGACGTTCAGCGTCTCCGGCAGGGGGATGCCCTTTAACAGGGGATTCTCCCGGGTCCGGGCCATCTCCTCCGCCTTGGCGGGGGTCCGGGACCAGAGGGTCACGTCGTGCCCGTTGTCGCAGAGAACCAGAGCCAAAGCCGTGCCCCAGCCGCCGGTCCCCAATACCACCGCTTTCATGTGCCGCCCTCCTTTTTATGATGAAGCGAAAACTTGTTCTCATTCCCCGCCAGCAGCCGCCGGATGTTGGCCCGGTGCTGCCAGACCACCAGCCCTCCCAGGAGGAAAGCCAGCACCACAACTCGGACCTCCGGGAAGCAGTACCAGCTGATAAAGGGGAAGCTGGCCCCGGCCCACAGGGAACCCAGGGAAACATACCGCGTTACGATTACCAAAACCAGGAAGCCCCCCCAGACCACCAGAGCGACGCGCCAGTCGATCATCAGGGCAATCGTACCGCCGGAGAGGATGCCCTTGCCGCCCTTGAAATGGAACATGCAGGGGAACATGTGGCCCAGCAGGCAGAACAGGCCCGCCCAGTATTTGGCCGTTACGGCCCCACCGAACACGGTACTGGCCAGCAGCACGGCAAGCACCGCTTTCAGCACGTCGCAGAGTATCACCACAAAGGTCAGCCCGCCGCCAAAGGTCCGGTGAAAATTCGTCAAGCCCGCATTCCCGCTGCCGTGGTTCCGGATGTCGTCCCGGAGGATATACTTGGACACAATCACCGCGCCGTTGAAGCAGCCCAGGAAATAGGACACCACAGCCGTTCCGCCATAGATCAAAAGCATCGCCAGCCACAGGTTCTCCATACTCAAACCTCCTTGTCGCCCCGCTGCCGGACGGAAATCTTGATGGGCGTTCCCTCCAGGCCAAAGGTATTGCGGATGCAGTTCTCCAGATACCGCTGATAGGAAAAGTGGAACAGCTTTGTGTCGTTGCAGAAGATGACGTAGTGGGGCGGCTTCACCCCCACCTGGGTCATATAGTAGATTTTCAGCCGCCGCCCCTTGTCCGTGGGGGGCTGGACCCGGGTCTGGGCGTCCGCCAGCACGTCGTTCAGCATGCCGGTGGTAATCCGGGTGGCCGCCTGGTTGGAGACATAGTCAATAAGCTCAAAGAGCCGGTCCACCCGCTGGCCGGTCTTGGCGGAGATGAAGAGGATGGGGGCGTAGGTCATGAAGCTCAGGCCCTCCTGGACCTCCTTGCGCATCCGGTCCATGGTCTTGCCATCCTTTTCCACCAGGTCCCACTTGTTCACCACGATGATACTGGCCTTCCCTGCCTCGTGGGCCAGGCCCGCCACCTTCGTGTCCTGCTCCGTGACCCCCTCTGTGGCGTCAATCAGAATCAGGCACACGTCCGAGCGCTCGATGGCCATGGTGGCCCGGAGGACGCTGTACTTTTCGATGGCCTCCTCCACCTTGCTCTTCCGGCGGAGGCCCGCCGTGTCGATAAAGACAAATTTGCCCTTGTCGTTTTCGAACCGGGAGTCGATGGCGTCCCGGGTGGTGCCTGCCATGTCGGAGACAATCATCCGTTCCTCCCCCAGGATTTTGTTCACCAGGGAGGACTTGCCCGCGTTGGGCTTCCCGATAACCGCCACCTTAATGGCGTCGTCCTCCTCTTCCTCCCCGTCCTCCGGCGGGAAGTACTGGAGGCAGGCGTCCAGCAGGTCCCCGGTGCCGTGACCGTGAACGGCGGAGACGGCGATGGGGTCCCCCAGGCCCAAGTTGTAGAACTCGTAGAAATCCGGGTCCGGGGCCCCGGTGGAGTCCATCTTGTTCACCGCCAGAACGATGGGCTTCCCACTGCGCAGCAGCATGGCGGCCACCTCCTGGTCCGAGGCGGTGAGGCCTGTCCGAATGTCCGTCAAAAAGACAATCACCGTGGCGGTCTCAATGGCGGTCCGGGCCTGGTCCCGCATGAACTCCAGAATCTGGCTGTCCGTCCGGGGCTCGATGCCGCCGGTGTCCACCAGGGTGAAGGCCCGGCCGCACCAGTCGGACTCCCCGTAGATGCGGTCCCGGGTGACGCCGGGGGTGTCCTCCACGATGGACAGGCGTTTCCCAATGATTTTATTGAACAGCATGGACTTGCCCACGTTGGGGCGGCCCACGATGGCGATGATCGGCTTTGGCATAAGGCACCCTTCCCGGCGGCGCGCGCCGCCTTGTTTTTTTGAAACATATAAATCCAGTTTCATTATAACCGGGATGGGCCAAAGGCGCAAGGGAAATCTTTCCGGGAATGGGAAAAGGCGGAGGCATTCAGCCTCCGCCCTGGAAAAATCTTATGTTCTCCGGCAGTACCCGGCGGCGCTGAGGGCCAGGGAGAGAAGGAACATTCCCGCCAGGGCCAGCACCCCCATCAGCAAGAGAGAGCCAGGGTTCCCCACCAGGCCCGTCAGGTCCGCCACGGTCCACCAGCCGTCCTCAAAATTCTTGATGGCGTAAAACAGCAGGAAGGCCAGGGGCAGGCTGGTAAACTGGGCAATCTGGGTTCCAAACCAGTAGTAAAAGGGCAGGCTGAACATCGCGAAAACCGGGGGCAGCGCCACCGCGGCCAGGATGGAAAGTCCCAGCACCTCCGGCCAAAAGGTCCGGTACACGGCGAAGGCCGCCAGATTCGATACCACGGCCCCCGCGACGCTGATCGGCACCGTCAGCAGCACGGCGGCGTATTTCCCCGCCATCACCTTCCCCACGCCCACCGGCATGGTCCGCTGATAGCTCCTCCAGGCCGTTTTCTCCTCCTTCTCCAGGGCCGTGAGGTGCAGAAGGCCCACCATCATATCCAGGGCAAAGGAGAACAGCATCCCGGCGTAAACGCCGCTCTTGTACCCGAACAGGACCAGCAAGCCCCCCAGCACCGCCAGGACCACCTTGTCGATCCCCTTGAAAAACAGGCACAGGTCCTTATAGATCATTCCTCGCATGACGCTTCCCCCTTGATATAAAACAGCATGATGTCCTCCAGGGACGCGGCGTCCGCCACAGCCTTGGGGTACTTTCGCCCCGCGGCGGCCCGGTCCCGGACCAAGTACTCCACGCTGACCCCGGTCTCCCGGCGGACGATGTAATCCCCGGCCTCCACCTCCGTGCCCTTGCCGCAGCGGAGGATGCCATAGCTGTCCATCAGCGTGTCCTTCTCCTCCTCGAACACAATTTTTCCCTGGTGAATCAAAACCACGTAGTCCGCCACCTTCTGAATGTCCGAGGTGATATGGGAAGAGAAGAGCACAGAATGTTCCTCGTCCTGGATGAAGTCCAGCAGAATGTCCAGAATCTCGTCCCGGATCACCGGGTCCAGGCCCGCCGTGGCCTCGTCCAAAATCAAAAGCTTGGGCTTATGAGACAGAGCCCCGGCAATGGAGAGCTTCATCTTCATGCCCTTGGAAAAAGTCTTGACCCGTTTCCGCTCCGGCAGGCCGAAGCGCTTGAGATATGTCCGGTACGCCTCTCCGTCCCAAGCGGGATAGACCCCGGAGAGGACCTTTTCCACGTCCAGAGGCGTGAAAACCTCCGGGAAATTGCAGGCGTCGAACACCACACCCAGGTCATTTTTCACGGTGGGGTCGGCGTGATCCCGGCCCAGAACCTCCACAGTCCCGCCGTCCTTTTTCAGCTCGTTCAAGATCAGGTGAATGGTGGTACTTTTCCCCGCGCCGTTCTCGCCGATGAAGCCCACAATGCGGCCCTGGGGCACCTGGAAAGACACGCGGTCCAGGGTGAAGCCCGGGAAGCGCTTGGCGAGGTCCCGGACCAGAATGCTGTTTTCCATGGTCAATCTCCTTCTTCGTAAAACAATGTCAGGATGCCCGTCAGTTTTTCCAGCGGGATGCCGTGGGAGCGGCCCAGCTCCGCCGCCCTTTGCAGCAGGCCCTCCGCCTCCCGGAGCCGCTCCTCCCGAATGAACTCCTGATTCTGCGCCGCCACAAAGCTGCCCTTGCCGGAGACCGTCTCGATGAAGCCGTCCCGGGTCAGGTCCTCGTAGGCCCGCTGGACCGTGATGACGCTGAGGTGGAGCTCCTTCGCCAGGGCCCGCATGGAGGGCAGGGCCTCCCCGGCGGTTAAGGTTCCGTCCATGATCTGGGTTTTGATCTGCTGGCAGATCTGCTCGTAAATCGGTTTTCCGCTGCTATTGCTGATGAGAATGTCGATAGGATCGCCCCCTTGTATTGTTCGTACCTTGTGTACTGGTTCGTTAAGTACACTATAGACGCTCGGAAGCCATTTGTCAAGAGGGAATCTGAAAAAAGAGGGGGAATATTTCCCCCTCCCAGCTTGTCGAAAAAGTCTGCCTACCGGCAGACTTTTTCATGTAAAGATGATA
>CAJUMX010000018.1 GCA_910587705.1 uncultured Oscillibacter sp.
GCCAAGCTGACCGCTGAACGGGAAACGCTCAACCGGCGGTATCTTGCATTGAAAGGGGAAGTGAAAGAAGCCGAGCAAATCCGCAGAAGCGTTTACAACATCTTGCGGCAGGAGCAGCGGGAGCAGCAGCCCCGCAGGGCGCAGGATATGGAGCGGTAACGGACAGGGCGGCGGTCTTGAAATCCGTTGTTTCAAAACCGCCGTTTGGTGTTCGTTTTCGTTTGGGGTGCGTGAATAGAACAGCCGCCCATCCAACGGTTTTTTATATGCCGTTCCGTTGGCGGCTGTGGAATTTATAATTAAAGCCGAAACCTATGTTTATTCATGCTGTATCATGTATATTTCTACCAAAATATCTTCAACTTCACTACTAATTATTTTTTCGTCCTGTGAGAATAGTTTTTTTCTCAAAAGCAATTCTTCATAGCGACATAAATCATGTGGAAAGTATTCACTATGGTAGGGGCCTTTACTAAATGGATGCCGCTTACTATCTCTTACTTTTAGTAATTCTTCCAATAATTGAGGGTTATCCTCTGCATATAAAAAAGATTGATAATTATCCAAAATATAGTGAGGTCTTATTTCACGGTTTATTCTATATGCCTCCATCCCCCAAGACTCCCACATTTTTGCAGCAGTTTGTTCTTGAAAAAGTATGGCCATCATTTTCATATTGAGCAAAGGCAGTAAATCTAATATACCTACTTTTCCTCCCCATGCGGGTAGTAGATAAGACTGTCTCTCGAATGTAAGAGCCTCTGCGTTTAGGAGATATTGTTCATATAAATTGAGTTCTCCTGCCTCTCTCGCATCTCTAAGAAAAAATCTTATTTGGTCGCATTGAACAGCAGGAACTTGCACCTTTTTTAATTCTTCAATTAGAGCAAATTTCTTTTCTTTTAATATTCCCATTGTGATGTATAAACCTCCCAGCTTTACAAAATCACTTCAAGTTGTCCACCATAGCCCGCGCCGCGAATTGCTCTATAATTTCTGGACACCTATTTGCGCCAGCCAGTCTTGCAGTTTTTTCACAGGAAAGCCAGTGACGGTAAATTTTTCTTCGGATTTGCTATGTATTGTTACTTTGGTAGCAAATAGATGTTTTCCGACTGTAAAGCCTCTGATTTCCGAAAGTTTAAGCTCAAATTCCATATGGCTTGTCCAAGAAATGCGAAAGCAAACTCTCTTGTTGGTAACAAAGATTGTACCCCGCCACACGTTACATGAACTTCCCAGCACAGGCTCCCAATAGGCCATCATGCCCTGCCCAATCAATGCCTCGCCCGGTTCAAGTTGTATGTCCGCCATAATTGCTCCCCCACGCTCAAAATTGTATTGCAAAGCCCTCGCCGCTTTGTCTGCACTTTTACCTCAAGTATAGCACATCTCCCCGCCGCAGACAATCCCGGTCTATCTCCGTTCCGACTATCCAGACCGTCAAGGCCGAGTAGTATTTTTTGCTTCGCAAAAAATCTCCACTCTTACCCCTTGACTGTCTGGATTTTTGCCGTTGCCATTTCGCCGCCGAAAACGGGGAACAGGATTTGACAACCCTGCCCCCCGCTTTCGTCTGCTCCATTTTAACGGCAAAACCGTCTGCACTGGTGCGGCGGCTGTCGGTAGGTTTTGCGGTGGCTCTGCCCCCGCGCCCCCGGCCTCTCCCAAAGAACAGGATAAGGGCAGGAGCGTAACCGGCGGGCGTGGACATTTAGACTTGCGGCACAGCCCCCAAACCCGCATGAATACGGGCTTCCTGGGGCGTTCCAAGCCCCGGCGCGGGGCGGGGTAAGGGTTTTATACTACCCACCCCCGAAAACGGCTTTTAACCGTCCACGGGGCTTTTCCCGCCTGATTTTTCCCATCCCTTGAAAAGTTCTTCTTGACAAAAAGCCTAAAGGCAATTTCAGATGTTTAATGGCTCCAGCCGCAAAGCCCCCACACCTTCAGGACAGTCTACAAGAACGGATTTCCCGTTGGCAAGCCTGGTAAGGGCCTGCCAACGGGGGCTTTTATCATCCCTAATGACGTTTTATGATGGCAGATTAACAGTGCGCCAAATCATACGGGTAGTATGGATTAAGCGCAAAATCTTTGTCATCAATTTTGAATATTTTTGATAGTGCAGCGATTTCAAAGCACCAGTACCCGCAATATGTATTATTCTTAGAATTATGCGAATTGTACCAAGATGCGCTTTTGTGGTGCTGATACCAATGTGATAGCTCCGATGACAATACCGCTATCTTATCATCACCTTCTGCAAGCTGGTTAAAGTAGCTGAGTTTAGATTGCCGCATCTCCAGTGGTTTGTCCTGCAAATATTGAAGTAAGAAGCAGATCAGTCCATCTTGTGAATTGAATTTTTCTACCATGATTTCTAACGCAGGGAGAAATTCCGTTTTTGATTTTTGAAACAACACACCAATGGACAAAAAATCAACCACATTATACAAACTGTCTACAGGCACACAGACATCTTTGTAATAATTTATGGCCTGGATGTAGTACACATACATTTCACTTAAATCAGCACCTGCGGAATATGTTGCTTTCGCACAGTCCAAGTACAGTTTTGAAAGCTGGGCTTTCCCAAGCCGAATGCCGCGCTCGTTTGCCGGTTCGGTATTTCTGAGGGTTGTCTCAAATTTCTCTATGCGTGCCGTATTTAATTTTATTTTTTCCTGAAAATAATCTTCTGTTTTTATTGTGTCTCGCATGAACATTCCTCCAATAACTGCGAAAAAAATATATTGGTCATATTAGTTTGGCGTCATGTCTTCTCAATCTTCTGGAATATCCCGTACTGTATCAAAATTCCTGAGCACGAATTTACCATTTTTGAACTCAAAAACCACATCAAAATCCCTGTCCTCTTCCGTCCCCCAGTATTTGAGGATGATATAAGGATCGTTAATAAAAACGGTCTCAATATCATAATAGAATGGGGGCTCCGATAATAGAATTAAGGGACTCAGGGCGATCCAGTTGTGCTGGTACTCAAATTTTTGAACGGTATTATCCAGTTCGCAAATGCTTTTTGCTACCAAAATAATAAATGGCTTCAACTGCTCAAAGTCCTCTACACGGCCTTGTAAATCAACTGCAATGTCATAATCGTATTCACTCGAAATATATACCTCTGAACCGTTTACTATTTGCAATTTGTCCGGGTCAGTTATGAATTTCTCCATATCAGCATAGCGATCATACATTTTCGTTTCCCTCCGATAGCGGTTGCACAAATAACTTGTCCAGCCGAAATACCCACGCCTCCGGGACAGCCTCTTCGATGATCCCCCGGTTCAGATTATACCAGCTTCCGCACTTGTCCAGGATGATGGCGTCGGTGGTGACCACGTTCTTCAGGCGGGAGAGCACGCCGTCCACGCTGGGGTGCAGTTCCACCTGAACCCGGACCGAGCGCCCCTCCGCCTTGTCCATCAGCAGCGCCCGGAGGCGTCCGGAGTTGGACACCTGCCGGTCCAGGTAGAACAGGGCCTCCCTGACCCCCAGGGCCTCCAGCCGGTCCAGTAGCAACTCCACGGCCCGCACCGTCTTGTCCACGATGCGGTAGCTCCCCCGCAGTCCGGCCAGGTCCCGGATGGTGCCGTCCATTCCCTCCAGAAGCAGAGAGCCGGACAGGGCCACCTCCAGGGTGATGATGGTGTTGAAGCCGTCCAGCACCAGGGACTGCGGGGCCTCCCGGAGCCGCTTCCGTTCCCGCTCCTCCAGAGCGGCGCGGGGAGAGGTGATCCGGGCCAGGGCCAGCCGCTGGCGCTCCGAGAGCAGGTGGTGGTTGCCCACGAAGGTGGAGGCGGATTTGGTGTCGTACCCCCGGTCCAGCAGGAACACCAGCTCCTGAGCGGCGGCGTTCAGCTTGTCTGCGGCCTTGGGGCCAAATTCGACGGTATCTTTCGGCACATAGCCGCGTTTGACAGTTTCCATGGTGTACTTATCCTTTTATCCAGCTTGCTTTAATGGGTTCCCAAGTCATACGTCCGTCTATATATTCATCATCAACTACACGGTCACAATATTCAGCAAGATAAATGCAATCAATTAGGTTCCCGAGATTATCCCTCAAGCAATAGGGATAAAGAAATAACATATCACACGAACTATCCTCACGCTTAATACATTTTTCTTCAACATAACCTTCTTCCAATAGCAATTTTTCTCCACTGCTGAAAGAAAGTTTTTGAAGAATATCGAATACAACCATTATTTTTCTCCCTGTCAAACCATTATTTCTCTCAGCCCAATCTATTTCAATGTATCAGGCGATACTTCTATTTCATATTCCAATGCTTCTATAAACTCATCTAATCTTTCGCAATCTATCCAGTCTGATTTGCTGTTTATTTCAAAAAGCCTATCATATCCATATTGCTGTATCAAAAACTCCCATCCTTCTTTTGAAATTACAGCTAAAAAGATTTGCATATAATCAAACAGTATTTTCACATTATCGGGAACGGAAAGATCATTAGCAGTAAATGAAGTTCCTTGTGGTAGCGGATATACATAAAATGCCAATGTATCCATTTTCTTTCCCCCAAACTCCTATTTATCACTAATTATACATCATCCCTGTTCGCAAATTTTCTGGTAAGCTGGAATTACCCTATGTCCAAAGAATAGAATAGTCAATCACAACTTTGCAGCAATCCCGACACAGCCATGCTTCAGCAGACTCGCCCTTCACAAACGACCCTCTTGATAAACGCACTGCATGACCGTGCGCCTTAAAGCGGTTTATCAGGCTGCCCGTTTTCTTCCATCTTAATATATGGTTGCTTTCAATTACACCTTGCTGCATGTCCTTGTTGCAATAGGGGCATTTCATGATTTCACCCTCCATTTTCTCTTTTAACTACAGCCCACTTTACATTCTGGCGCTTTCCAGGCTTACGGTCTTTCTCAAAAAAATATCGCAAAAACGCCAGCTCCTGGGCGGCGGCGGTCAGCTTGGCCGCGGCCTTGGGACCAAATTCGATGGTATCTTTCGGCACATAGCCGCGTTTGACGGTTTCCATGGTAGGTTCAGTCCTTTATACCTGGTTCTTCCGAATCAATACAGTTTATTTGTCCATTTTAATCGTGCCATTCAACATGATAATCTACTGGAATCCAGCCTTTCCCTATACTACCAGTAAATATAGCCTTTTTTCTATACTTGTTCTTCTCGCTATATTTTTCTAAAATCTGATTTATTAGGCGGTTATTCAAGTATTTTTCATAGAATGCGTCTAAAGTATTTTTTGAACAAGCTACACACCATTCATTCCATTCATCCATTAACATTTCTACTTCAGCATCGTCTATCGGTGTTAAAAAATACTCGTCTCCATAGTCATCTATTTGAGTATCAAAAATTCTATGGTAGATACATATCACATCATCGTATGTAGCAAGTCCTATTACTGGTCCATCCCACCAATCGTGTATTGTTATTACCTTGTCCATTTCCTCACCTATAAGCCAATAATTTCAGTTTGGTGCCCTGATTATAGCATTTTCTCTGTTACAATTCAATCCGCTTTCTGGAAAGAGCAGCCCAATCTCCCCGCTTGACAACCCCGCTGGCAAGGTCTACTATAAACGCAGAAAAGCGCCAGCGGGCGCTGTGAACGGGAGGCGGCTTTATGAAATATGTCAGGCGGATCGTCTACAGCCTGTTTCTGACGGCGGCGGTGAATGCCCTGCCACTGGGATGGTTTGCCTCCGGCTGTGCGGTGGCAGTCTTTCGTGCGAAATGGCTGTATCTGCCCTTGGCGGCGTTCCTCTGGGTCAACATCCGTCCCATTCCAAAGACCGGTCCCACCAAACGCATCCAGCGGCTGGCGGAGGGCTGCGAGCTGCTGTGGCTGTTTGCAGCGGTCTGCTGTGTGACCCTGTGCGTTCAGGCGGGCTTCCTCTGGTCCGCGTTTTCCGTTACGGGGGGCCGGGACGGCGCGGTGTTTGGGGTGGTCCTGGAGCTGCTGCTGGCGGTGCTCCTGTTGGCCGTGGTCTTCTGGAACGGCATGATCCGGGTCTACCTCACCTCGGTGCAGTTGGGGATCAAGCACCGTATTCTGGCGGCGCTGTGCGGGTGGATTCCCCTGGTGAACGTCTGGTATCTGGTAAAAATCATCCACATCTGCGGGGACGAGGTGGAGTTTGAGACCCAGAAGTGGGAGCTGGACGCGGTTCGGGCGGAGAGCGAGGTCTGCAAGACGAAGTATCCTCTCCTGATGGTCCACGGCGTGTTCTTCCGGGACTTCCGCTACCTCAACTACTGGGGCCGCATCCCCAGGGAGCTGATCCGCAATGGAGCCACGGTCTACTACGGCCAGCAGCAGTCTGCGGCGGCGGTGGAGGACAGCGGGAAGGAGCTGGCGGAGCGCATCCGTCAGATCGTGGAGAAAACCGGCTGCGGGAAGGTGAACATCATCGCCCACTCCAAGGGCGGGCTGGACAGCCGGGCCGCTATTGCCCACTGCGGCATGGCCCCCTTTGTAGCGACCCTGACCACCATCAACACCCCCCACCGGGGCTGCATCTTTGCTGAGTATCTGCTGGGCAAGGTCCCCCAGGCCGCACGGCTGAAAATCGCCGCAGCCTACAACGCCACGATGAAAAAGGTGGGCGATCCCAACCCGGACTTCCTGGCGGCGGTGACCGACCTGACGGAGAGCGCGTGCCTTCGCCGGAACGAGGTGACCCCCGACGCCCCCGGCGTGGTGTATGAGAGCGTCATGTCCTACTGCAAGAAGGCCCAGCATGGCAAGTTCCCGCTGAATATGACCTACCCCATCGTCAAGCACTTCGACGGCCTGAACGACGGGCTGGTGTCGGTGGAGTCGGCCAAGTGGGGGGAGCGGTTCACCCTCCTGGAACCCCAGGACAAGCGGGGTATCTCCCACGGCGATGTGGTGGATCTGAACCGGGAGAACATCCGGGGCTTCGACGTGCGGGAGTTCTATGTAAAGCTGGCGGCGGATTTGAAGCGCCGGGGGTATTGAGGTATATACAAAGGCTACTTTGGAGATAGGCGAAAATGAGATTGCAAAAATTCTTGTACTTATACCTTGCCTTGTGGCTTGCTTTCCCTTGCATCGTAATCATTATTTGGATGATGGACTATAATCTGTTGATTGGGACTACGGGGACGGCATTTCGTATACAGGGCATACTAAACTGCATTGCGGCGGTTTGTGGAATAACGCTTGCGTTTCTGCATTATCGAGAAACCGAAAAAGCATTGAAAAATAAAATAACACTTGCGGCGATTGCCGCTGGTACGGCCTTTTTATTGTTGTTTTTGAGGAATACCACAGCTTCACTTCACCAGACGGAATACATACCGTCGTTATCATGGAAAAAGTCAGCTTAATCTCTGGACAGGTAACTCTATATGAGTGGGTCGATCCATTTCTGATTTACCCAAAAGAACGCATCATCACCGACGATGGATATAGGCCGGTCTGCGCCGGGGAATACTCGCTTGCTTGGCAAGGGGATACAGTGACACTATCTGTCGCAAATGGAGCCGGAGGGAACGAAACAATTTCGGTTACATTGGATGAACACAGATAAATGAAATCAACTCAACAAAGAAAGTAGGTGAGAACCGTGGGATTAGCTTATTTTTCCATTTTAATTGTGATATTGGGGTCGGCGGGGATAGCAGTTGTTTTGCTAAAAGCGGCGTGGGAAATCTGGAAAAAGGCGCGGTTCAAATTTTTGGCAATTATCCCTCTGTTTTTGGGAGGCTTTTGCGCTTTTTTCGCACTTTACTTTTTAGCAATCATTTTGAGAGAGGGATTTTATTCATTTTGATTGGCTATCTAAATTTGCAAGTCAAAAATTGTGGGGAGAGATAAAAATGGAATACATATTTTCTGCGGAAGAAGCCACTCAAAAATTATTTACACGTCTTTCTGAAGCAACAGGCTGGAAATATTTGAAAAGCCAGCAATGCTTTAAAAAGACAGTCAAGGATTTGGTTTTTCAGATAAATTTCTTCACATCAAAATGGAATGTTTCATATGAGAGGGTCGAAGTGAGCGCCGAATTTAAGCTGTGGTGCAAAAGTTATGGGAAGCTGCCTGCAAACAATGTAATTGCCATGATGTCATATTGCCCGGAGTGTTGTGCTTCTGACAGCGAACATTGGTATGACATTTCCACCGAAGAAAAACTTCTCTCTGCCGTTGATGAGTTAAACCGCCAGATACAACAGACGGCAGGCAGCTTATGCGCACAATTTGAACAGGATTACCTTGGGGGAGTGGAAATACTGTTCCGGGAACATTTTGATGAATATCGTGTGTATCTGGATTTTATCGCAGATAAACTTGGTATGTCACCCGCCATACGGGAAAAGGCCCAGGAAATATACGACAGCCTTTCCGATGATATGCGGCAACAGGTGTTGGCATATCAAAGCGGAGCAAGAAATAGCGTTTGGATGATTAACAGAAGCAATTTGAAATATATTGTCGATAACAATTTGATAAGCCTAATTCCAGGTGATTAGTATCAAAAACAGCATTTGGTTTCTTGTTAACCCAGTATCTATCCTGTCGACCTTTAGCGCGTGTTTGTCATTTTCTCTGTTCTAAACTCTCCCATAGAGTGGGCCCTTCTGGTTGGTTCCCAGTGACCCTACCCTAAGTTCTCCGCCAGGGCGCAATAACCCCCTGGCGGAGAACTTATTATTTTTGCAGCTACTTCAGCCGGTACAAATTTGAGCTGAGACTCCCATTCTCTCGCCAGCGATGCTCCTTGGAGATCAGCTCCGCCCTGCACAGATCGTCCAGGGCCCGCTTGACGGTGGAACGGGAGAGCCGCAATTCGGCGGAGATCGTCCGTATCCCCGGCCAACACTTCCCCTCGCTGTCAGCGTGGTCCTTCAGGTACATATAGACAGCCCTGGCCCGGTGATTCAGGTCGGACTGATAGATTTTCTCGAAGTATCCCATAGGCTACTCCTGCCCTTCATCAGTGCGGACAACCACAGGGGGAGGCGGCTCCCGTCTGGTGCGTCTGGCCTGAGCATAGGACGCCCCGCCTCTGGCGGTTGGCGTTTTCGGCGGCACTGGAGGTGCGGGAGGCGCATCACCCTCTATCTGCTGTGCGTGGTGACAGCGTAAGATGGCCTGCTCCAGCTCCTGCTTGCTGGCATAGGCCACTGTGCGCGCGGCCCGTTCCGGCAGCAGGTACGGCTCACCGAAGGAAATGCCCCAATCCAGGAAAAGCCTCAGCCTCGTCTGCATGGGGTGGGTCCCCGTCTTCATGACCACGAACTGCCCCTTGGGAATGGACTTCAGCTCATCGGGGGTCATAAGAGGCCGCTCCATCATCTGGAGAGACCGGCTGGCGCTGTCCTTCCCACCGCCCTTACTCACCGAGCCGCTCATGACGGTACGGCTGCCCAGGGCTTTGGACAGCACCTCGGCGGTTTGGGAATTGGGGGCGAAGCCGCCGAAGATCGTATCCTGCACGTTATCCACTATGATCTCCGCGCCCTCCTTGCCGTAATTCTTCTCCAGCTGTGCCAGAGATTGAATGATGGGGACCAGGGTCAGCTTGCGGGACCGGCCGGCACTGAACAGGGGAAGGATATCAAAGGCTGGCATGGTGCCCAGCTCGTCGCAGAACAGCACTACCCGGTTGGGCAGTTTGCCGCCGTTCTCATCCGCTACAGAGAACAGTTCCCGGCTGAGGGTCTGGATCATCAGGCCCGCCATGAAGTTCTTGCTGGGGTCTTCCTCCGGCAGGACGAGGAAGATGGCGGACTTCTGGGAGGCAAAGGCTTCCGCGTCAATGGCGCTGTCGAAGCACAGCACCTGCTCCAGCTCGGAGTCCAGGAAGGCGTTCAGCCTGGACAGCACCGTAGACATGACCGAGGCCATGGCCTGCTCCGCCGAGTTGAGGGCGGCGCCGGCGAACCACCGGGCCTTGTGAGTGTCGGGCAAAGAGTCCATTAGAACCTGAAAACCGTTCTTGCCTTTGGTCTTGCTGGGCGCCAGCAGATCCTGCACCAGCTTGAACACGCTGACGATGTGCCGGCGCTCCTGGGGAGCCTCCTCTGTGGGCGGAAGATACTCCGCCAGCAGGAGAACGACCGCAGTGAGCAGCCCCTCCGCTGAATCGTAAAAGAATGCGTTCTGCCCGTAGTTGGAAGAGTCTCCTTCCGGGTTTATGATAGTCTTGGCCAAGATTTTGGCGTACTTCTCCGCCTTTGCCCTCGCCGCCAGATTGGACGGCTGTTCCCGGCAGATATCCATGTAGCGGTTGATGAGTGTGAGGAGGTTGTATCCATCAGACCTGGTGGGATTACGCAGGTCGATTACCGCCACCTTGTAGCCATAGTGCTGTAAGGCCACGGCTCCATAGTTCCGGGCGAGGTCGCCCTTGGTATCAAGGGCCAGAAAGCTCATCCCGCTGGCGCAGGCGTACTCCATATTGGGGTACAGGAAGAACGCTGTCTTGCCTACGCCGGATGCGCCGATCATCAGGCAGTGGATGTCGTCTGTGTCCACCAGCGCAGTGACAGCGTTCTTCTTTCCCACGCACCCCAGCACCAGCCCCTGCTTCTTGGGCAGGTTCTTTCCAGCGCGCCACTCGCCCACATGGAAGGGGATGTGCTGATAGGTCTGCTGAATCTCCTTCTTGTTGGCCCACCGGGCTGTTCCATGCTGGCCGTCGCCTACGGTTTTGGACTTGATGTTGTCCAAATTTCCACTTCCGGAGAAGTGTGTGGCGGCGGCGATCAGTAAAAGCATCCCGCCCGCCAGTAAAATTAACATGATCGTTTGCGGCGTCATAAATTCACCCCATCTTCGTCGTCGCGAACTCCATATCGCTCGCGACGGTATTTTTTATGAAAATACCATCTCTCGCTCATTCCGTTGCGCCTCCTCTCCAGATCGAACCCGCTCCGCTGGGCTTCGATCTGGTGGCGTTTGCTTCTGCTGCTGTTTCAGAATATCCGCCTCATACTTGACGGATATTCTGGCGCAGGACAGCGCCAGCTCCAGCCAGCCCTCCGTCAACTCCCGTTTTTCTGCCTCACTGCGGATGCCGGGCCTGGAGGCCAGTTTCAAAACATTGTGAGTCTGTTCCGCCAACGCAGCGGTGCGGCTGCTCAGGCTGCTCCGATTCTGGTGGGGACGGATACAGCTCCGCAGTTCTGTCAACAGCTCCGCTGTGGTGTGCGGCTCACCCAGCTGCCGCAGTCCCCGGCCATAGGCGTACAGAGCCAGCGCGGAGGCCAGCTCGATACAGGTCATGGCTCCCTCCGGATAGTCCCTGTGGAGATTCATCTCATATCCGCAGAGTGCATTTGTCAGATCTCGAACCAGCCGGTCTGGGATGACGCATTCATCCATACAGACGCCGATCCTGCCGCAGACCGCCGAAGAGGCGATGAGCTGGGGATGCTCCTCCGCCTCCTGAGCGGGAAGGCCCCAGCTGGCCTTGAGATCCTCGTTCCAGTCCTTATGCTCCGGCTGGAGCATCCCCACATCGTCATAGCCGTGCTCATGGAGGATGTCCGCCAGCCGCCCGCTGGCCTCGATGCCCGCCTCGTCATGGTCCAGGCAGAGGCAGACGGCACGAAGGCCAGGGTTCTGCTTCAGCATCCAGAGCATGGCGTGTTCCGCTGTTCCGCACAGGGCCACATAGCTGTGTTCCTGCCAGCCTCTGGGATACCGGGAGAGGAAGGACATCAGGTCAATGGGCGCTTCAAAGACATAGAGGCGGTTGCTGGTCCCGGTGTAGTGAAAGCTGCATCGGGGATCGCTGCCCTCCACGTTGATACGGAAGGTCTTGCCGAGGCTGTTCAGGCTGCGCTTGTTGGCGTGGCGTGGGACGCCGTTCTCGTCCCTGCCGACAAAGACGGCATTGTGGTACTCTCTGTCCTTGAATTTCTCACAGCTTTCATACAGCAGTCCAGCCCGGACAAAAGCATTGACCACGTTCCGGTCCAGAAAGCGGTGCTTGAGCAGATAGGCGTACATCCGCCGCATCTCCTGACCGGCAGAGGGCAGGGCAAATTCCTTTTTGGGCCTCTCCTCCTGCTTGGGGGCGGAGGCGTAGACCGTTCCCTGTTCCCCGCCCAGCAGACAGGTGATGGCCTCTGGGTAGGAGAGGTTATAGAACTGCTGGACGAAGGAAATGGGGCCGCCGCCTTCCTTTATGGCATGATCGTACCACTCATTGCCTTGGACGGTGATGCTGTGGTCACTGGCCAGACGGTACTCCGGCCCGGAGCGGATCAGCTTCTCCCCCTGATGGCGGAGGAACTCCACCAGATCCACCTCGCTGGCCCGGAGCTTCTGCTCCTCGGTAAAATGGATATAGGGCACTTTCTTCACCTCTTTTCGTTGCTGTGCATGTTCACTTGACTTTTGTTTATACTTTGTATATACTGCTTTTGGGAGGTGTTTCTCATGTATGCTACGATACAACGGTGGGGCAACAGTCAGGGACTGCGAATCCCCAAGGCACTGTTGGACGCGCTTGGACTGCGGGAGAATGACCGGGTCGAACTGATCCAGTCCGATGATGGCATCCAGATTAAAAAGGCCGCAGCTGGACACCGCACACTGGAGGAACGGCTGGTCGCCTTTTATGGCAAGCCTGTTGACGAGATTCCCCGTCTGGAGACACAGGAGATCGACTGGGGCAAAAGGGCAGGTGACGAGGTGTGGTGACCGTTTTTGAGCAGGGGGATATTGTCTATCTGGACTTTGATCCCCAGGCTGGACACGAGCAGAGGGGACGCCGTCCGGCACTTGTGGTCAGCAACAACCTGTTCAACCGCGTCAGCAGCCTGACGATGGTCTGTCCTATCACCCACACTGACAAAGGGCATCCGTTTCACATCCGGTTGGATGATACAACGAAGACTGACGGGGTGGTGCTCTGCGACCAGGCGAGGATGCTGGACCTGACCAGCCGCAACGCTTCCTTTGTGGAGAAAGCGCCCGCACCCCTGACAGCGGAAGCGGTTGATTTGATCATGGGGTTCGTGGAGATACGGTAATTTGAGCGAAAGAGAAACGAGCTGCCTCCGTGCCTGGAGGCAGCTCGTTTTGTGTAGTTCCTGGAGCGGCGATTATCGGAGCTGCTGGACCTGCTCCTCATGGTCGTCCGGCTTGTGGCCCATGGCGATTTTCTTCTCTCTAATTTTTCGTCTCAGCTTACTGTCCACAAAGGAGATTCCGCCGCCCGGCGGCGGGGCCTGCTCCTGGAAGATGCGGCCCATGTGGTGGAGGAGCCGGGTGGCGCTGGCAAAGAGGGGGGGCGAGTCATCCATGTGGTCGAGGAAAAAACGGGCGTACTCATTGCCCTGTTCCGCCGCCAGCGTGAACCAGCGGACGGCGGATTCTCTGTCCTGCGGAACATCCTTTCCCAGCAGGTACAGCTTGCCGAGGGCGTACTGGGCATACTGATTTCCCTGCTCCGCCGACTCCGTCAGCCAGCGGACAGCGCCCGCTGTGTCTCTGGTTACACCGTCGCCGCTCAGCAGCAGCTTGCCCATCTGGTACTGCGCGAACTGGTTTCCCAGATTGGCGGACTGTCGGAACCAGCGCAGAGCGGCGGCGGGATCATCCGCCTCCAGACGCAGCTTGCCCAGGGCATACATGGCATACTGATTTCCCTGCTCCGCCGCCTGGGAGAACCAGATCACCGCCTGGGTCGTGTCCTGTGCCACCAGCCCGCCGTCACGGTATAGCTTGCCGAGGGCGTACTGAGCGTAGTCCAGCCCGGACTCCGCCGCATGGGTCAGACAGTCCATCGCTTGATTGATCCGATCAGACACGGCGGCGGAATCAGCCAGGGTATGCTTTGCCACCTGATACTCCGCATAGGGATTTTTCAGTTCAGCAGACTTCCCCAGCCACTCCAGCGCGGCGCTCTCATCCCGCTCAGTCCCCACGCCACGCAGGAGCATCCAGCCGATACGGTACTGGAGCCGGTCATCTGGGCGCTGATCCGCCAACGTTCGGAATCCGTCATAGGCCGCGGAAAAATACCGGGCGGCCTGCCGCTCATCCGCGGCACAGCCGGTCCCGTCACGGTATCGCTTTCCCAGCTCCCAGGCGGCATAGGGAAACCCCTGTGCCGTAGCGAGTGTGTACAGCTCCAGCGCCTTCCCGTCATCCTGCGGCACACCTCTGCCCTTGCTGTAGAGTCCGGCGAGGGAGTATTGGGCGTACTGGTAACCCCGCGCTGCCGCCTGGGAGAACCACTTCACAGCCGCAGCGTCATCCTGTTCTGTCCCAAGACCACTGGCGTACATCTTGCCGATGCGGTACTCCACATAGCGGTTGGGACGCTGCCGCTCTACGGTCTGGAAGGCGGAGAGGGCCTTGGCGTACCACGTATGGGACTGCTCCGCGTCAGCGTCTATGCCAACACCGTCCGCAAGCATTCTGCCCAGGTCGTGCATGGCGAGAGCGTTGCCGTCGAGGGCCTCTTCCACGAAGAAGCAATAGGCTTGCTTATGATCCTGGGGCGTATCGTTATCCCCATGCAGAAAAGTCCGTGCCCGCTTGTACCGGTCACTCCACACCACGGCGGGCGGCGCTTCGTCACCTGCCTCCGGTGTATCCGCTGGTTCTGCCTCTGGCTCAGGACTGGCGTCCTCGCCGGCCTGAGACGGCTCCTGGCTATCCGCCGACGTGAACACCTCGGTGTGCTCACACAGACGCACCGCCTCTTCTACCACCACATTTTTGATCCGCTTGAACTCCGTCTGCCGGGAGAGGGGGAGTCGATCCGGCAGGTCATCCCGATACGTCCGCAGCACTTCTTCCCGCAGCTGATACCACAGGTCATAGGCGGAGGAGACGCGGGAGTCCTTTGCCAGCTCGTCCACGATCTCATCCACCACAGCCTTCAGCGGCGCTTTGAGATAGCCGTACTGCTTTCTGCCGGAGGTGCTTTTCAGCCGCTGGGCCAGCTCGTCCATGAGCTGCTCGACGCGCGGGTTCTCCAGCGTGCCGGAGAGCATCTGACGGATCAGCTCCTTCATCACCTCTCCGGATTGCTGTACCAGCTCATCCCGGCGCTGGGTCTGCTGCCGGTAGATCTCCGTCAGGTCCTGACGGAAGATATTCTTTGTCAGCCCGGACTTGATCCGGGCGATACCCGCCTTATCCAGAAAGCCGGAGTGCCCATCCGCGCTGTAGCAGACCATGTGGACGTGAGGATGTGTCCCCTCGTCGTGGTAGGAGGCGTACCAGCGGAATTGCTCCCAGGGTATCTTCATGGCATCCGCAATCTGCGGGGCATAGTTAGAGAGGAGGGCCTGCCACTGTCTGGCGTTGTTGTAGCCGAGCCGGTCAGCGTCCTCCCGGCGCAGGGAAATAATCGGCAGCCACACGTTGCTGGGATGGTTCGCCACCTCCTCTGAGGTCCTGGACAGTTCCAGCACATCACCTGTGCCGTTGAACAGGCCATGCGCACCGAGCCGTTCCGCACGAGGGCGTTGGGCGATGTAGCTGACATAGTTCCCACGTTTTGCGATCTGATCGTAGTTGTCCTCTATAGCTCTGGAGATAAACTCCGAGGCGGCGGCGCGGGTGGGGGAGGACTGGTAGTCCTCGTATTCGAACATCCCGTGGCACATAGGGAAGTCCCGGAGGAGCCGCTCCACCATGGCCTGCTGCTTTTTTGTGGCTGGTTGGCCGGCCTTGTCTGGTGTGAGCTTCTCCACGCCATCACGGGTAGCGACGTAGCGGACGTAGTTGTTCAGGTGGGCGGCGGCTTTCGCTGTCCCCGGCTTGATGTAGGGACACTTGAATATGATCCGGGGCATGGAGCGTCACCGCCTTTCTGTCACACGCCGCCCCTCTGATACTCCACCGCCTTGTCCAGCGTGACGCTGCCGCTGGTCTTCTTCACATTCTGGACGCACCGGCCCCGGAGACTGCGGAGCGCATCGTCACTGATCTCCATCCCCGCCGCCAGCACGTTCATCACCATGTCCAGCTCCACCGCCAGCTTGAAGAGCAGACGGCAGATACGGTTCTCCGTGTCCTGCACAGTACCGCGCAGGACGGAGGCCAGCGCGGGCGGCAGGTAGGCGACGGCATCCTGACCGGAGACATACCCGGCGTAGAACCGGATGGCCCTCTCGATGAACTCGTTTTGTGTGCGGCAGTTGTCCCGCGGACACATCTCCTTGACGAGTTGCTGAGTCTCGGGTGAGATTCGAAGCGCAAACTTGATTTTTTCTCTCGGCATGATGATCCTCCTGAAATCCGTAAATATCCCCGCCGGGAACCCGCAAAAAGCGGACAGCGGCGGGCTTTTTTTGAAAACAGACCCCCGAGCTGACCCCGGTGGGTGAAAAATGACCCCCGTCTAAACGTCCCCGACCCGCTCTGCGGGGCGATGTTTCCCGCGCGGAGGGGCGCTTGCGACCCCCGCGCTTTATCCTGCACATTTTTCGACCCCCCGGTTCACCTGCACAGTTTGGGGACGCCGGTTTTCCCTCCTCCGCCACACAGCCGCGCAGGGCGGCGTGTCAGTTGGGTGGGGCAGGGATGCCGACCCGTCGGACCGGACGGCATACAGGGGCCTTGCTGTGGCGCACAGCGGGGGAACAAGAGCGAGGGCCGTTCCACATCGGGAGCGGCCCTTGATATACTCCGTTACTCCGTCAGCTGCATCCCGCCCTGAGCAGGTTCCTGCTTCTCGCGCAGTTCCAGCCACAGTGGGTTGTACTCCACCTCCATCTGACTGTGGACGGCGCCGTCTGAGAGGGGCGCTCCTGCCATGAGCGCCCCTCCGCTGTTGGTGTGTGGTGGTTTGGAGATCAGAGCGAGAGCGTCTGATCCATCTGCACCGTATTTTCCTGCGTCTCCTCTACAGTTGTGGACGCCAGCTGCGGATCAAGATACCGGATCACGACCCCCTGGTAGTCATAGCCAACTTTGCACAACAGCTTATCCGTCAGATTTCTCAGCAGTGCCTCTGTATCGAATTTGCTTTCCCAGTACAGTCCCTCGTCTATTTTCAGCGGCGCAGCCATCCCTTCCGGCGTCTTTGCCAGCAGGGGACGAAAGTTTCCAAACACCCGGCCTCTGAGTTCCAGCATCCATCTGTGGCGCCTGGGATCGCTGTTGCAGTCTTGGAGGATAGCGGTCACAGCTTTCTTCCAGCTCGGTGTGTTCATCTCGACACCACCCGGCAGAATCAGTGACACAGGCTTTTTGCCCTTGAATGCTGACGGCATTGCCGCCAGGGTGAGGACGCGCTCATCCTCCTTCAGCTCGGCCCCGCCTTCCTCCAGTACACGGCTGGCCAGCGCATCAAATTTGCTGTCGATCAGCTGATGGCACTCCCCGCGGATGCTTTCGATCTCAGCCAGCACAGTGACCTGCTCTTTTGTCATTCCGCACCTCACTCCAGCGCGGGCTGCACGGCGATATGGTCCTCTGCCCCCTGGGGCTGGAGCGCCATGCGCACCTCTTCCAGCTCCGCCCGGAGATCCTCTACCCTCAGAAATCCTGCAGCGGGGATTTTGGTGGTCAGGAGCATATCTTCCAGCCCACCCATCTCTGTAAGTGTCCTGGCTGTTTTCAGAAGCGTATGACGGTAATCGCCAGGGGCGTTCACCGCGGTCTGAAACAACATCCAGACCGCGTTCAGCTGGGCGGCGGCGTCCGGCACAGGGAGCAGGCGGTCCGGATCGATCAGGTGCGGTGTGTCCTGCTTTGTGGCAGTAAACTGGCGGGCGCTTTCCATCTCCTGGTCGATCCACATCAGAAGCGGTATGGCATCCACGCTCAGTTTGCTGGCCGCCGCGAAGACATCCAGCCCCGTCCGGAGATGAAGGGCGGCATCCAGCGCCTCCGCATCCGTATTCAGGAGGGATACCGTTTCGTGGGCGATGAGGATGCACAGGTCGAGAGGGGTGAGAGTGGTTCTGTCTGCTGTTTTCATATTCTGTTTCCTTCTTTCTGTGTTTTATTTTAGGGTGCGGAAACACAATGGCACACTTTCATCGGGAAAGCTATTCATCAAAGCCAACGAAAAATCGGGCTGTCAAATTGGCAAAGACGCAGAAAATTCATGTCACATCGTGGGCTGGGTGGGCGGCTCCATCTCCTCCGCCATCAGCTGGGCGCTGTAGTCTTTTAACGTCTGCCCGGTCTGCTCCTGGCAGTAGGCGTCCATCTTGCGCAGCAGCGCCGCCTTCTCGACAGGGTTGAGCCGGTACTCCACCGGCTCCTCACGTCCGTCCGCACGGTGCAGGTCTACCTCCAGCTCATCGCAGACCTGTCCGGCGGCCATGTCGTAGTTGGCGTACACGTTCAGGGTGTCGTCGTTCTCGCCGGTGCAGACGTGTGTGCCGAACGCCGCATCCACGTCAAAACTGGCTTCCATGTAGAAATCCAGCAGACCATCTATCTCGGTGATCTCCTCCGCGAAAGAGATATCCCGCGCGGAGAGGTGACCCGGTGAGGTAAGCTCTTTGCTCTCCAGCTTCTCCAGGAACCGGGACACATACTGCTCCGGTCTGAGGCAGCTCTTCCGGTATGCGTGGTAGACAGCAGTGGAGACGTCCTGCATGGACCAGGTCTTCCAGCCATCTACGTCATCTGCGGTGGAGAGCTCCTGCCTGTCGAAGTCCAGATCGAATACGCCCGTGACCTTATTGGGAGCCTCCACCCGCAGTGCCAGCAGTTGGTCATACCGTTCGGCGGTGACCGGCTCCATTCTTGCGAAGGCGCTCGTCTGGAGCGCGGCGATACCATTACCCTGATCCTCACGCAGATACCGGCGCAGGAATTTGCCGACCTCCAGAATATCCTCCGTTCTGTCCAGCTGGAAGAATGACTTCTCTCCATTCTCCCGCACACAGAAGGCAGTGTACTTCCGGGCCGCTTCCTTCTCTGCCTGTTCCGCAGCGTACTCCGCGTCGATACGGGTGCGGATATCCTGCTGCACCTCATGGGGCACCAGCTCTGCATACAGATCGATTAGCATCTCCTGCATCTGTTTCTCAACAGAGGAACCCTGCTCCTCGAGTACAGAGGAGAGCGCATCCATCTTGTATTCATGGAGCCACAGCTCCAGCTGCATATCACCGCTCATACGCTGCCCTCCGTCTCCTGCTCTGCGGGACAGCTGCCGGTTTGGACATCACCCTGGGCGGGCTGGGACGGGTGGGCGCGGACTTGGCGTCCAGGTTGAAGGACAGTATGATCCTGTTTTTCTCCATCATGCATATTCCTCCTATCTCTTACATCATTTGTTCTATCTTGAGTGGAGTGGGTCCCTCCCGACGCTGTGCCAGTACCTCCGGCAGATGCTCTCCACACAATCACATCATGAGCTGGGTGGGCGGCGTCATCTCCTTCGTCATCAGCTGGGCGCTGTAGTCTTTCAATGTCTTCCCGGTCTGCCCTTGGCAGTAGACGTCCATCTTCCGCAGCATGATCGCTTTCTCAACCGTGTTGAGCCGGTATGTCACAGACTCCTCGCGTCCATCCGCCCGGTGCAGATTGACCTCCAACTCATCGCAGACCAGCCCGGAGGCCATGTCGTAATTGGCGCAGACGTTCAGGGTATCATCATTCTCGTTGGCGCAGGCCAGGGCGCCGAATACTTCGCCCACATCGAAGCTGGTTTCCATATAGAAATTCAGCAGACCGTCTGCCACTGCAATTTCCTCCACGAAGAAGATTTCGCTTGCGGAGAGGCGGCCCGCGGAGGGACGCTGCCGGCCCTCCAGGCTGCTCATGAAGCGATCTATACTCCGCCCCAGCTTCTTTCCCTCGCTCTGGTAGGTTTGGTTGACTGCAATAAAAATGTCCCTTATGGAATAGCTCCTCCAACCGTGTGCGGGATCAATTGTGGACAGCTCCTGCTTGTCAAAGTCCAGATCAAATACCGCTGTGACCTTGTTGGGGGATGCCATATGGATTGCCAGCATCCGCTCATACAACTCCGCACCGATTGGCTTTGAACTGTAAAACAGCTTTGGGACTTCGGTGAGGGCCGGTGCTCTGCTCCGGTTTTCATAGAAGCCGCGCAGCATGTTGGCAACACAGAGAAGATTTTCACTGCGTTCCAGCACAAAAAATCTGTCCGCCCCATTCTCGCGGACATGAAATGCTGTGTGCGGATCTTCCGCTTGCTCTAATTCCAGTGCTGTCGTTCCTTCTTCCCACAAGGTATATTCCGCTTGGATAGATGCACGAACCCTCTGCTGAATTTCCGAAGGCACCTGCTCCTCGTACAGACGAAGGAGCATATCATTCATCCGTTCCTCGACGGTAGCGCCCTGTTCCGCCAGTACAGAGGAGAGCGCATCCATCTTGTATTCATGGAGCCACAGATCCAGATGCACATCGCCGCTCATACACCGCCCTCCTTCACCTGCTCTGCGGGGCCAGCTGCCGGTTTGGACACCGCCCTGGATGGGCTGGGACGAGTCGGACGCCTGGGACGGGCGGGCGCGGTCTTGGCGTCCAGATACTCCCGCAGAGGCTCCGGCACCGTCTGCTCATAGAGCAGGCGCAGAGCCTCGTCCATCTTCTTCTGCACTGTGGTGTTCTCCTTTTTCAAATAAAACACCAGTGCCTCCATCTTCTCGCCGTCGAAGGACAGCGTGATTTCATTTTTCTCCATACTGCTTTCCCTCCTCTGCTCTACATAGTGGGTCCCGTTTGGAACGTAGCAGGTCCATTACGACGCTGTGCTGGCGGCTCCGGCAAATGTTCGCCATACAGCGCCACACAGAAAATGTCCATCTTCCGCTTTAGGGATTCCCTGGTTTCATCTGTGAGGGTACAGGAAAACCACTCATCGCCGCCGGGCGATCTCACCACAACATCCAGAGTGTCATCGACCTGGCCTGTGTGTTCATTGTAGGATGTGTACGCCTGGATGTAGGAGTCATCCTCTTCACAGGACAGTTGTCTGCCGAATACGGCTTCTTCACAGGCAAGGACATCCAGGCAGAACGTGATCCAGCCGTTCTCTGTGCCGGTCCGCTCCTGGACATCCAGATCCCCGGCTGTCAGTGGACGGCTGCCCTGAAGGAACGGATACTGTACTGCTTTCTGGCCTGTTGTCTGTACGGCCATCTGATAGGGACCGCCCAGCCAACGGACGCCGCGCTCATAGAGAAACCTGTCCCCGATCCGGTTCATGATCTCCAGGTCAAAGTCGGAGGCGTCCACTGTCCCCAGTGCGGTGGAGAGACCTCGTCCGGCGTGGACGGTGCAGAGGGCAGGCCACTCCGCCACCTCCGGATACTTTCGAATCGCCTCCTGGTACACAGTCGTTTTCTTGACCGCCTCCTCATCCGTAACGGAGCCGGAGGCAAAACCGCTTGTCCAGTGCGGCCCGGCGTCGCCGCCCAGCGCGATGTAGGTAAAACGGATGGGCATCTGCGCAGTCATGCGCACCAGCGTCCGATCCGCCTCATCACGGGCGAGATCAATGCTGTTGTTCTTCCCGTTCCACCAGTGGGGGTGGAGAGACATATCCTCCAGCAGTTCCCGCACCACATTGACCTGGCGGCGGCGGTCATCCCCGGTGGCCTCCAGTGTGGCGACGAAGCGACGCAGTTCCCGGATGGTGTCCTTCTGCATCTGCTGTGTGGCCGGAACGGTAAAATAGCAGCCGCGGGCCTGCTCCAGCTCACGGTCAAACTGCTCCATCAGCTTGGGGTCAGGCTCCAGTCCGTCCAGCCTTGCCATGCCCTGAAGGATAGCGTCCGTCCAGAGTCGGCGCTGTTCTGCCCAGAGAGGCGCACCCTCGGGCTGATGGCGCTCATAGCTGTGCTGCCGCTCGATGGCATAGGCGGTGAGCCCCATAGCGACACGGCGAATATCAAATTTCTTCATAGAGGCTCCTATCCCATGGTGGGGCCCATGGTCTGCTCCGCCTCCATATAAGCGTCGTGGGCCTCGTTGAACCGCACCAGCTCTTCCGGGTCCACGCCGGTAAGTACGATCTCTGTTCCCTCCGGGGTATCGCAGATCTCGGACACACGGGCGCTCAGCAGGGCGGCGTGATCCTCCTGCCCGGCGTCAGTCAGCTCACACAGATTTTCCACCAGCACAGACTGCTCCGCTTCCTCATGGCACAGGAACATCAGCCCGCTTCCTTTCAGAAGGGGGAGCAGATCCTTCAGGAGAAGCTCAGGCGCTTTATTCTCTTTGAGCCGCTGGCAGTATTCCGGGTGGTACTCCATCTCGATGCAGCCGTCGTGCATATCCACTGCTGCGACCTCGGGGCGCTGCTTCAGGGCGGACCTGAGCATAGAGTCCAATCCGCTGCCCTCCCGGACTGTCAGATCCAGATGCTCCTCCAGATCCTCGAAATAGACACACCAGCTTCCACTGGCGGTGTTCTCCGTTCCCCACCGGATGATAAAGTCCGCCGCCCGATCCATCTCGGCGTTGACGATGTCCCGCATTCCGGGGACGTAAGAGGCGTAGCGGGGATAATTGTACCCCTCCGCATCAATGAGTACGCCGTCATTTCCACCCTGTTCCAGGGCCAGAAGGCAGTGCATGATACCGTCCTTCTTGAACATACAGTCCTTGTTTTCCATGATGAACGGCTGATCGTCCAGAGGGGTAATCTTCAGCCGGCAGAAATCCTCATGGGACAGCTCCACTACCTTTTCAATCCGGCAGTCTTCCATCTGGAAATTGCTTGCTTTATACTGAAAATTTGTTTTGAATTTCATAGCGCATTTCCTCCTCTCTGCGTTTATGGCAGGTAGCTTCTGGGATTGGTCCGCTCCCCGTTGATCCGTACCTCGAAGTGGAGATGCGGCCCGGTAGACCGCCCGGTGGAGCCGGAGAGGGCGATCACATCCCCGGCCTCCACCGTCTGACCCACCCGCGCCAGCAGCTGGGAGTTGTGGCCGTACAGGGTAGACAGGCCGTTGCCGTGGTCGATCATCACATAGTAGCCATAGCCGCCCTGGTTGTAGGTGGACACGGTCACGGTCCCCGGCAGGGCGGCGCGGACGGATGTGCCGGTGGGGACAGCCAGATCCATCCCCGTGTGGCCCCGCCGCTCCCCTGAGAAGGGGTCGCGGCGGTATCCGAACTCCGAAGTGACCACGTTCCTCCAGCCTGCCCCAATGGGTGAGCAGAAGCCGTCCGCGCCGATGAAGGGTACATCTGACCCGTCAAATCCGCTGCCGCCGCCAGCCGCTCCATATCGGATCAGGTTGTAGATGCTGTCGGCGTTGCTCTGCTGCTCAGCGGTAGGCGCCGCACCCATGGCGGCGATGTTCTGCCATACGGTTCCCAGATCCTCGATGGGAATGGCCACGAAGTAGGTTTCCTCCGTCTCCTCCGGCGGATCGCTGCCCTCCACGAGAACTGTGCGGATACGCTCCTCCCAGGTGACAAAGCAGTCCGCGAAGGACTGAGCGTCCCCATGGCTTTCCGCGCCGAAGTACAGAGCATAAAAATTTGCCTTGACGCGGATATCGTCAAGGCTGGTTTCTTCCTCTGTACTTTCCTGGATCACTGCGATGGCGGCATCCAGCTGGGCGAAGCTGGCGCGCATGGCCTCGATGCACAGCCGGTACTCCTCCGGGGTTTCCGTTGGAATAGCGATGGTATCGTAAAAACACAGTTCCACAGCGGTGATGTTGTGCTCAGTGGCTCCGGAGCCCAGAGAGCATAAAAAGGCAATAAGCAGGATGAGGGGGGAGAGGATCGCCACCAGCGTCCAGCCCACCGCTTTCCGCGCCTTTTCATCAGTCAGGATGATGGCGGCGGCTTTTGCTATCAGAGCCGGATTAGCCAAGAGTCATCCCTCCGTTCTCCTGGGCAGGCGTCTGCTCCATCTCTGCCTGCATCTCAGACCAGTGGTCCGCCAGTGCCTGGAGCGTTTCCTCGTGGCCGGCGCAGGGCCGCGTCTGCGCCCACTGCCGGTATTGGTCGAAGTTCATGCCGCCGTCCAGCAGCAGCTTGCACACCGCCACCGCATCGTTTTGGACACAGGCGTGGAGTGTGCTGTAGTCATTGACGTCTACCCACATCCGCTTTTCCAGAAGTTCTTCCGCGATCCAGCTGTCACGCCCCTCATAGGTCAGCATGTGCAGCGTCCTCCAGACACTGGAGCCGCCGGAGATGCCTTTCTCCACCAGAGCGGATAATGTACGAAAGTCTTTGTCTGCGGCGAACTGCTCCAGGAGGCGGGACGGCGCGGCAGCGATCTGTTCCTCACCGCACCGCTTGATGATCTCCTTGGCAATGAAGCGGTGGTCTGAGTGGGCGTAGGAGGCCATCTCCCCAAAGAAGGACGGCTCCAGCTTCGGCACACTGGTCTGTGCCCTCACCATCATGGACAGAACCTTCTCCAGATCATTGATGTCGATGGCTCTCTTGCAGGCGTTACAGTACGCCGCGTAGTCGATATTGCATCTGTCCTGCATCAGCAGCTCCGTCATCTTCCGTCCCACGGCTCCCGGACGGCCGGCTGCCTCCATCAGCAGGGTTTCCTCCTGCTGATATGGAACCCTGGCGGCGTACTTCTTGAAGGCTTCCAATTCTCCATCTTGGATCGCCAGCACCGCTTTGTCAAAGTCACTCATCCTCAAGGGACGCATCCCCACCGCATTGACGTACTCCGTGATGCTCCCGGTCATGCGGCGCAGGAGCTGTTCGGTCTGGCCCACGGCCTGCTCCTGCCGCTCCCGCTGCTCCACCAGAGCCTTGATGATCACTTTCTGCTCCTGCTGGCTGAGATGCACCACCGCGCCGCCGGTGTCATCCTCCATACCCCCAATCTTCATGTACCGGGCGTGGGGGGCACGGGCGCCGTGAAACGCCTTGGTGATGGCGGAGGAGATGAGGAACATCCTGTCCAGGTCGTTGCCGTTATCCCCCCGCGTCTTGCCGGTGATGAAGCTCCTGGTGATGGGCTTTCCATCCTCGTGCCATTTGAGGTACACATCCAGGTACACACCCTCGCAGCCACCGTAGTCAGTGGTGCAGAAGATGTCGGCGTCCTTGGGAATCTCCCGGCCATCTTTCCAGTGGTCGTCCATAAGGAAGTATTCATCGGGCAGGTATCCCATACCCTTCAGCCGGTGCTTCAGTTCCTCGAACACCTCCTGCGCCGCAGGCTGGCCGGCGTACTCCAGCTTGCGGGGGTCCGCCTCAGAGGGCTTCCACCGCTCCAGTTCAATTACATTCATTTTCGTATCCCCCGTTTGTTATATTCTAAAAAGACATTACCTGCCCATTGGACATTTCCTCATTCTGCTCAGGGCTGGGTTCTGCGGGCCCCGCAGCTACCCCCTGCTGTTTAATTTCCGACTGTTCGGAATTCAACAGGAATTTCCCAAGCTGGGGATCAGCCATGCACCCCTCAATAAACGCATCTACAGCATCTTCAAAGAGCATGGTTTGCGTCACACGGTGCCCGGAGATCTCACTCATTGCTTTGGCGATCCGCTTAATCTCTGCCACCTTACTGGCGGAGACCAATACTGTGAGGCGGTGTTCCGGCTTGTTTTCGGGATACAGCCGGCTGAGGATCTTATCTTTCGTACTCGACATATTCAAATAACCTCCTGTTGTTCAATTGGGTATAGTAATTCAGCCACCGTCGTGGCAGTTGCAGGGCAGATCGTCCTCCGGGAACATCCAGCACATGGCGGTCTGGTTCAGGTCGGCCTCTACGAAGTCCCGCCATGCCCAGTCCCTGCCAAGCCCCTTGACCGTGATGAGATTGGGCCGGGCGCCGTCCTCAATGGCGATGGCCCGGTCGTATAAATCCCGGTGCTGGTGGTAGAGGGTGCGGATCTCCCGCTTCTTCATACTGGGGCAAAAAAAGCAGGAGGACTTGCCGGGCAGCGGCAGGCCCTCCTGCTGGATGGCAGTGACGCAGTCCTCCCGCGTCCAGCCCCAGTCCATGAGCGGATATTCCTTTTTATATTTGGTGTCGGCGTCATCGATGGGCTGGGCATGGTCCCGCCGTTTCTGCTCCCCGATGTCGAAGCCGATGAACTTGACAATACGTTCCCCTCTGGCCCAGGCCTCCCGGCAGGGCGGATAATTGTTGCAGAATTTATTCTGGGGAGCCACCTTGTGTTTGAGGGAACATTTCTTGTATCCATAGGCAATGGCGGGCAGGCTCCCGGAGCGGAGACATTCCTGTTCCAGCGTCAGACGGTCCCCATTCCTGTCGGTGTATTCCACCTGGGTGATCGTGGGCAGGCCGTGTTCCTCCAGCCAACGGTCCATGATGGGGAGAAAGTCATAGGTGTGGGGCTGCTCACCCCCGGTATTGGAAAACAGAATCAAATCCACCGGGATCTTCCGGTGGTACAATCCAATCAGCATGGCGGTCGAATTCGTTCCCCCGCCATATCCAACGATGTTCATGGAGGTTCCTCCTTTAGACATTATGATTTTGACTTGTTTGGTCTGGTGTGGGTATGCTATGATAAGGGCAATAAAAATCCTGGGGAAGGAGGACTGCGCTGTGGGTGAGCGAACCTATCTCGCTATTGATCTCAAAAGTTTTTATGCATCGGTCGAATGCATCGAGCGCGGCCTCGATCCCCTGACCACTAATCTTGTGGTAGCTGACCTGAGCCGCACCGAGAATACCATCTGTCTGGCGGTGACACCAAGCCTGAAAGCCTGGGGCATCTCCGGCAGGGCGCGGCTGTTCGAGGTCGTCCAGCGTGTCAGGGAGGTCAACGCACAGCGCCTCCGCTCCGTGCCGGGGCGGCAGTTTACCGGCTCCTCCTCGGACGATACCGCTCTGAAAGCCGACCCCGGTCTGGCGCTGGACTACATCGTGGCCCCGCCCAGGATGGCCCACTACATGGAATGGAGTACCAGGGTCTACAATGTGTACCTGAAATACATTGCGCCGGAGGATATCCATAACTATTCGATTGATGAAGTCCTGATGGACGTAACAAACTATCTGGACGCCTATAAACTCAACGCCAGAGAATTGGCAAGTAAGATCATTTCGGATGTGCTGGAGACTACCGGCATCACAGCAACGGCGGGAATTGGCACGAATCTGTACCTCAGCAAAGTCGCTATGGATATCGTTGCGAAGCACATCCACCCCGACGTCAACGGCGTCCGCATCGCCAAGCTGGACGAGCGCACCTACCGCCGCCTGCTGTGGGAGCATAGGCCCCTCACCGATTTCTGGCGGGTTGGCGGCGGGTACGCCAGAAAGCTGGAGGCCCATGGCATCTACACCATGGGTGATATTGCCCGCTGCTCCCTGACGAACGAGGATCTGCTCTATAAGCTGTTTGGGGTCAACGCGGAGCTGCTGATCGATCATGCCTGGGGCTGGGAGCCTGTAGCAATGGCGGATATCAAGGCATATCAGCCGGAGTCGAAGAGCATCGGCTCCGGGCAGGTTCTGCAATGCCCTTACGGTTATGATAAAGCCCGGCTGGTGGTGCGGGAGATGGCGGATCAGCTGGCGCTGGATCTGGTGGACAAGGGGCTGGTCACTGACCAGTTGGTTTTGACAGCAGGCTATGACATTGAAAATCTGAAAGGCCGCGGGTATAAAGGGGAAGTGATCAAAGACCGCTATGGCAGGGCCGTTCCCAAGCATGCCCACGGCACCGCCAATCTGGAGGAGTACACCGCTTCCACCAGGCGCATCATCACTGCCGCTCTGGAACTGTTCGACCGGATCATTGACCGGAGCCTGCTGGTGCGCCGGCTTTATCTCACGGCCACCCGCGTTTCGGACGAGAAATCCGCGCCGGATAAGAAAGCCTTTGAACAGATGGATTTCTTCACTGACTATCACGCTGTTGAGGAGAGGAGCGCTAAGGAGACAGCGGATCTTGAGCGGGAGAAGAAGGTGCAGCGGACGGTGCTGGACATCAAGAAGCGGTTTGGGAAAAACGCCATCCTCAAAGGCATGAATCTGGAAGAGGGTGCGACAGCAAAGGAACGCAATCGCACGATTGGAGGGCATCGCAGTGGGGAGGTATGACGATATCATCAACCTGCCGCGCCACATCTCCTCCACCCGCCCTCAGATGCCCATGATCGACCGGGCGGCGCAGTTTATGCCTTTTCGGGCGCTGATTGGCTATGAGGACGCCGTTCAGGAGACGGCCCGGCTGACAGAGGATCGTGCGGAACTGACGGAGGATGAGAAGTCCATTCTGGATAGGAAGCTGCAAAGCCTGGCAGACAGGATTTCCTCCAAGCCGCAGATCACTGTGACCTGGTTTCGTCCGGACCAAAAGAAGACCGGGGGCGCATACGTCACCACCACCGGCCAATTAAAGAAACTTGATGATTTTGCGGGTGTACTGATTTTGCTGAGCGGAGAGCGGATTGTAATCGAGGATATTCTGGACATCCAAATTACGGAGCCATAGTCATCCCGCCCGCAGTCTGCTCTGAGCTGCCCCACAGAATCTCTGCCACATCTCCGAGGGCCTGATCCACCAATTCCATCGCGCTCCTGAGCTGGTTCAGCTGGTCATCGGTCAGTTGGGGAAACCGTTCCGGGAACAGATCCCTTTCAATCAGCCCGGTGACGTACTGCTGGATGGACAGCCCCTTTTCCGCAGCTCGGACATGGATATCCCGCAGGAGTTCTTTGTCCACTTTAATGGAGACGCCCTGTGCCATCAGCGCCCACCTGCCTTTCCGAACAGCTCCGCCTTGTGGGACGGGGCGTGTACCTCCAGCAGATACCGCTCATTGCCGCACTTGTAGAGGCAGACGCCCCGCTGGGGGTAGCGGATCAGCTCAAACTCGGACTCCTCCAGCTGGAGGTTGTCCATATAGAACCGCTTATCCACGCTGCCGGCGTTGAAGAGGAACTGGTGGGTGGGGATGGCGAAGAGGGGCCGGGTCAGCTCCCGGATGCCGTCCACATCGAAGTCCTCCAGATTCTGCGAGGCCAGGATCAGGGACGATTCCTTCTTCCGCACCCGCTTGAGGGTGTTGCGGATATACTCAATGGTGGTCACGTTGGAGAGCCAGATGTAGAGCTCGTCCAGCGTGGCCACCGTATTGCCCTCCGTCAGCAGCTTATCGCTGAGGTAGGAGAGAACATTGAAGAGCATGGCGTCTTTGACGTTCCGGCTGGCCTGGAGGAGTCCCTTTACGCCGAAGACCAAAAAACGGGAGCTGGTGATGTTGGTGTGGCCATTGAAGAACTTGCTTTCGGCGCCCCGGCACATGGAGTGGAGGCCCAGCAAAACTTCCTGAAGCAATTCCTTGGGATACAGCGGATCTTCCTCTCTGTCATAGTGCTGATAGGCGTCCTCGATCACATCGTAGAGGTCGGAGAGGATGGGGAAATCACCGGGCCCCATGGATTGGAAATCCGTGTGATTGTTGAGTCCCCACTTCTTGTACATCCGCTCCAGCATCAGCTCGATGGTGTCGATGTGCCGGTCAGAGAAATCCTTATAGGCCCGGAAAAAGTCCTTGAGGAAGGAGACATGCTGGCTCAGGCGGGTGCGCTGCCGGAAGGCTGCCGGGGCCTCCGGGTCATCCTCGCCATCTGTGTCCCACAGCTTGGGTTCCAGCGGATTGATGATGTACTGTCCGCTCATGAGGTCAGCGAAGCAGCCGCCCAGGTTGGCGCACAGGTCGATGAGCTCATGCTCCGGATCGAGGCAGAGGGCGGATTTGCCGCTCTCCAGAATGTTGCAGAGGAGGAGCTTGAGGAGATAACTCTTCCCCTGGCCGGAGTTGCCCAAAATGAGGACACTGGCGGTGGTCTTATCCTCGGCACGGCGGTCCAGATCCACAATGATATTGGAGCCGTAGCGGTCACGGCCCACATAGAAGCCGTTGGGATCGTTCTTGCCGGAGTAGTTGAAAGGAAAGAGGTTCGCCACGCTGGAGGCGGGCAGCACCCGTTCATAGAGGGAGCCGAAGACGTTGCTCCCGGCGGGGTTGGAGGCGAGGAAGCCATCCCGCTGGCGGAGGAGGACGCGGTCGGCGTTTAGCTTGGAGCGGGTCAGCTCGGCGGTCACATCGTCCCGAAGGGAGCGGAGGCCGTCCGCGTCCCTGGCGGAGAGCTCAATAAACACGGCGCAGTGGACCAGCGGCTCCCTGTTTCGGTGCATCGTGGTGATGAGAGCGGCCACGTCCTGGAGGTTGGCCTCCGCCGTAATGCTCTGCTTCATGTCGTTGGTGTTTCCGCGCTCCATGCGGCTGCGGTTCGTGGCGTTGTGGAGGATGGCGTTCTCCTCGGCGGCTGTGACCTGACGGGCATAGATCCGCAGAGTCACGCCGCTTTTCTCGCCCAGATGCCGGAGCAGGGCCAGTTCCTCCGTGCTGGTGGGGTAGCCCCGCAGGGCCAGGGTGCAGTGATACGCGCCGCCCAGGATATAGCTGTCCGTGTTGAACTTCACGGCGGCGGGGGCGATCATGTCCAGAAAGTCTTTGGGCTGTGAGACCTCGGGTTTTGCAGCCGCTTTCTTCTTTTTTCTGGTCTGTTTTTTAGCCATTGGTGCTCCTCTCTCCGTCAAAACGGTCAAACTGCTCGGTAGTTACATCCTGCTGGTAATACACCGCCAGCAGACGCATCATGTCCTGCTCCTCCGCCATGCGGACATGGAAGCCGCAGTCCCGGATGCGCTTCTCGATCTGTTTCAGATGGCCGGCGTCCTCGGCGGACTTTTCCTCCCTGCGGTAGACGAGAGCGAACTCCCGCGCTGAGGCGGTGGTAGACTGGATCTCGTCCAGGTGGCCCATGTCCTGCCTCAGCAATTCCCGCAGGGCGGGGAGTTCCTCGTCCTCCAGCCTGGCCTGATAGTGGTGCTTGTTGCTCTGGAACGACTCACGGGAGTCCAGCGCCAGAAGTTCTACCGATTCCATACCCCGCAGCAGTTCCGTCAGGGCGCGGACACGGCCCCGGACCCCCTCGGCGGACAGAACGGAGAGGTTGTCCGGGCTGACCAGATAAAAAACCAGCTCACCTCTGGCTGTCTTCAGGCCGTGATCGGTGAGCTGGTCGATTCCCATAAGCTGCCGGGTAGACAGATGCCGCCGCAGCTCTTTTTTCTGTTTTCGATTCAAGATCTTCTCTCCCTCCACTCGTAATACTGCTGATGGATAAACAAAAAGCAGACGGCGCAGCGCAGGAAGTCCAGGATGCTAGCCCCCTCCATGCGGATGGAGAGGAAGGCGAACAGCACCGTCAGGATCATCAGCAGCATTCCAGCCCCATTCGCCAGCGCCAGGACGGAGAGCAAAAAGCCGACGCCGATGACCGCTACATCCCGCAGCTCCCACAGCCACAGCTTGGGCTTTGCTCTCAGGTTGTCAGGGTAAATATAAATCACAATCACCTCCAACGAGTAAAGGCGGCGTTGCCGCCCTTACTGGGTCACATAGCCTGTTCCGTTTCCTGTTCCGCCTCCGGCTCCGATTCCCCATTGGCTGTCTGCTCAGCCTCCTCCAGCGCCTGCCGGATGCAGTTGAGGAAGAAGGCGTTCTGCTTGATGCCTTTCCGCTTGAGATAGTCCTTGAACTGATCGAACAGCTCGGCGGACACCTGAAAGGCCACGGTTCTCTGACTTTCTTTCATAGTGGATTTTCCCTCCGATTCATAAAATTTTGTGATGAGCCAGGTCATGTACTGGCCCAGGGTCTGGCCGGATTCCTCCTGTCTCTGACGAAGCTGGCCATGTAAGGACGCCGGAATCTGGGCGCAGAGATTGATTTTCTTTTCTTCCATATTAGGCTCCCTTCTTGCTGATGGTACGGCAAGTATATGACAAGTTCGATGTAAAAGCTATTCACATTTACCAACAAAGAAGTATTTGTAAACGAAGCGAAAGCAATAAAACATCCTTGTCTTGCGCCCGACAGACCGATGTGGTATCATGAGACGGAAAGCGAAGGTGATAGCATGGAACGGACACGCTGCCGCTGGGCTGATCCAGCCTCGGAATTATATCTTGCCTACCATGACCAGGAGTGGGGCAGGCCGGAGCATGATGACCAGAAGCTGTTTGAGATGCTGATTCTGGAGGGCTTCCAGGCTGGCCTTTCCTGGATCACCATCCTGAAAAAGCGCGAGGCATTCCGCAAGGCGTTTGACGGCTTTGATCCCGCCATCGTCTCCGGGTATGGTCCGGAAAAGCTGGAGGATCTGATGGCCGATCCTGGCATTGTGCGCAACCGGCGCAAAATTGGTGCGGCGGTCACCAACGCCGCCGCATTTCTGGAGATACAGAAGGAGTTCGGCTCCTTCGACCGCTACCTCTGGGGCTTTACCCAGGGGCAGGTCATTTTGAATACAGACGATCAGGTACGCGCCAGCTCCGAGCTGTCAGACCGAATCTCGGCGGACTTGAAGCGTCGGGGTATGAAGTTTGTGGGTACGGTCATCATCTACTCCTTTTTGCAGGCGGTGGGCGTGGTCAACGATCACGAGACTGGCTGCTGGTGCTATCCCCATTAAGCGGCCATAGCGATGCCCTGCATGATATATTCCACACACGGAATGGCTACGCTATTCCCAAGCGCCCTGTAGCGGGCGGAGTCAGAGGCTCCTGGCAGATCTGTCCAATGATCAGGAAAGCCCTGGAGCCTCTCACATTCCAGCGGCGTCAGCCTCCGGATAAGCAAAGGAGTTTCCATCTCTGTTTTTTGTAAAATAAGATCCGTGGCGTCTTTTTGCTGGCGTGCGCTTTCGGTAGACGCCACATCGTCATCCTTGAACACATCCACCCACTGACGGGAGAAGGCAGCCTGCCGCCCCTTGACAGTTATAGGATTTGGAAGCTGTAAGGCAAGGGGGAGGTTATTGCCTCCGCTGCCATTGCGATTTGTTAATGTAGGCGATACCCTGTGCGGGCCGGTATATCTGGCGTCAATGCCATGGTTTTCAAATAATTGCACCCCCATCACCAGCGGCTGATGCCCATGCTCCTGGGCCCGCAGGGTTCCAGACACATTTTCGGAGCAGGACATGACGCCGCCGCCCTGGTCGTTGAGACAGATCAGCGGCAGATGGACGCCCATCTGTGCCCGGAGCGTGGGCGTCATATCGGTTGTAATGTCCATGCGTTGCCCCCCATGATCGGTGAGGCAGAGAATGGAGGGCATCATGTTCCCACTGGCGGTTGCTTTCAGCGTTGGAGCAATCTCCTCCTGATAACCGATCCCGCCAGCCGAAGGGGCGGCTCCGGCGCAGAAGCCTGCTACAAGTAGCAGTCCACCCGGCTTCAGCTCACCGCTGTTGATCGTTGGGGCGACACCATAGGGAGTAGAGATACGCCTTTGCTGGTTATCCCAGGGAGTCAGACTGCCAGTTAATCCAGCTGTAAACAGAAGCCCGCCAGGATTCCGTCCGCCGCCTCCGTCCGCGCTGGCCAGGGTGGGGGCCTTGCTCTCCGGGGTGAAGATGCGGGCCTGCTGGGTATCCCAGGGAGTGAGGCAGTCCTGCGCGATGAAGGTCTGCTGTTTCATCCCCGGCTGCGCTCCCAGCGCACTGGCCACATCGTGAAGATTCCGTACCTCGTCCCTCTGGTTGGCTGCGAAGGCGATGGGTTCAGATGCCGGAACTGCAAGTGGAATCAGCCCCGCCTGTGCCATCAGCGCCGCTTTCAGCTGGGGCGGCAGTTCCTTCCCACGTTCCCTCGCTCTGCGCAGGATACCCAGGCAGGCTGTTTTGCTCAAATAGTATTTGCGGGGCGGAGCGTCCTGCAAAATCTGTGACAAGGAATATACGTCTTCTTCGCTGAGGGGTGCGTGGCCAGTATTGAGCGTCGAAGACCCGCCAGGCGAGGGAGAAATCAGTTCCCAGTAGGATTCGCCCAGCAGGTTGCCATGCCCAGGGGTGAGGTCCAGGGACATAAACGGAATTGTTCTTAATTCGGACGATCTCCTCGAGGACGATGCGGAAGTCCTCCCCCTTGGGGGTCCCTGAGCTGAATGCGCCGGGCACGTTCTCCCAGCACATCCATCGTGGGCGAACAGCGAGCCCTGTCCGTCCTCGTTCCATATCTGCATTTCGCATCTCCTTCACAATTCGAATTTGTTCCATAAAAAGGCCGGAACGGGAACCGGTCAAACCAGCCCTCGCTCCAGCCACACTGAGATCCTGACAGGGTGAGCCGCCGCAGATGAGGTCCACAGGCGGCAGTGCTGCCCCGTCCAGCTTGGTGATGTCCCCCACATGGATCATGTCGGGAAAGCGGTGTTTTGTTACTTCGATGGGGAAGGCTTCGATCTCGCTGGCCCACAGGAGCGTGATCCCGTTCCGGACCGCCGCCAGAGGGAAGCCGCCGATCCCATCGAAGAGGCTCCCCATGGTGAGCATATTTCTCCTCCTGTCTTTATTTCGGCGCTACCACCTGGGCAACGCTGCGGGTGGTGTTCACGGCGGCCTGGGCGGTATAGACGGCGCTCATGATATTGGCTCTGGTGGTGGTGTCCAGACCGAAGGTCCCGGCGATTCTGGGCACCTCACCCGCGGAGAGCATGAGGCCCAGTCCCAGCAGAGCGTGGTCCTTAAACACCATCAGGCCCGCTACCAAAATGGTGGATTGCAGGAAGGCCGTCAGGCACAGGCCAATCACCTGTTTGCTCCACTGGACAAAGCCGTCTGTGTAGCCTCTGGGGACGCTGAACATATAGAGGCTCCCCACGGCGATCTGGATGAGCAGGATGCCGCCTCGTTTGAGGTTGGCGAAAAAGACCTTAATCACAGCATAGGCCATCATGATGATGCAGAACAAAAGCATGATCGGGCTGGTGAGGACGCTCAGGCCGAAGCTGGGCGCACCGGCCATATCCGCAAGGCTCTCCACACTCATCAGTTCCTCAATGATCCGTTCTCCCACAGTGCCGATGCTGGTTCCGGCTCCGGTCAAGCCAATTGCGAAGGTCCCTTGCAGGGACACGGACAGCGCGTAAAGCCGCACAGGCACCACGGTAAACAGGCTGACCGCCATAAACCCCTTGATGGCGTTGAGGGCTGTCTGCTGTAAGTTACCCCGGCCAGTGGAGTATTCGATCCCAAACTCAAAGCCGGAGACCACCAGGCTGACGCCGAAGAGCGCCCAGCCCAGCTGGGAGAAAAACAGGACGATGGCGCTGACCCAGTCCAGCTCGAACAGCTCCACGCCCATATTTCCCATCTCAGCAAAAAAGTTGCCGAGGAAGCCCACCACCTGTCCATAGAACCAATCGACCAGATTGTCCATGATGGTGGAGGCTACAAAGTCGAAGATAAAAATTGGATATCACCTCTTTTCTGAATCAGGCTCCTGAAAAAGAAGCAGATAGTTTTCCGCTGTCTCCCAGAGCGCGTCAAGATCCAGAGCAGGGCGGCAGATGCCCCACTCTGGATCAGACCCGCAGCCTGGAGTTTCCCGCTTTCGCCGCAAAGGCAGATCGTGGGAGTGGATGGTTACCGAATCAACCGGCCCGGTGTGCCGGTTGAAAACTGTCAGCGTTATTCCGTTATAATAGCCTCCGCTGGAGGCAAACTCGACCTTTGCCAGATTCCAGCTGTCCAGCCGGACATAGCAGACGGCGCCAAGACAGACAGCGTCTGGAAGGCGCCTGGCCACAGCTTGCCGAAGCTCCTCTCCGAACGGCATATTTGCTGCCGGGCCCCATCAGATCCCGATGATGCCCCAGATGTAGTTGGGGGCGGTAAGGGTAAAGACCAGGCAGGCAAAGAGGATCACCGGCCCAGTCCACTCAAACTGGCCATGCTTCTTGTAGTCGAAGTAAGCCATACCTAATTTGGTAAAGAAGGCGATGGCCAGGACCATATCCAGCGCGGGAAAGACCACATTTTCCACCACGGTCTTGATCTGGGTCGCCGCGTCACTCCAGGTACTCTCCACGGCGGAAGCCACGTCCCCGGCAGCGAAGGCGGGAGCGCAGCAGAGAGCCGCTACCAGCATGGCGGCGGCGAGGATACGGATCATTTTCTTGAACTTCATGTTGATTTCCTCCTGTATTCAACTCAGATTTGCAGAAGGGGAGCTGCCCTTGACAGGCGGCTCCCCATTTGGCATGGATAGTCCGGCTCAATAGCCGGTGCGGGGCAGAGGGGTGGAGGGCTTGTAGACCCTGGTGACCCATCTGCTGGTTGCCATGATCCACTGACCGTTGTACACACCGCCTACATCCGCCTGGTTGACGAACTGGGTCCCTCCAGTGAGCCAGGACACTACATTGCAGTACACCTTGGGCGCCTCCACCTGGCGGAAATTGCTGGGGACGATCCCGAAGGAGACCATAAACTCGGTAACATACTCATTGGAGGCCAGACCCAGGGCGGCGGGAGAGGCGTCCAGCACATAGTTCTGCATGGTACTCAGGTTGTCGTACATGGTGCGGTACTCGCCGTTGAGATTGGTTTTGAACACGATCTTGTAATTCCCCTGGACATTGTAGGTCCCGGTGACGATCTTGTCCAGCCGCACCGCCTGAACGGGCAGAGTGTCCCTCCAATAAAAACTGGTGAGGGCCGTGGTGGAGTTGTTGGCAATACCGGAGAAATCATAGCGGATTTGCTGGCCAAGCATGACCTCGGTGTAGCCGGTCTTCTTGATGGAGACGTTGGTATACAGAGGCTTGTTGGTCATGGCCGTCTTGACGATCTGGCCGGCGTGTTCGATCTCCACCTCAATGGGGGTTTTGTCCAGCCCGTAAAAATCGGCAGCCTTGGATTCCACAATTTTGTATCGCCCTAACGGCAGAGGCTTTGACACAGCGACGCCATTTTTATCGGTGCGGATGGTATCCACCAGATTGCCGGTGCGGTAGTGGTAGATCTCAAACTCAGTGTTGGGGATGGGGGTCCCGGCGGGCCAGCCGTTCATGGAATTGTAGTCCTCGGAGGTCTTGGTGATCTGGATCTGTCCTGTGACGGCGGTGTTCTCCCAGGTGATCTCAGTGGTGGTCCCATCGGTGACATAGACCGTCTTCAGCTGAGTATCCACCAGATACCCCTCATTTTCCAGCTCCCGCAGGTAGTAGCGGCCAGAGGAGGGCAGATCGTCGATATACACATAGCCCTTGTCATCGCTGCTGTACTGTCCGATGGGGGTTTTGTTGTCGTCGTAGAGCAGGAAGGTCACCCCGTAAATTCCCTTTTTGGTGGTGGCATCGACCTTATGGATCAGGATGCCGCTCATGGCCCGGTTTGTGACCGTGAGGGTGGTCGTTTTACCGTCCCGGATGGTGAAATAGACAGGTGTACTGTCCAGCTTGAAGCCTTTACCGGCCTCGGTTTCCACCGCGTAGTAGTCCCCGGCGTCCAAGTCCAGGTGGGCGCGGCCCTGTTTATCCGTGGTAATGGTATCCACCAGCCCGCCATCCATCTTTCTGACCTCAAAGGTGACATTGGGGATGCGCTGGCTCTTGTCCGCCTCGTTGACCTTGATCAGCTCCAGCCCGCCCGCGCTCTTATTGATAAAGGTGAGGGTCTGGCCTCCCATACCGCCCTTGATCTCAATGCTCTTGGGGGTGGGGTCCAGCACCACGCCGTCGGGCACACGGAGTTCCTTGGCGGTAATAACCGTTCCCGGCTCCAGATTGGGGAGTACAATGCGGCCATTCTCATCGCTGGTGTACTCACCGTTGTTGGGGCCGAGAATGGCGCCGCTGGAATCTGTGACCAGGAAGGTCACACCCTTCAGCGGCACATTGCCGGCGTCAGTCTCCAGATATTTTTCGATGGTCAATGTTGTCTTGGGCATATTCTCCATGGTCAGATCATTGCCGCCGCCAACTGTACCGGCATTTCCGCCGCCAGTTGTACCAGTGCTGCCGCCGCTGACCGTTCCCCCGCTGCTGGTCCCGCCGCTGGCAACACTATTGCTGCCGTTGCGGACAATGATGGTCCTGGGGGTGGGGTCGAGGACGTAGTTGGCGGGCACCTTGGTTTCCACCACCACGATGGTGGAATTGGGAATGAGTCCGGTTACAGTCACGGTTCCATCAGCCCCAGTGGTATAGCGGCCCAGAACGGTTCCGTTGCCATCCTTCAAGGTGAACTCAGTGTTAGGCACGGGCTTTCCAGTGACAGCATCCAGTTTACGCAAAGTCAACGAACACAGCGGCTCATTGTACACGGTGATGGTCTGCGTGTCCGCAGGATTGACCTTGACTGTCTGGATCTGCGTGGCCTGGTCAATGACGTGGGTGGGGAGTGTCTTGACCTCCTTGACCACAATGGTTCCCACCACCGGGACACGAATTTCCCCAGCGTCATTGGTGACAAACCGGCCCTTGCTGGACAGGTGGCCGAAGGCGTCATCCACATAGCTGCCGTCCGCATAGGTCAACTCGAACTCAACCCCTGCCAGCGGCTGTTTCGTGATGGAATCCAGTTTGCGGACAACGAGGTATCCCGTCTTTTTGTTGTAAAAACGGAGGATATTTGCCCCATCGTCGCTGATCTTGATGCTCTTGGGAAGGGAATCCAGCACCACACCCTCGGGCGCCTTGATCTCCTGCACATTCACGGTCGTTCCAGGCTCTACTCCGGCAATGACCACCCGGCCATCCTCACCGGAGATGTACTCGCCGTTGCTGTTGCCGATGACGGCTCCGCTGGAGTCGGTGACCAGGAAGGTCACACCTTTCAGGGGCTCGTTGCCGCTTTCAGTTTCCAGGTACTTCTCAATAATCAGAGTATTCTTAGGCGAGTTATAGAAGTAGGCGTGCTGCACATCATCCGGGTTGACCACGATGGTCTGGCTCCGGGTTTCCGGGTCGATGGTGTAGCCGGGAATGGTGGCCTGCTCCGTGATGGTCACAGTGCCCACGATCCCGTTGATGGTGATGGTTCCGTCCGGCCCGGTGTAGTAAATACCGTTGGAGGACACCTTGCCGTTTTCATCATCCACCACACAGCCGGGGGCGTAGGTCACTTTGAACTGCACTCCGGCCAAGGGGGTCTTGCGGTCCAGGCTGCTGTATTTGTGGATGACCAAAGATCCCAGAGGCTGGTTGAACAGCTCGACGTTGTAAACGCCGGAGCCCTTCACCTCAACCACCTTGGGGGTATCGTCCAGCAGGAATCCAGGTTTTGCGGACACCTCCTGCACGATATAGCTGCCCGGCTCCACGTCTACCTTGATGAACCCATTTCCGTCCGTTCGGAACTCGCCGTTGGAGGTCCCCACCACGGAACCGTCCGTCCGGGTGATGCGGATGACCACATCGCTCAGCGGCTCCTTGGTGGTACTGCTCATCTTCTTGACCAGGATGGACCCAACAGGCTGGTTGTAGAAGTAGACGCTCTGATGGTCGTCCGGATTGACCACGATGGTCTGGCTTTTCCGGTTTTCGTCGATCAGGTAGCCGGGAATTGTGGACACCTCTGTAAAGATCAGCGTCCCGGTCACGCCGCTGATATTGATCTGGCCCTCGGAATCCGTGTAGTAGATGCCATTACTGGACAGCTTGCCGCCGATGTTGTCCACGACCTTGCCGTCCGCGTAGGTGATCTTGAAGCCTACCCCCTCCAAAGGCGTTTTGCGGTCCGCACTGCTGAATTTATAGAGCGTGACAGAGCCCTTGGGCTGGTTCCGGAACTCGAGGCTCACGGTCTGGCCCGCCCTGATGGTGGCTGTCTGAGGCACATCGTCCAGAATGTAGTTTTCCTTTGCTCTGGTTTCACGCGCCACGATGGTGGTACCGGGGTCGATATTGGAGACGAGGATGGTGCCGGCGCTGTCCGTCACAAACTTGCCGTTGGCGTCGCCCAGCATAGTCCCGTGGCTGTCGGTGATAAAAAATTCACAGTCGCTCAAAGGCTCGTGGGTCACAGAATCAATTTTCTTGATCAAAACCGCGCCCTTGGGACTGTTGCCGAAGTAGAGCTGCACCACGTCCTGCTCCTTGCCGGAGATATAGGCGGTCTGGGGCGCGGCGTCCATGACGTGATCGCCGTCACTGGCCAGTTCCTCGACGGTGTAAGCGCCTGCCTTCAGGCGGTTGATGGTGAAGCTGCCGCCGGGGCCGGTACGGTATGTGCCAATGACTGTTCCGCCTGTTCCGCTGGTTCCAGACATATACTTTACCTGGAAAATACAGCCCTCAACCGGAGCGCCAGTAACACTGTCATATTTCCAGACCACCAAGGCCGAGAGAGGGGTGTTTTGGAAACGGACCGTTTTGCTCTCATTTCCGTGGATGATGACCGTCTGGGTGAGGGGTTCCTTGAGCTGGAATCCGTCCGCCGGTTCCACCTCGGTGATGGTAAATTCGCCGGGGTACAGCCGTTTACCCTGCTCATGGAGGCGAATCTCGCCCCTGCTGTCGGTATAGATCTCACCGTAGTCGATGGTGGCGGGGGCCTCCGCTGCCTCGCCGTTGCTGGTGTAGGTGACGTGGAATTTGGCGTGTTCAATTGCCTCGCCAGTGATAGAATTTTCCTTGAAGATGGTCAATTCCGGGGCCTTCCGATTGCGGAAAACGAGAGTTTTCTCATCGCCAGGGCTGAGGGTGATGGTCTGAGTCCGGTCAGCGTCCTTATCCGGGAGGTAGTAGGGCGCGGGGACCGATTTCTCTGTCACCTCGTAGACGCCTGGGGCCACCCGGAGAGAAACCGTTCCGTCAGAGCCGGTGGTCCAGTCGTCCTGATAGGTCCCATCCAGGGCCTTGACGGTCAGGACCGTGTTGGGGATGGGCTTCTGGGTGTCCGCATCAATTTTCTTGAGGGTGAGCAGGGGCTTCTTCTGATTTTCAAAGCGGACCTCTTTCTCGTCTCCGGGATTGAGGCTGACGGTCTGGGTCGGGGTGTCGCTGACGTAGTAGGGTTCCGGCACAGACCGCTCCGTGATTTTGTAGGAGCCGGGAGCGACCCGCAGTTCCACTGTGCCATCCGGGCCGGTGGACACGTCCTGACGGTAACCACTGTCAACGCCCTCAATCAAAAAAGCGGTGTTGGGGATATAGACGGCAGGATTTGTGCCCTTCTCCACCTTTGCGATTTTGAGAAGGGGCTGCTTCATGTTGTCAAAGATCAGCTGCTTATCATCGCCAGCCTCCAGCCAGATGGTCTGTGTCGGCTCATCTCCAACGACCCAGGGGTCCGGCACGGATTTCTCCGTCACCTCGTAGGAATCCACGGGGATGCCGGTAAGGACCGCTTTGCCGTCGGGGCCAGTGGTCACATCGTCGTGGAATCTATAATGGATACCCCGAATTTCAAAGTGGGTGTTGGGGATCACGTCTCCGGTCTGCGCGTCTCTTTTCAGGATCGTGAGATTCGGCAGCCGCTTGTCCGCCGCAGTCACGGTGACTGTGCCGCCGCCGTTGATGGTGGCCTGATCCACGTGGGCAATCACAGGCTCGGTGAGGGTGGCGAAAGGCGCTGGGGCAGACACCTCCACAAAGGCGTACATTCCCTCGGTCACATCGGTGACGGTGATGGAGCCATCCGCCTTGGTGGCCTCTGTGCCAATGATCTGTCCATCCTTCAGGATATTGAACACAGCGCCGGGGAGGGGGTTGTCGCTGTCATCCAGTTTGATGAGCTTGACCTTTACCTTGGCGTCATTTTCAAAGACAAGGGCCACATCGGTTTTCCCGTCCCAGACGAAGGTCTGCTTGGTCTTATTGACGTCCGGGCTTTTGGTATAGCCTTCCGGCGGAGTGACCTCCTCGGCGGTAAAACTGCCCAAGGGCATATCCTTCCAGGGCACGTCGGTCAGATAGCCTCCCACGCCGGTAACATAGGTCCCGGTGAAATCGTTGTCCACGCCGGTGATCTTGATGACCGCTCCGGCGAGACCCTTGGTGGGATCGTCCGCGTCTACCTTGCGGATGCTGCCCTCGCCGGTGATTTCTGGGGTATCGGTGAAGGTAACGGTCACAGTCTTATTGATTCCGTTGGGCAGGACAACGTACTGGGGGCCGGCGTTGTCGATTTCGTACCCCTCCGGAGCCTCCAATTCAGTCACGGCGTAAGTGTTCGCCTCCAACTGGGGTACTGTGACCGTGCCGTCGCCGCCTGTCACCACTTCCTTGGAGTAGGAGCCGTTTTCGGAAGCAACGAGGAAACGTGCTCCGGGCAAGGTTTTGTTGGGGTTGGTGCTGTCCACCTTTTTGATGATCAGACTGTACAGCTCGCGGGTGACGTTCAGCTCACCCACCATGACGGCCTGCACATCGTTAGAGGGATGGTAGCTGGAGCCGGGGCCGGTGTAGGCGTATTCATAGACCTCACAATCACCCCATACGCCCTGCGCGCCCAGGTCGAGAATGTACTTTGCCCGGTCACGGAACGATCTGCCGTCCATGGTATCGTCAATGCTGGAGTAATTTGTGTGTTCCAGATTGTTGTAGACGCACATCAGTTCCTCGGCGCAGGCCGTTACCGGATCAGACAGCAGACCGGCCTTGTAGCGCCAGACAACGGCCTGCGTCCAGGCGTTCATGGTCCAGATATAGTTGCTGTTCCACACATCGTCCACACCCAGGGCCTTGGCCTGATCGGTAAAGACGCCGGTGGAATGGGCATAGAAGTAGGCCATCATCGTTTTGACCGTAGGATCGGAGATAGGTTTGGGATTGCCCCATGTGTGGCCCTTCAGCGACCACCCCATCCCTTTGCCCTTTTCAGCGCAGAAGCCCATCGTACTTTTTCCGTTGAGGCCAAAGTGCATCTGGTGCATATAACACTCGCCCAGAGCCGGGGATTCATACTTGGTTCCGCTGTAAGCACAGTCATCCATCTTGATGGTATCCTGTGTGGCGGCGAAAGCTGTGCTGGGGAGCAGACCCAGCACGCAGACCAGCGCCAGCAGCGCCGCGATCAGGCGGGTTCGGGGGAAATGGAACTTTTTCATAGCTTGTCAGACTCCTTTTTTGGCAAGAAAAACGGCCCTCCTTCTGGAAGGCCGTTTCCGGTTTATTTTCGCTTACGCATAGAAATTGACGCTGTTGGGTATGCCGACGAACATGTAGCAGTAGGTGATGCCGTCGTACTGGGTTACGCCCACGCCGATGCAGTCGCATCTTGAGTCGATCATCGTCTCGAAGTGTCCGGGGGAGTTGATCCAGTTGTTGACAGCGCGCTGGGCAGCATCATCTGTGCCGGTGAACACGGTGAGGTTGTCACCGAAACCGTAGGGGTAGCCGGCGTCGGCAGCGGCTTGACCCTCCTCTGCGGCGTGATGCCAGGTGTAGCGCCGGTTGGAGCAGGCTTGGGCGGCGTTCATCAGAGCCTCGTTGACCGGAAGTTCTGACACGCCATTGGCCTTTCGGGTTTGGTTGATCAGCCGGATCATCTCCTGCCGGATCTCCTGGTTGTCTGTCAGGCCGGCGCTGTCCCCGTCAGCGGGGGTGGCCGGGGTGAGGGGGGCGGCTGGAGCGGCGGCGGCGACGGTCAGCATTACGCTCCCGCGTTCCCCGGCGCTGTTGGATGCGGTGATCTCCGCAGTCCCCGCCCCCTTTGCGACAGCCACCCAGAAGGTCAGCACCTGCTCAACCGCTACCGTGTCCGGGTCACTGGAGGAGACGGTGTAGTCGGTCCCGCTGGGGCCGATGATCAGGCCGCTTCGCTCTCCCACCTCCAGGGTACTGCCCTTGTAGCTGCTCACCCGGATGGGTTCGTCAGGCGCTTCCGCTGCCGTGGCGGGGACGGTGAACCCAGTGGTGAGGGTGGCTGCCGTCAGTGCGGCGGCGATGCGTTTTTTCATGCTGGTCATACTTTTTTCCTCCTGTATTCCGTATTTTGTGGTGCTTTTGCAAGCAATACAATATCGGAATGGAGGTCAAAAGTCGAGAAGAAAATGCAATCCAAAACGGAGAAACGAGGGTGCGGAAATGAAGCAGATTATACAATGCTTCCCACCGCTCAGGTTTCCACCCCCTGGACGCACCACCGCTGGTCACGCTGGTCACGGACACAGGTATAAAGCGTGATCATGTTGGTGGTAGAGGCGGCGAGGGCGCTGCGGTCTGTCTCACTCACCTTGGAGACACTGGTCACCTCATAGGTCCGGGTCCCCAGCCGTGTGGTCAGGGTGATGGTATTGCCCACCTCCAGCGTGTGAATCTCCCCGAAGTGGTTGTTCACGCCCCGATTGTGGCCAGCCAGCGCCACATTTCCATCCCAGATGGAGGTGTCCTCAAAATGACCCGCGCCCTTCTTCAGCGAGGTGTTGTCCGTACCCTGGTAGATCTTGACGCTCAGACCGATGGCGGGGATCTTCAGCGTGCCCAAGTGTCCTCCGGAATAATAGAGATCGTCCGTTACCGCCGTGTAGCCGCCGGAGGCACTGCCGGGGTTGGTCACTGTCACCGAGGACGAGCCGGGGACATAGACGGAGCCGCTGCCGGAATCCGTTCCCATACTGCCGCCCATAGCGGGAGGCTGGATGACACCGGCGCTGCCGTTGATAATGGCTCCGGAGGTGGGCTGATAGCCGGGGGCCAGATTGGGGGTGAGCGGTGTGCCAGTATGCAGGGTATCCGCACTGTAGCTGCCGAAGGTGGGCGGAGCGAGAGCGGCGTTCTTGCTCACATCCTCATTCTTCATAGCGCCGCCGCCAGGGGTATGCACCACCTCGATGGACGTGGCCTTGCCGTACTCCGGGTCGCCCGTGCCGTCAATCGTGTACTCCAGAGGTTCCGCGGCATAGGCGGTCGCCATCGTGGACGCCATCATGCACAGAGCCAGGAGGAGCATGGTCAGTTTCTTCTTCATCACATTCACCAGTCCTTTCTGATTGCAGGTTTGGAATTACGCATCCTCATCGCCGCCCTCGGCCAGCTCACTGCGCCGCTTGAGGAACAGCGCGATCCCGATGCCGCCGCCAGCCGCGGCGATGAGGCCCAGGGGTACCAGCAGGAGCGGCCAGTTAAAGCTGGCGGCGGGGGCCGGTTCCATGGTGTCCGGCCCATTGTCCACAGGCTCCAGAGGCTGGAGGGGAGTTCCCTCGAAAATTGCCACATACCGGGTCTTGTTCAGTGCGATCCTGCTGACTGTACCAGTGTAGTCGGCGGTGACGGTATAGCCTTTGACGTAGCTGCTGGTGGCGCTGCCGGTGTAAGTGGCCACGGCGGTGTAGCGGTCGCCAAGGGCATAGCCGTCCAGGCTGCCGGTGTTGTCTGTCTGCCAGCTGACGTCCTGGAGGGTCAGAGTACGTCCGCCGTCCTGAATGGTCTTGGGGATATACTGAGTATCCTGTCCCGCCAGATTGGGATAGGTTCGGGTGGCGGAGACCTGCCTGGTGGAGCTGCCGTAACCGGCCACCTCAACCTGCACCGTATCCAGCCGCAGAGTCAGTGTCCCGGCGAGTCCGTCGTCGGTGACGAACGCCTTCTCCTGGGGCAGCAGGGCCAGCACAGAGGCCATGTCCTTATTTTTACTGTCCAGCGTCACCGTCTCGGTGTGCTGGCGGCTCTCATGCTCCGGAAGTTCCTGCTTAAGCAGATCCACCAGGGTGTAGTGGTATCCGTCCTGCTCGAAGTCCGAGCGGGGGATGCCGGTGGGATCATCCTCCGGAGACAGGTCATAGAATTTGCGGATCTCGGCCCCATCCTCACTCTGGGTGACGGAGGTGGGGTAGCAGACCTGGGTGGGATCGGCCCACTCCGCCGCGTGAGCGGCGGGAGCAAGGGCCACGGTCAGCGCCAATGCCAGGGCGCAGACTGCGGTCAGTTTCTTCATAGTCGTTTCCTCCTCTACATTTTCATTTCCGGGGTGGGCGGGGCCTCCTGGCTCTGGCCCTCCTGCTGGCGATGGGGGACCTGAGTCAGCGCCTGCTGGTAGGCGTCCAGCACCGCCTGGTGGAACTGCTGGCGGAACTCCTTCGTACAGGGAAAACAGATATCCTTGTAGCCGTCCCTGCCCTTGTAGCTGGGCATGGAGACAAAGGGGCCGTTGGTGCTGTCCATCACCTTGACGCCCCGGATGGCGAAGCATCCGTTCAGGTTGACGGAGGCGTCCGCCAGGACAGTGCCGTTGGTACGCAGAGCGTGGATCTTCACGTCCACCCGCATGGGGAGGGCCTCTTGCTGGGGAGCGGGAGGCGGAGTAGTGGCCTGTTTCATTGTCATGTTCTCCTCCTGTAAAAATTTTTGATAAAATGGGATTATGCCATGGTCATGCCGCCTGTGGCAGGGTGGTTCTCCGGTTCGGGGCCATATTCCCGCAGACTCCACATGGCGTGCCTGAACGCCTCACTGCAATCTACATTCAGCTCCTGCATCCACTGTTCCCGCATAGCTTTCAGGGGATCGTCAAAGCGCAGAAGATGTTCCAGCAGGTCATCCGGATACGCTTTCGCATTCAGGGTCAACTCCTCGAAGCAGGTGCGGGCGGCGTCGATCTCACTGGCCTTGGCGAAGATGGAGCGGGCGGGACGCTGCAACATGGTGCTTTCATAGGCCATCCAAGCCGTCTCCACCTTTTTTGCGAGATATGTGTGAATCTCAATCCTCGTCACAGATATCCCCCCTAACTCATGCCGCCCATAGTAGGGCCGCTCTGCTCCTGCTGAGGGCCGCGAAGCTCCTCCAGCTTCTCCCGCGCCCAGTCCGGCAGGTACTGCTCATCCAGAACGCCGGAAAAGTCGGAGCGGTTCCAGCGGGTCTTTTCCCCGTCGCCCAAGCAGGTGGCGTAGACCGCCTGACCTCTGGCGTGGGGAGAACAGCCAAAGCCGCCTTCCGCCAGCCAGAGCTGATTGCGGGGGTCCCAGCAGCTCTCCCGGAGCGTATCGGGACGCATCACCAGCACCTTGCCCTTGTAGTCCTGCTCCAGCGGGTTACCGGCGCAGTGCTCCAGGCCGAACAGTCCCAGCGCCTGGTATGCGTTCCTGGCCTGTCCGATGAACGACTCCAGCAGTGCCGCGGCGGTATCCACCGCATAGTAGCGGTTATACTTGCCGTCCGGGGGAACGAAGGTTTTCCTGCCCCACTGGTAGGTCTCATCGCTGACCAGATGCTTGCAGACCGACTTGTGGAACTCTTGCAGGGAGTTGGCGAGAACGAAGTTCACCCGCTTGAAGCCGAACCGCTCCAGCACAGACTGGGCGCAGCCCTCGGTCAGCAACTCGTTCGTCTCATTGAAATGATCCCGGACAGCCTGCTCAATGGCTCTGGCGCACTCCACATTCACCCGAAAGCTGTCCTCGTGCATCTGCGTTTGTTTAAGGTCTCGGGCGTCGGTGCGGGAGTAGGGATACAGATAGGGAAAATCAGCCGCCATAGACAGTATCCTCCGCGATCAGGTGCTCCTCCAGCCTGCTCAGGCACGTGCCCACCGCCATGAACGTCTCCAGCAGATCCGCCGGAAGGTCCCGCAGGTCATAGCGGTGTTCCGCCGCCAGGACTGTGATAGTGTGGGCCTCTTCGTCGACCTCCGCGCACAGCTTGGCCCCATCGGGGATGCCGGCGGCCTCCCGCAGATACTCGTTCACCTGAACGATTTCCTCCTCGAAGTCATTGTAGGGGCAGCTGTCCTTATCACAGTCCTCACAGGGGCCGCAGACCTCCGACAGGTGGTGGAGCAGCTGCGCCGACATGCTCGTGAGCTGATGCACGACGGACAGCAGCTCCGGGGCGGTCATCCGCCCTTTCAGCACCACCACAGCGTCCTTCAGGGTGTGGTACTCCACAGCGCCTCCAGCCTCAAACCCGGCCAGCCGCATGGCGGTCACTGGGAGCAGGAGGCCCTTGGGGGTGATCTCTTTGATGAATTTCATGTGATATTCCTCCAATTTCTGATTAAATTTCCTGTCCGAAATCAAACAGGTTCAGCTGTGTGGCGGCACGCTGCCGCTCGGTCATGTCGTAGTTGGCGATGAACACCTCGGCAAACTGGCAGTTGGGGTCGTAACGCTGCTTGATGTTGTTCAGCCGGGTCACCGCCTCGATCTGGATGCCGGGAGCATCGTACAGCTCCCGGACAAAGGCGTCGTCATTGTAGGAGAGCAGGAACTTCCCCTCGATGGACAGGAGCGCGTCCCGCAGGCGGATGTGATCTTTCTCTGTGAATCCTCCCTCCCCGATGTTCTGGTAGTACCCCTCGGTGGCGTGGTAGGGGGGATCGCAGTAAAAGAGGCTCACCGGGCGGTCATACTGCCGGATGAGCTTCTCAAAGTCCTTGTTCTCCACCACCACATCCTTCAGACGCCGGTGGGCCTGCTCGATGAGCGGGAAGTTAGCCCTCATATCGTGGGGCTGGCTGCCGTAGCTGGTGAGGGCCGAGGCGTAGCTGTAGCGGATGATCTGATAGAACCAGGACGCTCTTTGCACATCGCTGGCGGGGCTGCGCCCCAGGGCGTCCTCTCTTTGCCCTTCGGGCAAATTCACCTTATCCCGCGCCAGCGCCTGTTTGATCAGTTCGAAGTCCTCACGGGAATTGAGGACATACCGCAGGGAGTCGATCAGCTCCTCATGCCGGTCCCGGACGCAGCGGTACAGGTTGGCGAGGAGGCTGTTGAAGTCGTTGTAGACCTCGAAATCCCTGCCGGGCGGCTTGTGGAACAGCACCCAGCCCCCTCCGCCAAATACCTCAATGTACCGCTCATAGGACAGTGGAAACCGCTGAACGATTTCCTCCCGCAGCGCCTTTTTGCCCCCCACCCAGCTCATGAAGCTGTTCAAGGGCTGTCACCTCCCGGGATGCGGAGCTGGGCGGTATCGAACTTCTCCAGCGACTGGTTCAGGCCCCGGATAGCGGCGGCGATGCCGCTGATCCGGTGGGTCATGTGGGCGATGGTGGCGCGCACCTCCTGCTCCGCGGCGGCATAAAAGTAGCCGCTGGAGCTGCTGGCGATGGGGACGCCCCTGCGCCGGAGCCGGTTGACCGCGTCCCGCAGTTCCTTGCCACGGACGGAGAAGGTCCGCTCCAGTTCCCGGCTGGTAGCGGCGCTGCCCTCGCCCAGATGGTACTGCCGCAGATATTCAGCCAGCTGTTTATCCTCCATGATTCCTCCTTTCCGGGGCCGTTTTCCCGAAAAAGAGCATAAAAAAAGAAGGGGCCATTTGTCCCTTTCGGAGAAAACGGCCCCTTGATGCTGATTTGTTATTGAATGAACTGTCTGGCATGGGCTGTGCCCATGGAACACCACTCCTTTCCTCTGCCAGTCTTTTTCACTGTATGGTCATGCCCTGCTCAGGCCGGGACATGGCCTCATTCCTGTGGACGTACAGTCCGGTGCTGCCGGATGTGTAGATGCTCTCGAACTCGTGGGTCAGGGCGGCGTAGGCGGTGAAGTCGACGCAGAGGTCGATCACCTTTTTGTCCAGGCCCTTCTCCAGCAGTTCTTTCTCTGCCTTCTCCCGGAAACTGCCGATCTCCACAAACTCATAGCTGTCCAGGCGGCCGGCGATCTCCACCGCCTCCTCCAGACTGGCACAGTCCTCCGATTCCATCGCCGCCTGGAGCTGCCGGAGGTCGCATTCGCCGCGCCCGGCAAGTGCCTCCGCGATGGCGGCTCTGGCTGCGGCAGCATCCTCCGGGGTGGCCTGGCTGGACATCTTCTCCAGCATAGGGACGGCTTTCAGCACATCCTGCTGGGCCGGGGCGGTAAGATCACGGACAAAGTCCTTGCCGTTGCGCTTTAGATAGCCGGTTTTACTGCCGGCCTCCATGTATCCGGACCTCTCCAGCAGATCTTCCGCATAGGCGTCCAGATCAATATTGCCGGACCGGATCAGTTCTTCCGGCACACCACAGGAGCGGAGGTTGTTTGCAGCAAACTCCTTTATGCCGCTGCTTGGTACCCACTCATAGCAACGGAGGTTTTGTGAGATGTCCAGGGCAAATTTCAGAGTACGGCAGTCTTCATACTCCAAAGCGGCGGCAAACTTGTCCAGCCAGTGCGCTTCACCCTGGCCCTGTTCAGCCAGAACATAGCCGAGATAATCCCCATCCCAAACCAGATCGGTAATGCTGGAATACTGCTTCGTAAGGTCTCCGGCCTCGGGGAGAATGCACCGTGCTTCCAGCAGAGTGCAGTCCTCCAGAGACTTGACCCGCAGCTCGTCCAGCGCCAGCACGACCTCGTCCGCGTCCTCCACCATTTTGCCGTCATATCCCGGCAGCCGGAGCCACACGCCCTCGGGGACCGCGGGGGAGGCCAGCTTCAGCTTGACGCTCCAATCGCTGTCCTCCGGCAAAAACGCATTTTTTTCGGAGTAAGCTGGTTCCGCTGCCCTTTTCGGATATTCCACATAATAGCCTCCGATGAACAGTCCGGGGTGCTCATCCTCAAACTTCTGCCCGATGTGACCAAAATCCACATAGGGCAGGACGTCCTCCGGCAGGTTGGCCGCTCCTTTCTGGCTGTACTTGCCCAAATCCTCATAGCTCCCAGCTGGATGGAGCGTACAGTCGGGCAGGTGCAAAATACTGTTGATGGCGTCAGCCGCCTTTTCGGGCGGATACCCCATCGAGACGGCGGCGAGGGCATAACTCTCCCGGACGCTCAACGTCTCCAGCCGCTCCTTCAGCCACTCCTGTTCCTGGGGCGTACCGGGCAGTTCCAGGAATTCTTTGAAATCATCCATCATCACATCATCTCCATTCCGCCCTGCTGAGGGCTTTCTTCCATACCCTGGACCGGCTGGCCGTCCGAACGCTCGATCAGGCCGTAGGGAGTCAGAACGCCGCCGCACTTTTCGATCAGCGCTTGTCCATACTGGTACAGGTTCAGATGTGGGGCAAGCGTCGCCGCATCTGGCGCACAGAGGATAAGAGAAAGCTCCCCATTCGCCACATCGACGGGGGAGCTGTGCTGCGGTGAGAAGATGTATTCGTCCAGCGAGTCTATGAGCGCCTCGGCGCTCAGGATGTCCTTGCAGTCTGTGGCTTCCAGCAGGGCTTTGTAAGTGGTCAGGGTCTTCGGCTCCAGCCCTGCCAGTCTGCGGGCCAGCAGGTCCACAGTTTCCATTCCAGCGGTCAGACCGATGAGTGACGGCGCAGTGCAGTCCACACAGCGCACCGGCTCCGTCCCCATGGGAGCGTTGGCCGGGTATGGAAACTCCACCCGGTTTCCGTCAAATGTCTCAGCCAGGATGGTGTACGCGGGCTTTTTCGGCGTGAGATCCAAGGTTTTGTAAATCTGACGCGGTTCGCTGTGCCGCTCCACATAGCCGAAGCCGGTAAATGTACTGCCCTCCGCCTCCCGATGGTTCTTCCCGATCTGCGCGTAGTCCAGCAGTTCAAGCGCGGCATCCGGAATGGCGTCTGTTTCCGGGATAAACCCGTTCTCCACAAGGAACCTGCCCAGCTCCTCATCGGTCACAGCATCCTCCACCACATGGCAGCAGTCCCCGCTGTAGGCATAGTCGATCAGGCTGCCAATGGGGATCGCTTCCCCGCCTTTCTGGATATCCATGCAGACCAGCCCCTCGAAGACGGCCATACCTCGCGTGTCCAGCTCTGCCAGCCGCTTGGCCAGGGCATTGAGCGGGAAGATGTCTGTCTCCTGAATGCGCTCGTTCAAGTAGTCGTATTCTTCGACAGCATGGAACTCCAGATACGGGTGCTTTCCGTTCTCCAGCCGGAGCTGTTCCATCGCGTCGAGAAGCTGGTAATCCGTGGCCGGCAGGTCCAACTCCACCTCCCGGAAGTCTCCGTTGGGGCTGTTCAGGGCGCGGATATGGAATATCTTATCCAAGAGCCATCCCTCCCATCGGCGTTCCAGCCTCCATATCGGTGGGGGCCTGGAGGGTCTGCTCATAGGTCCTGGGATCAGCGGCAGGGCAGTCCCAGCCATGCATGGCCCCGGCCTCCATTGCCAGCCGCTGGGCGGCGGTGACGCCAAGGCGCTGGTTGTTGTAGTCCGCCAGCTCCCGGTTCCGGGCGGGATCGCCGGTATCCCAGTCCGAGGGGTAATAGCCGCTCTCGCCCCGCTTGATACAGATGAGCGCCCCAGTGCTGGGCAGGACGGAGAAGCACAGTTCCGGCAGTCCCTCCGCCAACTTCTGTTCAGGAGCCGATTTTTTTATCAGCGCCTGCTCCTGGATGTAGTACCTGGGATCAGCTGCGGGTGAATCCCAGCCACGCAGACAGCCGCCCAGCATGGCCTGTTCCTGAGCCTTGCTGATGCCACGGCATTGATTGCGGTAGTCTGCCATGTGCCGGTTCAGGCCGGGCTTTTTACTGCTGTGCTCCGACACCTGATAGCTGGCGCCTCTGGTAATGCAGATCAGGGAGCTATCCTCCGGCAGCACAGAGAAGCAAATATCCGGGAGCCGTTCAGCGAAGTGGGGGTCAAAGCGGTCCTGTTCCGGCATGATGCTCCAGTCCTTGCTCTGCCACAGGTGGACGTACAGTTCACAGCCATCTCCGATGCCGATATTGCGCTGCTCAAAGCCCTCGCCCCAGCCATCGGACATCTGCCCGCTCAGATAATCGGCCAGAGTGTCCAGTTCCGCGGAAGTCAGCGCCTCTGTTACCTTGCACTCCGCTACTGCCCAGAGCCGGCCTTCCCGTTCCTCTGTGGTGAAGAGGACGGATCGGACCTTGCGATCCACGGCATCATCTTTGCCGTACCAGTGCATAATGCCGCGCTCCGCTTCTTCCGGCATCCGTTCCCGAATCAGGGCGGCCAGGATACTGTCAGCATAGTGGCGTAGATCCTGCCCGTTCAGCGGAATACCGTCTTCATCCATTCCGTCGTATTCATCGGGTTCAAAGAGTTCCGCGGTCATGGGGGCGTACAGCTTCAGCGTCTGGAGGGACGGGGGCAGGACAGAGAAGCTGTCCGCCCCCAGCACCAGATTCAGACTGCGGCCACTGTCCCAGTTCACCAGAAAGTGGCCGGCGTCGTCGATACCCTTCAGCGTCCCCATGTTCCCCGGCTCCACCGGGTGGGGGTCGTCTTTCATTTCTCTGAGCTTGATCCGGCTGCCCTGCGGGAATTGCTCCCGCAGAAAATCCAGCCATTCTTTCGGTATCCGGTCCATTTACATTCCCTCCATTTTTATATCAGTCTGCGGTCCGTTCCTCTGCGGGGGACCGCCCTCACGGGCCTTTTGAATGTCCGGACAATCGGAGAACCACATTGTGTGGTGAGACTTCAGATGGAACTCGACAGCGCCCGGTTCCAGATACTTTTCGCACAGGCGGGGAAGATACTCCTCAACCTCATCCCATTCGTAGGGGTAGTCGACGCCTTCTCCATAGGTAATATCTTTTTTTAACTCCGCTACCAGTGCTTTGTATGCGTCCGGGTCCGTGTTTTCATAGATGTCCTTGCCGGTCAAATACTTCATCGTTTCGTTTCCAGTGTAAGGCAATTCTTCGAACTGGCAGCCTCCATAGGCTTCCACATCCGCCAGAGAGTCCGGATCGGCCAACGCGGCCAGGTAGATTTCCTCGCCCTGGGCGATGAGCCATGCGCGGAAGTCGATGAAACTGTCGTCTGAGCAGCCGTTTTCACACATCAGCGAGGCGGCGGTCCACAGTCCGTATTGATACGATAGATTCAGGTATCCGTTCAGAATGTCGTTGAAGTCCTGTGTCTGCTGGGGGCCGCGGGCAATGAGCTGACTGGTCAGCCAATTGATGGATGAGCCCATATTCTGACCGCATTCTTTCTTTGCCCCGGCAATCAGCTCCCAGAAATCGGACTTGCTCATTTCCATACCGGCCTGCAGCGGCTGAGGAGAGGATGCTTCCATTCTCCAGTCCCTTTGAAGCTGGGATGAGAGCACATCACACTCAGCGATCCACTGCTCCAGATCCCCGCAGTCCATCATCTCCTCGGCATACAGCCGCAGTCCATTCAGGATATCCGTTTTTGTCTGCGCACTCAGCTCAGGTGCGCTGCTGGAGTCTCTGGCGGCGGATACCGCCTGGTCGAATGTACTGCCGATTTGCTCCACCATCTCCTGGTATCCCTTGGGCGTGTCATCCTCAGTCAGCCCCCAGAACTCAGCCATATCTGTGATCAGCCTGCGGAATGTGGGCAGCTGCTCTTCCTGACCCTGTGCGGCAAGCCGGGCGGCATGGTCTGTCAGGCCAGCGATGCATTTGCGAATGGCGGCTTTGTACTCCCGGTACTGCGGCTCTATCCGAGCCAGCAGTTCATCAATGGTATAACGTCGCGTGTTCTCACACCGGACCGGCGATGTCTGTTCTCTGTTATCCAAACTGCATTCCTCCCATTTCAATACGTTCCGCCATATCCTCAGCCTGGATAGGCGGAGCCTCGTAGAGCGTCTTTTTTCCGTAGGTGATTCGGATGATGTCCTCCGCACTGTAATTGGCGCTGCGGCCAAATAGCCGCTCAAACTCACGGCGGTCCTGTGCGGGAATATCATAGGTGCTGTAATAATTCCTATGGCCTGTCAGGGAATTCGCCCCTGTCTTAAAAGTCAGCTCCGCGCCATCTTTCTGAACGGTGACGGTCACCGTTTTAGCGCCGCTGGCTTTTAATGCCTCTGTAATGGCTTTCATTCGGTGGATAGGGTTTTCGGTATCCTGCATCAACGCCTGATATTCCTCTAACAGAGCGTCATTTTTCAGAAATTGCAGGAGAAACTTCTCCTGATTGATTTTGATATGCTGATCCGCCTCTGTCTCAATGAAGCCCTTTGGGTCCTGGAGCCAGGCCATAAAAGCGGCCTCGGGCAGTTCATTCAGAATATAGTCGCTGTGGAACTGTCCATCTGGCGCCTGGTTGGCAAAAATTTGGCAGATTACCGTTTCTTTGGCGCCGTAATTCTGATAATATTGAAGATCGCGCTTCGCTTGTCCGCTGGAGACTATCTGTGTGGGGAGGTTGCTCCGGTCATTCGCGATGATCTCCTCCACGCGCTGATTGATTTTGGCGCATATTTCATCCACCATAGAGGGGATGGCCCTGGCCACAAACGGAGCCTGCCCGTCTGCGAGAATAGTTGACAGACCCTTCGTCAGATACAGTGTCTTTTTTCCGATGTCATGTACACCGCAAAACGTCAGGCCGTTTTTCCAGGAGATACTGCCATCTGCTTCCACGGCAGTCTGGTACAGATAGTCAACCGGCTTTTTTTCGATTTTGAGGAGCATCGTGACGGCTTTCTCGCCTGTGCAGATTGTTAAAGGCGCGTTTCCCCAGTCCAGCCACCGCTGGAAATCATTGCGGGAAACCGTACATTGAACAAGGTCTTTCATCAGGTGATTCCTCCTATCGTCATGCCAGTACCGCCATAATTCTCCAGAGTGCAGGGGTTTTCTCTAAATTTGTTCCTCATAAACTCATACCCTCCATTGCCGGCGCTGCCTGCTGGGAGCGATCAGCGTCCATCTGCCACTCTGACCACAGCTGTCTGTGTAGCGACACACATTCCTTGATCCAGTCATCCAGTTCGCCGTCGATTTCCAACTCCTGACGGTGAATTTCCAATGCGATTAAAATATCATTTTTGGCGCTGTCTGGCAGCGCGGGAGCCTGACCGGATCTCCGCGCGGCTGACACGGCCTGGTCAAATGATTCTCTGTATTGCCGTTCCAGCTGGATGGAGGTTTCTTTATCTGCGTAGGCGCCTCCATCCAAGCCCCAGAACGGTACCATTCTCAAAACGGTCTCCCGCAGTTTTGGTATATCCTCCTCTTGATGGAGCGCCGCCCGCTGTGCTGCGACTGTAGTCAGACCGGCAACACATCTTCGGATGTACTCCTCATACACCTGATAGGTCGGCTCAATCAGTTTCAGAAACTCATCCAGATTATAAGAAGATTGGGGGGCTCCGCGGCCAAGCCATTGTTTCAGCGCAGCTTTGGGGTATAAAATCCGATCTGATTCACTCATCAGCCTATACCCCCCATCGTCATGCCAATACCACCGTAGTCCTCGATCCGGCGGGGATTCTCCTCACCATACAGGTCGCAGAGCATATCGTCCACGACCTTGCGGACCTCCGGGTCATCGGTCAGTGTTTCACAGCGGAAGCCGGTGGTGGCACGGCAGGGCAGTTCCTCACGGACAGTCTGGAGGTACTTCTGCGGATCGGTGTAGTTCCAACGCTCACCGCTGGCGAAGGTGACCCGCCCGACAGCCGGGCTTCTGTCCAGCAACTTCTGGATCTGGCCGGCAGCGTCCGATATCACCGGGTCACCCTTGAAGCTGTCCAGCTTCAGTCGATCCATAGACAGCCACTCACGGCCTTCCCAGTGGATGGCCAGATCCACGGCGGCAATACCGTCCTTGGTAACGCCCAGCCGTTTGTCCGCGCAGTCGAGGCTGGTATATAACTGCATGGCCTCCTCCAGCGGGAGCTGGTCCGTTACCTGCCGCTCAGGCGTGTTGATGTGCTCGATCACATACCAGTCATAGCTGTGGGGGAGCGTGGGGGCGGCGGCGTCTCTGAGCGCCTGGAGCCCTTTTTCCGTCAGACCCATCTGCTGGGCCTGCTTGTCGAAGCAGCTGAGATAGCACTGATAGTCGCCCTCTATGGGGTTGCACCGCAGGCGGTAGAGATACCGTCCCGTCTCCAGCGTGAAGCCGTAGTTCTGGCAGCAGGAGCCGCCGGCAATGGCGCCCTTACTGCCATAGCAGTACCGCCGCATGGAGGGGAGGTCTTTCAGGACTCCCTTACGAAGATCGTTCACCACCTTGTCCAGCTCATTCCGGAACTCCTGGGTGTTCAGCTCTTCGGGGCCTCTGGGCCACCAGGTATGGTAGAAGCCCTCGCGTCCCTCGTGTCCGAAGTCGATGCGGACATGGCCGATGGCCCCCAGCTCCTCATCCTTCTCCGGCGTCTGAGCATAAAAAAGCCCCGCATCCTCGGGGGATGCGGGGCACAGCTGATGGCGGAGAGGTGTTTCAGGGCAGCGGATCTTTTCCTCAGCACAGAACTCCGCCAAGCTGGGATTTGTACCGGTCATCTGGAACATATCCTTGACCAGCCGGAACTGGGAACGGGCCTTTTTCAGCGGCAGATAGGAGAGGATCGAACCGGTATGGTTTTCCTCCGCCATATCCACCAGTGCGTGGGGGTTGTCCGGATGGCGGGCAGTACCCCGCAAGTCGTAGCAGTACCAGCCCTGGGGCACGTCCTCGCGGGGGATGGGCTGGGCACTGAACAGTACCGGGGCTCCGAACAGGCGGGCGCCCAGCATTTTATCCTTGTAGATATTGATTTGCACTGGTTTCATCCCTTTCTTCTGATTTTGCAGCAAACACAAATACCACAACTTCGGCAAGAAGTCCAGCAGAACTTTTTACACCATGGACTGTCCAATCCCCGGTTCAGGAGGAAAGGGGCTGCTCAGCCGGCGCACCAGACCAAACTCCGTCCGCCGGACGCCGTCCTCCTCCATGAAATCTCTGCCCAGCTGGGCAAAGTCCATATACCCGTCGATGGTATCGATAACCTCATTATCAGCCCCGGCGCGGCGGAGTACCTGTTTCCCATACTCGTCCATGTCCTCCGGGACTCGTTCATAGTCGTCCCGATCCATGGCGATGCTGACAGCTTCCACGAAGGTATCCGGTTGTTCCACCTCCAGAACGGCGCAGAACTTCAGCAGCTCATCATCCTCCTGCTCCATCTCCTGAAGGCACAGCGCCAGCGTATTGGCGTCTTCCACAGTGATTGTATCCAGCGGGAGGAGGCCGTCCAGATATGGAGAGGAGAACTTGACGGCGGTGATGCTGGCCTGGGCGAAGTCCTCCACGTCCAGCGCCCTTTTTGCCTGCTCCAGCCGCTCGTCTGAGGCGGGGAAGCTAAGGGGGAATGTACCCTTTGCTGTGGAAAGCGTCAGGCGGAGGACGCCCTGCTCCTCTAAGACCTGCTCCATAGCACCTGACTGAATCCCGATGTAGCTGTCGGACAGGAACTCTCCCTCATGGCTGTTGCAGTAGTCGATGCCGATGGAGCGATAGTCCAGGTAGGGCCGCAGGGTCTCCGGCACCCGATCCTCCAGACGGTCATGCTCCACCAGCCATTTTCCAAGCTCCTGGTGGGAGGTCACACCCGGAATGACTTCGTAGCAGGCCAGGCGGCTTGTCTTGATATGGGCGGCGATCCGAAGCACATCGTCCAGGTTCTGCTGGATTTCCGGGTCCAGAGACTTGGACAGATGGTAGCGTCCCGCCGCGTTCAGCCCGTCTAACGTTTCCGCCAGCTGATTCAGCTTCTGGAACGTGGAATCGCTGTCCAGTCTGATTTGCTGGAGATGCCAGTTGAGTGCGGGGACGGAACTGACAGCGTTCAATACCGTAGGCACGGTATTCGGCTGGCCCGCCAAACGAATTTCATCAACTTTCCGTTTGAATTCATCCAGCGGTACCGGCAGTTCCAACTGTTCAAGTATCCTGCCGCTGGATACATTCAGCTTTAGCATGATAGACCTCCCATCTGCTGGTCCGGCTCCTGTGCAGGGGGAAAGGGTTTGCCAAGCCGGCGCACCAGACCGAACCCGGTTTGCCGAACGCCGTCCTCCTCCATCATCTCGCTGCCCAGCCGGTCAAAATCGGTATGGCCCTCTATGGCCTCCAGAACTTCATCATTTGCACCCATGCGGCGCAGGGCCTGACGGCCATACTCCCGTTCGCTGTCGGAGATCAGCTCATAGTCATCGATGTCGATGGCCATATCAAGAGCCTCGGTGAAGGTGGACGGTTCCTCCACTTCCAGAGCGGCGCAGTATTTCATGATCTCGCCGTCTTTTTTGAGGCGCCGGAGGCAGAGCGCCATATCGTTGGCATCCTCTACAGTGATACTATCCATAGGGATCAGCTGATTCAAATAAGGCGCCGTATATTCCACATTGGCAATCACCGCTTGAGCGAAGTCCTCGATTCCCAGGGACTTCTTTGCGTGTTCCAGCTGCTTCTCGGAGGCGGGGAGGACAAGGGGATAACTCTGTTCTGAGGCTGTGAGTGTCAAAAGCATGGCTTTTGGCGTCTCCTCCTGCACCGGAGTTTCTTCCCGGCGTTTGACAAAACCATGGGCCGTGTATGCACCCCCAAGAGTGTCCCGCTGCTCCGCACCGATCCTGGCGTAGTCCAGATAGGGCCGGGCCTCCTCCGGAAATCGGAATTTTCCAGTTATGAACGCGGTATCCACCAGAAAACGGCCCAGATCCTCGTCTGTCTTGATTTTGGGGAATATCTCATAACGGTCCAGGCTGTTTGCGACATGAACCGCAAAGTCCAGATCACCGGTACATTCCAATTCCAACGCCCCGGAAAAGAGGCGCTGTTCCTCCTGGGTCATACCGTTGATTCTGGCGTCCAGGGTGTTCAGCTTCTCAATGTCAGCCTCGCTCTCCAGATCGGCGTGCTGGACATACGGATAAAGGCTGGGGATGGGGCTGTTCACACCGCTGATGCTGATTTCCGCGGGCTCATCCTCAAAGCCTGCGATCAGGCTAAAGATCGTGCTTGCCGCCTCATCACGGGTAGTGGGGATATCGAGCGCAATACCGTAACTCCGGCACTCCAGGTAAAGAATCATTGCGTCAGCCCTCCCATCTGGAGTCCCTGTTCCCGCTGATGCTTCTCTGCGGGGTCCTCCATCATCAATTCCTCCAGCGGCATTGTGCCGTGGTACACCACATAGCCGCATTCGTTGAACTGCCCGCCTTCCTGCTGGATCTGCTGTTCACCGTAGCGGCGGTAGTCGTAGAAGCCCTCCAGGTTTTCCGCCAGCTGTCGGACGGCCATCATATCTCCTGCCTCCGCAAACAGCACTACCGCGTTCAGCTTCTCCATATCCGCATCCTTCAGCGGCTCGATAGACTGGCACATTCGGTTCAGAGCCGGGAGATCATCGCCGCTCAGGTGGTCCAGTTCCAGCGCATCCACAACCATTTCCGGCAACTCGTCCCAGTCGATGCGTATCGCAGCATCATGCAGTGTAGTGATGCCAACACGGAGCAGCGTCCGCTCGATCTGGTGTTTCGAAGCGGGAAGGTACAGATATTCCGGATTGCTCCCCTCCACAAGACACCGTTTTGGTGTGATCTCCAACACCAGCAGGCTGTGATCGTATAGATATGAGGGGAACTGATGTCCGTTGTAGGCCGGTTCCAGTTTCATGCCGTTGTCGTAGACCACACCGTAAGGAGTGATGACTCCTCCACCGCCGTCAATCAGCTGGAGGGCGGCTTCTTTGCCATTCACTGCCTGGTATTGGTCCATCGGCATTGCGCCGCCGTTCAGCGTCATGATATGGCTTTTCCCGATTTGCTCCAGGTCAGAGAAGTCGGTGATGACCGTGGCCTGCCGGCAGCAGAACGTGAGATTGATCAGGTCCTTGATATGAAACAACTCCAGCTTGTGGGCCATAGCCTCAAACTGGCTGACCTCGCCGGAGCAGAAGCCGTCCAGCCGTTTCGCCAGATAGTCCAGCTGATCGATGTTGACCAATGTACCCACCAGGGTGTTCAGCACGTTGTACCGGCTGTTCACTTCATCCACAGTGCAGTCCCGATTCGCGGAAAAGCCCAGGTCAATTGCCTGGAGCATCTCAATGGTCTTATCGTACTGGTCAACGGGAATGGGGAAGGGGATCGTGATCTGATCGCATTCCGGACGTCGGGGGTTGCTCAGAACCGCTTGGATCACATAGCTCATACACCGCCGCCCTCCTCAAAGCCCTCTTTCATCTCCCACTCACGCTGCCTCGGCTTGACGGGCCGGTTGCAGGGCAGCTTCTTCTGGGGCCTCTTTTTCCGGGTGTCAGTGCGGGTAGACGGTGATCTGGACGGGTCCATCATCATCCGCTCCAGCCCCGCCAGGCGGGTATCGCCCATGAAATATCGTGCCATATTTTTCTTGTCCTCCTCGTTTTTGGTATTTCCAATCCCTGAAAAGAGGACAAAACGAAAAAAGGCGCTGCCCTTTTTTCAGGGAAACGGCCTTGACTGGTACAAATATTGGGTTTTACATGTACTGCATTCCGTTGCTTTCAGGATCTTCCGCGGCTTCAAGCTCCATTTCCTGGTCGAGAAGCTCCCCCAGGTTGGGGAGGTTGTGTTCGATCTGATCTATGATGGATTGCAGGCATTTTCCCTGCTCATCTGTGATGGAGTACAGGCCTGCCTGCACTTCGACACAGCAATGGTATATTGCTAACAACTGCTTCTGGTCAAAAAGGGCGCTGCGGGGAATGAGGCCGGAGCGGGTAGCGAAGTCACACTTGGCGGCAGTGTAACTGTCCACGCCGCCGGGAGGTCCGTAGCAGTTCCCCGCGTTCAGGCCAGTGCGCTCCCGTACCCACGCCCAGGTGATGAATTGAACACCGAACTGGGTTGGGTGGCCCGCCAGGACTACGCCATTGAAATCCGCCAGCAGCCTGTAGTCTCCTGTCAGGCCGCTGGCCGTCAGTTGGGGCGCTGCCTCCATCTGGCTCATATATTCGGTGGTAGTTTTGGCGATGGAGATCACACTGTCCAGGGCGGCGCTTCTGTGCTCATCAGCCGCATCTTCCCTCCGATACCTCACCGCGCCGGAGGCCCGCGCAAGACAGAGGCGCTGACCATCCAGCTCCACCGGCAGGAGGCCCTCCTCTGTTTCCGGTTTTACGGCGAAGCCCTCACGCTGGAGGTTGAGGGTTAGTTCTTGGAAGTATCTGTTTTTTTCTTCTGCGTTCATTTCGATCCTCCTTGCTTTTTAATATAATGATAACTTTTTGCACTGAAAAGTCTGGGGCCCTTTTTGATTTTGCCTGTTTTGAAAACAGGCGCTGGGAGTATTGTGTTTTCCTGGAAAAACAAAAAGCGCCGGTCTGTCAATTCCCTTGGGATTGACGGACCGACGCCCGATGCAGGCGCTCAAAATCTTAGCGCCCTTTTTGAATGATGTATTACGAGGGTTCGAACCCCGCCAGTCACTATAAAAACCTCATTTACATCTCCGGTTTGACTGGTGAAAATTTGGGGGTTAAAATCCCCGGAAACCACTGATGCCGTAGGCGTTTAGCCTACGGCATCTAAAGTGGGCATTTACTTTGGTCCGAGTGGCGGGATTTGAACCCACGGCCTCATGGTCCCGAAGTCCTGTCGGGAAGTCCAAGAGGCTTTTTTGTCTCCGTTTTGCGGCCTTTCCTACGGAAAAAGAAGCATGCGTATTGTGTTCCCTCCGTTGAGTCCGCCCGGATTTTTCCTGTCGTGGGTCAACTTGTGGGTCAGGCAGAGAAAGCCGGGCGGATATCCTGCTTGCTCCCCGTTTTCTCTTCCTGCATATTTGCCCAGGTAACGCGGGTCACTTCCTTAACAAAATGCTGTTCCTTCGGAGCGGCGGAATAATAGCGGATTCCGAACTGTCTGTAGACGTTGAACAGCAGGTCCGTACATTCGATATTTCCTTCAAAAGGCCGGGCAAAGTAACCTCCGGTCTGTTCTGCAAGGGCGTCCATTTCAATAAACGCATCTTCTATCCTTTGCACGTTTATCCCTCATCTGTAAGATAAGTCAGGCATTTGCCTGTTGCAGATAAAACTCGCTTTCTGCAACACGAGTTACGAAATCATATTCCAAACGCGTGGCTTTGGACGGAACAATGTTGTAGCGCTTAAACACTTTGCGCAGATAGGCAAAATACTCCTTATCCTCATGGGTCAGTGGAGCGACCCAGCCCTGTTTGTTGCCGATAGCCTCGATTCTCAATAAATCTTCTCTGCTCATTTCAGACATCGGTATCCCTCCTGTACCCGGAGATCAATCGCTCCGCCGCATCTTCCCAAATTACCAAACGGAAAGGGTCATAAGCCCCAACCTGCCGTGCGCCGAACTCCTGTTGATAGTATTCCAGCAAATCACTTGTTTTTGCCCGGAAGACCAGCACACCGTCGAAACCCATCTCCAACGAAACCTGCGCCGCATAGGCAAACAACACTTTAGCAATTCCAATATACCGTTTTTGCCCGCCTTCGGTGTGAAGAAGATTCGCGTTGCTGTGGCGGGCGCTTTCCAGATAAATGATTTCTACCGCTAAACTTCCTTGGTCTAACTCGTAGGACATGAGCCCCAGCAGTTCGTTGGTTTCAGTCCGGCACAAGGCGACCTTATTGGGCAACCCCACAGCGAAGGGACTCGTCCAATTGCTCTGCCAGTCCTGTGTCGCAGCCAAGTCGGATTGATTCGCTGGCCTTACAAAGGCCGGGATTTTCCCGCCGGACGCCGCGTCCAGAACAAACAGTCCAAGCATCTGCATCCCTCTTTTCAAAAATAGTTTACCACAGAAGACGGGCAAACACAAGTCGAACCGCTCAAAATCTGCACCGCTATAAATAAAGAATAGGAAATTATTTATTTTGAGTCCAGCTAATAAAAGTCAAGAAGGGAAGTGAGAAAAAATGGAGAACAGATATA
>CAJUMX010000019.1 GCA_910587705.1 uncultured Oscillibacter sp.
GATGACTAATGGACAGGCAATTTCGCATAGGCTGTTGTGAAAGGCTGGGTGATGTTATTTGCAGACACAGGAGCTATGCAAAAGCATTTTCAAAGACGGGACCACAGAAACCACCCGTGAAAATTTCACGCACAAGCTGACCGAGCTAATCAATCAGCTGGAAAAGGGAAAACAGACCATCGAGCAAAAATAATGTGACAAGCTGTTTCCACTGTGCTATACTGTAAGCAGGAAACAGCTTGTCCTATCTCCAAGGAGATATGAACATGAAAGCAGCGATCTACTGTCGTTTATCCGAAGAAGATAGAAACAAGCAATTTGAAACCGACGATAGCAACAGCATCCAGAACCAAAAGGCCATGTTGCTGCAATATGCGATGGAACAGGGGTGGGAAGTTTATAACCTTTACAGCGATGATGATTACACAGGTTCAGACCGCAGACGGCCCGAATTTAACCGCTTGTTGGAGGACGCCAAGGCACACCGCTTTGACATTGTTCTCTGTAAGACACAATCTCGCTTTACCCGTGAGTTGGAACTGGTAGAAAAGTACATCCACGGCCTCTTCCCTGTTTGGGGCATCCGCTTTGTCAGCATCGTGGACAACGCCGACACTGCCAACAAGGGCAATAAGAAGTCCCGGCAGATCAATGGGCTGGTGAACGAGTGGTATCTGGAGGATATGTCGGAGAACATCCGCAGCGTTCTCACCAACCGGCGGCAGAATGGTTTTCATATTGGGGCCTTTGCCCTCTATGGCTACAAGAAGGACCCCGACCAGAAAGGCCATCTGCTTATTGACGAGGAAGCCGCTGCCGTTGTCCGGGAGGTGTTCACCCTCTTTTCCCAAGGCTATGGTAAAACGGCCATCGCCCGGATGCTCAACGACCGTGGCATCCCCAACCCCACCGAGTACAAGCGTCTCCACGGCCTGCGCTACCAGCAGCCCAAGCGGAAAAACAGCACTCTCTGGAAGTATTTTGCTATCTCTGATATGCTCACCAACGAGATTTATATTGGTAACATGGTACAAGGCAAATATGGCAGCGTGTCCTACAAGACCAAGCAAAACAAGCCCCGCCCCCAAAGTGAGTGGTATCGTGTAGAGGGAACCCATGAGGCCATCATCGACCGCCCCCTCTGGAACCGGGTTCAGTCCATGGTTGCGGAACGGGCCAAACCCTTCGACTGCGGTACTGTGGGGCTGTTTGCCCGAAAAGCCAAGTGCGCCAACTGTGGCTACACCATGCGCTCCACTAAAAATCGCGGGCGGCACTATCTCCAATGCTCCAACCGCCATGTGGCAAAGGACGCCTGCATCGGTTCCTTCATTTCGGTGGAAAAGCTGGAGCGGATGGTCATTGACGAGCTGAACCGGCTGGCGGCAGCGTATCTGGACAAGGACGAGCTGGAGCGGAACATTGAGTTTTGTGAAAATCTGCAAGGCCAGAAACGGCAGCTCTTGGATACCCTTGCCGCCTATGAGAAACGGATTGCCGAGTACACCAAGGGTCTGCGGGACTTATACATGGATAAGGTCAAGGGCCTGCTCAATGACAACGACTTCTCCGCCCTCTCCAAAGAGTTTTCCTCCGAAAAATTCCGGCTGGAGCGCGTCCTTCTGGACGGCCAGCGGCAGCTTGCGGAGCTGGAGGACAGAATTGCCGTTGGAGACAACCGAAAAGCCTTAGTAGAGCGGTATGTAAACCTAGAACACTTAACACGAGAAATCGTGGAAATTCTCATTGACCACATCACTGTAGGCAAGCGCATCCCCGGAACGAAGGATGTTCCCATTGAAATCCACTGGAACTTTTAAGGAGCATAGACCCATGCCACCCAAAGAAGAATTTGAAAAGTCTGTCCAATCCATCGACCAAGCTCTGGGCGAGATTGAGCGCACTCTGGAGCAAATGCTGACCTTGGCCCGCCTGTCCGCCAGCGATTTGAACGTAGACCGGGCCGTGCTGCAAAAGACGCTGGAACGCCTTCAGCGCAAAATTGACTGCATTGCGGACACTATTTGACGTGATTTTTCGCCATTTTCTGCACGAAGTTGCACTTTCGTGGTTGCACCAGAGCAGAAAGCCCGCGTAACCTACGACAATATCCTCCGCCTCTCCGACGACCCGGACGTCAGCGACGTCATCAAATTTCTCCGGGCCCGGGAAATTGTTCACTTCCAGCGTTTCGGTGAAGGACTGCGACTTGCAAAAGACAAAATGAATGCGAAAAACGTTTACTATATGAACCCGGCTTTCGACAAATAAAGAAAACAAGAGCGGCGGATTCCCGCCGCTCTCTTTCATTATTCTAACAACTTTGCAAACGCATCCTCCGTCAAAACAGGAATCCCAAGTTCCTCCGCCTTTTTCATCTTGCTTCCCGCAGCTTCCCCCGCCACCACGTAGGTGGTTCGTTTGGAAACAGACCCAGCGGCCTTGCCGCCCCGCTCCTCAATCAGCGCCTGTGCCGTCTTGCGGTCGAACCGGCTGAGTGTCCCGGTGAGGACAAACGTCATCCCGGCAAACCGCTCGTCCACCAGCTCCGCCGTGCTCTCCATGTTGACCCCAACGTCTTTCAGGCGCTGGAGCAAATCTTTGGCTTGAGAAGAGGATAGATAGTCCACCACGCACTGGGCCGTTACACCGCCCACATCGTCGATTTCCGTCAGTTCCTCCGTCGAGGCGGCGCACAGGGCGTCCATCGTATGGAAATGGGAGGCCAGTACTTTTGCCGCCTTCTCCCCCACCTGCCGGATGCCCAAGCCAAAAATCAGCCGGGACAAATCATTAGACTTAGAGCGTTCGATGGCGGCAAGCAGGTTTTCCGCAGATTTCTTCCCCATCCGATCCAGCTTCGCTACGGCTTCCTTTTCCAGACCGTAGAGGTCCGCCGGGTTGGAAACCATACCACTGTCGATGAGCTGCTGTACTACGGCAGGCCCACAGCCGTCGATATCCATTGCATTCCGACTGGCGAAATGCGTCAGGTTCCGAAGCAGCTGTGCGGGACACTCCGCTCCGGTGCAGCGGATGGCCACACCGTCCTCGTCCCGGCGGACCGGCGCGCCGCAGACTGGGCAGACCTCTGGAAAGCGGTAGGGCTCCGTTCCCTCAGGCCGCTTGGAGAAATCAACCTCCACCACTTCTGGAATGATCTCCCCCGCCTTTTGAACAATAACGGTGTCCCCGATACGAATGTCTTTTTCTGTAATGAGGTCCTGGTTATGCAACGTTGCATTGGTCACGTTCGTCCCTGCTAAGCGGACAGGCGTCAACACCGCCTTGGGGGTCAATACGCCAGTGCGCCCCACTTGAATGACAATATCCAGCACTTGAGCGGGCTTTTTCTCCGGAGGATATTTGAAGGCTACTGCCCACTTTGGAAACTTTGCGGTACTTCCTAATTTTTCGCGATCAGTTAAGGAGTTTACCTTTACAACCGCTCCGTCAATATCAAAGGAATAATTCAGCCGCTCGTCGTTAATTCGGGCAATTTCTGCCTGACAAGCGGAGGTCCCGGAAAGGGTTTTGTGGGGAATAACCCGGAACCTCTGGGAGGTCAGATACACAAGTGTCTCCTGATGGGAGACAAATTCCTTTCCCTCTGCCAATTGCAGATTAAAGACCTGAATGTCCAATTTTCGCTCTGCGCAAATCTTCGGATCCAGCTGCCGAAGGGAACCGGCGGCGGCATTTCGTGGATTTGCCAACAAGGGTTTTCCCTGAATTTCCCGCTGGGCGTTCAGCTCCTCAAAGACGGCCCGCGACATATAAACCTCCCCCCGGACGATAAGTCGAGGCAGCTTGTCCGGCAGGACCATGGGGATCGAGCGGATGGTTTTCAGGTTTTCCGTCACGTCCTCTCCAGTCCGTCCGTCTCCCCGGGTAGCTCCCCGGACAAACACACCCTCCCGGTACTCCAGTGCCACAGACAGGCCGTCCACCTTGGGCTCCAGGGAGTAGACGGTTTCCTGTTCCAGTACCTCGTCCATCCGCTGGCAGAATTCCGCCACCTCTTCTTCACTAAACACATCCTGCAAGCTCTCCAAGGGAACCTCATGGGTATAGGAAGCAAAGCCCTCCAGGGTCTTTCCGCCAATGCGTTGGGTAGGCGAGTCTGGAGTGACCTCTTCCGGGTGCTGGGCCTCCAGTTCCTCTAAACGGCGGTTGAGCATGTCGTACTCATAGTCGCTGATGGTGGGCGCATCCAGCACGTAGTATTGATAGCCGTGCTCGTTCAGCGCGTCCCGCAGCTGCTTGATCTCTTCACGGTAATCCATGAGGTCCTCCTAGTTTAGTATATAGTCCTTCGCATCGCTTACATAGCTCTCCGGTGTGGAGCTGAAATACGTGTAGGTGTCTGGCACGGAGCCTACAATAACGGTCTCCGCCACAGTGACGGCGTTGGAGACAGTGGTGGCTGTAGAAAAACCTGGCAAGAGGATGCTGACGGCCACATCGATGTTCAGCACAATCTGGTGCTTTGTCTGGTTGATGCCCGCCGAGGTGAATTCGTTCTCAAAATTGGCAGAGGAGGAGCCCACCGACTCCATCCTCACAGAAATCCGGGGTCCCCTTCCCGCTAAAAGCACGGAACCGGAGAGACTGCCCACCGGAATGGACAGCTCCCGGGTGGACACCTGGTCGATTCGGGCTAAAATAATGTCCAAAATATTGGATTGCAGCCGGTTGAAGGCCGCCATGTTGCTATAGATGGCGGTAATTCGTCCTTCGTTGTCTTTTTCAAAGGTAATCAAGTCGCTGTAGGTGATGTTTCCGCTGTCAATGGCCTCGTCCACCGCCTCGGATACGATGCGGTTCACCATATTGGAAACTCGGGTGGTGGCCAGGCTCACCAGAATGGGCCGCATCTGGGTTGTGGCGAAAATCACAGCTGCCATAGCGGCCACCATGGCGGAAAAAGCCAGAACGGCCAGTAAATTCCGCCGTGTCATTCGCCGCCGGTAGTAGAAAAAGCCCATGCGTTACCACCCCCGGGACATTTTATGCGCCCAAGGCTTGGCTTTATTTCAGGCTATTCACAATCTCCTTGAAAACCTTTCCCCGTTCCATAAAGTTTGCAAAGCGGTCAAAGGAGGTGCTGGCGGGAGACAGGATTACCACGTCCCCTTCCTTTGCCTGGCTCCGGGCCAGAGAAACCGCCTGATGATAGTCTGCCACATCCATGATATCCAAACCGCAGTAATTCTCCGCCTGCTCCACAGACGCGCGGATCACCCCAGCGGTGGCTCCGCAGAGAATCAGTAGCTTTACGTGGTTGTTGACCACCGGGCCCAGGCTGTCGTAAGAGATGCCCTTGTCCTTCCCTCCGGCGATGAGGATGACCTTTTCCGGGAAGGAGTTCAGTCCCGCAATGGTCCGGCTGGGACTGGAGGCAATGGAGTCGTTATAATACCGCACGCCGTCCAGCTCCCGGACCAGCTCAATCCGGTGCTCCACACCGCCGAAGTTTTTGGCAAAGTCCCGGATAATCCCGTCGGGAACCAACCCATCCACGGCGGCGATGGCGGCCATGTAGTTCTCCACATTGTGAATCCCGGGAAGCTTGATTTCCGCCAGAGGAAGCACCTGGCGGCGGCCGTTTTCATTGGACATCCAGATGGCCTGCCCCGCTCCGGCATCGTTCGGCGCAAGATAGGCTCCCCGCTCCACCGTTTCCCGGCGGCTGAAGGTGCGGAGCGTCCCCCGCTGGCGTCCGATAAAGGACCGGGTAACCTCATTGTCGGCATTAAAGACGGCAACATCTTCCACAGACTGATGTGTAAAGATATTTTCCTTTGCAGAAATATACTCCGCATAATCCTTGTGAACATCCAGATGATTCGGTGCCAGATTGGTGACGACGGCGATATGGGGGCTTCGAGCCATGGTCATGAGCTGGAAAGAGCTCAGTTCCAGCACGGCGAGGTCCTCCGCCGTCATACTTCCGCTTTCCGCCAGCAGCGGGTGGCCGATGTTCCCCCCCAGATGGACGGTTTTCCCCGCTGCCCGGAGCAGCTCCGCAATGATGGTGGTGGTGGTGGTCTTTCCATCGCTGCCGGTAACGGCCAGAATGGGACAGGGGCAGACCTCAAAGAAAACCTCCATCTCGCTGGTCAGCGTGCTCCCCCGCTTCACAGCGGCGGTGAGCTCCGGCAAATCCGGCCGCATTCCCGGTGTGCGGAAAATAACATCCTCCGTCAAATCCCGCAGATAATCTATCCCCAGCCGGAGACGGCAGCCCTTTTCCTCTAGCTCCTCTGCCAAAGTGCCCAGCGCAGTTCGATCTTTTTTGTCACATGCGGTTACCGCCACGCCCCGGGAGAGCAGTAGCTCGATCAAGGGCCGGTTGGATACGCCGATGCCGATGACAGCCACGGTTTTGTTCCGCAAAGAGGACAGATATTCCTCGAATTTCACCAAAATCGCTCCTTATCCTTTCCGCCAAAAGACGGAATTTTTCCCAAATGGAAGGGCTTCCACAGAAGCTATCATATCGCTTCCCTATTCTACCACGCCAGACCGCTCCCGGCAAGACTTGTCTTGGGAGGAAATTTATGATATTCTGTCAGGCGAAACCGGAAAGGAGGTCCCGCTATGGAGCCGCAGTTTTTTCAAATCAAAACCATTCCCGCCGCCCTCTGGGGCTCCCCCTCGGAGCGGGTGATCGTGGCCGTCCACGGGGCCCAGTCCAGCAAAACGGACGTGCCGTTCCGTCTTTTGTCAGAGGCATTGCCCCATTGCCAGGTTTTGAGCTTTGATCTGCCGGAACACGGGGATCGAAAGGACGGCCCCATCCGCTGTAAGCCTCCCGTCTGCGTCCGGGAACTGTCCGCTGTTTTGGATTACGCCGAAAGCCGCTGGGCCAGCGTTGGCCTCTTCGCCGTCAGCATGGGGGCTTATTTCAGCCTTCTGGCCTGCCGGGACCGAAACATATGCCACGCCTGGTTTCTCTCCCCGGTGGTGGACATGGAGCGCCTAACCCGGGACATGATGGGCTGGTTCCAGATTTCCGAGGCTCGTCTGGAGGCGGAGGGAGAGATTCCAACCCCCATGGGCCAGACCCTCTGCTGGGACGATTACGGCTATATCCGCCGCCATCCCATTGACCGCTGGCCCTTCCCCACCGATATTCTCCGGGGCTCCGGGGACACCCTGGTGGCGGAGGAAACCGTCTCCGCCTTTGTGGAGCGCTTTTCCTGCCGTCTGCGGATCGCGGAGGGTGCGGAGCACTGGTTCCACACGCCGCCGGAGCTGGACGCCCTGTCCCTCTGGCTCCGGGAGACGGGTTGACAAGCCGGTCCTTTGCTTGTATAATGTGCATCGCGAGGAAAACAGACAGCCGCGTGAGCAGGCCGAAAGGCCGTTCATGAGGAAAGTCCGGGCTCCACAGGGCAAGGATAACGGGTAACGCCCGCCGAAGGCGACTTCAGGAAAAGTGCAACAGAGATATACCGCTGGTTCGGCTCCGCCGTTCCAGTAAGGGTGGAAAGGTGCGGTAAGAGCGCACCCATCGGCTGGGAACAGTCCGATGCTGTAAACTCTATCCGGAGCAACACCGGTATGGGAGCACATAGGCTGGCCCGGCCGCTCCCGGGGTGGCTGGAGCGCGTTGGCAACAGCGCGCCTAGATAGATGGCTGTCAAATACAGAACCCGGCTTACAGTTTTGCTCGCAATATATGAGGACCGTCCGCATGATCTGCGGGCGGTCCTCTTTATTATAGGGTCTCTCCGATGACGGGTGGGTGGCTGCCCAGCCTCGCTTGAGCCCGGGCAGACTTTTCCGGTATGGTCAATAGTCGTTCCTGCAATTCCGGGGGGACGCTTTCCAGCCAAAACTGGTCAATTTCCTTGACTTTATAGTCGTCGCACCAGTCGTAGACCATGTAGGGCTTCTCCGGCCAGCGAGTACGGACCACCACCTCGTTGTGCCCGTCCCCGTCGATGTCGTCCACTACGGCGTTCAGGCAGTCCTCCACCAGCAGCACGGTTTCCCGGTCCTTCCATTCGCCGGTCTCCATGTCCCATTTTCCGGTCCAGAAGCGGTAATTGCAGAGATAGAGCAATCCCCTAGGTTCACTATAGGGGTCCGGGTAGTAGTCTTCGCTGGTGTAGTTGACCTCATCATACCAGAACAGCTGATCTCTCTCCACTTCAAATTGTACATCCATCATTCCACCCAGGAAAATGCTTCCTGTTGCCTCACAGGCGGAAACAGTTCCCTCATAGGTCCGCCGGTTCCATCGGCAATCCATGCGATAGTCCACGTCACCATGCTCGTTTTCCAACGTGATGCTGTTAAAATCCACCTCTGCCCCGCACTTCAGACGAAGCAGATGGCCCTGGTCCTCCACATAGAGGTAGTTCTCATTTCCCACGGTTTCCTTTAGCACGATGGGACTGTCCAACTGCTCACTGACATAAGTATCGCAATACCAAATGGCCCCCAGGGTCACCGCCAGCATCAGCGCCAGGGCCAGGGCTGTTTGCCAAACGTGCTTCCGCCGCTCCGACCGCATACTTTCCCGGGAAATTTCCAATAAGTTCTGCACGGGTTTTTCCTTCTCTATCGTCCGCATAGGCTCCTCCTTTATCTGTTCCATCTGTTCCATTGCCGCTTCCACTCTCCGGCAGGACATCAGTTCCTCCATCCCCAGGCCCAGGGCCTCCGCCAGGGGCTCCAGCAGCGTCACGTCCGGGTAGCTCAAAGCCCGCTCCCACTTGCTCACCGCCTTGTCCGTCACGTGGACCCGGGCCGCCAATTCCTTTTGCGTCAGCCCGGCGGCTTTCCGATTCTCCGCGATAAAATTTCCGAATTGCTGTTTGTTCATGTGCCTCACCTCCCTGTCAGTGTACACCCAACTCCGGAAAAAAAGCAACCGACCAACGGTAGAATTCGACAAATTCCGCCAGTTTCAAGCTGTTCGGGCCCGAGAAAAAATTTTTCCCATCTTTCCATTTTTAAGGTTGAACTAAGAAAGCCGCTGTATGATGCCCCCATCCTGTTGAACGAAAGGAGTTCCAGCATGAAACCTCGGCACGAGTGGAAGCACGAGATCACAGCCGCCGACCGCCTGATCCTTGCCTCCCGCCTTTCCGCCGTGGCCCGGCGGGACGGTCATGGACAAAATGGCCGCTATGAAATTCGGAGCCTGTATTTCGACGACCCCCAGGACACGGCGCTGCGAGAAAAAATCGACGGTGTATCCCGGCGGGAGAAATTCCGAATACGGTACTACAGCGGCGACGTCTCCTACATCTGCCTGGAGAAAAAGGTTAAGCGGGACGGCCTGTGCGGTAAGAGCTCCGTCCTTCTAAGCGCCCAGGAGGTTCAGGCCCTTCTGGAGGGAGACCTGGACTGGATGCCCGGCGGCGGAAGGCCCCTGATTCAAGAACTCTATTGGAAAATGAAATCCAACGGCCTCCGGCCCAAGACGATTGTGGACTACACTCGGGACGCTTTCGTATTCCCCGCCGGGAACGTGCGGGTCACCCTGGATTACAACATCCGCACCGGCCTTGGGTCCACGGATTTCCTGAATCCCCGCTCCGTTACCGTCCCCGCCGGGGAGGTCCCCGCCATCCTGGAGGTAAAGTGGGATGAATTTCTCCCCGATGTCATCCGGAACGCAGTACAACTCCCCGGACGACATACCTCCGCCTTTTCCAAATACGCGGCCTGCCGCATTTACGGATAATCAAGAAAGGAACGATTTTGTATGACTTTTCAAGACATCTTCAAATCCAGCTTTCTGGAGAATGTCACCAGCGTCAGTCTCCTGGACATGAGCCTGGCCTTGATCCTGGCTTTCGGCCTGGGACTGTTCATCTTCCTGGTCTATAAGAAAACCTTCACCGGCGTTATGTACTCCTCTGGTTTTGGCGTAACCCTGGTGGCACTAACGATGATCACTACTATGGTGATTTTGGCCGTTACCAGCAACGTGGTGTTGTCTCTGGGCATGGTGGGCGCGCTGTCCATTGTCCGGTTCCGCACCGCCATTAAGGAGCCTCTGGACATTGCCTTTCTCTTCTGGTCCATCGCCGTGGGCATCGTTTTGGCGGCGGGGCTGATTCCGCTGGCGGTCTTTGGCAGTATGGTGATCGGGTTCATGCTGTTGGTTTTTGTCAATCGGAAATCCCGTTGTGACCCCTACATGGCTGTGCTCCAGTGTGACAGCCAGGAAAGTGAAACCCAAGCGACGGACTTTCTCCGGCAAAACACCCGCCGCTGTGTGGTAAAGAGCAAGACGGTTCAGAAGGACGCCGTGGAGCTGAATCTGGAAATCCGGTTAAAGGACGAGAACACCGGCTTTATCAACGCCCTGGCGGACCTTCCCGGCGTCCGCAGCGCGGTGCTGGTAAGCTACAACGGAGATTACATGGGGTAAAGGAGGTCCTCCATGTCGACCCATAAATACGTAGACAAACTCTGTGCCGCTGCCCTGGTCCTCTGCCTGCTGCTTACATTCGGATTTATGAACGGTGAAGCTCTGGGTATCCGGCCCGCCGCCTCTGTCATGGGCTATGAGACCCGGCTGTTCGACACGGAGCAGGTCCATACCATCGACATTGTGATGGACGATTGGGCGGGATTCCTGGAGACCTGCGAAAACGAGGAATACGCCCAGTGCGCGGTCATCATCGACGGTGAAGCCTACCAAAATACTGCCATCCGGGCCAAGGGAAACACCTCCCTCACCATGGTTTCCGCCATGGACAGCGACCGCTACAGCTTCAAGCTGGAATTTGACCACTATGACAGCGGCAGAACCTACTATGGCCTGGATAAGTTGAGCCTGAACAACATCATTCAAGATACCACCTATATGAAGGACTACCTTACCTATCAAATGATGGGAGCCTTCGGTGTGGATGCCCCCCTTTGCAGCTACGTCTATATCACCGTCAACGGCCAGGATTGGGGGCTGTATCTGGCAGTAGAGGGCGTGGAGGACGGTTTCCTCCAGCGGAACTACGGCAAAAATTTCGGCGCGCTCTACAAACCGGACAGCATGAGCTTTGGTGGAGGCCGGGGAAATGGCCGGGAATTTAATATGAAGAATGTTATGGACTTTGGCGAAAACGGCGCGTTCCCCTCTCCGCCCGAGGCTCAGCCATTTGATGGCTCACAGGATACTTCCGAAGGCCAACGCCAGCGCGGCGGAGGTCCCGATGGATTCGGAGGCGGTCCTGGAGTCGGCATGGGCAGCGACGATGTGAAGCTCCGGTACATTGACGACGACCCGGACAGCTACTCCAACATCTTCCAAAACGCCAAAACGGACATCACCAAGGTGGACCAGACCCGGCTCATTGCCTCGTTGAAGGCCCTCAGCGAGGGAGAAAGCCTGGAGGAGGTTCTGGACATCGACGAGGTTCTCCGCTATTTTGTGGTCCATAATTTTGTCCGCAACGGCGACAGCTATACTGGCTCAATGGTCCACAATTACTACCTTTACGAAGAAAATGGCCGTCTCTCTATGATTCCCTGGGACTATAACCTGGCCTACGGCACCTTCCAGGGCGGAGACGCGGGCAGTGAGGTCAACGCCCCCATTGACACGCCTGTATCCGGTGGCGACAGCCGTCCCATGGTCGATTGGATTTTTGATAGTCAGGAGTATACCGCGCTGTACCACCAATACTTTCAAGAATTTCTAGAGACTGTGGATATCGCCGGATTGATCGATACCGCGGCGAAGCTGATTGCACCCTACGTGGCAAAAGACCCCACCCGATTTTATACCTATGAGGAGTTTGAAACCGGCGTGGAAACCCTCCGCACTTTCTGCCGCCTCCGGTCAGAGAGCATCGCCGGGCAGTTAGCGGGAACCATCCCCGCCACAGAGGAAGGACAAGCGGCGGACGTCTCCGCCCTGGTGGATGCCTCTTCCATCACCCTCTCGGACATGGGCACCATGGACCGGGGCGGTTTTGGCGGAGGGGAACGGCCCTCCCCTTCCAGCGGCAGTCCGGAACAACTGGACGCACAGTCTCCTGCGGAAGGGCCTCCCGGCCAATCGCAGGAAACTCCAGCCATACCAGCAATGGAAGCCCAATCCGTGGAAATCCTCCGGCAAGGTCCGCCGGGGCGGCCCGGAGGCGGCTTTCCCGGCGGAGAATTTCCGGGAGAAGGGGCCACTCCCCTCAGTGGAGGCGCCCTGCTCTTGATCGCGGCATCCATGGCCGCTCTCCTGGTAGGACTTTTGGCCGCCCTCCTCTACCGGCGCAGAAAAGGATGAAAAAAGGACCGCTGTCCTGTTATGGATAGCGGTCCTTTTTTACATCAATATTATTAAACAAAACCAAATTTTTGTTTAATAAAAGAGCTAAAAAGCAGGACAGGCTCTCTCCGGCCCATCCCGCTTCTCATCATCAATCGTTGTCCCAGTTATGCCAGACGTTTTGCACGTCGTCGCTATCCTCCAGCATGTCAATAAGCTTTTGCATGTTTTTCACATCGCCCTCTCCGCTGAGCGTGATGTAGTTCTGCGGCACCATCTCCACCTCGGCGTTGACAAAGCTGTACCCTTTCTCTTCTAGGACCTTCACCACATCATTGAATGCGTCAGGATCGCAGGTGATTTCCAGGGCGGGACCGTCGGCCTCAAAGTCGGCGGCGCCGGCGTCCAGTGCGTCCATCATGACAGTTTCCTCGTCTAGCTCCCCCTCTTCGTTGTCGATGACAATGACACCCTTTTTGTCAAAGGACCAGGACACGCAGCCGATGGCTCCAAGGTTGCCGTTGCATTTGTCAAAGGCATGGCGGACTTCCGGTGCGGTGCGCTGGCGGTTGTCGGTCAGGGCCTCCACGATGACGGCCACTCCGCCGGGGCCGTAGCCCTCGTAGGTGACGGCCTCGTAGCTGTCGGTATTTCCCGCTCCCAGGGCCTTGTCGATGGTCCGTTTGATGTTGTCGTTGGGCATGTTGACCGCTTTTGCTTTGGCAATAACGGTGGCCAGCCGGGAATTGTTATTGGGGTCGCCGGAGCCCCCCTCTTTGACGGCGACGATGATTTCACGGGCGATCTTGGTGAAGGCGGCGGAGCGCTTGGCATCTGCCGCACCCTTGGTTTTCTGGATATTATGCCACTTGGAATGTCCTGACATGGCGTTTATTCTCCTTCCACATAGTACTGAATCGCTTCCTTATGGGAAGCGGATTTTTGAATTTGCAGGTCTGGGAACCGTCCGGCCAAAAAGGCAATCACCTTCTCACAGACCGGGTCTTCTGTCGGGAAGTGTCCCGCGTCGATGAGGTTGATGCCCTTAACCTTCGCGTCTACAAACTGGTGATAGCCCAAATCAGAGGTGACAAAGGTATCGCACCCGGCCGCAATGGCGGCGTCCTCAAATTCCCCGCAGGATCCGCCGCCCACAGCCACCCGGTGAACAGGCTTCCCGGCGTCAGCAAAACGCACACCGTTGCAGCCCAGGGCCTTAGAGACAAAACGGACGAACTCCGGCAGCGCCATAGGCTCCGCCCGCCAGCCGCAGCGGCACACCCCCTCCTTGGTGAAGCACTCCAGATTCTGGAGGTCAAGAGCCTGGGCCAACACATCGTTGACCCCGCCGTCCGCAATGTCCAGATTGGTGTGCATGCAGATGACAGACACATTGGCCCGCAGCAGCCGCGTCAGCAAACTGCCCTGGAAGGTATCATCCCGCACCGTCTGCACCTGGGACCATTTGCAATTCATAATGGGATGGTGGGCGACAATCAGCTGGCAGCCCGCCGCAATGGCCTCCTCCGCCACCGCGTGGGTGATGTCCAGCGCCACCATGCAGCGGTTGACCTCCTGACAGGGGTCCCCCAGCAGATGCCCCACGTTATCCCACTCCATCGTCCCCTCCCGGGGCGCCAGTTCAAAAAGAGCCGCCTCGATTTCACGAACCGTTGGCACGCCGCCACTCCTCTCTCATAGACAGCAGCGCAGTGATGATCTCCCGCAGTCTGTCCGCTTTTTTCTGCCCGCTGTCGGAGCGGTTGATTCCCGCCACCGCCGTTTGCAGGCGGATGATTTTTTGAATGATGTACCGCTCTCCCAGCGGGTCGTGGAGCAGGGCCGCCCCGCCGTAAAGCTGCCCCAAGGTCAGGGACATCTCCCCTCCCCCGGCCTCCATCACCGGGTAAAGGACGCCCCTGTCCTCCACCAGGGCCTCCCGGCGGATGGCGTAGCCGTTCTCGGCCAAAAAGGCCCGGAGGGTTTCCGCCCGGGTCTGGGGCTGGAGCAGCAGCGTATACCTCCCCCCGGCGGTCCAGGAAGCCCGGGCCAAAATGGCGGCGATGTTTTCGCCCCCCATTCCAGCGATGACGATGGTGTCCGCCTCTTCCGGCGAGACCACCGCCAGGCCGTTCCCAAGCCGGTAGTCGATGCCGTCCGCACCCCAGGTCCTCCCGGTCTCCCGGGCCCGGGCCAGGGGTCCTTCCCGCAGATCGCAGGCAATGGCAGAGACCACGCGCCCGTGGAGCCGGAGCCACACGGGCAGATAGGCGTGATCCGTGCCAACATCGGCGAGCCGCGCACCGGGGGGCACCCAGTCCGCCAGCAGCTGGAGGCGGGGCGTTAGTTCCAAGTCCCGCAAGACGGCGTCACTCCGCCTTCTTGTTGGCCTCTTCGTTCACCAGGGCCAGCAGCTTTTCCACGTCGATCCCGTGGACCATGCAAGCCTCCTCCACAGTCTCTCCCCGGGAAGAGGGGCAGCCCAGGCAGTGCATGCCGATGGACAGGAAGATGGGCGCGGTGTGGGGAGCGATGTCCAGGATATCGCCGATAATGGTGTCTTTTGTAATCTCAATCATTTCTGGATTCCTCCGTGTTGAAATAGGTTTCGGTGTTCGGCTGCCCGGTCCTTTGGAACAAATTTCCGCAGACAGCCATCGTTCCGCTATTATACTCTATTATTTGCCCGAATTCAATAGAAAATCCGACAAAAGCCGAAAGCGCCCCTTATGCTTTTCTTTCCTCTCGATAGCTCTCCGCCGCCTCGTCCAGTACGGCCATCAGCCTCTGTTCGGTCTCCGTTCCCACCAGCGCCCTTGGGTAGATCAGGCAGAGCCCTTGGTTTTCAAAATAGCCCTCACAGCAATCCATTCCGTAAAAGTACATCAGGTGCTCATAATACCTGATTCTCGCTTTGAAGTAAAAGGTCCCGGAAAGCGGCGTATACTCCAGCACCCCCTTGACAATACCCGTTTCCTTAAACTCCTCCACGGCGGTGTAAACCACATCGTCGCTCAAAATCGCCAGGCAGGGATACGTGCCTTCCTCCCCGTACTCGGCATTTGGCGCGTAGGTGTGGAGCATATCCACCTCCCCGGCGTGGGACTTCGCCGGTTTAAAGGCGTCGTTCACCCGGAAGGTGGTCCGGTATTCGCCTTCTCCATAGAAAATCTCCTCCGCAATGTGGGACGAGGGCGCAAGGACAATCTCTCCTTTGGGCAGCGGGGTTTGGAGCCCATCCACCCTCTTGGCCTGCTTCCCGGATGAAACACGGAACTTGAATCTCTCTGTAATCTTATCAAACGCTTCCATTTCGATCCCTCCCTTTTTCGTCAGCTCCCCTCCATTTTAATTTTAGCATAGCTCCCCATCTCTTTCAAGGTAAACCATGGAACGTCCCATAAACTTAAAGGTGATTTAGCAAAATTGCAGATTTCGTCTATTTCCATGGATCAAATTGCCTTCTACAGCCGCTTGTGGTATACTTAAAATAGCAAACCAACAAGAAAAAGGAGGCGCAGCTGTGAAAAAATATGTATATGTAAACGTTCATATTGGAAAGTTTTGTGGAGCAAAATCAGAGGAACACCGGGATATCATTGACGAATATGCGGCCAAGGGCTACCGTTATGTCGGGTATATTCCTACGAATATCAGCGATTACGGAAAGATAAAGGATATGGATTTGGTCTTTGAGACTGACCTTTGATCCTCCGGGCCCGAAAAAACGTCCCCACGCGAAAGCGTGGGGACGTTTTCAGTGACTTGGCACAAGAGACGAAAACCGGAAAACCGATTAGCGCTGCTCCTCGCGCATCTTAGCGAAGCACTCGCTGCAATAGACCGGACGGTCAGAGCGGGGCTCGAAGGGCACGCGGGCCTCGCCGCCGCAGGCGGCGCAGACAGCGGTGAAATACTCACGGGGACCACGGGCGGCGTTCTTGCGGGCGTCGCGGCAGGTCTTGCAGCGCTGGGGCTCGTTCTGGAAGCCGCGCTCGGCATAGAACTCCTGCTCACCGGCGGTGAACACGAACTCCTGACCACACTCTTTGCACACTAAGGTCTTGTCTTCGTACATGATTTTACCCTCTCTTTGAAAAGAAAATTATATTGCGTTCAGCGTTTGCTGAGATCGCCGGAAAGTAATTGCCGCGCCACCTTGCGTCGAATGCGCTGCACGGCGTTGTCCACAGATTTCGGGGGCCTGTTCACCGCTTTTGCAATTTCCCTGCAAGAAAGACCGTCCAGATAGAACCCCAAAATCTTTGCTTCAAACTCGGACAACTGTTTCCGGACACCGGATAAGAGGGCTGCCGTGTGTTCCCTGTCGATCAGGAAATCTTCGGGATTACGCTGCGCCAAATTATTGGTCCCAGAGGTGAGGGGATTGCTGTCGAAATGGGAGTCGTCTAGGGATAGCGATTGATTGAGCGGCTGCTGCTTATCCCGCGCCGAGGCGCGGATCACAGAATAGAGTCGGCTTCGAATACAGATTTCCGCGAAGGTTCGGAAGGACGCCTCTTTCCCGGCGTCGTATTCCCGGACGGCCGTAATCAGGCCAACCATGCCCTCTTGGGTAAGGTCTTCGCTGTCGCCGCCCGCCAGAAAGAAGGGGCGGGCGCAGGTGCGGACCAGACGGTTATACCGAGTGACAAGTGTTTCCTCTGCCAAACGGTTTCCAGCCGCGACCAGGAGACACAATGCCTCATCCGGCTGACGCTCCAGTTCCGACACGTCGTTCTCGTAAGTATTGCGCATGTTGTATTATACCCATCTGCTACGGAAAATGTCAAGCAATTTATCAAAATAAACGGAAATTTTCCTCAAAATTTTAGTGATTTTATAAGACTAACCAGAGAATCGGCCGTATTTTTGGCAATTTCGGTCGTCTTGGCCTCCACCATGACTCGAATTAGGGCTTCTGTCCCTGATGCGCGGACCAGCACCCGGCCCTCTCCGTTCAAGGCAGCCTCCTCGTTTTTCACCGCCTCCGCCAGCTCTTTGGAGGCCATGATCTTCTCTTTTACGCCGCCGCTGTGGGGTACCTCCACGTTGATAAGCACTTGGGGATAAGCGGGACAGACGGAGGCCAGCTCCGACGCCTTCTTTTCCGACTGGGCCAGAACCTGGAGAAACTGGAGGGCGGTTACCTGTCCATCGCCGGTGGTCTCCAGGGCGGTGAAGATGGTATGTCCGGACTGCTCGCCACCGATACGGAAGTCCCGGCGGAGCATTTCCTCCAGCACGTTCCGATCTCCCACGGCGGTGCAGGCCAGATCAAGCCCATAATTCCGGCAGAACTCGTGAAGCCCCAGGTTGCTCATCACCGTGGCCACGATAGCGTTCCCCCGGAGGATGCCCCGGCGCTTCATATCCAAGGCGCAGACGGCCATAACCTTATCTCCGTCGATGATACCGCCGCTTTCGTCCACCAGCAGGCAGCGGTCTGCATCTCCGTCAAAGGCCACGCCGATGTCGTAGCCTCCCTTCACCACCTGGTCGGCCAGGTCCTCCAGGTGGGTGGAGCCGCAGCGGTCGTTGATGTTCACGCCGTCCGGCGTCCGGTGGAGAAAGACCGTGTGGGCCTTGAAGCGGCCGAAGAGCTCCGGCGCCGTGGCGCTGGCGGCGCCATTGGCGCAGTCTACCAGGATGCGCAGGCCGGAGAGGTCCGAGTCGATCGTGGAGGCCACGAAGTCGATGTAATCCCGCTTGAGCTGCTTCATGCCGTGATGGCGGCGGCCCAGCTCCTCCCGGGTCTTAAGCACCATGGGCTCTTTGGAAAGGATTTTTTCCTCCACCCGCTCCTCCAGCGCGTCGGAGAGCTTATAGCCCTGGCCGTTGAATACCTTGATGCCGTTGTGCTCATAAGGATTGTGGGAGGCGGAGACCACGATACCCGCGTCCGCCTTTTCCTGGCGGGTGAGGTAGGCCACAGCGGGCGTGGGGATGTCCCCCACCGGCTTCACATCCGCGCCCACGGAGCAAAGGCCCGCGATCAACGCCGCCTCCAGCAAATCAGAGGAGATGCGGGTATCCTTGCCCAGGACCACAGTGGGACGCGCCCCCTTTTCCTCCAGCAAAACCGTACCCACGGCCTGCCCAACCCGGAAAGCCAGGTCCACCGTCAGATTTTCCCCTACTACGCCACGGATGCCGTCGGTGCCAAATAGCTTGCCCATAGATTCGTTACCTCTTTCTTCCAAAATTGTCAAATTCCCGTTTCAGCGCCCGCTCTGTGGCGGGGATCACCGCCAGGAACGGGACCAGTTGTATTCCAGTTAAGACCGTGCCCAGTCTCCCCACCGTGCCAATGTCCCGCCCAAGCAGCAACGCCATCCACACCAGGGAAACCGCCAGTGTGGGCCAGCCTGCTCGAACCCAGAACCGCCCGCTATAGGCATGGGCGAACTCCCAGGTCTGCCGGTTCCGCATGGAGCGAGTCGTGCGGTAGCCATAGCCGCCGTTGATCTCCCCTGGCGGCTTTTTTACAAAGCTCCGTCCCAGGAGAAGCATGCTTCCGGGAATCAGCAGGGCCGTTGCCAGCGTGAACAGCCAGAAGAAAAACTCCGTCATCCTTCCTCCTCCAGAAGATACCGCAACATCCGCTCCGGATTGTCCAGGAAGCGCTTTGTCAATTGGTAGTGCTCCGTCTCCCGGTACTCCACCGTACGGACACCCTGTTCGCTCAATTCATAAATTCTGGCCCTGGGAAACGCCATCAAAATCGGCGAATGGGTCGCCACGATGAACTGGGAATCCGCCTTCACCAGCTGGTCCATCTCCCCCATCAGCGTCAGAAGGCGGGAGGGCGACAGGGCCGCCTCCGGCTCGTCCAGCAGGTACAGCCCTTCCCCGCCAAAGCGGTTTTGGACCAAGGCCAGAAAGCTCTCGCCATGGGATTGCTTGTGGAGAGACACGCCGCCATAGCTGTCAATCAGCCTCGGAGAAAAGGAGGGCTCCTCGTCCATTTCGTCAATGTTGGTCGCCACGTTGTAAAAACTCTCCGCCCGGAGGAAAAAGCCGTCCCTGGGATACCGTTTCCGGGCTGGGGTCAGATACTCTCCCAGCACGGAGTGGGTGGCCCTGGTGGAGAAATTGAAATTCCGGGTGCCGCCCTCCGGGTTGAAGCCGCAGGCCACGGCGATTCCCTCCAGCAGGGTGGATTTCCCCGTCCCGTTCTCCCCCACCAGGAAGGTGACGGGCCGGTCGAAGTTCAGGACACCGCCCTCTATTAAGTAATTTACCGGCCCCAGAAGCCGGAGATAACTCCCCTCCGGCAGCTCTCGACGGAGACGGACGGAGGTCAGATACACACTGCTCACAGACGTAGCTGCTCCATCACGTCCTCTGGGGCCGCGCCGCCGGGAATGGGCTTATGCAAGTGCTGATAGGCCTTCTGCGTCACGCAGCGCCCCCGGGGAGTCCGGGTCAAAAAGCCCAGCTGCATCAGATAGGGCTCATAAACATCTTCCAACGTGACGGATTCCTCCCCGATGGTGGCCGCCAGGGTTTCCAGGCCCACAGGACCGCCGCCGTAGTTGTCGATGATGGCCTCCATCATCCGCCGGTCCACCGGGTCCAAGCCCAGATAGTCAATTTCCAGGGCACAGAGGGCTTTGTCCGCCACGTCTTTTGTGATGATGCCATCCGCCCGGACCTGGGCAAAATCCCGCACCCGACGGAGCATCCGGTTGGCGATTCGGGGCGTTCCCCGGGAGCGGCGGGCAATTTCATAGGCCCCCTCCGGCACAATATCCACGTTCAAAATTCCAGCGGACCGGGTGACGATTTTCGCAAGCTCCTCCGGCGTGTAGAGTTCCAGCCGCAGCGTCACACCGAAGCGGTCCCGCAGAGGGGCAGAAAGCTGGCCCGCTCGGGTGGTGGCCCCAATGAGGGTGAACTTGGGCAGGTCCAGCCGGATGGAGTTGGCGGAAGGCCCCTTCCCCACGATGATATCCAGTACGTAGTCCTCCATAGCTGGATACAAAATCTCCTCCACAGAGCGGTTCAGCCGGTGAATTTCATCCACGAAAAGGATGTCACCCTCGCTGAGATTGGTCAATAGCGCCGCCAGGTCTCCCGGCTTTTCGATGGCAGGGCCAGAGGTAATGCGGATATTGACCCCCATCTCCTGGGCGATGATGCCCGCTAGGGTAGTCTTGCCCAATCCCGGAGGACCGTGGAGCAGAACGTGGTCCAAGGACTCCTCCCTCTTCCGGGCAGCCTCAATAAAGATAGAGAGGTTTTCCTTGGCCTTCTCCTGACCGATGTATTCCCGGAGGCTTTTCGGCCGCAGGGAACCCTCTTGGGCATCCTCCTGGAGAAAGGTTTTTGCCACTATGGGCTCCTCGTAAATGTCGCTTCCGAAGTCAATGCTCAAACGCTCACGTCCTTTTCCCGGGAAATTTTATCGTATGATCGCGCCTACGATGACGGACAGCGCCACCAGCCCCAGCATGGCGCCGATGGTCGCCAGCCACCGCTGGGCTCTTGCTTGATACCGCTTCGCCTCTTCCGGCTCCAGGTCCCAGCTGTTCAATAAGTGGCAGTATCTGGCAAACCGGAACATGGCGAAGATGCTCCCCAAAAATCCAAGGGTAATCAGCCTGGATAAAAGCATGATGCCTTCCCCCTTCTCCTTTTTGCCTCAAACAGCTACAGCTGACAGGCCAATTCCCGCACCTTGTCTAAAAATGCCTCTTCTCCAAAGGCGTTGATCTTGAGAAACATCCCTTGACTGCCTCCGGCGGTGATGGCAGAAAGGAACAGGTTTTCCCCTTGTCCCAGCAGCGTCAAGGTCAGACTGAGGCGATTTCCCCCGGCCACGCTGTAGCGCTCGTAGACGCGAACCGCGCAACGGACGTCTCCCGCGGTGTAGTCACTGCCATCCTCAAAGCTGGCAGTAACACTTCCACCGAGAATTCCTCTGTGAAAGTGAGCCAACGCCTTATCAAAGCTTCCAGAAAAGCTGCGCTCATATTTGGCCATGGAAATAATCTCCTGCTCACTGCACGTTTCAACAGGCAAGGGGATCAAGTGCCTCCGCTTTCATCTGGCTTGTGGAAGATTTTTCAAAAAATATCCATCAAATACGCGCAATATGCTATAAAGGAAATTTACTGTACAGCTATTGAGATAAAAGAATTCTTACAGCTTGGCCATCCGTTTCAATCCCTGTCGGACAATTTCCTCCAGCGGCTGGTCCATATCCAGGCCCTTCAACGCTACGGAGACCTCCTGACTGGAGTAGCCCAGCACCGCCAAAGCCTGGGCGGCCTCCGTGGCCTTGTTCCCAAACACCGGCGGAACCGGCGCACCCTTTCCGCCGGTGAAATCCAGCCCAGCCGCCGTCTCCTTGGCCATTTTGTCCTTCAATTCCAAAATGATACGCTGGGCAATCTTCTTCCCTACCCCCGGCGCGGCAGTCAATGCCTTCTCATCTCCGGTGACAATGGCCATGGCCAAGGTCTCCGGCGTGCCCGAGGACAGAATCGCCAAAGCGGCCTTGGGCCCCACGCCGGAGACGCCGATCAGCAGTTTGAAGCTGTTCAGCTCGCTTTGCGTGGCAAAGCCGTAGAGCTCAAAAACGTTTTCCGCCACGTTCAAATAGGTGTAGAGCTTTTTGCGCTGTCCCTTCTTCAAGGAGGCCAGCGTGTTATTGGTGGTTTTGCAGGCGTAGCCCACGCCTCCGCAGTCGATCACCGCCAGATAAGGAAGAATTTCCGCTACTGTGCCGTCCAGATAGTAAAACATCGTCTCGTCCTTTCTCCCAATCAAACCGTCTCCGGGGCGCTCCCCTCTCGGGGCAGTCGGGAGGTGAAGCTCCTGGCGTGGCACAGGGCCAGAGCCAAGGCGTCGGCGGCATCGTCAGGCCGGGGGACCTTTTCCAGCTTTAAAAGCCGCCGGGTCATGTCCATCACCTGTCGCTTTTCCGCCTTGCCGTAGCCCGTCACCGCCAGCTTTACTTGAGAGGGGGTATACTCATACAAAGGGACGCCGCATTTTTCAGCGGCGTAGAGCAAAACGCCTCTTCCGTGCGCCACGGCGATGCCGGTTGTGATGTTGGTATTGAAAAACAGCTCCTCAATGGAGATAACATCGGGGGTCAGCTGTCCGATCAGGTCCTCCATATCGGTCCCGATCTGATAGAGCCTCCGGCTCAGGGGCAACCCCGCCGGAGTGGTGATGGCCCCGTAGGTCACCATCCGCGCCTGTCCCCGCTTCGCCTCCACCAGACCAAAGCCGATGGTAGCAAAGCCGGGATCGATGCCTAATATCCGCATACTCCGCCCCTTTCGGCTTACATTCTTAGCTAGTATAGCAAATTTGATGGGGAAGCGCAACAGAAAAAACCAAAGTCTGCCCGGAATGGAAGAGGGGCGGCGGGACTTTCTCCTAAAAAGGCGCTGCCATTTCGGCAGCGCCTTTTATGTATCCTATCACGCCCTGGGGTGGGCTTTTTGATAGACGTCCTTCAAGTTTCCCTTCACCACATGGGTGTAAATCTGGGTGGAGGAAATATCCGCATGGCCCAGCATCTCCTGGATAGCACGGAGGTCTGCCCCATTCTCCAGCAGATGGGCCGCGAAGGAGTGCCGCAAGGTATGGGGGGTAATCTCCTTCTCAATGCCCGCTTTTTCCTGATAGTACTTGATAATTTTCCAAAAGCCCTGGCGGCTCATCCGCTCTCCGTTCATATTAACAAAAAGAGCGGTCTCTACCTCATCGGACACCAGCTGGGGCCGAATCTTCCACACATAGTCCTGGAGGGCCTTTACCGCCGTGCGGTACAGGGGTATGATCCGCTCCTTGCCCTTGCTGGAACAGTGGACAAAACCGGCGGCCAGATTCAAGTCGTCCAGATCCAGCGTAATCAGCTCGCTGACCCGGATGCCTGTGGCGTACAGCAGCTCCAGCATGGCGTGGTCTCGGAACCCTTTTGCGTCCACACATTGAGGCTGCTCTAAGAACAGGTCTACCTCCTTAGAGGACAAAATCTCCGGATACTTCCGCTCCACCTTGGCGGCAGCCACGCCCTTGGCGGGGTTAATTTTCACCTTGCCGCTGAACATTTGAAAATTATAAAAGGATTTCACGGAGGCCAGAAAGCGGGTGACGGAGGCGGCGGATTTTCCCCGACTCAGCATCCAGTCCATGTAGGATTGGACCGTCTCGGCGGTGACCTCCAGCAAGCTGGGTCCCCGGGTCTTCAAATAGTCCGAGAACTGCGTCACATCCCGCAGATAAGAAGCCACGGTATTTTGGGAGGCGTGCTTTTCCCTCACCAGATATTCCCCATAGCGCGTGATCTCGTCCGTAACAATCCCTTCTCTCTTTCTCAATCTCACCAGTCAAAGACCGTGTTTCTTATCCAAACAGGATTCGCTCTAAAAGCTGCCGCAAAAACCAGGGGGCCAGCGTCAAGTCCGCGCACATCCCCGCCAGAAGCGCTCCGGAAATCACCGCAAAGCGGGTCCACCACGCCCGGCCGCACAGCACAGGTGCAGTCCGCCGTCCGCCTCCAAGAGACAGACAGGCCAAAGTCACCGAACGTTCCCATGCTGGAACGGCCAGCAGAAAATAGCAGGGCAACGTCACCGCGCACCGGAGACCAAACACCGCCAAAGCCAGCAGCACACCGTCGGAGCCGAAGGCAGCTGTAAAGCAGCAGACGGAAAAGGACAGGAAAAACCCAAAGGCCCCCGTTATCAGCGGAAGCAGCAGCACGCCGATGGAGGCGAAGCTCAGCAAAAATGCCGCCAGCGGATAGCGGAAATAGAGCGCTGCCGCCGACAGCACCGTCCGCGGGGTTGGCTCTCCCTCCCCCACCTTCAGGAAATCCGTCAGGTAGCGGGCTAGCTCGTCGCCTGTGGCGTCCGGGATTCGGCCGGAAAAAACCTGTCCCAAAATGACGCCGGCGAAAAAAAACAGCGCCAGAAACAATAGGCGGGACAACTGCTGTCTCCACTCCGCCATTTCCCGCCTCTTCCATTTCAAACCGCCTCACCTCATTTCATCCTATGAGAAGAAGGGGCGGCTTATACTCGTTTTGGAAAAAGCCGGAGAATTCGACCGTCAGATAAGAAAACACCCTCCGGCCGGTGAGGGCACGGGAGAAGGTGTGTAACTGCGTAAACTTTGTTTGTACTCATAATATAGCGCAACTTTCCGGTTTTCGCAAGATGTTTCCGAAAAAAAGCACTTTTTTGGGAGTTATGACAAAATGTTATGTAAACAGTATTATGTAAACCACCCAAGGAGAGGAGAAGAGACCATCCCTCGCGATTCCCTTCCGTCCACATCTGGGGTCGGCTCTTCCCTGCCCATCCCATATCTTCCACCAGCACCTCTCCCGCCTCCGGAGGCGAGGGCATAGCGCCCCCGGAGGGAGATTTGGGGGAAAAGCGACGTTTTTGTGCAATCCAACAAAGTGTCCTGCTCCTTCATTTTCGCCGCCGCCGTTTTCCAGGCCCAGCCACCCCGGCCAGCAGTCCCCCGGCCAAGCCGCATAGCAGCAAAATGCCACCCCGGCCCAGCCAGGCAATTTCCTCCCAAAAGCCCAGTCCTGCCAGCAGCAGCACAGATAGAAACAGCGCTGCCGTCAGGGCTCCCCCGGCTCGCCAGAGGGTCAGGCGCACCGTCAGCAGTCCCCCGGACAGAGCTGCCAGCGTGCACAGGGCCGCTACCATGGGGAAGCTTCCCCCTTCCGACAGTATGCCCTTCACCAATAAAAGCGTTAAAATCGACAGCCCCAGCAGATACACGCCCAGCGTCAGCAGTCCACCCGCCAGAAAGCCCTGCCACATGGCCAGCTTTTTTCGTCCCTTTGCCATAAAAAACTCCTCCCTCGAAACATGCTCCTAAGAGAAGCATATTCTTTGTGAGGGAGGGGTATGCGTTTTGGATGGGACAAAATCGAAGGAGGTTTTTAGAAGGTTTAGACCTCCGGATTCCAGCTGCTCTTCTCGCCCTCGGACTCCTTCTTTTCCTCTTCCTTCTTGGCGGGCTTCTTTTCTTCCTTCTTCTCTTCCGGCTGCTCGCCGCTCTGGACGCCCACGGAGCTGACGGCCCACTTGGTCAGCTCCATGCGGACCCGGTCGTCGCTGGTTTCGATCACAATGGTATCTTTGCCGACGGAGACAATCTTGCCGATGATGCCTCCGATAGAGGTGATAACATCGCCCTTTTTCAAGCTGTCCCGCATTTCCTGCGCTTTTTTCTTCCGCTTGTTCTCCGGGCGGATCATCAGGAAATACATGATCGCCAGCATGACGACCAACATGAGAATTGTGTAATCCATTGAGTGCTTCCTTCCTTTTGTGTAATCAGAATGTGTCCATTATACCAGATACTGAAAGTTTTGCAAGCCTTTTCTTTGGGAGATTTCCTATTCCTTCCATCTCCCCCCTACAGAGCTCCAGAATGAACCGTTTACAAGAGCCTCCTCCACTGTTATAATGAGCGTTAAATTCTTTATTTGGAGGTGTGCCCCATGTGTTCTTTCATCCTGAGACCCTGGCAGCTGACGGACGCGGAGCCCATTGCCGCAGCGGCCAATAATCCAAGCATTGCGGCGAACCTGCGAAACGTGTTCCCTTCTCCCTATACTTTGGCGGATGCGGAGTGGTTTGTAGGAGATTGTATTGCCCAAGGCGAGGCCCGGCAGCTTATGCGGACCATTGTGATAGATGGAACGGCTGCCGGTAGCATCAGTATCTCCGTCAAGGACGATGTGTACGAAAAATCCGCCGAACTAGGCTACTGGCTGGCGGAAAAATACTGGAGCAAAGGCATTATGACGAAGGCGGTGCGGCTCATCTGTCGGGAAGCCTTTGACCGCTTTGACATCCTCCGTGTGTTCGCGGAGCCTTTTGCAGAGAACGTAGGCTCCCGCCAGGTACTGGAAAAGGCGGGGTTCACCTGTGAGGGCATCATGCGAAATGGCGTCTATAAAAACGGGCGGGCACAGTCCTATTGCATGTACGCTCTTTTGCGGGAGGAGCTGGAATAAGCCCCTCTCTTTCACCTCCCGGGCGGCGGCGCATACACTGGATTGAAAGGACTTTGTTCCTTCGCCAGTTACTTATTAGGAGGTATTGCAATGCCCGAGAAAGTCATGCCCGGTCCCGTGGAGGACCTCAGCGGCATCCGAGAGGCAGTTTGCATTCATACACGGAAAGTGTACGATTCTTGCCGAGACAAGGACTGCATCGAGGACCTGCGTTTCTATCCCAAGCTTCAGTATGTGGACGTCATCAACCGCGCCCTGTCCGTCAAGGGCGGCAGCGCGAAGCTGCTCTATGTCTATGTGGATGTGGAGCCCGTCAGCTTTAATCGGGGCTTCTATACTGTCGACATGCGCTTTTTCTACTCCGTCACGCTCCAGGCTTATCTGAGCTGCCCCGCCCCTGTTACCGTAGAGGGCCTTTGTGTCTTTGACAAACGGGCCATTCTCTTTGGCAGCGAGGGGAATGCCAAGATTTTCTCCTCCGAGCTTCGCACCGGCGAGCCGGATCTCCAGCTTACCAGCCGTTCCAACCTGCCCGTAGCTGTGGTAGAGGCCGTGGACCCCATCGTCCTGGACGCCCGAATCATGGATTGCTGTGGCAAGCGGGACTGCGACTGCGAGCTCTGCGAGGTGCCCTCCTTCGTCAATAGCTGCTTTGACGGAGAGCTCTCCAGCGGCGACGACAGCCGCCGTATCTACGTCACTCTGGGCCAGTTCTCCATCGTCCGCCTGGAACGGGACTCCCAGCTCCTGGTGCCTGTGTACGACTACTGCATGCCCGATAAGGAGTGCTCCTGCGGAAGCGGGACCGAGGACCCCTGCGGCATCTTCCGCAACATCGCCTTCCCGGTGGGCGAGTTCTTCCCGCCCAACACGGTGCGGCTTCCCGAAAACTACGAGGAGTGCTGCTGCGCCTGCCGCAAGTAAAAAGAAAGGACCGCCCCATTCTCGGGGCGGTCCTTCCGCTTATTCATATTCTACCGTGCTGGTCTTGGCGCTGAGGATGCAGACATAGCTGTTTCCCTTTCCAAGAGCCAGCGACCGGCCATCCTCCAGCGTGTAGGCAAAAGCGCTGTTTCGGTCCTTCCGACTCCATTGGATGGGAACGGTTTTGCCTCCGCAGAAGAAGAGGCCCTCCCCCTCCCCGGTAGTCTGAACGCGGAGACGACCCACGTCGTCCAGAACTGTGGTGGAGGTTTTCAGCACCAGCACATTGGTGGCGCTGACCTGGCTGCCGGTACTGCCGTCCACGTGCTCCTCACCATACTGGCCCACCAGGTATTTCCCAGTAGCCGCGTCGTAGTCAAAGGTCCCGGTTTTATAGCCGGAGAAGCGGACCTTGATGTGCTCTGCCGTCTCTCCTGCCGTCGGTGTCCCGTCCTCTGTGAACGCTTGGAGATAATTCCACTTATCTGCGTGTACCGTCTCAATTTTTCCCTGGTCCAAATACGCCAGAATCTTTTCCCCAGAGGTAATCAGGCTGTGCTCATAGCCGTTGTTCCGCCTCCGGTCCGGGTCCCGCCAGAAAATCTGGGCATCGTCTCCGCCCCGAACGCCGTCCATGTGGTCTACCTTCCAGCTCCGCAGGTTGGAATACGCCTCTTGGCTGCCTCCGGCGTGAATGTATACCGCGTCGTGCCCCAGGGCCAGCTCTACGAAATAGGGCCGGGCGGACCGGACGCTTCCCAGAATATCCACGTCCTCTACCGTCTGGTAAAGGCACATCATCCGGGTGATGCCCCCCTCCACGGGGACCTCGTAAATGATATCCGCCTGTGAAATGCCCAGCTGGGGCTGGGCCGCTTTCAGGTTGTTCAGCATGACGGCCATAGGCCGCAGGTTCTCATACTCCGGCTCCATGGGAAGGCCCGTCAGCGGGTTGATTCCCGCCGGGACATCGGGCTCCGGGTCTGGCTCCGGCTCTGGGGGCGGGGCCGGATACTCGTTCTCCACAGGCGGGGGAGGCGGTTCCTCCTCCGTATTCCCTCCGCAGCCCGCCAGGGCTAAAAGCATCCATGCCGCCAGTAAGATCGCCAGCGTCCGTTTTTTCATCTCGCCGCCGCCTTTCATGTTTTAAGCTGTCCCTATGATACCAATGTCCAGGGAAACCGTCAAGGCAATTTTCGACAAATTTCCAGAATCGCTTCCCGGGCTTGTGTTTTTCGCCTCGGCGGGGTATAATGAACAAGAAATCCATTGGGGAACGAACGCCGGAGAGGAGGCCAAATCTCATGCCGGGCTTTATTCAGGACAAGCTGGAAATTAAATTTCTCATTCTCTACATCGCCGCTAGGGTGCGGGAGCCAGTGCCCTTCGACACCATTTTGGACCTGACCCTCTGCGACGATGCCATTGACTATTTCGACTTCTCCGACTGCCTGGCCGACCTGGTTCGCACGGAGCACTTGACCCTGGACCAAAACGGTCTCTATGCCCTCACGGACAAGGGCCGCCGGAATGGCGCCACCTGTGAGTCCAGCCTTCCCTATTCCGTCCGGCAGCGTTGTGACAAAAATCTGGAGGATTGGAACCGGAAGCTCCTCCGCCAGCGGCAGGTAAAAGCCTCTGTAGAACAGCGGCCAAATGGCACCTACACGGTGCGCCTCCAGCTGACCGACGATAAGGGCGGCGTCATGGATCTTAAGCTGATGATGGTGGATCAAGCCCAAGCCAAGGCGGCGGCCAAGCGCTTTCAGGAAGCGCCGGAGAAGCTGTATGGCCAGATCATCCAGTTGTTTTTCTAATTGAACCCATGAAAAAACGCGGGTACGGAGCTTCCGTACCCGCGCTGTTTATTTGACCGCCACATTTTCCTCTCCCAGGGTTTCCCGGGCTTCCTCCAGCAAAGCCTTGTGAAGCAGTGCCCGAGTGCCATAGACCTTCCGGGTATCCGCCATGACCATTTTCACCTGGGTATCCCCTGGGAACATGGTAAACACCAGCTTCATGTGCCGGAGCGACGGATGGTCCAGAGAGGGAAATTTCAGATACAAGGTCTCCCCCTTCACCAGCTTGTTGTCCTGAGTGGCCGGCGGCTGGGCCGGCATCCCCCCCTCTGCTGTCTCCAGGGGATAGGCGGAGTCGCACATGAGCTGAGGGGACTTTTCGTCTCGGACAGACAGCTTTCCCTTTACCACTACGGCCTGATTCTCCCGGAGGTAGGGTCCGCAGATATCCAGCGTCCGGCTAAAGCACAGCATTTCAATGGAGCCGGTTTCATCCTCCACCACTACGTAGGCCATGAGGCTGTTGTTTTTGGTAGTCTTGGTCTTGCTGGAGGTCACCACCCCCGCCAAGGTCAGGTACTGCCCGTCGGCAAAGCGGGTGGGGCCGCTTTCCTGGGCGAAGTCCTCCAGCACCTTTCCGATCTGGGGAACTCGCAGCCGCCGCACAATGTCCCGGTAGGCGTCCATCGGGTGCCCGGAGAGATAGAGCCCCGTAGTCTCCTTCTCCATGGTCATCCGCTCCTGTGCGGTGAATTCCGGAATATCCGGCAGATGAACTTCCTCCGTCCTTCGAACGGCAGACACGGTAGACATGCCGAAGAAATCCAGCTGTCCCTCCAGATTTTGCCTCTGACGAGACGCCGCAGCATCCAGCACCTTCTCATAGACCCGGATCAGTTGAGACCGCCGGGCCCCGGTCCCATCGAAGGCACCGGCCCGGATCAGGTTTTCCAGAGCCCGCTTATTCATATCGCTGCCCGCCATCCGGCGGCAGAAGTCGTGAAGAGAGGCGAAGGTCCCGGACTCCTCCCGCTCCTTCATGACGGCCTGAATAAAGCCTCGGCCGATATTCTTAATCGCCACCAGCCCGAATCGGATGCCGCCCTCCTCCACGGTAAAGCGGTCCAAGGAGCGGTTGATGTCCGGCGGAAGCAGGGCGATACCGCAGTCCCGGCACTCGTTGATATAGCCCGCCACCTTGTCGGAGTTATCCAGCACAGAGGTCAGCAGGGCCGCCATATACTCCCGGGTGTAGTGGCACTTGAAGTAGGCCGTCTGATAGGCCACCACCGCATAGGAAACCGCATGGGCTTTATTGAAGGCGTAGTTTGCGAAATCGTAGATTTCCTGGTAAATGGCTTCCGCCGTGGCCTCTGGGATACCGTTTGCCACGCAGCCGGAGATGTTCCGCTCCGGGTCACCGTGGAGGAACGCCTCTCGCTCCTTTTCGATGTCCTTGGCCTTTTTTTTGCTCATGGCCCGGCGTACCATGTCCGCCTGCCCCAACGAATAGCCCGCCAAGTCCTGAAAAATCTTGATAACCTGCTCCTGGTAGACAATGCAGCCATAGGTAACGGCCAGAATGGGTTCTAAGGAAGGATGGCGGTACTTAATAAGTGCGGGGTCCTGCTTGCAGGCGATAAACCGGGGAATGGAATCCATGGGTCCCGGACGGTACAGGGCGATGATAGCGGTGATGTCCTCAATGTTCTGGGGCTTTAGTCCCACGCACACTCCCGTCATGCCGGTGGACTCCATCTGGAACACGCCGGAGGTTTTCCCTGCCGCCAGCATCTCATAGGTCTCCTGGTCTCCCTCCGGAATGTCCTCCAGGCGGAAATCCGGCTGCTGCTGCCGGAGAAGCTGTACCGCGTCCTCCAGCACTGTCAGGTTCCGCAGGGCTAGAAAGTCCATTTTGAGAAGCCCCAGCTCCTCCAGCGTCACCATGCCGTACTGGCAGACCACGATGTCGTCGTTCTTCGCGAGAGGCACATACTCGTAGACAGGCCGTTTTGTAATGACCACCCCGGCAGCATGGGTGGAGGCATTCCGAGGCATGCCCTCCAGCATCTGGGCGGTGTCGATGAGCCGCCTCACCCGCTCGTCGCTGTTGTACAGGTCGCTGAGGGATTTCGTCAGCCGCAGGGCATCTGACAAGGTAATATGGGCCCCGGGGGCGTTGGGAATCTGCTTGGCGATCTGGTCCACCTCGGCATAGGGCAGGTTCATCACCCGGCCCACGTCCCGCACCACGCCCCGGGCGGCCATGGTGCCGAAGGTGACGATCTGGGCCACGTGGTCCTCGCCGTATTTCCGGCGGACGTACTCGATGACCTCCCCTCTTCGGGTATCGCCAAAGTCCATGTCGATATCCGGCATGCTCACCCGCTCCGGATTTAAAAAACGCTCGAAGTACAGCCCATACTTCACCGGGTCTATGTCCGTGATATAGAGGCAGTAGCTGACCATGGACCCCGCCGCGCTGCCCCGACCCGGTCCCACCGGGATGCCCACACTCCGGGCGTAGCGAACGAAGTCGGAGACGATGAGAAAGTAGTCTGTGAAGCCCATCTTCTCAATCATGTCCTGCTCATACTGGAGCTGTTCCCGGTGGGCCCCATTGTCCCCGTAGCGGGCTTGGTAGCCCTCGTCGCAGAGCTTTTTTAAATAGGAGAAGCTGTCGTAGCCTGGGGGCAGCTGGAACTCCGGCAGGTGGTACTTGCCAAAGGTGAAGTCCATACTGCACATGTCCGCTACCTTCGCGGTGTTCTCCAGCGCTCCCTCAAATTCGGAGAACAGCTCCGCCATTTCCGTCTCGCTGCGGAGGTAGAAATTCCGGGGCTCATAGCGCATCCGGTTTTCGTCGTCCAGGATTTTTCCAGTCTGGATGCACAAAAGCACGTCGTGGGCCTCCGCATCCTCCTTTCGGAGGTAGTGGGCGTCGTTGGTACAGACCATAGGAAGGCCCGTCTCCTCATGAATCCGGAGAATCCCCCGGTTTACCAACGCCTGATCCCGGATGCCGTGGTCCTGAACTTCTAGATAGAAATGGTCCGGCCCGAAGAGCTCCGCCATCTCCAAGGCGTAGCGCTTCGCATTTTCATACTCCCCGTTCCGCAGCCGCCGGGGAATTTCTCCCGCCAAGCAGGCGGAGAGGGCCACCAAGCCCCGACTGTGCTCCCGCAGGAGCTCCAGATCAATCCGGGGCTTGATGTAAAAACCCTCGGTCCAGGCCATGGAGACCATGTAGGAGAGGTTCCGGTAGCCCTCCTCATTTTCACAAAGAAGCACCAAATGGCGGCTCTCGGAATCAAACTCGTGAACCTTATCGGTGAGGCGGCGGCCCTCCGCTGTGACATAGACCTCACAGCCAATAATGGGCTTTATGCCCTCCGCCTTGCAGGCCCGGTAAAAGTCCACCGCGCCGTACATAACCCCGTGGTCCGTGATGGCGCAGGCATCCTGCCCCATTTCCTTCACAATTTTCGGCAGGTCCCGGATGCGGCACGCACCGTCCAGTAGACTGTATTCCGTGTGAACGTGCAGGTGGACGAAGGACATAGCGTCTCCCCCTTTCTCTCTTATCGGTTTATCGGCCTCGCCCGAAGGGTCAGCAGGGCCTTGATATCCTCCAGAAGCTCCGGGGAGGTCAAATCCAGCATCAGCCAGCGCCCCATTTTCGAGGAAGCTGTGTTTTGATACAGGGTCCGGGTAGCTTCCGTGCAGGTCAAAAGAATCCCCTCCGCCGCAGCCTCGTCCTTAGGCGCGATGGAAACCATCGCCGTTACGTAGCCTGGGCGAAGGTATACGGTGGTTAGGGCCTTGCTCCCTTTTTTGAATTTCACATTCCATCCCGGCTCCAGTCCGCAACGGCTGTAGTCCATCCGGGGCTCCGCGCCGTAAGCGTCTTTCAAATACTGCCGGAGCTCCGGCCAGAGAGGGTTGTCCGCATAGCGGTCAAGCTCCTCCATGGAAGGCTGCTGGTCCATGGGAAACAGCTGGGGCCATTTCTTCACGTCAGATTGCATTTGCAGTTCTCCTTATTCACTCGTCCAAGTTCCCGCTGGCTGCCGCCACCGTCCCGGTGGTCATCGATACTCCCTGTGCCAGCTCCACCAGCTTCCGCAGCCGGTGATTCAGGCAGGATTTTGTCACCGGCGGGTCAAAGGTCTCTGCCAGCTCCGACAGGCTCAGCTCCGGATGCGCCAAGCGCAGGGCCGCCGTCTCCCGCAGCTTGTCCGGCAGGTCCTGGAGCCGACCCGCTGCCTCCAGCCTTCGGATGGCCGCCCCCTGGCTCTGCGCGGCCTCCACCGCCTTATCCAAGTTGGCGCTGTCGCAGTTCAGCCGCCGGTTCACGCTGTTGCGGATGCCCTTTTCCACCTTGGTGGACATGATCCGCATGGCTGCCGCCGGTGCGCCGATGAGAGTGAGGAAGTCCTCAACCTGGTCGCTCTGCTTAAAATAGATCACGGCGCTTCCATTTCGGGTCAGGCTTTTGGGGGGATACCCACTCTCCCGGAGCAGCACCTCCAGCTCTCGGCCGGCTTGAAGATGGGAGCTGGTCAGCTCTAAATGGTAACGCTTGGAGGGGTCCGTGATGCTTCCCCCGGCAAAAAAGCACCCCCGGAAAAAGGAAGCCCGGCAGCACTCCTCCTCCACCATAGCGAAGTTGACGTGGAGAGCCAGACTCTGCCGGGGATCGTAGCCCAAACGATCAATGATGCAGTCCAGTTTTTCCCGTTCTGTAATCTGGAAAACCATCTTCCCCCCCTCTTCCCGCTCCGGGTCCGGCTGACGGTCAAACCGGAGGTCGAAGGCACGCTGAAACAGCCGGGGCAGCCGGGCAACAAAATTGGGATTTCCTGTGATAATTCGGACCTCAGAGGAACTGAAGGTGTGACAGTAGAGCAGAATTCCGTAAGCCTCCGCCAAGGCGCAGCAACGTCTTTGAACCGGCAGCTTACAGAGCTCATTTTTCGTATCAAAGGAAAAGGACACCGCTCAAACCTCCTTGCCTACAATGGATGTAAAGGATTTTTAGATTACTCCGTCCGGTAACGTCCTCCGGCAATGCGGACGTTCCGCTCCGCGTGGAGGAGGATCAATTCCTGGGCCAGCTTATCAGGATGATGGCGGACGTAACCGTCCTGCACGGTGGCGATGGGACGGCTGACCAGCTCCACACCCAGAGCTGCGCAGCGCTCCGCATCATAGCGCAGCAGCTCCGCCCCCTCCTCGGCGTAGCGTTTCGCCGCATCCGAGGGTATGGGCGAGGAGTTCACCAGGCACAGACGGAACAGACCCTGTACCGAGTGCTGAAACAAGGCCGCAATGTGGTCCGAGGCGGTGTAGCTCTCGGTCTCTCCCTCCTGGGTCATCACGTTGCAGACATAAATCTTCAAGGCGGAGGATTCCCGAATGGCGTCCACGATGCCATCCACCAGCAGGTTGGGAATGATGCTGGTATAAAGGCTCCCTGGCCCCAGGACGATCATGTCCGCCTCACGGATGGCGGCTAAAGCCTCCGGCAGGGCTTTGGGGTGCTCTGGCAGCAGCCGCACCTTGGTGATGCGGCAGTCCTCTTTTTTCTTGCATTGAAAAATCTTAGACTCACCGATGACGCTGGCCCCGTTTTCAAACTCCGCTTCCAGCTGCACGTCGGCCGTGGTGACAGGCAATACCCGGCCGGTAATGGCCAGAACCTCGCTCATCCGGCGGACCGCCGTGTCAAAGCTGGGAGAAATGCCGTTCAGCGCCGCCAAAAACAGATTTCCAAAGCTCTGTCCCGCCAGGGTTCCCTCCTGGAAACGGTAATCCATCATCTGTTTCATCAGCGGTTCCGTGTTGGCCAGGGCTACCAGACAGTTTCGAATGTCCCCCGGAGGAGGCATTCCCAGGTCCTGACGCAAGGCGCCGGAGCCGCCGCCGTCGTCCGCCACCGTGACAATGGCGGAGAGGTTTTCCGTGTAATCCTTCAGGCCCCGCAGCATGTTAGAAAGGCCGTGCCCGCCGCCGATAACGGCGATCCGAGGCCCGTGCTTCCGGGGTGCGCGGTAAGGTCGGTATTCCATAGGGCTCCTTTCCGGCTCAAACGGCCCGTTCCATATCCCGGTGATGCTCCGCCACAGGGAAGCCTTGCGCCCGGACGAACTCCGTCAGCGCATGGGTAATGGCTACGGAGCGATGGTGTCCCCCGGTACAGCCCACGGCGATGACCAGCCCGGTTTTCCCCTCCTCTGCGTACAAAGGCAGGGTGAAGCTCAGCAGGTCCTCTACCTTGCGGAGGAAATCCTGGGTCTGCTGGAAGCCGAATACGTAATCCGCCACCGGTTTATCCAAGCCGGTCTGGTGGCGCAGCTCCTCAATGTAAAAGGGATTGGGCATAAACCGCACGTCCAGCACCAGGTCGGCCTCCAGGGGAAGTCCGTACTTGAAGCCAAAGGAGGTGATGTTCACCGTCATTCCTCCCTGCTCCCCCTCGCCGTTGAAGATGCGCAGCAGCTCCTGGCGCAGCTTAGCGGTGGAGAGGCGGGTGGTGTCGATGATGAAATCCGCCCGCTCCTTCACGGGAAGCATCAGCTCCCGCTCCTTCTCCACAGCCTCCTCCAGGGAATCTGTCTCCTTCTCCAGGGGATGTCGGCGGCGGGTCTCCTTATAGCGCTTGATAATGGCCGCCGGCGAGGCGTCCAAAAACAGCATCCGGCAGACACCTTCCATACCCTTTAACTTGTCCAGTACGTCGAACAGCTCGTTAAAGGACTCTGCCGTCCGCACGTCATACACTAGAGCCACCCGGGCGTACCGCCCGCCGCCTCCGGCGCAGAATTCCGCAAATTTCAAAATCATGGCGGCAGGCATGTTGTCCACGATATAAAAGCCGCTGTCCTCCAAAAAGGAGGCTGCCTTGCTCTTTCCTCCGCCGGACAGACCGGAGATGATCAAAATTTCCATGGGACAAACTCCCCTTTACTCCACAAACTTGACCTCCGGCTCCAGCCGGACGCCGGTTTTATCAAAAACAAGCTCCTGCACCTTCCGGATCAACTCCTTGACATCGGCACAGGTGGCTCCACCCCGGTTGATCAAGAAGCCCGCGTGCTTTTCGCTGACCTGGGCTCCGCCCACCGTCAGCCCCTTCAAGCCGCACTGGTCGATAAGGGTTCCGGCAAAATGGCCCTCCGGCCGCTTGAAGGTGCTTCCCCCGCTGGGCCATTCCAGAGGCTGGCTGGCCTTCCGCCGGGCCATCAGGTCTCGCATGGTCTCCCGAATGGTCTCCGAACTGCCAGGTGTCAAACGGAATTGAACATACAGTACAACGGCGTCCGGGTGGTCCGACAGAAAGCTCCGGCGGTAGCCAAAGTCCAGCTCCTCCTGGGAGAGATGCCTCAAGCCCTCCTCCGGAAGCAGGACGGACGCCCCCAAAATCACCTGCGACATCTCTCCGCCATAGGCCCCGGCATTCATATACAGCCCGCCGCCCACCGTACCGGGGATGCCATGGGCGAACTCCAAGCCCGTCGACCCCAGCTTGCAGGCATAGTCCGCCAGCTTTGCCAGGGGAACTCCTGCCGCCGCGACCATATGCTTCGGCTCTCCCTGGGTCTCCAGCTTCTGCATCCGACCGGTGGCAATTACCAGCCGGTCCAGTCCTTCGTCAGGAACCAGCAGGTTTGTGCCGTTGCCAATCACCAGGGGCCGTGCTCCGCAGTCCCGAGCCATGGACAGCAGCAGCACCAGCTGTTCCCCCTGCTCCGGAAACGCCATTCGTTTTGCCGGACCGCCTACCCGAAAGGAGGTGTGCTTCGCCATAGACTCCTCCCGCAGGACCTCCATGTCCGGCAGGTAATCCTTCATCTGCTTGTCAAATTGCGTCACCCAGTCCATGCAAGGGCCCCCCTTGTTTTCTCACATCACCCGGCCCAGCATGGCTGCGCCGATGATGCCCGCGTCGTTCCCCAGCTCTGCCGGGAGAATTCTCGTAATCCGGCCCCCGTGGCGGGAAAAGCTCTCTTTTGCCACAGCTTCCCGCAGAGGCTCCAGCAAAAGCCGCTCCGGCGCGGCGGCCACGCCGCCTCCGATGGCTACCGCCTCCGGGCGCAAGACGTTGATGAGGCTGGCCAGGCCGCTGGCCAGATAGTTTACATAGTCCCGGCAGACCGCCAAAGCCGTTTCGTCTCCAGCTTCCGCCGCCTGGAACGCCGTTCGGCCCTCCACGCCGTGCTCCGCAGCAAATTGATGCAGAGCACTTTCCGGATGGGCCTCCATGGCCCGCTTTGTCTGCTGAATCAGGCCCGTGGCGGAGGCATAGCGCTCCCAGCAGCCCTTGCGGCCGCAGTTGCAGGGCTCGCCGTCCCGGCAGATGACCATATGGCCCGCCTCGCTGGAGGCCAATCCGCCCCGGAGCTTCCCGTCTACGATAATGCCTGCGCCCACGCCGGTGCCCAGGGTTACCACGGCAAAGTCTCGGGTCCCCTTCCCCGCACCGCCGAAGAACTCGCCTACCGCGGCGCAGTCCGCATCGTTACCTAGCAGCAAAGGCAAATCCAGATGCTGCCGGAAGAGCTTTTCCAGCGGGACATTCTCCATGGGGATGTTGGTGGTGAACAACACGTCGCCGCCGTCCACCGCCCCGGGCAGACCCACGCCCACCCACCGGACCTTATCCTGCATAACCTTTTTGGAGAGCTCCGCCAGGGTCCGTGCAAAGCGCTCCGGCCCCTGGAAATCCAGGGGAATCCGCTCTACCTTCACAATTCGGCCCGTCTCGTCCACCAGACCGGCTTTTAAGTTCGTACCACCTACGTCAATGCCGATATACATATCGTTTCCTCCTTACAGCTTTCCATCCGCCCGGGCATCCACCTTCTGGGCCAGCTCCTGGGCCGCGTTGTAGCCCAGCTTCCGATGTCGGTTGTTCATGGCTGCCACCTCCACGATGCTGGCCAGATTCCGTCCCGGGCGCACAGGAATAGTGAGGGTGGGGACCTGAATATCCAGTATGTCGATATAATGGTCCTCAATACCCAGACGGTCGTAGAATTTCTCGCTGTCCCAGGGCTCGAAATTCACCACCAAATCCAGCTGGGCCTCGTTCTTGACGGCTCGAACGCCGAAGAGCTGCTGCACATTGATGACGCCGATGCCCCGCAGCTCGATATAATTGCGGATGACCTCCGGGGCAGAGCCCATCAGGCAGCCGGAGACCCGGCGGAGCTCCACCGCGTCGTCCGCCACCAGCCGGTGACCCCGCATAATCAGCTCAATGGCTGCCTCGCTCTTGCCCACGCCGGAGTCGCCGGTAATCATAACGCCTTCTCCGTAGATATCCAGCAGCACGCCGTGGCGGGTGACGCAGGGGGCCAGCACCCGGTTCAGGTATTCAATGGTCCGGCTGGTAAAGGCCACTGTCACCTCATTGGTCCGGAGCAGGGTTTTCTGATGCTCGATAGCGCTTTCCATGCACTCCGGGAAACAGTCCAAACTCCGGGCAATGACCAGGGCGGGAATGTCGTAGAGAAACAGGTCGTCAAAGCATTTGCGCCGCTGGGCGTCGGAAAGTCCCCGGAGGTAAGTGACCTCCGCCTTACCGATGACCTGGAGGCGGCAGGGGTCAAAATAGTCGTAAAAGCTGTGAAACTGGAGGCCGGGCCGGTTCAGGTCCGGAACGGTCAGCAGGGCGTTGTCAAAATCACTTCCCTGGTTCAAAACCTCCAAGTTAAAAAGGGATACAAAATCCTTCACTTTTAAGCCGTTTTCACGCATGGCGTTTCTCCTTTTTCCGGCGGAAGGGCCGGGCATCCTTGGTTTTCGCGTCCAAAACGCGTCCGTTTCCATTATATATGAAATCTCCCAATTCCGCAACACCTTCCACGCAGAAGATTCCCGAGAAATCCCGCAAAAAAGCAAACATCACGGCGCACCGCGCCGTGATGTTTAAACCCAAAGCTTCTTAAAAAGCAGAACCTATTTTCCACTCTGGCAAAAAGCGGATTACGGCATCCCCTTTACGAAAAAAGGAGGGACATAAGTCCCCCCTTTCAGGTCTTTCAAACCAGCTTCGCGGTATTCATACGCACGCCCGGCCCCATGGTGGCAGCGGCGACGCAGCTGCGGATATACTGGCCCTTGGCCGCAGCGGGCTTGGCCTTTACAATGGCGCCCATCAGGGTATTGTAGTTCTCCGTCAGCTTCTCGGGGCCGAAGGAGACCTTGCCAATGGGGCAGTGGATGATGTTGGTTTTGTCCAGGCGGTACTCGATCTTACCGGCCTTGACTTCGGTGACAGCCTTGGCCACATCGGGGGTCACGGTGCCCGCCTTGGGAGAGGGCATCAGGCCCTTGGGGCCCAGAACCTTACCGAGACGGCCTACCACGCCCATCATGTCGGGGCTGGCAACCACCACGTCAAAGTCAAACCAGTTTTCCTTCTGGATCTTTTCCACCAGATCCATCTCGCCCACATAGTCGGCTCCGGCGGCCTTGGCGGCCTCGGCCTTGTCCCCCTTGGCGAACACCAGCACCCGGACGGTTTTGCCGGTGCCGTGGGGCAGGACGATGGCGCCGCGGACCTGCTGGTCGGCGTGCCGGGAGTCCACGCCCAGCTTTACATGCAGCTCGACGGTCTCATCAAACTTCGCGGTAGCGGTCTTGCAGACCAGCGCCAGACCCTCGGAGGGCTCATACTGAATGTTCTTATCAATCTGCTTGGCACTGTCCTGATATTTTTTGCCTCTAAACACTGTTACTTCCTCCTCATAGTGGTTCTTCGGAACGGAATCCTCCCACTGTATGGAGCGGCGATCCGGCCGCTCTTAAAATATTGGTCAGTCGCCGACGATGACGCCCATGGACCGGCAGGTCCCGGCGATCATGCTCATGGCGGACTCCAGGTTGGCGGCGTTCAGGTCCCGCATCTTGATCTCGGCGATTTTCTGGATGCTGGCCTTGGAGATGGTTGCCACCTTGGTCTTGTTGGGAACACCGGAGCCGGATTCAATGCTACACTCTTTCTTGATCAGCACCGCCGCCGGAGGCGTCTTGGTGATGAAGGAGAAGGAGCGGTCCGCGTACACGGTGATGACAACGGGGATGATCATGCCCGCGTCGTTTTTGGTACGCTCGTTGAATTCTTTCGTAAAGGCGGCGATGTTCACGCCGTGCTGGCCCAGAGCGGGGCCGACGGGGGGAGCGGGCGTCGCCTTGCCCGCGGGAATCTGCAGTTTTACATAACCAGTAATCTTCTGTGCCATGGAGCGGCACCTCCTACGATTTAAAATGTGGTTTGGCGGGACGGCGTACGTCCCTCCCACCTGCGCATAAATGCGCGGTCAGAGCCTGTTTCCGGCAGCCGCCGGGACAGGCTCTCAATTCAGAACTTCGACCTGATCCAGCTCCAGGTCCACCGGAGTTTCCCGGCCAAACATGGAAACCATGACGCTGACCCGGTTTTTCTCCGGCTCGATCTCCTCCACCACGCCGGTGAAGCTGGCCAGCGGACCGTCCATGATCCGCACGTGGTCGCCCAAGCCGTACTTGACGACAATCTCGTGCTTCTCCATGCCCATGGCCAGGACCTCCTCCTCTGTCAGAGGAATGGCCTTGTTGGCGGTGCCCACGAAGCCGGTGACACCCCGGACATTTCGCACCAGATGCCAGGTCTCGTCCGTCATAATCATCTTGATGAGCACGTAACCGGGGAACACCTTCCGGGCCACTTCCTTGGAAGCGCCGCTCTCGGTGATTTCCGTGACATTTTCCATGGGAATCTCAATCCGCAGGATCATGTCCTCCATGTTCCGTCCGGTGACGAACTTCTCAATGCTGGTCTTGACGGCATTTTCATAGCCGGAGTAGGTATGCACAACATACCATTTCGCGCTGTCTGCCATCTTGCGTTCCTCAGGCGCCGAAGGCGCTCAGGATCATCTGAACCAGGGAAACAGACAAAAAGTCGAACACCCAGATAAACGCGCCGATGATAGCGGAGCACAGCAGCACCGTACCCGTATTCTTGATCACCGTCTGTCTGTTGGGCCAAACAACCTTTTTCAGTTCGCTTTTCATTTCGCGGAACCAAAGGCCGCGATCCTTCTTCTTCGCTTCTGCCATTTTTCAAATACGCCCTTTCTTCAATTACTTCGTCTCGCTGTGGAGCGTGTGCTTCCGGCAGAAACGGCAATACTTGTTCAGTTCCAGCTTGTCCGGGGTATTTTTCTTGTTTTTCATGGTATTGTAGTTTCTCTGCTTGCACTCGTTGCATCTCAGGGTCACTTTGACTCGCATTGTTTCGGCACCTCCTTATATTCGCCTTCCTCCGGGGAAGGCCGTCTGCCTCCCTGCCGGGACCTGTCCATCGCGGCTTGAAAAGCGAAAAGCGCGCAACAAAAAAGCCCCGCTCACAGGTAAAATTGAGTATAGCACAAGTTCCTGGGCTGGTCAACACTTTTTGCGAAAAAATTCCTGTATCCCGCGCCCTGCCCCTGACGCGCAAGTAAGCGTTACCGGATTGTAAAGAAGTGTAACCGCTTTGAGATTACGGCAAACCCGGCAAAACCTTATACTATCCTTATTAAATAGGTAGTAAGGGGCGAAACTTATGGAAAAGCTGCTGGGCATTTTGACGCTGCTGCTTCTTCTGGCGGCCTGTGGACAGACGGAGACGGCAAAGACCCCGGAAAAAGAAATCTTGCCGACGGAGATTCAGGTAGAACCGAAAGCCCTGCCAGAAAGCAATTCCATCCAACCCGCTGTTCTGGAGGGAGAACCGCTTTCGCCAGGCGGACAATTCCTGGCCCAGATGGCAGGACACCGGGAAAGCGTCACGGCCATGGGGCTCTATCCGGCGGATACCATCCAGATTACGGACGCAGAGACTGGGGAGATTCTCTGGGAGGGGGACGGCTTCTATACCCAGTCCATTCTCTGGTCTCCGGAGGGGGGCTTCGCCGCCCTGGCCCGGAGCGCCCGAACCTGGTGCTCCATTACGCTGATCGAAACGGAGAGCTGGACCGAATGGGCCTTCACCCTGCCGGACGGGAGCCCGATTCCAGAATACACGTTTCTGCCGGACGGTGAGCCCTGGGGCGTATGGCAGTCGGAGAACAGCCTGGGTTTGACCATTGGCCGGGGCGGCGACTGGGGAGAGCAGAGGTATTACACCTGCGGCATAGAGATGCGGGACGGAAGGCTCAAGGGGCACGTCCTGGAGGAGAGCCGGGAGCGTTTGCCAAGGAGCTATGACTTCGACCACGACGGGGAACCGGAAATTGTAGAGCTGGTGACGGTTTACGGAGATAAGGAAGCGGAACAACCCAGCTGGTATGAACTCCGGGTCCGAACGGCGGACAACCTCCTTTACTGGGTCGATTCCTACGCCGAGGCCCATCCAGGCTGGGGGGTCTGCTTCGCCTGCCGGGTAAAGGGCGAGGACTACCTGCTCCGGTATCTCCCCACCATGTACCAGGGCTGCGCCTCCTATTCGTATGCGTTATTTTCCTTGACCAAAACCGGACAGGAGCAGGTGGTGCAGGCGGGAACCGTAGACTTCGATATGAACTTTAACGAAATGCATGAGAGCTTTAAACCAAAGGAGATTGCAGCGTTTTTAGAGGAGGTCCACGGTCTCCTGGCGGACAGTGAGCTGCTGCTGACTACGGTGAGCGGCGAATTCCGCTCCGGCGGTCCCGGTGCAGCATTTCAGGATGATCTAGCATACTGGACAGACGATCCGCTGTACGACGGCGGCAAATCCCTGGAGGAGAACATCCGGGCAATTGGAGCATATTGGAAGGAACTGCGAACGTAAAACAAGGAAAATGCCGCCCGGAAATCTGGACGGCGTTTTCCCTTTATACCGCAAGCCCATACTGGGCTAATACGGTTTTGATGCGCTCCAAATTCTCGTCACTGGGCGGACACATGGGGGACCGGAGCTCCCCTACCCTCCAGCCCAGCAGTCCCAGAGCGGTCTTTACCGGGATGGGGTTCACTTCGCAAAACATGGTGTCGCAGAAATCCTTTAAATGTACTTGCAGCTCCCCGGCGGCGGCAAAATCGTTTTTCAAGCACAGCTGGGTCAAGCGGTGCATCTCCGCCGGGAGGATGTTGGCCACCACAGAGATAACCCCCTTGCCCCCCAAGGCGCAGATGGGAACGGTCTCATCGTCGTTGCCGGACCAGATGGTGAAATCCTCAGGACACAGCGTTCGTGTCCGCTGAACATTCCCCAGGTTCCCCGATGCCTCCTTGACCCCCACGATGTTGGGATGCTCCGCCAGAGCGGCATAGGTTTCCGGCGCGATGGAAACCCCGGTGCGGGAGGGAACATTATACAAAATAATAGGAAGCGCCGTTGCGTCCGCGATGGTCCGGTAATGCCGGAGCAGCCCTGCCTGGGTAGCCTTATTGTAGTAGGGCGTCACCACCAGCAAAGCGTCGGCGCCTTGGCGCTCCGCCTCCCGGGAGAGGGTAACGGCGTTCTCCGTGGAGTTGGACCCAGACCCTGCAATCACCGGAACCCGGCCTCCCACGTGCCGGACACAGAAGGCAATGGTTTCCGCCCGCTCCTGGTAGGTCATGGTGCTGGCCTCGCCGGTGGTACCGCAGACGACAATGGCGTCCGTCCCGTTCTCCAGCTGGAAGTCCAACAGCTTTCCCAGAGCCTCCAGGTCTATGCCACGCTCTCTAAATGGCGTAACAATTGCCACCGCAGAGCCTGTAAAGATTGGTTGCTTCATAGTAATCAACTCCTTTTCTTGGTCCAAAGCCGACAGAAAGAGGCGGCCCGCCTGTCCGCGGAAAACCGCCTCTTTCGTAGGATATGAAGGGAATACGAAATTACTTCGCTTCCATGTAGCCTTTGGCACACAACAGCTCCGCCAGGAGAACCGCGCCGCCTGCCGCGCCCCGAAGGGTATTGTGGCTTAAGCCCACAAACTTATAGTCATACTGCGTATCCTCCCGCAGACGGCCCAGGGAAACGGCCATACCGTTTTCCAAATTCCGATCCAGGCGGGTCTGGGGACGGTCCGGTTCCTCGAAGTAGTGGAGGAACTGCTTGGGGGCGGAGGGGAGCTCTAATTCCTGAGCAGGACCCCGGAAGGCGGCCCAATCCGCCTTGATCTGATCCATGGTGGGCCTTTTGCCCTCCTGGAACTTCACAAACACCGCCGCCATGTGGCCGTCCTGGCAGGCCACTCGGAAGCACTGGGCGGTGATGGCAGGACCCTGGGCGGTGACAATTTTGCCGTCCTCCACCCTGCCCCACAGCTTCAAGGGCTCCCGCTCGCTCTTCTCCTCCTCGCCGCCGATGTAGGGAATGCAGTTGTCCACCATCTCTGGCCAACGCTCAAAGGTCTTGCCTGCGCCGGAGATGGCCTGATAGGTACATACCAGAGCCTTTTCCACACCGTACTTCAGCAGAGGGTGCAGGGCGGGAACGTAGCTCTGGAGAGAGCAGTTGCTCTTCACAGCGATGAAGCCCCGCTTGGTGCCCAGCCGCTTCCGCTGGGCCTCGATGACTTCGAGGTGCTCTGCGTTCAGCTCCGGCACCACCATGGGCACGTCGTCCGTCCAGCGGTGGGCAGAGTTGTTGGAGACGATGGGACACTCCAGCTTGGCGTATTTCTCCTCCAGAGCTCGGATCTCTTCCTTTTTCATATCCACGGCGCAAAAGCAAAAGTCCACCTGAGCCGCCAGCTTTTCCGCGTCGGCCTCGGCATCCAAAATAACCAGACCCTTGGCCTCCTCCGGCATGGGGGTAGCCATGGCCCAGCGGGGGGCCGCCGCCTCTTCATAGGTTTTCCCTGCGCTGCGGGCGCTGGCGGCTATTGCCGTCAGATGGAACCAGGGGTGGTTTTCCAAAAGGGTGACAAACCGCTGGCCCACCATGCCGGTGCAGCCGATGACGCCGACCTTGTACTGTTTCATAATATACTCCTCCCTCCGCGCTGGTGCTTGGACGCTCTCGGATTTCCTGGTTGAATTCAACGCGGTCTTGTATTATAATACTTGCATATGGCAACCATTGTGCTCGGTGTGCGGACAAATGTCTACTGTACGTATGGTATCATGATTTCTCCGGCCCGTCAAGCCGGGGATCGTTGGGAGGTTCCATGAAAAATAAGCTGCTGACCCTATTCTTCGTTGTGACTTTTTTTGTCCTTGGAGCCCCAAAAGCGGAGGCCGTCACCAATGGCATGGTAAAGGTAGGCCTGCGGTACGGCTCCTCCGCCCTGTTTTCCGCCAATCTGGAAAACGCGGTGGGCGCGGGCTATGAATTTGGCTATTTTGAGGAGGACCGCTCCTTTACCTCTTTGGGCTGGACAGGAGAAACCACCATCTCCATGACCGCCGCTGGAAATATTTATATGGATGGCAGCGGCGCGTATTCCCCCTCTGTGCCCGCCGGGGGCTTTCGCGCCCTGGGCGAATGGCACGTCCAGATCGACGGCTTCCGCTCCTTTGAGGAGGCGGCAGACCGGGCCCGGTCCGAGGGCGGCTGGCCCGCCTGGGTGGACTGGGAGCATGTGGTCCGGGTGGGCTGCTACGAATCCCAAGGAGAGGCGGAGGCCGAGGCCAGGCGCTACGGCGGACGGGCCGTGCGGTCCTCGTCCACCGGGGTCATGGTCACACGGACCAAAACCACGGATGTCCTCTTTGAATTTGATTGCAGCGGCGTCCATGCTCTGGGGGTCCGGCCCTCCGGCCGGGAGACCTCCACCTGGTTCAAGGGCTATAAATACGGCGGCGGCTTTGAGTATCCCCGGGTCACCGGCGGAAATCTAAATGTGATCAACGTGGTGGGCCTGGAGGACTACGTAAAGGGTGTCATCCCCTATGAGATGGGCGGCGCATGGCCCCTGGAGGCCCTGGAGGCCCAGGCCGTCTGCGCCAGAACCTTTGTTCAGGGCCACAGCAAGCACCTGCGGGATAGCGGCTTCGACGTGTGCGGCGGCGTGGACTGTCAGGTCTACAACGGCCATGGAAGCGGCGGCGCAGGCCCCTCGGAGACCAGCGACCGGGCGGTGGAGAACACCGCCGGGCTTTGCATCTACTACAACGGGACGTTGGTGCAGGACGCTGTGTACCACTCCTCCGACGGCGGAGCCACGGAGGACGGGGCCAACGTCTGGGGCACGGAAACCGGGTATTTGAAGGGAAAAACCGATCCTTACGAGGCTCAGACCTCTGTCCCCAACAACAGCTACTCTGTCACCTACACCGCCGCGGAGCTCAGCTGGATTCTGGACCAGAAGGGTCATTCGGTGGGTACGGTTCAGGATGTGTACGTCTCGGAGTACACGCCCCTTGGAAATGTCAAGCAGGTGGTTTTTGTGGGAACCAGCGGGACCAAGACCTTTACCGGCGACGACTGCCGGATGATTTTCTACAGCAGCACCTATCAAAAATCCGTCAGCAGCATGCGCTTTGACATCAACGGCCGCCGGGGCGGCTTTGGCGGCCTCTCCGTCAACGGCACCGGGCAGCTCGCCTCCCTGGATGGCGTTTCTGTGATCTCCGGCAGCGGAACCGTGGGTACGCTGCGGGGAAATTCCGCCTCGGCCATCACCTCCTCCGGCACCGTAATCGTGTCCGGCGCAGTCCAGCAGCCCTCCGGTGGGGGAAGCTCCAACGGAAATTTTGTCATCACCGGCACCGGAAACGGCCACAATGTGGGAATGAGCCAATACGGGGCCAAGGCCATGGCGGAGCTGGGCTACAGCTTTCAGGAAATTCTGAACTTCTATTATACAGATATTACAATCAGATAAGGATATGACATGAAAACAAGCGATTTTTATTACGACCTTCCCCAGGAGCTCATTGCCCAGACCCCCATGGAGAAGCGGGACGGGTCCCGGCTGATGACCCTAGACCGCCAGACCGGCGAAACAGGCCACCGGCATTTTTATGACCTCCCCTCCCTTCTGCGTCCTGGAGACTGCCTGATTATGAACGACTCCCGGGTTCTGCCCGCCCGGCTTCTGGGGCGGAGGCTGCCGGGCGGCGGAGCCTGCGAGGTGCTGCTGCTGACCGACAAGGGGGAAAATGTCTGGGAGTGCCTGGTCCGGCCGGGGCGGAAGCTGCGCTCCGGGGCCCGGATGTCCTTTGGCGACGGCTCCCTTGCCGCCGAGGTCATCCAAGAGGAGGCGGACGGAAATCGCCTCATCCGCTTTGAGTATGAGGGAATTTTCCTGGAGGTGCTGGAGCGCCTGGGAAAGATGCCCCTTCCCCCCTACATCAAGGAAGAGCTCCAGGACCAGGAGCGGTATCAGACCGTCTATTCCAAGGTCCTGGGCAGTGCCGCCGCTCCTACAGCGGGGCTGCATTTCACCCCGGAGCTGCTGCGGGAGATTGCGTCCAGAGGCGTGAACCTGGGCTATGTAACCCTCCACGTGGGTCTTGGGACCTTCCGCCCAGTAAAGGAGGAATCCATCGAGGACCACGACATGCACAGCGAGTTCTGCACCGTCCCGCCGGAGACAGCGGAGCTCATCAACCGTACCAAGGCAGAGGGCGGACGGGTCATCTGCGTGGGTACTACCTCCTGCCGGACCCTGGAGTCCTGGGCGAAAGAGGATGGACACATGGAACCCCGGTCCGGCTGGACGAATATTTACCTCTACCCTGGCTGCCGTTTTAAGGTCATGGACGGTCTTGTGACCAACTTCCACCTGCCGGAAAGCACACTTATCATGCTGGTTTCCGCCTTTGCGGGGCGCGAGGCGGTGCTGAATGCCTACCGGGAGGCCGTGGCGGAGCGTTACCGCTTCTTTTCCTTCGGCGACGCCATGTTCATTTCGTGAGGAAGCAAGCACAATGAAACTGCAAGAGCTGCCCAACATCGGCCCCAAGCTGGCGGAGAACCTCCGCCAGGCAGGTCTGGAAACCCCAGAGGATTTCCGGGCGGCGGGGGCCCGAGAGGCCTTTCTCCGCATCCAGGTTCAGGTGGACCCCACGGCCTGCTTTCACCAGCTTACTGCTCTGGCCGGGGCGGAGCTGGGCGTCCCCAAGAAGGCAATCCCCGCGGAGAAAAAGGCGGACCTCAGGACCTTTTTCAATAGTCTGTAATCATAGGAGGAGCGGATGTTCAAACTGCTTAAAACCGAGGGCCGCGCCCGGCGCGGCCAGTTTTCCTGTGCCCACGGCGGCGTGGTCCAGACCCCGGTGTTCATGAACGTGGGCACCCAGGCCGCCATCAAGGGCGGTGTGGACGCCTTCGACCTCCAGGAGGTCCGCTGTCAGATCGAGCTGAGCAATACCTACCACCTCCACCTCCGGCCCGGCGACCAGCTGATCCGGCAGATGGGCGGGCTTCATAAGTTCATGAATTGGGAGGGCCCCATCCTAACGGACTCCGGCGGCTTCCAGGTTTTTTCCCTGGCGCCCCTCCGGCGAATCAAGGAGAAAGGGGTCTATTTCTCCTCCCACATCGACGGGCGGAAGATTTTCATGGGGCCGGAGGAGTCCATGCGCATCCAATCCAATCTAGGCAGCGACGTGGCCATGGCCTTCGACGAATGTGTGGAGAATCCGGCAACCTATGAGTACGCCAAGGCCTCCTGCGAACGGACTCTCCGCTGGCTGGAGCGGTGCAAGCGGGAACACGACCGGCTAAACGCCCTGCCGGATACCGTCAACCCCCAACAGCTCCTCTTCGGCATCAACCAGGGGGCCACCTTTGAGGACCTCCGCGTCTGGCACATGGAGGAAATTTCCAAGCTGGACTGCGACGGCTATGCCATCGGCGGACTGGCGGTGGGAGAACCTACCCAGGTCATGTACGATATCATTGATGCGGTGGAGCCCTATATGCCCCGGGAAAAACCCCGGTATCTCATGGGCGTGGGCACCCCCAGCAACATCATCGAGGGTGTGGCCCGGGGGGTGGACTTCTTCGACTGCGTGATGCCCTCCCGAAACGGGCGGCATGGAAAGCTCTTCACCTGGGAGGGAACCGTCAACATCCTCAACGCCAAATACGCCGCAGACGAACGGCCCATCAGCGAGAGCTGCGGCTGTCCCGTCTGCAAGCGGTTCTCCCGGTCCTATCTCCGGCACCTGTTCAAGGCAGAGGAAACCCTGGCCCTCCGCCTGGCGGTACTGCACAACCTCTATTTTTATAACGAGTTGACGGCAAAAATCCGAGAGGCCCTGGATGCAGGGCGCTTTGGGGAATTCCGGGCGGAGTACAGCGAAAAGCTTGCGGAGCGGGTCTGAGCCGTGAGGAAATTTCTCATCGTCCGGCATCTGGCCGTTCTGGCTCCTTCCAACAACGGCTGGACAAAGGAGCTGAATCATGTTAGTTGGGACGGCCGGGAGCCGGTCTACGACATCAGAACCTGGAATGTGGACCACAGCGAATATGGAAAAGGCGTGACCCTGACGTCGAAGGAGCTGGCTTGCCTGCGGGAGGCGCTGTTGGCCATGCAATAGCCCTTCCGGCAGATGGAGGTGGGGAAATGGGCAATCCTTGGGAAACGATTACGCTGGAGGATTATGAAAATCACATGAAGCTGGATTCCGTCCGGCAGCTCCAAGGACTGAACCATCTGATGCAGAGCCAGCTGAACGCCTTCCCTGCTTCCAGCGTCATGGTCCTGGGCGTTGCAGGCGGCAACGGGCTGGAGCATATTCGAGACGGTCAATTTGAGAAGGTGTATGGCGTCGACGTCAATGCCGCTTATTTGGAAGCGGCGGCTAGGCGGCATCCCGCGCTGAAAGGTGTGCTGGAATGCCTACGAATTGACCTGACAGAGGAGCCCTGCCGCCTGCCAAAAGCAGATCTGGTCCTTGCGAACCTACTGGTGGAGTATATTGGATACCCTTGCTTCCAGCAGGTGCTCCGGCACGTAGAGCCGGAATACGTCTCCTGCGTCATTCAAATCAATGCGGAACAAGGCTGGGTATCGGCCTCCCCCTATCTCCACGCATTTGACGCGCTGGAGCAGGTGCACTGCCAAGTGGAGGCGGCGGCATTGGAAAACGCAATGCAGGAGATTGGCTACCGCGCCGCCGATACGCTGGAGCACGGGCTTCCCAATGGGAAAAAGCTCCTGCGAATGGATTTCAGGCGATCCTGAGCGCAGCCTACGGACAGCAAAAAAGCTCCCGGACAACTGTCCGGGAGCTTCTCTCATTCTCGTTAGACCGCTCTGGTAACCTTGCCGGAGCGCATGCACCGGGTGCAGACATACACGTGGCGGGGGGAACCATCCACGATCGCCTTGACACGTTTCACGTTGGGCTTCCAGGGACGGTTGGAACGCCGGTGAGAGTGAGAGACCTGAATACCAAAGGTCACGCCTTTGCCGCAATACTCGCACTTAGCCATCCATTGCACCTCCCCGCTGTCGCATAATATGTGCGTGCTTCCACAAGCACAAGTGATATCATAGCAGAATCCATCGGAAAATGCAAGAAGAATTTTCAAAAAAACCGAAGTTTTTTGAAAAACAGGTATTCAGAAAGAACTTCTTCCGATCTCCGCTATTTTATAAAAGTAAAATTTTGTTTTGGGTATTGACAATTCCCCTCTCTTTGCATATAATGTCACTTGCGTTCCAAAGACAGCAGGTGGGCTCCGCCCGTAAGCCCTGCCGAGGGCGGCAAATGTGAATTTGCTGTGCGTCCTTGTGCCTTTGTGGACACAGGGACGTTCCTTTTTTAGAACGCGCATTCCCATTCCTACGGAGGTGAAAACAACCATGCCTAACGCGAAAGTCTTATCTGAGAAGCAGGCCATCGTGGCCCAGCTGACCGAAAAGATCCAGAAGGCCACCGCAGGCGTTATCGTCGACTACAAGGGTATCACCGTTGAAGAGGACACCGCCCTGCGGCGGGAGTGCCGTGAAAACGCGGTGGACTACGCCGTCGTCAAAAACACACTGCTCCGCTTCGCTTTCAACAACACCGGCCTCAGCGACCTGGATGATCTGCTGAACGGCACCACTTCCCTGGCGCTGTGCGAGGATCCCGTGGCTCCTGCCCGGATCATGAACGACTATGCCGAAAAGCTGAAAGACAAGTTCGAGATCAAGGGTGGCTTCATGGACGGAAAGCCCGTGGATCTGGCCACCATCAAGTCTCTGGCTTCCATCCCTGCTCTGCCCGTCCTCCAAGCCCAGGTCCTGGGCACCATGCTGGCTCCCATCACCGGCCTGGCCGTGGTCTTGAAGCAGATTGCCGAGAAGCAGGGTGCGCCTGCCGAGGCCGCCGAAGAAGCCCCCGCCGCCGAGTAAGCGGCTCCCTACCCTACCATAAAAATTTACTATCAGGAGGTTCCATACAATGTCTGAGAAAGTTACTGCCATGATCGAAGAGATCAAGGGCCTGACCGTTCTGGAGCTCAGTGAGCTCGTCCACGCTCTGGAGGAGGAGTTCGGCGTTTCTGCCGCCGCCATGGCCGCTCCCGCCGCCGGTGGCGCCGCTCCCGCAGCCGAGGAAAAGACCGAGTTTGACGTGGTTCTGACCGGCTTCGACGCCGCCGCCAAGATCAAGGTCATCAAGGTTGTCCGCGAGATCACCGGCCAGGGTCTGGCCGAGGCCAAGGCCACCGTCGAGGGCGCTCCCGCCACCATCAAGGAAGGCGCTTCCAAGGACGATGCCGAGGCTCTGAAGAAGCAGATCGAGGAAGCCGGCGGCAAGGTCGAGCTGAAGTAATTTCCCCTTTCTTCTGTCCCCCACCCCCGCAAAACGGACAGAGTGTCCCAAATAAAATGACCACACATG
>CAJUMX010000020.1 GCA_910587705.1 uncultured Oscillibacter sp.
TGGAGCTACAAGAAGGTCACCATCGGCACCTTCCCCCTGGAGGCCGACTTCACCTTCACCAAGCAGATGGCTCACATTGAGGACTCTGTGGCTTCCAAGGAGAAGGCTCTGGGTCTGCGTGGCTATGACACCTACAGCACCGATCATCGCGGTGGCTTTGTGAACTGGAACACCGCTTCCAGCGACAAGTACACCAGCAGCCCCTTCGCGGATGCTACCCAGATTGTTGTCAACGGTTGGAACGCCCGCGTTCGCAACGATGACTACAAGCAGGGCACCATTCCCGCCTCTGCGAAGGACGAGGGCGATCTGTTTACCTATGACGCCTATGAGATTGACAAGGACAGCAAGACCCTGGCTCCCTCCATCGCTGAGATCTGCGACCTGACCGACAACGGCGTGACCGTTGAGGTCTATGTCTGCCCCGTGGACGCCGACTTCATCACCCATGTTGTCGTCACCCGCACTCAGCTGATGAAGATCGACCGCCTGGGCTCTGACTATGTCACCCTCAACAAAGAGAAGCCCGACAGCCGCGGCAAGTCCCTGGACCAGCTGGCTGGCTACAACGACAACGCTATCGACGTGGATGTCGTTGACGTGAAGGACAGCAACTACGACGCCTACAACGTTCTCAAGGAACTGAAGTCCGGCGACCGTGTGGCCGTTGTCCCCTACACCACCGACGACGGCAAGACCTGGGAGGTCGGCGAGGCTTATGTGCCCGAGACCGTCACCGGCAAGCTGACTCGTGTGGACATCTATAACAACGAGAAGGTACCCGAGGGCAACTCTGTCGCTCTGACCGTGGGCGGCACCAGCTATCCCATGAACCAGTGGAACAAGGGTATGCTGAAGGTGGACGCCGACCAGATCAAGGCCACCCGTAAGGACGTGGCTGTGTACCTGGCCAAGGACGGCACCGCTCTGTGGGCCGACGAGATCGGCAACTCTGACGATTGGATGATCGTCGGCGACTACTACCAGGCTACCAACAGCTCCGGCAAGGTTGTCTGGTTCGCTCACGGCTGGACCATCGGCGGCGACGAAGTCGACGTTGACCTGGGCACCATCCGTGGCGAGGCTGAGAAGTACGCTCCCGGCGAGCTTGTTCAGTACAAGATCGCTTCCGGCGGAAATGGTGAGTATGAGCTGCGTAAGCCCAGCTACACCGGAGCCAGCGTGAAGAAGAACTACTACAAGACCGTTGAGCCTGAGGATGCTGTTATTCCTACTGAGGCCATTGAGGAAGTCTCTCTGGATAAGCACGAGGGCGTGTACAGCGTTGCTCAGAAATTCATCTACACCAACAGTGGCCTTCAGCCCTACAGCATCCGCAAGGTCAATGCCCAGATTCCCGTTGACCGCTACAATGTGGCTGAGGACGGAAGCTCTGAGGCTGGTATCGTCGTGACCCCCGCAAACGAGAATCCGACCTTCGACTGGAAGTACACCAACCTGTACTACGAGTCTCCCACCTTCGTTTATGTTGGCTTCGACTCCGTCACCGGCGAGGTTGAGACCATCACCTTTGTGGACGGCAAGCAGGACGTCGATAACGGCGATCTGACTGCCAGCAATACCTACTGGCGTAACGTCGGCACCAACGACGACAACTTTGTCGCCACCGCTGCCGAAGCTTATGTCAACGATGAAGGCAAGGTCACCACGGTCGTCATCAAGAACGACTCTCACGAGGCTGACCTGAGCAACATCCGTATCATCACCAAGTACAAGGGCTCCAACAACTACGTCGGCGCTGAGGGCGACGTTGAACTGAGCGGTAAGTACTACGAGCGTGAATATGTCTTTGGCCCCGACTTCAAGGAGGAAACGACTGGCACGTTCGACAAGAACTACCGTGTTGGCGACATCCTGACCGGCACCGAGAAGAACGGCGTGTTCTATGGCAAGAAGTTCCACGGCTCCTCCTACAGCAACAAGAGCCTGGACGGCTTCTATGTCAAGGGCATCAAGACCGTCACCACTCCCTTGGGCGATGTGATTGACGACTATGTCATCATCGACAAGGACAACCGCTATCTGGCGACTCTGGACCGTGAGCACAGCGTGACTCCCGGCAGCATGGACATCTTCACGAATACCATGGTTCTGGGTGACGACGCTCTGGTCGGTGAAGAGGGCCTGATCCTCTGCGGCGGCGCGAAGATCATTGATGTTCGCATCGGCCACGAGGGCGAGATCACCAAGCTGGCTGACCTGTTCGACGACTACGACCTCGGCACCGTCGAGCTGAAGATTCTGCTGAACGGCAATTCCAGCAGCACCAACTTCCGCCAGGCTTATGCCATCGTCATCCTGAGCGCTGAGCTCACCAAGAGCAAGGCCGCTGTGCCCGCTTTCGGCATCACCGTGGACGGCAAGGACGCCTGGGATGCCGACGCCAAGGGCTACAAGGTTACCGCCAGCGTGGGCGACGAGCTGGATCTGGGCGTGAAGCTGACCAACGAGTCCAAGCTGACCAACGTCTCCTACGAGTGGGAGATTGACGAGGGCAAGCTGGCTGGCGACAAGAAGAGCGACGAAGTCTCCTTCACCGCCAAGTCTGAAGGCACCTACAAGGTCACCGTCACTGTGACCAACAAGGATACCTCCAAGGAGATCGAGGAGAGTCCTGTCACCCAGACTCTGACCATCGTGGTTGGCAAGGGCGCTCCCGCTGAGTCTGCCGTGATTCTCAAGAATAACGCGCCTACCCTCCAGGGTGCTTCTCTGGTTGACGGCCGCGTTGCGCTTGGCGCGAACAATAAGGCGGACCTCCGCTTCACCATCACTGTGCCCGAATTTGTCAGCACTTCCACTGCTGGAAGCAACGAATTTACTGCCGACGTGTATGTGAACGGCGGAACGCAGCCCTCTGAGTCCATCACCACGGCTGTGGATTTCTCCGCTCTAAACGCTGGCAAGCTGACCTTCAGCGGCGAAATCGGCACGGTTGCCAACTACGGCGCTGCCGACGAGTTCAAGGTGGAAATCACCAGCTTTACCTTCGAGGGCATCAAGGTCCAGTTCGTGGATGAAGCGGGCGATCCCATTGAGGACAGCCGCCTCTTCGCTGAGGACGCTGTTATGGACGGCACCGGCAATGGCGTCGAGGTTGGTCTGAACTCCTCCGCTGCTTCTGGTGCGGTGACCTTCACCTACAAGAGCGGCCTGGATACCACTGCCTCTGCGACCAAGACCCTGAATGCCAATGGAAGCACCAACGACTCCAACAAGGCGGATCTGTTCTCCACCGAAGTTGAAGCCACGGGCGACAACTATGTCAAGGTCGAAGTTACCGGCCTGGACAGCCTGACCGAGAAGATCAGCGTTGTTGGTGCGGACGGTGACGGCGAGGACCTCGTGGACGGCACCGGCCTGGTAATGGCCCCTGCGGCGAAGAAGATCGGCCTGTTCTTTGTGGACGATATTGTGACCACTCCCGTCGCTGCGGATAGCGTCACTGTGAGCGTCTACGCTTGGTACACCGAGGCTCCCTCTGGTGAGAAGGTTACCGTCTCCGTGAAGGGCCCCGACGGCCAGACCATCGGCACCTCTGGTGTTCTCTCCGCAAATGGCAAGGATAAGGCCGTGAAGGTCGGCGAAGTGACTCTGACCGAGACCTGGACGATCAGCAAGGACGACGTTACCGTCGTTGCGGCCGAGACTCCCGAAGTTTCCAGCGCGTCCTTCGACGGCGCGAAACTGACTGTCACCATGAACACCCCTGTGGCGATTGTGGATGGTAAGAGTCCTGTCGACGTTCTGGCTGTGACCACTGGCACTAGTGCGGCGCTGACGTTTGTCGAGGAGTCCATCCATGTTGATGGCGACACGATTACGGCTACCGCTGCCTCCTGGAGTGCTGGTACTACCGATTCTAGTATCCAGATTAAATTTGTGGAGAGCAAAGACGCTTTCAAGACTGGGATCGGTACCGCGAATGCGAAAATCACCATTAACAAAGATACCCTGGCCTGCACAATTGGCGCTGGCGCCTGATTTTCCAGCACCTCTCACATGAAGTGAGATGGGCCCCCGAACGAAAGTTCGGGGGCCTTTTTTATCGGACGCCGAATGCCACGGAGGTGTAACCATTGAGGTTTGAGCCGTTTCGTAGGGTTCCTCCGGTGTATCCCAGAAACGGCGAGTCGTCACGGAAGAACTGAAAGACGGAAGAGGAGAGGAATAGGCCCTGAATATCCCTAGAGGGATCGTGTAAGGCGGCGAAGATCACCAGGAAGCTCCCGCCCTGGATGGTGAAGCGGGACCCGCGGTTGGTTTCGATGGTGAGGGTGTCCTTTTGGGCCGCTTCCAGGTCCCAGGGACGAAACGTGGCGATGGTGAATGCCCAGTCGGTCCAGGACCCGTTCCAGGAGAGGGCGGAGAAACCGCGGGCGGAGAAGCCGCCCTCATACTCAAAACGCGTATGGGGCAGTTCCTCTATGGGCCCGAGTTTCCCCGCCAGTGCGGCGGCGATTTTGGCGTTGTCGGCGTTAAAGTCCTCCATGCGGATGCGGTCCGAGAGCTCCCATTGGTTCAATCCATAGTGTTCTGTTTGCCTCATAAAAATAACCTCCTGTTTTTTGGTATATGGTTGTACCCAAACAGAGAGGCCGAAGCGATAAGAGTTGCCAAAACCCGTGCAACTCCGCCGCATAAAATTTTCCCACCGGGAAACCCTACCGGAAAAGGGAGGTTTTTACCATGGATTATGTAAATGCGTTTCTCTGTGGCGGCCTGCTCTGCGCCATCGGTCAAATTTTGATCGATAAAACCCAGCTAACTCCAGCCCGAATTCTAACAGGCTACGTAGTAGCAGGGGTCATTCTCAGCGCCGTGGGCCTGTATGAGCCTCTGGCCCAGTGGGGCGGCGCGGGAGCCACCGTGCCTCTGACAGGCTTCGGCCACCTGTTGGCCAAGGGCGTCCGCAAGGCGGTAGACATGGACGGCTGGCTAGGCGTCCTCACCGGGGGGCTAACAGCGGCGGCAGGCGGCGTAGCAGCAGCAACCTTCTTCGCCGCCGTGATGGCCTCCGTATTCAAGCCCAGCGCAAAGCGCTAAAAAAGCGCCGCAAAAGCTAAGGATCAAAACAAGGAAGCCAAAAATCCGCCCCCTCAAACACCCCCCGGAGAGTAAAGATCTCTCCGGGGATTGCTTTCAGTACCCACCGCATAAGCGGCAGCGAAAAGAGAAGCTGGTCCATTCGTCGAGGAACAACCCCCCGCTCAATCCAATTGCGCGAGGGAAGTCATTCTGGCTCCGCCATTCATTCAGCCGCGCCCCGCGTCGTCCCCGTATACTTCTTTTTCTCTTTTGGACCGTGCACGGCCCGTTTTCTCGTTTTCTTCTGGAAGAAAAAACCGGGGCCCCCGCCGCAACGTAAGCGTAGCGGTTGCGGTGGGGAGAGGAGGAAGGAACGGAGCAGAACGCAGTCCTCGCCGTTAGGCGGGGACGGAGTGGGCGGAGTTTCTTCCGACGACATGGGGGGTGCATTGCACCAGCCATCTTCATGGCTGAATCTCTCCCCGCCCGCAAGGGCGAGTACCAGCCCCGCATGGGAAAAAACTGTCACAAATTTGTTACCCCTTTTGCCCAAAAATCTGTTATACTAAAATAACAGATTTTTCGACAGAAAGGAACCGACGCCATGCGCCGATTATTAAGCCTAACCATGCTTCTCCTCCTCCTAACCGCCTGCTCCACCCAGGCCCCGCCCGCGGAGGAGCCGCCCCCGCCAGAACCCGAGCTCCAGGAGCCGGAACCGCCCCCCGCCCCGGTCCAGCAGCCCTATGAAATCAAGGACCCCACCCAAGAGCAGGAGGGCTATGTCCCCTGGACCGGCATCGTAGAGCACCTGTTTTTCCACCCCGTCATCGCCTATCCGGAGCTGGCCTTCGACGGCGATAACCAAGCCAACGGCCTGGACGACTTCATGGTCACCGTGGACGAGTATAACAAAATCCTCCAGAGCGTCTACGAAAAGGGCTACGTCCTGGTGGATATCAATAGCGTCTGGAGCGAGGAGGAAGGGGAGAACGGCCCCCATATGGTCCGCAATACTCTCTACCTCCCCGAGGGGAAAAAGCCCCTGATCCTCAGCTACGACGACACAAATTACTACCCCTACATGCTGGAAAACGGCTTTGCCCATAAGCTCATCATCGGGGAGGACCTGAAAATTGCCTCCTGGGGCCTGGACCCGGAGGGCAACGAGGTCGTCAGCCGGGACCTGGACGCCATCCCGATTTTGGATAAATTCGTGGAAGAGCACCCCGACTTCTCCCCCTTCGGAGCCAAGGGCTGCCTAAGCCTGACAGGCTACGAGGGTATCCTGGGCTATCGCACCCAGACGGACACCAAGGAGTGGGACGACGCCAAGGAGGCCAACCGCCAGAAGGAGCGGGAAGCCGTTCAGCCCATCGTCGAGGAGCTCCGCCGTACCGGCTGGACCTTCGGCAGCCACACCTGGGGCCACATCCGCTTGGGAGATGGAAACATGACCCGTATCGAGGCAGATACCCAGCGCTGGCTGGACGAGGTGGGCAGCCTGGTGGGGGAGACCACCATCCTCTTCTACCCCCACGGCGAGCGCCCCGACGGCAACGACTGGACCCTGACGGGCCCCGCCTTCCAGTACTTACAGAGCAAGGGCTTCCGGGTTTTCTGCTCCGTAGGCGTGGAGAGCTTCAGCTTCATCAAAAAGGACATCAGCGCCGTAATCTGTGACCGCCTCCACCCCGACGGCACCACCCTCCGCCACTCCCGGGACCGCTATCTCCAATTCTACGACGCCAAGGATATCATAGACTTAACCGTCCGTCCCCAGAGAGAGGTCTCCTGGACGGAGTGAGAAAGGAGTTTTCATCATGACAAGAGAAGAACTGAAAGCCGCCGCCGTCTCCATGCTGGACCGGGCGTATATCCCCTATTCCCACTTCCCCGTCGGCGCGGCCCTGGAGTGCTCCGACGGCACAGTCTTTACCGGCTGTAACATCGAAAACGCCGCTTATTCCCCCACCCTCTGCGCCGAGCGGGTGGCGGTGGCCAAGGCCGTCAGCGAAGGGCACAAGGACTTTGTCCGCATCGTGGTGGCCGGCCGGTGCGAGGATTTCTGCGTCCCCTGCGCCGTCTGCCGTCAGGTGCTCTATGAGTTTGCCCCGGATATGGAGATCATCAGCCTCAACGGCAAGGGGGAGGAGCTGTCCCGAACCCTCCGGGAGCTGCTGCCCCACGGCTTCGGCCCGGAGTACCTGCTGAAAGAGGAATAAACCAGCGCCCCGCCTTCAAGGGCGGGGCGCTGACGTTTCCTCCTCCAGCAGAGTACAAGCCGCTTGGAAGGGGTTACTTTCTACGGTTTGCCCGGCTGATTCTGGTAAAGAAAATGCCCACCAAAATACAGATCACACCGGCAATAAGCAACGGGCTGTCCTCATATCGGGTTAAGAGAAAAATGCCCACAAGAAGCAGCAGTACACCGATAGCTCCTACAGCATATATAATGGAATCCCCTCCTTCCTTATGGAATCACCGCTGGGCCAGACAGGTAGTTCCCCTTGTCAAAGCGCAAAGACCTGGCCGGTCTCCTTTACCGGCAGGAAGCGGCCTGTAAAGGCAGGATGCTTTTCCAAAAATTTCCTGGTAAAGTCAAGCTCGCCCCACTGGTGCATCGGCAAAACGCGCCGAATTTCCGCCGTTTCGAGGAAATACGCCGGCCCCCAGAAGCCCGCCTCTCCCAGCCGGGGGTCCAGAGGCAGCATCGCCAGGTCAATGGTCCGCCCCCGGAGCGCCTCCACATATTTTTTGAAGTTGACCTCCATGTTCCGGTTCCAGCCCTTGTCCTCGCCCTCCCAGTGCCACCAGTTCAGGTCCCCGGCATGAAAGACGGTCCGCCCGTCCACCGTCACCAAAAACGCCTCCCCCTCGTCGGTAGAGGGCAGGGCCTCCACAAAGACCCTAGAGAGCTCCAGCGTCTCCCCACCCCGGAGATTCCGACACTTCTCCGCCGTCTCCGGCAAGACGCCCCAGCGCGCCAGGCTCCGGGAGCTAAGCTTGATGTCATGGCCCAGGATAAATCGCGCCTCCCGGTTCCCGTCGTCCAGGGCAAAAATCCGGGGATCAAAATGGTCCGGATGTACATGGCTGGCAAAGACGTACAGGGGGACCCCCGGCTTGATTGCCGGGAGCTCCCCCTTCCACCAGTCAAACAGCAGCGCGGCGGAGTCCGATTCCACCAAAAAACCGCTGTGGTCCAAAAAGGTAACTCGCATTACTTCAGCTTCACCGCCGTGCCATAGGCCACCACCTCGGCGGCCCCCTGCATCACGGACGACGAGCCATAGCGGACGTTGACCACCGCGTCGGCTCCCAGAGCCTGGGCCTCGTCCACCATACGCTTTGTGGCAATCTGCCGGGCCTCGTTAAGCATCTCCGTATAGCCCACGATCTCGCCGCCCACCAGGGTTTTCATGCCAGCCATAAAGTCTTTGCCGAAGTTTTTGGATTGAACCACCGTCCCCTTTACAATCCCCAGGGCCTCAAGCTCTCTTCCAGGTACATAGTCAATATTCAGCAGCAGCATGGAATTCTCCTCCTTCAATTTCTTGAAAACGTTCTTTTAACACCACCAGGGCGGGGAGTACCGGCAGTCCGCATGTCCCCGACAGAGCGGCGAACAGCCAGAACGCCCACCTGGGCAGGTTCGGGATAAAGCACAGCGCGGCGAATATGGCGGCGCAGGCCAGCTGAAACAGGACAAAAAATGTCACGCCCAACACGGCCTGCCGCCGCAGGCGGCGCCTTTGGGATTCTAAGGAGACCGTCATAACGGTCCCTCCCTTCCTCATAAAATAGAGAGATTACCTCCAGCGCTTCCCCTCCTCCGTAAAAATGGGGAGGGGCTTGCGGTGGGAAAGGTTTTATGCTATAATGCCCAGTAAGCGGCGATCAAACCAGAAAATCGTCTCCGGCCGGACCGGCATAGGCTTTCAAATACTTGATACAGGTGGTGCGGTATGGGTATCTTTTCGTTTTTTAACCGGGACCAGGACCTCGAGGCTTACCTCCCGACGCCGACGGAACCGGCGCTGGAAGAAACGAACCCGGGCTTCCCTGAAATGTGCAGGGAAATGCCCATTGAGATTGTGGAAAAATCCGGCCGGGTACTGAACACCGGCCTGATTACAGAGCACGGCGGTACAGAGCTCACCATGGGCCGCCATCCCGGCGGGCTGTCGTTCAAGGTCTGCGAGCCTGGGAGCACAGTGTTTGTGCGGGGCTGCGACAACAAGATGAACCAGTTCTATCTCCGGGCCACGGTAGAGGAGTCCTCCCGCATCCAGATGCGGCTGAAGGACCTGGAGCCGGAGGTTCACGAGAACCACCGGGATACCTTCCGCTTGGCGGTGAACAATGTCCCCATCTCCATTTACTACATGAACGACGAGCGCTTCGAGCGGCCGGAGGAGTGCCGGCTGGTGGACATCAGCACCGGCGGCTGCTGCTTCACCTCGGAGTATCTCCATGGAGAGGGCGAGGTGCTGCGCCTCAAGATCAAGCTGGAGGACTATGTAGCCATGGATTTCATCGGCGAGATCATCCGGGTGGTGGAGTGCGGGCCCAATGAGTTCCGCTGCGGCGTCCTCTTCGCCCAGCTGAAACGGGATGAAATCAACTCCCTGACCAAGGTCCTTTTCAATATGCAGCTTGGCAACCGGCGGGAGCACAGCCGCTCTGAGGAGGGGCACTGGTAATCTCCCCGATCATTGACTTTCCCGGCGGGGCGCTTTTCGAAAAGCGTCCCGCTTTTTCTGCCCTCAATACCGGCTGGCCTCCTCTTCCTCACCGCCGTCGATCTCGTCCAGCCGCTGGAGCAGAGCTTTGATGACTCCCACAATGACCGCACCGCCCAGAAGCAGATAGGCCGCCAGAAAGACCAGCGGGAAGAGGACCGGCTCTGCCCCGCCAAAGAGGTTGCCCATGGATGCCAGAAGCAGAAGGACCAGGGGCCCGATATACAGCACCACCGCCACGGTGATGACAATGGGGGCGATCTTCTTTTTAGTAGTTTTTCGCATCGTCAATTTCTCCTCTCCCGATTTCTCGAATTCGTTGTACCAGGGCCAGCACCACGCCGCCGCTGATAACCAGGGGGACCAGGGCCATGATCGCCAGCATGAAGGCCGGGGGCGACTCCTCGACGCTCAAGGCGGTGAGCCAGAGAATCAGCCCCGCAATGCCCCCCATCAAAAGCAGCATCAGCACAGTGATGACCACCGGGGCCACATAGCGGATGCGGACGTCCTGCCGCTGCTTATTCTGGAACGTAGCGCCGCTTTGCTCCATGACCTCCATTTCCTTTAAAATGCTCCCGGCGTCCAGGTCCCCCAGCCGCTCCTGGCGGTCTGTCAGTCCAGCGCAAAGGCGGATGGCCTGCTCCAGGTTGTCTCGATCCCGCTCCAGGGAGACCAGATGACGGCGCATGCCGTCCCCCACGGTGTGGGCCCCGCTCTGCATCCGGCGGATTTCCTCCAGAGGCACGCCCAGCTTTCGCAGCAGCTTGATTTGGAGCAGGACGCTGACCTCGGCCTCGCCATAGTCCCGATAGCCATTTTCGCTGTTTCGCCGGGGAGCCAAAAGGCCCTCGGCCTCATAAAAGCGAATGTTCTTCCGGGTGATGCCCACCAGGGCCTCCACCTCGTTGATTTTCACGTCCCTCACCTCAATTTCTGGGCTCATGATACACCTTCCAGCAGGGGGAAGGTCAAGAGGTATTTTGTAAATTTCCGAAAAAGGCAGGAAAAAGCGCCGAAGGTATGACCTCCGGTGCGCATTTTTGTCTCTTGTTCTCACAGGAGCGGAAGCTTTAAAAGGCTGCGCCCCCCAGGCACGCTCCGCAAGTTAATCGCGTCCAGGGCCGCTCTTAGGCCATAGATGGAACCGCCTAAATGACAGTCTGTGGCCGCTCTTCCCGCTCCAGAGGAAGCTCCGGCCGGGCGGTGGCGATGGTGTCCAGAACCTCGTTGGCATTGGCCAGCTTTTCAAAGGTGAAATCCTGGTAAAACTCCCCGCCATCGTAATACAGCCGCAGGCGGGTCACCGGCAGAGCCTTGCCGCAGCAGCCCGTCAGGGGCAGACTGGTATTCCGGGTCAGGGCCTTCGTCAGGGCGGCGAAGGAGAGATACTGGGTGCCGGGAAAGGCGGGAAAGTAGACAGCCTGTTTGCTAAAGCGGTACTGCTCCACCCGGCGGGCGATTTTGTAGTCTCCGGCAGGGTCCTCCAACGGGCAGGATTGGGCAAGGGGCTTCGGTGTGAAAATCGCCATGGTGTGACCTCCCAAGGCAGTAATTTTTTTCAGTATAAGCGGCTCTTTGAAAAAACTCCATGGCAAAAGCAACAATGAGGGGAAAATACTGTGGAAATGCCACTTGCCCCCGGGGAAAAAGGGGACTATACTAGAACCGGAAACCCGCCCGGCGGGCTTCCCGCTGAGAAAGCATGATCTCGTTTAACCGGAGGTTTTCCATGTATCGAGTCAAAACACTGAACAAGATTGCCCCCCAGGGGCTGGAGCGGCTGGACCCCGCCCGCTATCTGGTGGGGGAGGACGTGACGGAGGAGGAGGGCATCCTGGTCCGCTCCGCCAATCTGTTGGACTATGCCTTCCCGGACAGCCTGTTGGCCATCGCCCGGGCGGGCGTGGGCGTAAACAACATTCCCCTGGACCGCTGCTCGGAAAGCGGCGTCGCCGTCTTTTCCACTCCCGGGGCCAACGCCAACGCGGTGAAGGAGCTGGTGCTCTGCGCTATGCTGATCTCTTCCCGGGATATCACCGGCGCCGTGCGCTGGGTGAAAAATCAGGCGGCCTCCGGCGTGGAGGTGGAGACGGTGGTGGAAAAGGGCAAGTCCGCCTTCGTGGGCCCGGAGCTCTACCGGAAGGCCCTGGGGGTTATCGGCTTAGGGGCCATCGGCGCTTTGGTGGCCAACGTGGCCCTGGACCTGGGAATGGACGTATACGGCTACGACCCCTTCCTCTCCGTGGACGCGGCACTGCGCCTGGACCGCCATGTCCACGTGGTCCAGGATGTGAGTGAGCTCTATAAAAAGGCGGACTACATCACCGCCCATATTCACTACAACGAGAAAACCCGTCACATGATCGGCCGGGAGGCCCTGGCCGCCATGAAGCCCGGCGTGCGGCTGATCAACCTGGCCCGGGGAGGCGTAGTGGATGACGAGGCCCTGCTGGCCGCTCTGGACGCAGGGAAGGTAACGGCCTACGTCACTGACTTCCCCACCAATCAGCTGGTGGCAAATCCCCATGTCATCGCCATGCCCCATCTGGGGGCCTCCACCCCGGAGAGCGAGCAGAACTGCGCCGTCATGGCGGCGGAGGAGCTGCGGGACTACCTGGAAAACGGAAACATTCGAAACTCCGTGAACCTCCCCGATGTGTACCTGGACCGGAGCGGCGCTCAGCGGCTCTGTGTCCTCCACAAGAATATCCCCGCCATGCTGGCCAGCATCACGGCCCTCCTCAGCCGGGACGGCGTGAATGTGGAAAACCTGAGCAACAAGAGCAAGGGGGACTATGCCTATACCCTGGTGGATCTGGGGACGCCGGTGGAGCCCACCGTCCTGGAGGACTTGAAGCGCCTGCCCAACGTCATCCGGGTCCGGGTCATCGGCTAAACGGATTCCTTGACACTTCATAAGGAGGAGCGAATGTGTTCGACCTGAACGGAGCCATGGAGCGCTTTGCCGGAAAGTTAGCCCTGGAAAACATCCTGGCCGCTGTCGTCACGCTTCTGGTGTGCATGGTGGCGGTGCGCCTGCTGCTAAAGCTGGCCCGCCGCCTCCTTCGCCGGACGAAGCTGGAGGAGCGCATCCGGCGATATATTCTGATGGCCCTCAAGCTGCTGCTGTACACCCTGACGGTGGTCTTTACCGCCGGGAGCCTGGGAATCAACATGACCTCTCTGGTGGCGCTTTTGTCCGTGGGGTCTCTGGGCGTGACCCTGGCGGCGGAGGACGTGCTGGGTAATGTGGCTGGAGGACTGGTGATTTTGTCCTCTCATCCCTTTACGATCGGGGACTTCATTGAGTCCGGCGGGGTCTCCGGCACGGTGGAGGAGATCAGCCTGAACCACACGCGCCTCATCACCCCCGACGGTCTGACGGCCCTGCTGCCCAACAAGGAATTAGCGGCCTCCAAGGTTACGAATTACACCGTGCTGGGGCGGCGGCGGATTGTCTGGAAAATGAGCGCCTCCTATGACGCGCCCACAGAGACGGTAAAGGCTGCCTGTCACCGGGCCGTGGAAGCCACGGAGTGCATCCTCTCCGACCCCGCCCCGGCAGTGTACCTCACGGCCTTCGCGGAGAGCGGCATCGACTTCACCGTCTATTGCTGGGCCTCGGCGGAGGACTTCTGGACCACCCAGTTTGCCCTGGCGGAGAACCTGCGGGCGGAGTTTGCCAAAGCGGGGGTGGAGATTCCCTATAACAAGCTGGATGTGCACATTGTAGAACCCCAAGCATAGAGAACGGCCCCGGCGCTTGAACCGCGCCGGGGCCGTTTTGTGTTCGGAAGAGGGGAGAGCGTCATCCCGCCGGTCCGATGATGGTGCCGTCGTCCTTCTCCGCTTCCAGCTCATTGGCAACCCGAAGAAGCAGGAAGCCCATCAGCGTCAGGGCTCCTCCTGCATAGAGGAGCAGAGAGGAGAGGTATGCGCTGCCGTCCGCTAAGGAGGCGGCACAGAGGACCAGGGAGGCGGCGGCATAGAACCCGAAACGCCGGGTCCGCCCTGCCTGAAAGGCAAAGGAGCTAAGCCGGTAAAAGCCCAAGGTCATGAATACCAGGGCCAGCAGCTCCACGTAGTACATGGTCAAGGAGGGGTTCACGGAGTCGATGCGGTAGGTCAGCACCAGTCGCACCACCAGGGCCGCTACAGGAATCAGAGTGATGACGGAGGGGGCCTTTCGTGTTGGCCCGCCCTCCCGGCGGCGGCAGCCCGCCAGCACCGGGAACAAAGAGACGGCGGCGGCCAGGGTCAGCACGCCCAGCAAGGTCTGTCCCCGGAGGGAAAAGCCCAGCCCCCCGGCCCGGAGGATGCTGTAAATGACGTGCCGGGAGGAGACCAGCCCCTCCGGCAGCAAGGAGGCGCTCTCCGCCAGGTCGCTAAGACCGCTGAGGGCCAGGAGAAACACACCGCACATGGGAATGGTCAACAGTCCGGCATTCTCTGTAGAGAAATCTCTAGGTAGAATGGGGCCAGGTTCCTCCTCCGCCGGAAGGAGCTGGGCGGTGAGAGCCAGGGCGGCGGCCAGGCCAATCAGCAAAACCGCCAGGGCCAGGGCGGCGAAGTTGCCAGGAATGGGGAGGCCGGTGTCCGCCTCGTAGCCGGTGTGGTTTTGCAGCAGCCGCAGCACGCAGGCGGCAGCTCCGCCCAGGGCGGCCGTCAGGGGAAGCGCGTAACGTTTATCCATAACAAGTGGTCCTTTCAGTAGCCGATTCGATTTCCCTAGTATACCACAGGAAAGGACGGCTGAAAAGGGGGAATTTTCCGCGGGAGTATCCAAAAAAGGAGGTCGAAAAAAGAAAAGGGGTACAGTAGTCCCCGAATGGCAGACACGTTAGCGGCCTTTCAAGAGTACTTTCGGTCCAGAATTTCAATGACCTCCGCAATAGCCCCCTCTTGAACATCGCGGACCACCGTGACCCCGGAGGCCCGGACGGCAGGGGAAGCGTTGGCGGGGGCAAAGCCTTCGGCAGCGACGCGGAGCATGGAAAGGTCGTTGGCCTCGTCCCCGGCACAGTACACGTGGTCCATGGAGATTCCAAGCCGCTTGGCCAAACGGCGGATCATGCCGCCCTTGCTGGCTCCCCGGGTGGTCATCTCCAGTAGGTGGGAGACGGAGAAAATCAGCTCATAATCCTCCGCCCAGCCCTGGTCCTGGAGAAAGGTCAGCACCTGCTCCAGGGTCTCGTGGTCCGCTTCAAACAGGAGCTTGGCTAGGGGAAGCGGCGTTTCCAGGAGGGAGGGGGCCTCTGTAAGAGCGGCCTTGGTCATGCGCTCATGCTGGCGGGAGATGTCGTTGGGTCGGACTACGTGGACCACGTTGTCCAGATGATAGGCCTCCACAGCCACGCCGGGAAAGCGGTCCAGCGCCGCTTGGCCCCGCTGGCGGGCGGAGGCGTCCAGCACGGCGGTTTCCAGGTATTCGCCCTTTTCGAAATCATAGATGGCCGCGCCGTTGCACACCACGCCAGGGGCGTTCATAGGCACATCCCCCGCGTGGAGAAGGAAGGCCGGAAGGGCCCGACCTGTGGCGACGGCAAAGCGGCCCCCCTGGGCGATGAAGTAGGCCAGGGCCCTCCGGTTTTCCTCCGGCAGGGGCGGCAGTGGCGCACCGGTGCGCAGGGCGTCCGCCGTATAGAGAAGCGTGTTGTCAAAGTCGCTGGCCAGCAGCACGCCGTCAAATTTTCCCATGGAATCAGCTCCTTTTTAATAGCGCCCCGTCCAGTCCGCCATCAGCAGCACCGGCAGGGTCCACAGCAGAAGAAAAACCTCCAGCGCCAGGGGGTTCAGCAGCTCATAGGCCCCCAGGCTGGTGAGATAAAAGGTCAGCAGGGTCCCGGCCCAGCTCCCCAGCAGGGAGATGGCCGCCGCCCGGCGGACAGCCTTGCACAGCCGGAGGCTCCCCGCCACGGTTTCCGCGTAGGGAAGCAGCCCCTCCCGGAACAGCAGGGCCCGGGGAAAATCCCGATCCTTCTCCGCCTCGCTGAAGGCGATGCGCTCTGAGAGACTGGGGTATTCCATGTGCACGCCCCGGCTGAATTTCCGCTTGATGAGGGAGGGGGTGATGTTGGGGTCCCGGGAGGCCAGGATGGGCTGGATGCGGCTGCGCTGCATCAGCTTCAGGGCAAAGTCCACGTTTTCCGAGGGGTTGTACTTCACGGCGAAGGCCGCCCGCAGCTCCCCGTCCACCGCCAGAAAGATGCCGGTGCGCAGATTCACGTCCGCCGGCAGCCGCACGTTCATTTTCCGCATGAAGGAGGCCCCGCCCATCAGCACGGATTCGCCCTTCACGGCGCCGGACCAGCCGCCCTCCTCGTAGAAGCTGAAATCGTCCACCTTTTCATAGCGGCCCCCTTCGCTGCGGACCAGATTGTTGAACAGCCGCTCCAGGCCGCTTCCGGCGGCCCGGGCCATGGAGGCCGCCAGGGAGACGGCCTGCTCCTGGGTCTCGCCATAGAGCTTTCGCCCGTTGAGCTGGACGGTGCCGGGAGGGAAGAGGTCCGTGTCGGTGACAATCATCCGCCGCCGGGCGCTGATCTTCTGGGCCCCGGACCAGCCCGCCACGGCACAGCCGGTTTTTTGCAGATGCTCCGACAGCTTGGACCAGGGCAGCGCCCAGCACAGGGGCAGGGAGAAGGTGGCCGCCGCCGGGAGAATGGCGGAGAGGTTTAAAAGAAAGTCCCCGCCCCGCTCCTGCCCTGCGGAGCTTAGCCCCGCAAAGACCAGGACCGCCGCCAGGAAGGCCGGCAGCAGCGCCGTCTGCCAGAGAGTAGCCGCGTCGCTCCGGGCTGCGGTGGTGAAGAAGCCGGGGACGGCTCCCCGCTGCTTGCAGGCCCCCTGGAGGGTGTTGGTGACAAGATAGGGCGGCTCCTCGTCCAGGGAGGCGGCCCGGAGCATGTCATAGTTTCCCTTGCTCTCTCGGCGGACGCCCCACTGGGCGAACACCAGCCCCAAGCAGCTGACGGAGGCATAGGGCATGGTCTCGCCGGCTTGTCCGCCCAGAAGCCGGGTGGCGCAGTCCAGCCCGGAGACCAGGGCGGAAATAGACACCAGCAGCTCGGCGACGCAGCGGCGGCGCAGCAGCATGCCGAAACCCTTGAGGAACACATGGCGGCAAAGCAGCGCCGTCAAAACCAGGCAGGCAAGCAAAACCGCGCATTGGACCTCCCGGTCCCCGGACCAGTAAGGCACCTTCACCTGATAGCGCTCCAAAAGCAGGAACAGCGTGGGGGGTAGAGCCGTAAACAGGGGCAGGAGCACCGTGTGCTTCCGGCGGATGTAGAGCTGGCGGGCATCGTGGGCCGCCTCCCAGAGAGTGGGCTCCGGGCCGATGGGCTCCGGATCGGGCTCTGGCTCCGGTTCCGGCGGCGGGGGGAGGGACTCCGTGTCCTCCAGGGGCTTTCGGGAGAAGAGACCGTGCTTCGGGGGCAGGATGGGCTCTCTGGCCTCCTCCATCACCGCGTCCACGGTGCTGCCCACCACGTCCTCCAGGGAGATGGGCCGGGGGTGGGGAATGTTCAGCCGGGCCACGTCCGCCGCTGCCGCCTGTTCCGCCTCCTGGAGGGGGTCCGGGGTCTTGGGGGGCTCTGGGGGCGAGGCTTCCGCCGGAGGCCTTGAGGTGGACTGTGCTTCCGGTTTTTCCAGAGGGCCGGGCTCCGCCGGGACGGCGGGGGGCTTCGGTGCGGGGGCCCGCGGCGCTTCGGCCTCTCGGAGCAGTTGGTGCTCCAGGCTGCCGCCGTACTCCGCCAGAATCTCCTCCAGGGTGTAATCATCCTCCGGCACCGGGGTATTCAATTGGTGGTCGTCCTTCGGGGTCATGGGATACCCTCCTTTGGAAGGGGATGGTTAAAGCCGCTGTCTGACGGCCTCGTAGAGAAGAATCGCCGCGGCGGCGGAGGCGTTTAGGGAGGAGAGCTTCCCCCGCATGGGGATGCTGACCAGAAAGTCGCAGCTCTCGGCCACCAGACGGCCCATACCGCTGCCCTCGCTGCCGATGACGATGGCGGCGGGGCCCTTGAGGTCCGCGTCGTAGAGGGCGGTGGTTCCGTCTGCCGCTGTGCCGAAAACCCAGAGGCCCCGGGCTTTCAGGTCCTTCAGCAAAGCGGGGAGATTGGGCACCCGGGCCACGGGCACGTGGGCAACGGCCCCGGCGGAGGTCTTGGCCACCACCGCCGTGAGGCCGGCGCTGCGGCGCTTGGGGATGATCACGCCATGGGCCCCGGCGCACTCCGCCGTGCGGATAACGGCCCCTAGGTTATGGGGGTCCGACAGCTCGTCGCAGACCACCAGCAGGGGAGCCTCCCCCCTGGCCTCCGCCGAGTGGAGGATGTCCTCCACCGTGGCGTACTCCCGGACGGAGCTGAGGGCGATGACGCCCTGGTGGGCGTGGGTGCGGCTCATGGCATCCAGCTTCCGCCGGTCCGCCTCCACCACCACGGCCCCAGCGGAGCGGGCCTTGGAGGCGATGTGACCCAGGGTCTTGTCCGTCTCGCCCTTTTGCAGGTAAATTTTATCAATGGCCGTCCCGGCCCGCAGGGCCTCGATGACGGCGTTTCGCCCCTCGATGATTCCGTCGGCCTCGAGGGCGGGGGTTTTGCGTTCTTCCATGGGGATTCCTTCCTGGCCGGGAGGCCCGGCCTGAAAATTTTGTCGATACGTTCTTAGTATACCATAGCTCGGGAGGATAATAAAGCGGGAATTTACAGAAACTTCATGAAACCGCCTTGTGACTTTCCAGGTTCTGTGATATACTGCCATATAATTTCGCCGGGTCTTACATTTTGACTGATACCGTGCGCTTTCCCCTGAAAGGAGCAACTCATACATGGACCAAAACAACAACAAGAAAAAGCCGGACCAGAACAAAAACAGCAACTGGCGGGGCTTTATCCACCTGATCTGCTGGGCGGTGCTGCTGGCGGCCCTGGTAAGCTACGCCACCACTTATATGACCAGCATGGGCCACCAGGCAAGCTCTGTGGAGCTGGAGTACAGCGAGTTTTTGGACATGCTGGACTTTGGCAAGGTGGCCGGGGTGGATTTTGACAACAGCGAATCCATCCTCATCATCACCCCGGTGGACGGCTATGTCTACACCAACAGCGAGGGGATGGAATACACCAAATCCACCCAGGAGGACGGAACCGCCGTTTACACCCACGTAGATGGGGAGGGCCGGGAGATGAAGCTGTCCCTGGAGCTCTTCACCGTCCAGCTCCAGTCCTATGACGCCATTGTGGAGCATATTCAAGAGCTGAACCGGCAGCCGGGAGGCGTCCAAACGGAAGGAGCGGGCATCCGCATCAACCAGGACTACCAGCCCCCCATGAGCCCCATTTTGCTGTTTTTGGTGAACCTGGCCCCCTTCTTCATCATCATCCTGGTGATGAGCCTGGTTATGAGCTGGATGGCGAAAAAAGGCATGGGCGGCATTGGAGGCATCGGCGGCGTGGGGAAATCCAACGCCAAGGTTTATATGGAGAAGTCCACCGGCGTCACCTTCAAGGATGTGGCGGGCCAGGACGAGGCCAAGGAATCCCTGACGGAGATCATCGACTTCCTCCACAACCCCGGAAAGTACACGGAGATTGGCGCCAAGCTTCCCAAGGGCGCCCTTCTGGTGGGCCCTCCGGGCACCGGCAAGACCCTGCTTGCCAAGGCCGTGGCCGGGGAGGCGGGGGTTCCCTTCTTCTCCATCAGCGGCTCCGACTTTGTGGAGATGTTTGTGGGCGTGGGCGCCTCCCGGGTCCGGGACCTCTTTAAAGAGGCCAGCAAGGTGGCCCCCTGCATCGTCTTTATCGACGAGATCGACACCATCGGCAAATCCCGGGACAACCGCATGGGCGGCAACGACGAGCGGGAGCAGACCCTGAACCAGCTCCTGGCGGAGATGGACGGTTTTGACCCCACCAAGGGCGTCATCCTTCTGGCGGCCACCAACCGCCCGGAGGTGCTGGACCAGGCCCTCCTCCGCCCGGGACGGTTCGATCGGCGCATCACCATCGACCGGCCCAACCTGGCAGGGCGCATCTCCACCCTGGAGGTCCACACCCGGAACATCAAGCTGGGAGAGGACGTGGACCTAAAGAAGGTGGCCCTGGCTACCGCCGGGTGCGTGGGCGCGGACCTTGCCAACCTGGTAAACGAGGCGGCCCTCCGGGCCGTGCGGAAGGGCCGGAAGCTGGTGAGCCAAGAGGATATGCTGGCCGCCTTCGAGCTGGTCATCGCCGGTACGGAGAAAAAGGGCAGCGTCCTGACGGAGTTCGAGAAAAAGCTGGTGGCCTACCACGAGGTGGGCCACGCCATGGTGGCCTATAAGCAGAAGAACACGGAGCCGGTGCAGAAAATCACCATCGTCCCCCACACCCAAGGGTCCCTGGGCTACACCCTGCTGATGCCCGAGGAGGACAAGACGGAGCTTAGGACCAAGGAAGAGCTGATGGCGAAGATCACCGTCTCCATGGGCGGCCGGGCCGCCGAGGAGGTGGTGATGGACACCATGACCAACGGCGCCTCCCAGGACATCCAGGACGCCACGAATGTAGCGAGAAACATGGTGGCCATGTTCGGCATGAGCGAGGAATTCGGCATGATGGCCCTGGCCTCCCGGCGGAACCAGTACCTGGACGGGGGCTATGGCATGGACTGCGCCCAGGACACCGCCGCCCGGATGGACAAGGCCGTGAAGGTCCTGCTGGACGAGGCGTACAAGACCGCCGTGGAGGTCATCCGGGAGAACCGGGAGGATATGGACAAGGTGGTGGCGTACCTTCTGGAAAAGGAGACCATCACCGGCGCGGAGATGGTGGCCATCATCGAGGGCCGGGACCCGGCCCTGGTGGAGAGCCCCTATGCCTCCACCCGCCCGGGGGAAATCGAGGCCCCGGCTAAGAAGGTCCACATGATCTCCGAAAAAATCCTGGCCCCGGAGGAGTCTGCGGAGCAGCCCCCGGCGGCGGAAGCGCCGGAGGAAGCGCCCCCGTCCGAGGAGACGGGAGAAGGACAACCCTGAACCCCATAAAAGGCGCGCCGTCGCGGCGCGCCTTTCCCCCATTTCATTCATCAAAGAGAGAGGAGCGCGATTGTATGATTCGCAAAGCCACCGCCGCCGACCTGCCCCGAATCGGGGAGATTTACGAGGCGATTTTCGATAAGGAGGACCAGGGCCCCGTCTATACCAACTGGCTTCGGGGCACCTATCCCACCGTGGACAGCGCCCGGCAGGTGCTGGAGGCCGGGACCCTGTATGTGGGAGAAGAGAACGGCGTCCTCTGGGGCGTGGTGAACCTCAACGGCGTCCAGCTTCCAGAGTACGATCAAATTCCCTGGACCATTCCGGCGGAGCGGGAGGAGGTGGGGGTCATCCACACCCTCTGCATCCACCCGGCCCAGTCCGGGAAGGGCCTTGCCAAGCGGATGGTGGCCTTCTGCGAGGAGACCGCCCGAGCCCAGGGCAAAACCGTCATCCGCCTGGACACCTGGGAGGGGAACGCCCCCACCAACCACCTGTATCCCTCCATCGGATACGGCTTTGCCGGGAGCACGGAGTTTTTCTTCCAGGGGTACATCCGCGAGATTTTGAACTGCTACGAGAAAAAGCTGTAAATCCGACGTCCTCCGGTTCTTGACAACCGGGGGGCGTTTTTTTACAATGAGGGGGTACACTACTCAACATGGAGGTTTTCTTATGAAACGTTCCGCAGGCATCCTCCTGCCCATTTTCTCCCTCCCCTCCGAATATGGCATCGGCTCCCTGGGAGCGGAGGCCCGGGCCTTCGCCAACTTTCTCCAGGACGCGGGCCAGTCCTGGTGGCAGATTCTCCCCGTAGGTCCTGCCGGGGCCGGGGACTCCCCCTATGCCAGCGAGTCCACCTTCGCCGGAAATCCCCTGTTTATCGATTTGGACCTTTTGGCTAAGGACGGCCTCCTGACGGAGGAGGAGTTGGCCTCCGCCCGGGTCCCCGCCGGGGATAAGATTGACTACGGTGCGCTGAAAAAGAGCCGGGAGCCCCTTCTGCGAACGGCTTTTGCCCGGGTCAGCGGCGAGGCGGCGGAGGCCGCCCGGGCCTTTGCCGAGGGCCGCCCCTGGGTTCGGGAGTACGCCCTCTACCGGGCCGCGAAACGGCACTTCGGGGACCTCCCCTGGTTTCAGTGGCCCGACGAGGGCCTCCGCCGCCACGAGGCGGAGGCCGTGGAGCGCTGGCGGGTGGAGCTGGCAGAGGAGGTGGCCTTTGAGACCTGCGTCCAGCACTGGTTCTTCACCCAATGGGCGGCCTTGAAAACCTATGTCAACGACTTGGGACTGGGCCTCATTGGGGACCTGCCCATTTACGTCTCCCTGGACTCCGCCGACGTGTGGAGCGAGCGGAGGGAATTCCTCCTGGATGAGGAGGGGAAGCCCTCCAAGGTGGCGGGCGTGCCGCCGGACTACTTCTCCGAGGACGGCCAGCTCTGGGGCAATCCCCTCTACGACTGGGCCGCCATGAAGCAAAACGGCTTTGGCTGGTGGATTCGCCGGGTAGAGGGGGCCGCCCGGCTCTTCGATGTCATCCGCATCGACCACTTCCGGGGGCTGGAGAGCTACTGGGCCGTTCCGGCGGAGGCGGAGACCGCCCGGATGGGCTCCTGGGAGAAGGGCCCCGGCATGGACCTTCTGGGCGTGTTGAGCTCCTGGTTCCAGGGGATTGCCTTCATTGCCGAGGATTTGGGCATCCTGACGGAGGGGGTCCACCAGCTCCGGGAGGAGTCCGGCCTGCCGGGGATGAAGGTGCTGGAGTTTGCCTTCTCGGACCCCTCCAACGCTTATCTGCCCCACAACTACCAGCCCCACTGTGTCTGCTACACCGGCACCCACGACAACGACACCGCCGCCGGGTGGTACGCCTCCGCCCCCCAGCGGGAGCGGGCCTTTGCCGAGAAGTACCTGGGGGTCTCCGGGGCGGAGAACGTCCGGCTGGCCCTGCTCCGGGCGGGGCAGGGGAGCGTTGCGGAGCTCTTCGTGGCCCAGATGCAGGATTACCTGGGCCTTGGTAGCGAGAGCCGCATCAACGTCCCCGGCGTGGGCAAGGGGAATTGGCGCTGGCGACTTTTGCCCGGCTGTACGACAGAGGGTCTGGCGGAGGAAATCCGCTCCATGACCTCCTTCTACGGTCGCTGCCCCTGGATTCCGGAGCCAGAGGAAACCGGCGAAAGCGATAAAACAGAAGAATAATTTTGGGCGAAATGCCAAAAGTTTCCGCAAAATTTGCGCTTTGGTCATTCCGCCGATTCCCAGCGCCCGCCCTCCACATATATAATAGAGCCGTCACATAAGATGGAGCGTCCGCCTTAGCGCGGGCGCGGAAGTGAGGAATGCTGCATGGATATTTTTTCCCTGTTTACCCTCTGCGGAGGTTTGGCCTTCTTCCTCTACGGCATGACCACCATGTCCAAGAGCCTGGAGAAGATGGCCGGCGGCCGGTTGGAGCGGCTGTTGAAGCGCATGACCTCCAACCCCATGAAGGGCCTGCTTTTGGGTGCGGGCATCACCATCGCCGTCCAGTCCTCCTCGGCGGTGACGGTGATGCTGGTGGGCCTGGTGAACTCCGGCGTCATGGAGCTGGGCCAGACCATCGGAGTCATCATGGGCTCCAACGTGGGCACCACGCTGACGGCGTGGATTTTGTCCCTCACCGGCATTGAGAGCGAGAGCGTGTTTTTGAACCTCTTGAAGCCGGAGAACTTCGCCCCCCTCTTCGCCCTGGCGGGCATCCTGCTGATTATGGGCTCCAAGCGCCAGCGGCGGCGGGACATCGGCCGGATTCTCATTGGCTTTGCCATTTTGATGTCCGGCATGGAGATGATGAAGAACTCCGTCAGCCCCCTGGCGGATATGCCGGGCTTCTCGGACCTGCTGACCGCCTTCCGCAATCCCCTGCTGGGCGTGGCCGTGGGCGCGGCCTTCACCGGGGTCATCCAGTCCTCGGCGGCCTCCGTGGGTATTTTGCAGGCCCTGGCCCTCACCGGGTCCATTACCTACGGTGTGGCCATCCCCATCATCATGGGCCAGAACATCGGCACCTGCGTCACGGCGCTGATCTCCTCCATCGGGGTCTCCCGGGGGGCCAAGCGGGTGTCCGTCATCCACATCGCCTTCAACATCATCGGCACGGCCATCGGGCTCATCGTGTTCTGCGGCGGAGATTTGCTGTTCCACTTCCCCTTCATGGATTCCGCCGTGGGGGCTGTGGGCGTGGCGCTGTGCCACACGATTTTCAACATCGGCACCACCGCCCTGCTGCTGCCCTTCTCCCGCCAGCTGGAATGGCTGGCCCGGGCGGCTGTCAAGGAAGAGGACAAGACTCCCCAGTTCGCCTTCCTGGACCCCCTGCTGCTGCGCACCCCTGGCGCGGCGGTCAGCGAGTGCGCCGCCATGACCTGCGAAATGGGGACTCTGGCCCAAAAGAGCCTTCTGGCCTCCCTGGGGCAGCTTTCCAAGTATAACGGGAATCTGGAAGCGGAGCTTCTGGAAAACGAGGATAAGCTGGATGTCTACGAGGACCGCCTCAGCGGCTATTTGGTGCAGATTTCCCAGCATGGCCTCTCCATGGAGGACATCCACACCGTCTCCCGGCTGCTTCACGCCATCGGGGACTTCGAGCGCATCGGGGACCACGCCCTGAACATCCAGGAATCCGCCCGGGAGCTCCACGAGAAGGGCCTTAGCTTCTCCGGCGCGGCGGAGGCGGAGCTCCAGGTGCTGGAACAGGCCCTGGAGGACATCCTGACCGCGGCGGTAAGCTGCTTCCAGGCCGACGACCCCGCCGCCGCCAAGCTGGTGGAGCCCCTGGAGGAGACCATCGACCGCCTCACCGACGAGATTCGGGCCCGGCACATCCACCGCCTCCAGAGCGGGGAGTGCACCATCCAGCTGGGCTTTATCCTGAACGACCTGCTGACGAACCTGGAGCGGGTCAGCGACCACTGCTCCAACATCGCCGTCTGCGTCATGGAGGAGCGGGAGGACCACGCCGAGCAGCGCCACGCCTTCCTCCATGACTTCAAGGCCGCCGGGGAGTTTACCGAGAGCCTGGACAGGGATTTGAAGAAGTATCAGCTTCCCTGACAGACAGGAGGTGCGTATGGGTACGTTTACGGATTACCAGAAGATGGAACAGTATCTCCGGGACCCGGAGGGGGAGGCGGACGCCTTTTGGGAGGCTGGCCCCTTGCTCTGGGTAGACTGGAGAGATTACGATGAGTGGATTCTCCAGGGCGTTTGTGAGCGGCTGCCTGAGACGGCCCGCTTTCACTATGAGATACAAGACAGCAGCCTGCCCCGGGGGGCGGATATCCTGCTGGAAAGGGACGGGGCTTTGACGGCGATACCCTACGCCCCGGACCGCATGGACCGGGATACTACCCTCAAAGCGGCACAGGCGCGGATTGCCCCGGACTACCAGCTCCGCTACTTCCTCCCCTCCGCGGAGAATGATACCATCGGCTTCTGCCTTCTCTCCGCAGCGGAGTGGAGAGAGCTGGAAGCGGCCTTCGGCCCCCAGGCCGTGGCCCGGCAGTTTCAGCCCTTCGGGCCGGAAAGCTGCCTGTTCGGATAGGGAAAAGCCCTCTGGAGCATGCGCTCCAGAGGGCTTTCTTATGGCGTCTTTCTTACAGGTAGTTTAGCGGGTTCTTGGCCACGCCGTTGAGGCGGATCTCAAAGTGGCAGTGGTTGCCGGTGGAGTTGCCGGTGGAACCGGCCCGGGCAATCTGCTGGCCCTTATAGACCTTCTGCCCCACGGAGACCGTCAGGCTGCTGTTGTGGCCGTACCGGGTCACATAGCCGTTGCCGTGGTCGATTTGGACCAGATAGCCATAGCCGCCCATCCACCCGGCGTAGGTGACGGTTCCGCCGTCGGCGGCGTAGATCGGCGTCCGGTAGGGGACGGCGATGTCGATGCCCTTATGGTTGGTGGAGCCGATGCCGCCGGGGGAGCTCCGCCCGCCGAACCGGGAGCTGATGCGTCCCGTGGTGGGCCAGCGGAAGGTGCCGGTGGGAGCCGTCTTGGGCCGGGGCTTCGTGCCCTGGAGCCGGTGCTCCGTCACGGGCTGGCGGAGGGTGACGCTGGAGAGAACGGTCCGCTCCGTCTCCTCGCCGTTGATATAGGTGACGTTTGCCACCGTGTCCGCCGCACCGTATTGCCCGGCGGAAGTGACCTTGTAATCGCCCACCCAGATGTCCGGGCTGTCGGTGTATTCCACATCAAAGGCCACGCTGTCCACGTACCGCTCCTGCTGGACCACCGTCATGGTCAGGTAGGGCACGGAGGCGGACATGGTGAGGATTTCGCCGATTTGCAGCTTGTCCATGTCATAGCCGGGGTTTAGGTCCAGCAGCTCCTTGGAGGTGAGGCCGTGTTCCTCGGCGATCTCGGACCAGGTGTCCCCCTTGGCCACGGTGTAGGTGACCTCGGCGGTTTTGGTGCTGTAGAGGGTCTCCGCCAGGAAGCCCAGGTTCATCAGGCTGTCTGTGGGGACAAACTCCTCCTTCACCTCCACGTTCTCGGCGAAGGAGACGGAGATGGTGCCCTCGTTGGTGGCGGAGAGCTGCATTTGCTCTAGAAGCTGCTCCAGGGCCCCCTTGTAGGGCGTGGCGCCGATGCGCTCCCCGTCCACGTACAGGCAGTAGGCGGTGGTGACCATGCCGACCTCCTGGCTCAGCTCCTCCTCATAGGTCTCCTTATCCACCAGGTCCTGGCGGCGGAGGAGGCCGGAGGAGTATTGAATCAGGGAGTCGTCAATGGTAAAGCTCCGCCCCAGGGTCTGGGCGGTGGCCTTTTCCAGCTCTGTCCGGGCCTCCTCGGCCTCGGCTTGGCTGGAGAGGGACCCCAGCACCTTTCCATCGTAGGTGACGGTGACGCCGTTGGTATAGGTGGAGACGAACAGCAGCAGCGCCGCCGCCACACAGCCTCCTGTCAGGAATACGGCGGGATGGATGCGCCAACGGCGCTTTTTCTGGGAGCTCCGGGCGTCCTTCTGCCGGGAGGCGCTGTTCTTTTGCAGCACCCGCTCTTGAAGGAGGCTTCCCCACATGGGCAGCAGCCCCCAGAAGAACAGCATCAGCTGGATGGGCAGCCGCTCGGACTCCGGGAAGCGGTGGGCCTTGTTCTCCCGGACGATGCGCCGCCAGCGGCGGCGGAAGTGCAGCCGCTTCTGGGCGATGGACTGCCGGGGGGAGGGGGCGCTTTCCTGCCGCTCTGGGGAGCGGGCCTTTCGGGAGGAGGGATTCCGGCGCTCCCGGCTGTGGGAGGAGGCACGACGGCGTTCCGGAGGACGGCGCTCCCCCTCCGGTTCCCAGTCCCGGATCGAGGGGGGAAGGTCCCAATCCTTCCAGGGGCTCCAGCCGTCGGGGAAGCTCTCCCGCTCTCCGGCGGTTTCCGTCTTGCTCTCTTGGCGAGGCGGGACCTGGGTGGTGGTTTTTTTCCTGTCTTGGCTCATAGGGTCTCCTTGTATCTGGTATCCGGCCCTCCCGAAAAGCGGGAGGGGAGGTCCTGAAAAAGTTACAATTTGTTACCAGTGCCTATCATACCGCTTTTTTCCCCTGCCGTCAAGCCCTGGAAGGGGCAAAAAAGCGGGGCCTTCCGGGGATTTTCCGGCGGTTTCGACCAAAACCGCCCCAAGGGCCGGATTCAGTGTGCCATACGGGGGCTGGAAATTGGTGACAGAACCGTAAATTTTTATCATGCAGCCCTGAAATATGGATTGACCGGGGCGGGCAAACGTGTATAATGGAGTTATCAAACCCCGGCAAAGACTTGTACATCTGGAGGAAAAGACATGTTTGAATTTCTGATCAAAAAGCTGAAAGCCCATCCCCGCAAAATCGTGTTCACCGAGGGCACCGACCCCCGCATCCTGGAGGCCGCGGCCCGGCTGCTGTCCGCCACGTTCCTGATGCCCGTGCTGGTGGGCAACCGGGAGGAGATTCTGGCCGCCGCCGAAGAGGTGGGCTTCAACGTCAAGGGCGCGGAGATTCTGGACCCCGAGACCTTTGAGGATATGGACAAAATGGTGGCCGAGATGGTGGCCCTCCGCAAGGGCAAGATGACCGAGGAGCAGTGCCGCGCCGTGCTGAAGCAGGGCAACTACTTTGGCACCATGCTGGTGAAGATGGGCTATGCCGACGCCCTGCTGGGCGGCGCCACCTATTCCACCGCCGACACCGTTCGTCCTGCGCTCCAGCTCATCAAGACCAAGCCGGGGTGCAAGATCGTCTCCAGCTGCTTCATTCTGGTCCGCCCCTCCGCCACCGGTGACCCGGACGTGTTCGCCATGGCGGACTGCGCCATCAACATCAAGCCCTCGGAGGACGAGCTGGTGGAGATCGCCGTGGAGACCGTCCAGACGGCCCGGACCTTCGGCATCGACCCCAAGGTGGCGTTCCTCAGCTATTCCACCCACGGCTCCGGCTCCGGCGAGGATGTGGACAAGATGCACCAGGCCTGCGAAAAGGCGAAGTTCGCCTTGCCCGGCGTGGTGGTGGACGGCGAGCTCCAGTTCGACGCCGCCGTGTCTCCCCGGGTGATGAAAACCAAGTGCCCCGACTCCCCCGTTCACGGCCAGGCCAACACCTTTATCTTCCCCGACATCAACGCGGGCAACATCGGCTACAAAATCTGCCAGCGCATGGGCTCCTTCGACGCTTACGGCCCCATTCTCCAGGGCCTCAACGCCCCCATCAACGACCTCTCCCGGGGCTGCAACGCCCAGGAGGTCTACTCCATGGCCATCATCACCGCTGGCCTCTGCGAGGACTAATCCCGGCCTTTTGGAAATGAGAAGCGGAGCGGCGTTCAGCCGCTCCGCTTGGTTATTCCTTGGTCCAAAACGCCCGGATCCGTTCGATTTCCCGCCGTCCATCGAAATAGCCCTCCTGCCACAGCGCCCGGAGGGTATCCAGATTCTTCTCCGTCCGGGAGCAGCCCAGGGTGTCCTTGGGGGCGATGACCAGAACCCTGCCCTGCCGCTCCAGGTCGAACAGGGCCTCCCGGCAGGCGTTGTACCGCTCCGACCGGGTTCGCATGGTCTCCTGAAAATTCGGATACCGCTTGAATGCCCGGGCAATGGTCTGATCGGACCGGCCCGGCTTTTTGTAGTAGTCCCGCTCCCGGGTCAGCACCACCACCACCCGGTCGCAGCCCTCCCGAAGAGCCCGCCGCCAGGGGATGGCGTCGGCGCAGCCGCCGTCCAGATAGGGCTGGCCGCCGATCCGGATGACGGGGAACATCAAAGGGATGGCGCAGGTGGCCTCCAGCGGCAGGTTGGGGGAGTCCCGCCGGGGGACGGGAAGGTATTCCGCCTCTCCGGTGATCAGGTTTGTCACCACCGCCTCCGCCCGGCCGGGGTAGGCGGCGAAGGCATCGTAGTCAAAGGGGACCAGTTCGTTGGGGATGGTCTCGTAGGCGAACTTGAGGCCGAAATAGGAGCGGTTCCGGGGGTCCGCCAGATTCCGGAAGCCCATATAGCGTTTGTCGTTGGCGTAATGGCAGATCAGCTGGAGGTTCCGTCGGCTCTGCCGGGAGAGGTAGCTGACGCCGTAGGCAATGCCGGCGGAGACGCCCAGGGTGTAGTCCGGCAGAGGGAGCCCGCCGTCCAAAAAGGCGTCGCACACGCCGGAGGAGTAAATGGTCCGCAGGGCTCCGCCCTCAAGGACCAGCGCGGTTTTCATGGTATCACCTCGATGAAATTATCGGTATAGATGCTTTTTCAGCTTCCAGTGCCAGATGTGGGTCAGCCGGGCCAGGGTGGAGTCCGTCAGAAGAAAGACCACGTTGCCCATGGCCAGCAGGGCGGCATTGAAATACCAGGCATCCCCCAGAAGCTCCTCCGTCAGGCCCATGACCCGCAGAAGCAGTCCGTAGAGAAGGAGGGCGGCGGCGTTGCACACCGCCAGCCGGGCCAGGAGGCGCAGGAGCCGGGAGGGCAGGGCGGCGATTTTCGGCCGGAGGATGGGATACCAGCCGAAGAACAGGTAGACAAAGGCGGTCTCCCGATTAGGGGAGAGGAGCAGCCCTAACATGGCTGTGGCGGCGTAGGTGGTTCCGGCGGCTTTGGGGCCCAGCTCCTCCAGCACGGGCAGGAGCGCGCCCATGGCCAAAATGGGAGAACAGAACACCATGCCGGGGAGGATGCCCCCCAAGCACAGCAGCGCCGCCGCCAGGGCCGTGAGGACGCCACAGAGGGCCAGAGACCGGGCTCTCATGGAATCTCCTTATACTGGAGCTTGTAATAGCTCCACCGCCGCCACTTCTGGAGGAGCGACTGTTGCTGGGCAGTCAGCTCCCCGATGACGGAACCGTCCGCCGTCTGGCAGATGGTTTTCTGTACCACCGGAAGCTCCCGCCGGAGCTCATTTAGGAAGGCGAACCAGGGACTTTCCTCCCCCCGGCCCGTCAGCTCCAGCACCGCCGCCCCCAAAAAGCAGGCGGAGATGGTCTCCGGCAGGTCCAGAGCCTCTGCAGCGCGGTCCCAGTCCAGAGCTTCCGCCGCCGCGTCGTTGGCCCAGATGACATAGGGGGTCTGGTAGGCGGCCAGATTTTCCTGTCCCTCCGGGCCGGGGAACACGTCGATGCCCAGCTGCCGATAGCCCAGCTGATTGTCCCCCAGATAGGGCAGATGGTCCCCCCAGTAGACCAGAACCACCGGCTTTTCCTGGGCGGCGAAGTACCGCCAGAGGCGGCCCAGCATGGCGTCCGCATCCCGGAGGCCCTCCACATAGACGCTGAGGAGGGTTTCCACCTCTGCCGAGAGGCCGGGAATACCCGTGGGGGGGAATTCGTAATCCGGCCCGTATTTGTCGGCGGTGTAGGACATGTGGTTTTGTATGGTGGTGGTGAAGTGGAAGAGGGGCCCCTCCGCCTGCTCAAAGGCCGCTTCAATGAGGCTTGCGGCGTAGTCGTCCGTGACCCAGCGGCCCTTGTATTCCGGGCTTTCCATGTCTCCGATGAATAGGGTCTCCTCCGCGCCAAGCCAGCGGTAGACGTTCTCCCGGTTGTAAAACCAGTTGTCCCCCGGGTGGTAGAAGGAGGTCTCGTAGCCGTCGTTCCCAAAGACCCGGAAGAGGCTGTCCAGATTCCGGTTCACCACCCGCATGGCGGAGCTGGTGGAGGCGGAGAGGGCGGTGGTCTGCATACCCGTCAGCACGTCGAACTCCGTGTTGGCGGTGCCTCCGGCAAAGCCGGGAACCACCACGCGGCCGCTGAGGGCGTGGGGGTCCTCCCGGAGGGCGTGGAGGTTGGGTAGGGGATCGTTCTCCCCATGATACGAAAAGAGGGCCTCGTCGGTGAGATCGGAGAAGGCCTCGTTCATCACCATGACGACGCTGACATCCTTCCCCAGACCAGTCCGGTCCCCGGTCTCCCAGCCCTCCGCCTCGGTGCGGCGGAAGCCCTCGGGCCGGTCCACCAGATAGGTGGTGAAGTGATGGCAAAAAGCGTAGGGAAAGCCCAGGTCGTTGAAAACGGAGGGGACGTACTCGGCGTTGCGGACCTGGAAGGACTGATAAAGGTCCTTGGAGGCGTATACAGTGAAGATCAGGCCCGTCAGAACCACAAGGCCCGCGGCAAAGCCCAGAAGGCTCCCCGCCCAGCCCCGGAGCCGCTTTGCCGGAAAGGGCTTGCAGCCAATGAAAACCCCCAGGGCCAGCAAAGCGGCGGTCACCAAAACCACCACTAGAATCTGGGGAATGGGATAGCGGATGTCATAGCTCCCAAGGGCGCTGCCCACTTCTTTTAAAAGGGCGAGGTCCCGGGGGAACACCGGCTCGTCCCGGACCTCGATCTTCACCCGGTTGGCGATGGACAAAGCGCCCACCGCCAGGTTCACCAGCGCCGCGCCGAAGAACACATTGCGAAGCAGGCACGCCGCCGCCAGAATCAAAAGGCCCGCTGGCAGGGCGTTGAGCACGATCAGAAGAGGCTGGCGGAGAAAGCCGGAGAGCAGGGCGCGGAAGGAGTTGGGCTGGCACCAGAGGGCCAGCAGGGTGACGCCTCCGGCCAGCAGCACCGCCGCCAGAACGCTCAGCGGCAGGGAGAGGCGGTATTTGGGTTTGGGAACGGGATTTCTCAAAGGGGTTCACTCCTTGAAATGCTCATGATTGAAAATGTGGTCCGCGCAGAAGCAGTGGTAGCCCGCGCAGCGGGAGCAGTAGCGAAATTCCAGGTCCGGATACTCCGTGTCGGTCCGGCCGCAGACGGAGCACTTGTGCCGGTAGCCCTGCTGGGCCTCCTTCTTCCGCTGCTGGCGGACGGCGGACTTGAACTGAATGGTCTGGTGGGAGTTCCGGTGCCGGGCATAGGCCCGCCGCCGGTCCAGCTGGTCCACGATCTCGCACCAGAAGAAAATCAGGAAGTTCAAAAGGGCGATGACGGGCAGCAGGGCGCTGAGCCAGTCTCCCCGGAACAGGGCGGCGATGATATCCACAGCGAAGAGTGCGATGTCCGCCAGGGCCAGCCACTTGGCCTTCACCGGGATGATGTACAGCAGCATTAGCTGGGCATCGGGGTACAAGGCGGCGAAGGCCAGGAACATGGACATGCCCACGTAGTAGGTCCCCATCAGCACGCCGTAGCCGAAGGCGTAATGGCTGACGACACCCGTGATGAGGGTCAGGACCACGCCGGAGAGGTAGTAGAGGTTGAATTTCGGCGTGCCCCACTCCCGCTCCAGCATGGAGCCGATAAAATACATGAAGTACAAAGACAAAATCAGGTTGAAGGGCTGTGTGCTCTCCGGCACAAAGACGAAGGTCAGCAGCCGCCAGATCTGCCCGCGGAGGACCAGCCCCCAGTCAAAGTACAAAAACTGGATGGCCAGGCCGCTGGTCATCCGCAGCAGGAAAAAGGCGATGACGTTTCCAATGACGATGTACAGCATGAGGTTGGGGACGCCGAAGTTTGGGTGCTGGAGCGCGAAGCGCTCCATGGCGCTGTTCAGCTTTCTCAAGGAAGCTCCCTCCTGATTTTAGTTTTTGAGTTAAAGAGCATTATACCCTCTTCCCAGGAAAAAGTCACCAACATTTTTTGAACATTGCCCTGATCGGGAAAAATTTCCGGCGAAAAAGGGCGTATGAGCCCTTGACAAACCGGCGATACCTGATACAATAAATGTTAAGTAAATATCCTTATCAAGAGTGGCGGAGGGAACGGCCCGATGAAACCACGGCAACCTGCGTTTGAAAGGTGCCAAATCCGGCGGAAACGACAGATGAGGAACGTGGAAGGATTTCCCGTGCGTTTCGCGTCGAAACGCGCGGTTTTTCTTTGCCGCCCACGGGCCGTTCAGCCGGCCGAAAACGTCCCAGCGCGCGGGAGAAACAGGCGCGCCGCCCTCTGAGGGCAGAAAAGGAGCACACCATGGCAAGACATTATCTCTTCACCTCCGAGTCCGTGACGGAGGGGCATCCCGACAAAATCTGCGACCAGATTTCCGACGCCGTTCTGGACGCCATTTTGGAGCAGGACCCCCAGGGCCGGGTGGCCTGTGAGACCACCGCCTGCACCGGGCTTATCCACGTCATGGGCGAAATTACCACCACCTGCTATGTGGACATTGACAAAATTGCCCGGGAGGTGGTCCGGGACATCGGCTATGACCGGGGCAAATACGGCTTCGACTGCGACACCTGTGGCGTGATCACCTCCATCGACGAGCAGTCCGCCGACATCGCCCTGGGCGTGGACAAATCCCTGGAAAACAAGAACAACGAGGAAGCGGAGCTGAACCACGGCGCGGGAGACCAGGGCATGATGTTCGGCTACGCCTGCGATGAGACGCCGGAGCTGATGCCCCTGCCCCTGGCCCTGGCCCAGAAGCTCTGCCTCCAGATGACCAAGGTCCGCAAGAGCGGTCTGGTCTCCTACATGCGCCCCGACGGCAAGAGCCAGGTCACCGTGGAGTACGACGAACACAACAACCCGGTCCGTATCGACACCGTGGTCATTTCCACCCAGCACAACCCGGATGTCACCCTGGAGCAGATTCGCCGGGACATGATCAATCTGGTGGCGAAGGAGGTCCTGCCCGCCGATATGCTGGACGAGGACACCAAGTACTATGTGAACCCCACCGGGCGCTTTGTCAAGGGCGGCCCCGCCGCCGACGCGGGCCTTACGGGCCGGAAGATCATTGTGGATACATACGGTGGCAGCGCCCCCCACGGCGGCGGCTGCTTCTCCGGCAAGGACCCCACCAAGGTGGACCGCTCCGCCGCTTACGCCGCCCGCTGGGTTGCCAAGAACATTGTGGCGGCGGGCCTTGCCAAGCGCTGCCAGATTGAGCTGGCCTACGCCATCGGCGTTGCCAAGCCCGTGAGCATCATGGTGGAGACCTTCGGCACGGGAACCGTCAGCGACGGGAAGCTGGAGGAGGCCGTGGCCAAGGTCTTTGACCTGCGGCCCACCGCCATCATCCGGGACCTGGACCTCCGCAAGCCCATCTACCGCAAGCTGGCCGCCTATGGCCATATGGGCCGGGAGGACCTGGGCGTGGCCTGGGAAAAGACTGACCGGGTAGAGGCTTTGAAGGCTGCTGTGAAGGAGTAAAGGCGCCCAGCTTTACCGAAGGAAACGGAAAAAAGGGGACGGCAAAACCATGCCGTCCCCTTTTTGGGGAGTGCCTGCGCACGCATTTGATGGGAGAAACGCGGTGCGGGGGGGCGAACCTGTGAGTCTGCCTGTCTGCCGGAAGTGCCGGAGATTCCGGGAGAAGGGCGCAGGCTCGGCCGATTTCTATTGACAGAAAACTGGGGTTGTGATAGCCTGTAGCCGTTTAGCAGGAATATTCAGGTTGTTTCGAGAACCGAAAGGGAGGGTTTCCATGAGACGCTTCAAGGCTCTGCTGCTTCTCTGGGCGCTTGCGTGCTTTCTGACCGGGTGCTCCTTCGCTGGGACCGGAGAGGGTGGCGGTGCGGCTCTGCCGCCGGCTCCCGTCCCCGCTTTGGAGGAGACCGGGGCGGCAGATGCGCCGAAGGAAACCGCTCCTCCCGCGGGGCCTTCGAAGGAGGCGGTGGCCGCCGCCCGGAAAGAGGCGCTGGAGAGCATGCCGCAGGAGCAGGTGGACCGGCTGACGGAGGCTGTGAAAACCGCAAACCTGTGGCTGGAGCAGATATACCTATACGACGATCTCTTTGGGAAGCTGGAGGACCCGGACAGTCTGTATTGGAACTATTTCGACCAGAGCGGCGAAATTCAAATCGCCTGGGCCTATGACGGCAACCTGGACATGGACGCCGTCTGCGTCCGGGAGGGCCTCACGGAAGTGGAATTTTACAGCCGATACGGCACGGCGGTCTCGGCGGTCAGCGATTACACAGCGGACGACTTCATCGCCCTGATGGAGGAGTTGGAGGCGTCCGCGCAGAATGAGGGCCTGAAAGCGGAGCTGCGAGAGCTGGCGGCGGAGATGGAGCTGGCAAAGGGCCACGAGATGGAGCGCGTGAACAACGTGTACAAAAAACTTCACGACCTGGATTACTTCCTCCTGCGCTATGGGCCGGAGGTCTTGGACGGCTATGGGGCCGAATACGACAAATCCACGGTCTCCAAGTACTACGGCACGCTTCCCTTCTACACTTGAGCCACTACAGTGCCATAGAGAAAACCACCATATCCACCAGCTGTCGTCCCGCCTCGAAAATCGGGTGGTCGTAGTTGTCCAGGAAGAAGCCGTTCACCCGTCCACACTCCCGGAAGCCGCAAGCCTCGTAAAAGGGTACCGTCAACGGACTGTCCCCGGTGCCCACCAGAAGCCGCCTTCCCCGCCCCCGGTACTGCCGGACTACATGTTCTACCATGGCCCGCCCATAGCCTCGCCGCTGGCTCTCCGGAGCCACGGCGAGGTTTTTGATTTCAAAATCCCCGTCATCCTCCTCCGTCACCACGCACACGGCCTGAAGCCCGCTGTCATACAGGGCCCACAGCGTCCCCCGGTCCAGGTAGCGGCCTATCATGTCCTCCTGCTCGTCCCCCAGGAGGAGCAGCGGGAGGAAGTCCCGCCTATTGTCAGAAATTGTGCGAAATTCCATGAAAGCCTCCCTGCAAAACCGGGCAATCTATGAACCTGTATTCAGGACTGGGAGACGCCGGAGAGACTACCCAGACGGCGTTCCACCGTTTTGAGCACAGGTTCTAAGCCCGGAGGTGATTTTGGATGTACGGCGTAGAATATTTGAGCCTGGAGGACCTTTTGGATCAGGACCCCTCAGCTTACGAATTTTTCCAAACCCTGTCCCCGGAGGTCAAGGCTTTACTGGAGGAGGATGACAGCGTAACCTCCTTTGCCCGCCTCCAATCCAAGACGGCCCAAATGCGGCGGGCCGGACTGATGGAGTAGGAAAAAGCCGCCTGGGCGTTTGCCCAGGCGGCTCCGCTGGTTTTCTCAATGGCCCCTCTTGAGCCGGAATTTCTTCGTCTCGTCCTCCAGCTTGTGGACCTCCTCGAAGAGCTCCGAGCTGACGGCGGCGGATTCCTCGCTGCTGGCGGAGTTCGTCTGGACCACGGCGGAAATTTGGCCGATGCCCTCGGTGACCTGGGCAATGGAGGCGGATTCCGCTTGGACGGCCTCGGCGATGGCACCAATGGTGGTGTTGGACTGCATCACCAGGTCCAAGGTCTTTTTCAGGGACTCGGAGACCTGGCCCACAATGCGGCTTCCCTGCTCCGTGGCCTGGACGGAGTTGTCGATGAGGTCCTTGGTGGCCTTGGCGGCCTCGTCAGACCGGGTGGCCAGGGAGCGCACCTCGTCGGCCACTACGGCAAAGCCCTTTCCGGCGGAACCGGCCCGGGCAGCCTCCACGGCGGCGTTCAGCGCCAGAATGTTGGTCTGGAAGGCGATGTCCTCAATGGTGGCGATGATCCGCCCGATCTGCTCGGAGGACTTGGTGATGTCGCTCATGGCGGAGACCATCTGCTCCATCTGCTGGCCGCTGATGGTTACCTGCTCGCCGGTGAGGCGGGCGCTCTCCAAGGCCTCGGCGGCGGATTGGACGTTGCGGTTGGCGTTTTTGGAGAGGTCGTCCAGGGTGGCGTAGAGCTCCTCCACGGCGCTGGCCTGCTCCGTGGCGCCCTGGGCCAGAGCCTGCGCGCCGCTGGAGAGCTGTCCGGCATTGCTGGAGACCCGGCCCTGGGTGTGGACGATGCTGCCCAGGGTGTCGGAGATGGTGGCGGTGAAGCTGTTCAGAGACGACTCAATGGACTGGAAGTCGCCGATGTAGGGCGTGGAGGTGGCAACGTCGAAATTCCCCTGGGACAGCTGACCCATGATGTGGTTGATGTCCTCCACATAGCTGTTGATCAGGGACATGGATTTCTCCAGGGTCTTGGCCAGCTCGCCCAGCTCGTTCTCGGACTGATAGTCCATCTTCAAATCCAGGCGGCCCTCCTGGAGGGGACGGGCCCGGTCGGTGATGCGCAGGATGGGCTTCACCACATGCTTGCCCACATAGGTGACCAGGCTGATGAGGCAGGCCAGCGCCAGCACCAGGCAGATGAAGCAGACCAGCTGCATCTGGAGGATCATGGAACGCATGCGGGCCAGGCCTTCGTTGTTGGCGGTGGTTTCCATTTCCACGATCTTGTCCAGCTTGCCCACCAGGGTGGTGATATTGGACAGGATGGTTTCCTGATAATAGTCCTGAGCCTGGGCGGGGCTGGTTTTCAGCAGTCCCAGAACATGGGTGGCGGACTCGTGGATCTCCTTATGCAGGGGCTCCAGCTCGTTGCGCAGGGTCAGGATGGCGGGGTCGGTGATTTCTTCGTTTCCATAGATCCACTGGCCCAGGGCGCAGGTGGTGGGATCGGTGCTGCCGGTGAACTCGGCCCCGGCATAGAGGGCGTTGCTCAGGCCGCTGGCCCAGCGGTAGTGGGCGGTCTCTGCCCCTTGGGCCCGCTGGAGCAGTTCGGCGGCCTGGGTGTTTTCGTTCTGGACGCCTTGAATCCGCAAAATGTTGGCTGTGGTCACAAAGCTGAATAGCAGGATAGAGGCCAAGGCTGCGATTGCGCGGGTCCACACGGTTTTCTTAATACTCTTTTTCATGTTCATAAACGATGTATCCTCCCACTCGGTTTTGGATTGGGCAATGGTTTTATTATAGCATACTTCCATCATAATGCAACAGGAACCGAAAAGTTGCCAGTGAAAATTTTTCCCAGAGTTCCGTGATTCAGCAAAATCACGAAAACGAATGTCCGCCGATGGAGGACACGGGCGGGGTAAAATTTTCCTGGGGTTTTGGAATGTCCTCCTCTGGGAGACAAAAGAACGCCGGTTTGGAGGCGCAGTCTCCGGAGGCGGCAAAATCCGGGGAATCTTTCTGTGAAGAATTTACCTTGCAAAATTGGGAAAAAGGACGTAAAATAGTCGGCATACTAGGGATGGAAGGTCCCGTCTAATAGGAGGATGAAAAGAATGAAAAAGTTTTTTGCAATGCTGCTGACGCTGGCCATGGTCCTGAGCCTGGCCGCCTGCGGCGGCGGCGGTTCCCAGCCCTCCGGCGGTAGCTCCAGCAACGGCGGCGCCAGCGGGGACAAGGTGGTCAAAATCGGCGTCTTTGAGCCCGCCACCGGCGACTCCGGCGCGGGCGGCAAGCAGGAGATGCTGGGCATGCAGTACGCCAACAAGGAAACGCCCACGGTGGTAATTGGCGGGGAAACCTATGCGGTTGAGCTGGTCTATGCCGACAACGCCTCCTCCGCCGACAAGGCGCCCACCGCCGCCTCTCAGCTGGTGAGCCAGGACGTGAGCCTGGTGCTGGGCACCTACGGCTCCGGCTGCGCCATCGCCGGCGGCCCCGTTTTTGGCGAGGCGGGCCTGGCTGCCATCGGCGTCACCTGCACGAACCCCGGCGTCACCGCGGGCAACGACTACTACTTCCGCATCTGCTTCCTGGATCCCTTCCAGGGCACCGTCCTTGCCAACTTCGCCAGCGAGAAGTTCTCCGCCAAGAAGGCGTACCTCCTCGGTGAGCTGGGCAACGACTACGACCAGGGCCTTTTGAACTACTTTGAGCAGGCCTTCGACGGTGAGTGCGTGAAGGACTCCTTCCCCCCCAACACCTCCGACTTCTCCACCTACCTGAACAAGGCCGTGGCCGAGGGCGTGGATGTCATTTTCTGCCCCGTGTCCATTGCCTACTCCACCCAGATCGTGAAGCTGGCCGCCTCCATGAACCTGGATATCCCCATCCTGGGCTCCGACACCCTGGACAGCAACAAGGTTCTGGACGCCGCCAAGGGCTCCGACGTGCAGATTTACGTCTCCACCTTCTACCAGGAGGGCGGCGCGCCGGACTTCGATAACGGAATCAAAGCCTGGCTGAACGAGGACTCCACGGCCATGACCAACAACGGAGGAAACGACACCATCGCGGCGGTAACGGCCATGGGCTATGACGCCTACTACGTGGCTCTGGAGGCGCTGAAGGCCGCCGGTTCTCCCGACAAGGCCGCGGTTAAGGCCGCCCTGCCCAGCCTGACCTATACCGGCGTCTCCGGCGACATCGCCTTTGACGAAGTGGGCGACGCCATCCGGGATACCGCCTATATCAAGACGGCGGACAACGCCGCCGGAGCTTGGACGCTGGAGACCGTCCAGACCGCCAAGTAAAAAACCGAATACCTGCGCTTAAATCCGTTCGCCTGTCGGGGGCTTTCCCCCGACAGGCATCGGCGTTTCACAGGGTCGCCTCGAAAGAGGCTGGTTCGGCCTTTTTCGAGACGGTCCTTCGCGTCCCCTATCATCTTAAAAGACAAGGGAGGGTTCCCTCGTGCAATACGCCATCTCCATTCTGCTCTCCGGCGTGTCCCTGGGCGGACAGTACGCCCTGATCGCCATTGGGTACACCATGGTCTACGGCATCCTGCGCCTGATTAACTTCGCCCACGGCGACGTGTTCATGGTGGCGGGCCTGATGATGGTCTACCTCACCGCCAGTCTGCCTCTGGCGGCGTCCATCCCCCTGGTGCTGGTTTTGACGGTGCTCCTGGGCTTCATCATCGAGCGGGCGGCCTACAAGCCCCTGCGGGAGGCGCCTCGGATGAGCGTCATGATCTCCGCCATCGGCGTGAGCTACCTGCTCCAGAATCTGGCTACCTATATCACCGGCGGCCTGCCCCAGATGTATCCGGAGATTCCGGGCATCTCCGCCACCGTCACCATCGCTGGTGTCCCCACCAAATGGGTGACCATCGTGACGCCTGTTCTGGTGCTGGTTCTGGTGCTGGCCCTGACCCAGCTCATCCACCACACCAAGGTGGGCATGGCCATGCGGGCCGTGGCCAAGGACTTTGAGACCGCCCAGCTCATGGGCATCAAAATCAATGCGGTCATCTCCGTCACCTTCGTCATCGGCTCCTTCCTGGCGGCGGTGGGCTCCGTGCTGTACTTCACCAACTACCAGTCCATTGTCCCCCTGTCCGGCTCTTTGCCGGGGCTCCGGGCCTTCGTGGCGGCGGTGTTCGGGGGCATCGGCTCCATCCCCGGGGCGGTGGTGGGGGCCTTCATCATCGGCCTTTCCGAAAGCGTCATCAAGGGCTCCAGCTGGAGCATTTTCTCCGACGCCTTTACCTTCGCCCTGCTCATCATCATCCTGGTGGTGAAGCCCACGGGCCTCTTCGGTGAAAAGGTCACCGACAAAGTGTAAGGGGGCGGACGGTATGAAAAAAACGATAAGCAAAAGCACCTGGATGACCCTGCTGTGTACGGCGGCCCTGCTGGCGCTGGTGGTCCTCCTGGAAAACGTGCTGGACCCCAACAAGAATATCATGGTTTTCACGGCCCTAAAAAAGGGCGCGGTTTACGCCTTGGTGGCCGTGTCCATGAACCTGCTCAACGGCTTTACGGGCCTGTTCTCCCTGGGGCAGGCGGGCTTCATGCTGCTGGGTGCTTACACCTATGCCATTTTGACCATTCCCGTGGCCCAGCGGGACGCCGTGTACTATATCTATAACGGCTCCGCCGTCAACTTCTCCCTGCCGGAGCTCTTCGGCGGCGGCGCCTTCGGCCTGGTGCTGGGCGTGGTTGCGGCGCTGATTCTGGGGGGCTGCGTGGCCGCCGCTGTGGCGTGGCTCATCGGCCTGCCGGTGCTGCGGCTGAAAAGCGACTATCTGGCCATTGCCACCCTGGGCTTTGGCGAGATCATCCGGGCGGTGTTCCAGTGGGATAAACTGGGGCCGGTTACCAACGGCGCCAACGCACTGAAAAACTTCCCCACCTTCTCGAATTTCAACATTCAAAACGCCAACGGGGAGACGGTGCTCCGCCTCTCCACCTTCACGGCCTTCCTGCTGGCGGGAATCTGCATTGCCGTCATCGTGCTTTTGATCAATTCCACCTATGGCCGGGCCTTCAAGGCCATCCGGGACGACGAGGTGGCGGCGGAGGCCATGGGCATCAACCTCTCCAAGCACAAGCGGCTGGCCTTTGTCATCAGCTCCTTCTTCGCCGGGGTGGGGGGCGGCATGTTCGCCATGTTCGCCAACCAGGCCCAGGCCAAAACCTTCACCACCGCCATGACCTATGAGATTTTGCTGATCGTGGTCATCGGCGGCATCGGCTCCGTGTCGGGAAGCTGCATCGCGGCCTTCCTGTACGTGGCCGCCAGCGAGTGGTGGCTTCGCTTCCTGGACGCGGAGACCTTTGTCGGCGGATTCAAGGTGCCGCTGCTCCGCAACGGCTTCCGCATGGTGGTCTTTTCCGTGGTCATTATGATTGTGGTGCTGTTCTTCCGGAGGGGCATCATGGGCGACAAGGAGCTGCCGGACCTCTTCAAGAAACGCCGGAAGGAGAAGGCGAAATGAGCGAGAACGTATTGAAAGTGGAAAACGTCACCATGCAGTTCGGCGGCGTGGTGGCGGTGGATAACCTGAATCTGGAGGTTAACCAGGGGGAGATCGTGGCCCTGATCGGCCCCAACGGGGCGGGGAAAACCACGGCCTTCAACGTCATCACCGGCGTGTACCAGCCCACCAACGGAGCTGTCTGGTTCCAGGGGGAGAAGATCGTGGAAAACCACCCCCAGGGGAAGATGAAGCAGCAGTACAAGGGCGAGCACGCCGGGGAGTACACCCAGGTCCTGGCCCCCACTCCCGACAAGGTGACCCGGCTGGGCATGGCCCGAACCTTCCAGAACATCCGGCTGTGGAAATCCCAGACGGTGTTTGACAACGTGCTGATTGCCAAGCACTGCCGGGCCGCCAGCAACGTGTTCACGGCCACCTTCCGCCTGAACCGGAAGGAGGAGGCGGCCCAGCGGGAGAACGTGCTGGAGCTTTTGGAGACCGTGGGCCTGGCGGATGTGAAGGATGAGCTGGCCACCTCCCTGCCCTATGGCAAGCAGCGGCGGCTGGAGATTGCCCGGGCCCTGGCGGCGGAGCCGAAGCTGCTGCTTTTGGATGAACCGGCGGCGGGTATGAACCCCCAGGAGACCGAGGAGCTGACGACCTTTATCAGCGAAATTCGAAACCGCTTCCATCTGACGGTGTTCCTCATCGAGCACCATATGAACCTGGTCATGAACATCTCAGAGCGAATCTACGTCCTGGACTTTGGCAGGCTGATTGCCCAGGGAGACCCGGCGGCGATTCAAAACGACAAGCGGGTCATCGAGGCCTATCTGGGGGTGAGCGAGGATGCTTAAAATTGAAAACCTCCACGTCAGCTACGGCGGCATCCAGGCCCTCCGGGGCATCTCCCTGGAGGTGCCCGACGGGAAGATCGTCACCTTGATCGGCGCCAACGGTGCCGGCAAATCCACCACCCTGCGGACCATCACCGGCCTTGTAAAGGCCGCCTCCGGCTCTATCCAGTGGAACGGGGAGGAGCTCCTGGGGAAGTCCATTGATAAGATCGTGGGCTCCGGCATCGCCATGAGCCCCGAGGGGCGGCGGGTCTTTGCCGACATGTCGGTGCTGGAAAACCTCCGCATCGGGGCTTACCTCCGGAAGGACAAGGAGGAAATCGAGAAGGATGTCCAGTGGGTGTACAGCCTCTTTCCCCGGCTGGAGGAGCGGAGCTGGCAGCTGGCGGGAACCCTCTCCGGCGGCGAGCAGCAGATGCTGGCCGTGGGCCGGGCGCTGATGTCCCGCCCCAAGCTGATGATGCTGGACGAACCCTCTTTGGGTTTGGCGCCCCTAGTGGTGCAGGACATCTTTTCCATCATCGGGGAGATCAACAAGCAGGGCGTCACGGTGCTCCTCATTGAGCAAAACGCCAACATGGCCCTGAAAATTGCGGACTTGGCCTACGTGCTGGAAACGGGAAATATCACCATGTCCGGCACCGGCGCAGAGCTCCTGGCCAACGAAAAGGTCCGGGAGGCATATCTGGGAAAGAACGGTTGAATTGAATACCACATTTGGGAGGGCCCTCCGGGGCCTTCCTTTTTTGTCCGCTTTTTACCCGGAAGGGGGGAAACCGGACGGGTCTTAAAACGTTAAAGAAAATTTAAAAGTTAGCGCCCGCAAAGTACTGGACAAGGGGAAAAAGGTTTGGTATAATCCGAGAAAAACGATTACGGAGCGAGCAATTGGCAAAAAAAGGACATTTGCCTGCTCCGTGTCATACACTGAAACGATAGGAGGCCGGAATCATGGACGTGACAGCGATTGGCGAAATTTTGATTGACTTGACCCAGACCGGGGTCAATGCGGCGGGGGTGCCCCAGTTCTCGGCCAACCCCGGCGGAGCGCCTGCCAACGTTGCGGTGGCGGCGGCCCGCCTGGGGGCAAAATCTGCCTTTTGGGGCAAGGTGGGAGACGACGGCTTTGGGGCCTACCTCCGGAAGGTGCTGGCGGACAACGGCGTGGACCAGACGGGTTTGCGCACGGGAAGCCAGCCCACCACCATGGCCGTCGTCTCGGTGGACGAGACCGGGGAGCGGAGCTTCCGCTTTCTCCGGGGAGCGGATCGGGACATCTGCCCGGAGGAGGTGGACGAGGACGCGGTGCTGGGGACGAAGATTCTCCACTTTGGCTCCGTCAGCCTGACGGCGGGCATGAGCCGCAGCGCCACCATCTTTGCTGCCCGCACCGCCCACAAAAACGGCGGCCTTGTGAGCTATGATCCCAACTACCGCCCTGTCCTCTGGGCCAACCAGGCGGAGGCGGCGGAGTGGATGACGATTCCCCTGCCCTTGGTGGACATCATCAAGCTGTCGGAGGAGGAGCTGCCCCTGCTCACCGGGACCACCGATTTGGAGGAGGGTACCCGCATCCTGGAGGACCGGGGCCTGTCCCTCATCATGGTCACCCTGGGGGGCGAGGGCGTGTTCTGCCGCTGGAAAGGGGAAGCTTGGAAGCAGCCCGGCGTCCCCGTGAAGGTGGCGGACACCAACGGCGCCGGGGACACCTTCCTGGGGGCCGTCCTCAGCCGCCTGTGCGCCCGGGGAGAAAAGCCCCTGGAGGGCTTGGCGCGGGCGGAGCTGGAGGATATCCTGGCCTTTGCCAACCGGGCGGCGGCCTTCACCTGCTCCCGCAGCGGGGCCATCCCGGCTATGCCCACCCTGGCGGAGCTGGAGGGAGGGCGGATGCCGTGAGGGCTCCGGCATTTGACCGGCGGCTGGCCCGGCATTTTGACGAGCTGAAATGGCTCTACTGTGAGCTTTACCAAGATGAGGCGGCCTTCGGGGACTTTGTGGAGATGCTTCGCCGTTGCTGGGCGGAGCGGAAGAAGCCCCTCCGGGACCTGGACAAAAAGCGGGAGGCAGACCCGGACTGGTACCGGCGGCGGGATTTGCTGGGGATGATGCTCTATGTAAACGCCTTCGCCGGGAACTTGAAGGGCGTGGAGGAGAAGCTGGGCTACCTCCGGGAGTGCGGCGTGAACTACCTGCACCTGATGCCCCTGCTGGAGAGCCCCAGGGGCCGCAGCGACGGGGGCTATGCCGTCTCCGATTTTCGGCGGGTCCAGCCGGACCTTGGCACCATGGAGGACCTGGAGGCCCTGGGGGACGCGTGCCGCCGCCGGGGCGTCAGCCTGTGCTTGGATTTTGTGATGAACCACACCAGCGAGGACCACGCCTGGGCGAAGCGGGCCCGGGCGGGGGAGGCGGAATACCGGGACCGCTATTTCTTCTACGATTCCTGGGATATCCCCCGGGAGTTTGAGAAAACCGTTCCCCAGGTGTTTCCCACCACCGCACCAGGGAGCTTCACGGAGCTTCCAGACGGCTCTGTGGTGATGACGAATTTCTACCCCTACCAGTGGGACCTGAACTACCGGAACCCGGCAGTGTTCCGGGACATGACGGAGAATCTGCTGTACCTTGCGAACCGGGGGATCGACGTAATCCGCCTGGACGCCATCCCCTACATTTGGAAGGAGCTGGGCACCGACTGCCGGAACCTGCCCCAGGTACATACCCTGGCCCGGATGCTGCGGATGGTGACGGAGATTGTCTGTCCCGGCGTGCTGCTGCTGGGGGAGGTGGTGATGGAGCCCGCCAAGGTGGCCCCCTACTTCGGTACCCGGTCAAAGCCGGAGTGCCACATGCTTTACAACGTCACTACCATGGCCACCACCTGGCACACCCTGGCCACCGGGGACGCGTCGCTGCTGAAGCGGCAGATGGAGACGGTCTGCGGCCTGCCCAAGGACTTCCTTTTCTTGAATTACCTCCGCTGCCACGACGACATCGGCTGGGGCCTGGATTACCCCTGGCTGGGACAGCGGTTTGGCCTGAATGAGGTGGCCCATAAGAAGTACCTCAACGACTATTTCACCGGCAAATGGCCTGGCAGCCTCAGCCGGGGAGAGCTCTACAACGACGACCCCCGCCTGGGGGACGCCCGCCTCTGCGGCACCACCGCTTCCCTCTGCGGTCTGGAGGCGGCGGAGGGGGACCCCGCCCTTTTGGAGCGGGCCGTGGCCTGTGACCTAACCCTCCACGCTTGGATGTTGAGCCAGAGCGGTGTCCCCGTGATTTACAGCGGCGACGAGGTGGGGCAGTTCAACGACTGGAGCTATCGGCAGGACCCCGACAAGCGGGAGGACAGCCGCTATCTCCACCGGGGGGACTTCCTCTGGGACCTGGCGGAGCGGCGGAAGGACCCGAATACCTACCAGGGGAAGCTCTTCCAGGGTCTCCGGCGGCTGGAGGAGATTCGGGCCGGCGAGCCCTGCTTTGACGCCCAGGCGGAAGCTTGGGTGGAGGAGAGCGGCAGTCCCCAGGTTTTGACCCTCTGCCGGAGGCAGGGAGACCGGGAGCTGGTGTGCTTGTTCAACTTCGGCGGGAACTTTGTTCATGCCCACGTGGACCGGGACGGCGGCTACCGGGAGCTGATGTACGGGACCCATTGGAACGGCCTTGGGAATGTGGAGCTGTGGCCCAACGGATTTGCTTGGCTGCTGCGGGAATAACGATGTTTGGCCCCGACCTCTTGTGAGGGCGGGGCCTTCGTGAAATTTGGGCATGGGTATATTTTAAACATAGATAGATTTTTAACGGCGGATGTCAAGAGTTTTTTTGACACCCTGGGAAAAGGATGTCACACAAGAAAT
>CAJUMX010000021.1:0-43345 GCA_910587705.1 uncultured Oscillibacter sp.
AGGCCGGAGACAAACGGGCCGTGCACGGTCCAAAAGAGAAAAAGAAGTAACGGGGACGACGCGGGGGCGCGGCTGAATGAATGGCGGAGCCAGAATGACTACCCTCGCGCAATTGGTTCGCACGGGGGTTGCTCTTCCCTGCATGGACCAGCTCCTCTTTCCGCTGCCGCTCCCCTGGTGATCGAAAAAGTATAGAGGGTCTACCGTTTTTCAGCGGTAGACCTTCTGCTACTTTTGGTACAGAGTTCTTCAAAGCCCGGTAAACGCAGCTCTCCCGCAACCACCGGGGTGCGGCAGCGAAAAGAGAAGCTTGTCCATTCAGTGAGGGACAAACCCCCGCTCAATTTAATTGCGCGGGGGAAGTCATTCCGGCTCCGCCGATCATTCAGCCGCGCCCCCGTCGCTTCCCCCGTATCCTTCTTTTTCTCTTTTGGACCGTGCACGGCCCGTTTGTCTCCGGCCTAAGAGCCGCCGCTTCGCGGCGGTTGGCCTCCGACACGCGCCTGCGGGCGCAGTCTCTTTTTCTTCTGGAAGAAAAAACCGGGGTCCCCGCGCGGCCTGCCGCGTGGGGAGAGGAGGAAGGAACGGAGCAGAACGCAGTCCTCGCCGTTAGGCGGGGACGGAGTGGGCGGAGTTTCTTCCGACGACATGGGGGGTGCATTGCACCAGCCATCGCTGGTATCCATTCCTCCCCGCCCGAAGGGCGAGTACAAGCCTATTACCAATAGGGCTCCGGATTCTCCGCCAGCCCGAGTATATAATCCACACTGGTGTGATAAAACCTCGCCAGCGCGATAAGCGCCCCGCTGGGAATGTCCAGTCCCCCGTTCTCATACCGGGAATACGTCGCCTGTGAAACATGAAGCAGCTCCGCCAGGACCTTCTGGGGCAAGTCCCGGTCCTCCCGCAGATCCCGCAGCCTCCGGTACATAGCGCCGCCCTCCCTTCCAAATCCTTCAAATTGCTTTCATTTTAGGATATGCAAAAATTGCATATTGATTTTTATACGAAAATCGCATAAAATGAAAAGGATTCAAAGGTGAGGGAAGGTGGATCGCATTGGCCAGGAAACAAGAGGAGGACCGCCGGATTTGGCGGGTATGGGTGGACACCCGGCGGCGAGTGGTCTCCTTCCATGAGGCCCCAGGCTGCCAGCTCTTGGAGTTTCGCAGCTACGAGCTGTTCCAAAGCTGCATCGACGGTTACACGGCCCAGCAGTACCGTTACCAATAAAAGGGGGAAACGGGCCTTTCCCCTTGACAACCCATCCAAAACATGGTACAGTGTCATTCGTGTTAAAGGCATGAAGGGGAAAAGCCTCCCCCACCCCGGCAAAGAGAGAGGGCGGTTCGGTGCGAGCCCTCCCGGGAGGGGAAACGCTTGGCGCCCCTTCGCCGCGGGGAGGCAATGCCCCGCCGGTCCCCCGCCGTTACCGGGCAGAGCGCCCCCGCAAGGGGGAATTCAGGTGGAACCACGGACTTTTTCAAGTTCGCCCTGAGCCAGCGAAGGCTCGGGGCATTTTATGTTTAAGGAGTGAATTTCAATGGACAACAAGCAAAAATCCATGGAAAAAATCGTCGCCCTCTGCAAGGGCCGGGGCTTCGTCTTTCCCGGCAGCGAAATTTACGGCGGCCTCGCCAACAGCTGGGACTACGGCCCCTTGGGCGTGGAGCTGAAGAACAACGTGAAGCGGGCCTGGTGGAAAAAGTTCGTCCAGGAAAACCCCTATAACGTGGGGCTGGACGCCGCCATCCTCATGAATCCCCAGGTCTGGGTGGCCTCCGGCCACGTCTCCACCTTCAACGACCCCCTCATTGACTGCAAGGCCTGCAAAATGCGCCACCGGGCCGACAAGCTGGTGGAGGGCTTCGTCCAGGAAAACGGCCTGGACGTGAACGTGGAGGCCATGAGCCAGGAGGATTTGGTGGCCTTCATCCGGGAAAAGCAGGTCCCCTGCCCCGGCTGCGGCAAGCACGACTTCACCGACATCCGCCGCTTCAACCTCATGTTTAAAACCCACCAGGGTGTCACCGAGGATTCCGCCAACGAGGTCTATCTCCGGCCCGAGACCGCCCAGGGCATCTTTGTGAACTTCCCCGCCATCCAGCGAACCACCCGGAGAAAGCTCCCCTTCGGCGTGTGCCAGGTGGGCAAGAGCTTCCGCAACGAGATTACCCCGGGCAACTTCATCTTCCGCATCCGGGAGTTTGAGCAGATGGAGCTGGAATTCTTCTGCAAGCCCGACACGGACCTGGAGTGGTTCCAGTACTGGCGGACCTACTGCCACGATTGGCTGATCGGGCTGAACGTGAAGGAGGAAAACCTCCGCCTCCGGGACCACGAGCCCGAGGAGCTGGCCTTCTACTCCAAGGCCACCACGGACTTCGAGTACCTCTTCCCCTTCGGCTGGGGCGAGCTGTGGGGCGTGGCGGACCGCACCGACTACGATTTGAGCCAGCACCAGAAGCACTCCGGTCAGGACCTGACCTACTTCGACCAGGAGAAGAACGAGCACTACGTGCCCTATGTCATCGAGCCGTCTCTCGGCGCGGACCGGATGACCCTGGCCCTGCTGGTGGAGGCCTATGACGAGGAAGTGGTGGACGAGGCCAAGAACGACGTGCGCACCGTCATGCGCTTCCATCCCGCCATCGCGCCCTTCAAGGTGGCCGTCCTGCCCCTTTCCAAGAAGCTTAGCGCCAAGGCCCAGGAGATTCAGCAGGAGCTCTCCAAGGACTGGATGGTGGACTTTGACGAGACCGGCTCCATCGGCAAGCGCTATCGCCGGGAGGACGAGATCGGCACCCCCTATTGCGTCACCGTGGACTTCGACACCGTGGGCGACGCCGAAAAGGCCGGGGACAACTGCGTCACCGTCCGGGAGCGGGATTCCATGGCCCAGGTCCGTATTCCCATCCGCGAGCTGAAAGCGTATCTTACCGAGAAGCTGGCGTATTAAGTCCTAAGTTTTCGCCTGGGGCCGGGCTTTGTCCCGGCCCCTCAACCCACCACGAAACCATCAGACCAGCGGGCGGGCGCGAGGGCCCGCCCCTACTTTTACTATGAAACGACACGTGCTCACTACAAAACGAAAGGCCCCCCTGGGGCCCCTCTGGCTTCGGTGCGTCCTCTTTGCCGCCGCCGGGCTCTGCATGGGGCTGGCGGTGACCGGGGCCATGCAGTGGATTTCCATTGGCACCCTCCCCGGCGTGGCGGAGTGGGTCCGGGACTACCCCGGTCATCTGCTGATGACCGCTCTGCTCTGGGCCGCACCCGTCTGGGTCCTGGGGGCCCTGACGGGGCGGCTGTGGCTGGCCGCCCTGCCGGTGGGGGCCCTGGGGCTGATTCTGGCGTTGGTAGACTACTTCAAAAACGCCATCAACGGAACCCCCTTGGAGCTGGCAGACTTCGGCCTTGCGAAACAGGCGGGGAATGTGGCGGGCCTGGCGGGGGATTTGACGCCGCCGGAGGACTTCTATCTGGCGGCGGCAGGGCTTCTCTTCTGCGTCCTCCTTCTGCTGCTCACCCGGCGGCTCACCGCCCTGGAGGGGGCGGCCCGGGGGCGGAGCTGTCTTTGCTCCTTGACCCTGGCGGGGATTCTCCTCACCGGAACCGGGACCCGGGCCGTGGGAGAGCGGCTGGGGGTGGATTTTTACACCCGGATGGACCCGGCGGAAAACCACAGCCTCCACGGCCTGACTCTTAGCCTCTGGCGGGACGCCTTTCCCCAGCCTAAAACCCCGCCGGAGGGGTATGACGAGGACTTCATGCTGGACGTGCTGGAGCGCATCGACCAGCTGACGGAGGCCCGGCAGGAGCCGGAGGCCAGGCCGAATATCCTCTTTATCCTCTCTGAATCCTTCTATGACCTCACCCGCCTGCCGGTGCTCCAATACGAGGGGGACCCCCTGGAGAACTTCCACGCCCTGGAGGCGGAGAGCGTCAGCGGGACTTTCCACAGCCATTACCTGGGCTACGGCACGGGGTATTTGGAGATTCCCATGCTCTATGGGCTGAACGCCCTGGACCTGCCGCCGGGGACAAACATCTGCTTCCAGGACGAAGCGGTTTATGAGCGCTTCGACGCCCTGGCGGAGCAGTTTACGAAATCCGGCGATTACACCGCCGAAATGCTTCACGCCTACGATAACACACTGTATAACCGGACGGTGACCTACCCCCTGCTGGGCTTCAACGATTTGTATTTTTCCGACGAGATTCAACAAATGGGCATTGAGCGGGCGGACGGGGCCTACGGCGGGTTCTACATGCGGGACGGCTATTTCTTCCAGGGAATGCTGGAGCGGATGCGGGCGGTGAACGAGAGCGGGAAGCGGGCGTTTCTCTTTGGCATCACCATGGAAAATCACCAGCCCTTCGAGCCCCAGAAGTTCAACTACGAGTGTCAGATTCCCCTCATTGCCCCGGACTTCACCCCTGCCCAGCGGGATATTATCCGGGTGATGCTGGAGGGGATTACCCGGGCGGACCAGGCCTTGGGAGAGCTGGTGGCGGCCCTGCGGGAGAGCGAGGAGCCCACGATTGTGGTCTTTTTCGGGGACCACCGGCCCAATCTGTTCATGCCCGGCGGGGACACGGTGTACACGCTCCTGGGCCTGTGCCCGGAGAACGACACGCTGAACTGGAGGTCGGAGGAAATCAACGACCTGTACTCCACGGACTACCTGATCTGGGCCAACGACCCGGAACTACTGGGGGATTTGGCGGGAAGCCGGAGGGACAGCAGCATCACCGCCCTGGGGCCCCAGCTTCTGGAGCTGACGGGCCGTCCCGTCAGCCGGTATTGGGCTTTGCTGGAGAAGGTCGGCGAGGTCTGTTTGACCCAGACGGACCTCTATTTTGTAGATGGAGCGGGCCGGGCCAGCTTCTCCCGGGAGGAGGCGGGCCTCTCCCCCGAGGCCCTGGAGCTGCTGGAGCTCCGGGACGCGGTGGTGTACGACGCGGTGTATGGGAAGCGGTACATTACGGAGGAGATGAACCTGCCCCCGGGGGCATGAGGAAAAGGGAAAAAGGGCGGACACATGTGTCCGCCCTTCTTCTTTGCCCTTCCCGCTATCAAACATGCTCAAAAAAACATCCCCATAAACCCGTCGGGGCGCTCCTGGGCCTGATTCCAAATCTCATAGAACAGCCCCGGGGAAATCTCCTGGGCGGAGAAATCCCCCTCCGTCTCCGCCTCCGGGGGCTGGAGGTCCCGGAGGTCCTCCGGGAAGGGCTCCTGCCGCAGGGCCCCCTCGTTTCCCCGCTCCCCGCCGTAGGAAAAGGTAATTCCGTTCCGGTAGAACTCCACCCGGCGGGTCTCCCGGCGCTCTTCGTCCATTTCGGAGTACAGGAGATAGGGCTCGTCCTCCTCTTGGTGGGTCCACTCGGCCAGCAGATAGCGCATCCCGTCACCTCCTGAAAAACGCTTCAATTTCCCCCCGTCCCGCCTGGACGCTGCCCTGGGCAAAGCCGTTCCGGCCTCCGCCCCGGCCATGGAGGGTTTCGTTCAGCTCCTTCACCAGGGGGGCGATGTCCCCCCCGTCTCCCCGGACCAGGGCGTAGCTCCACCTCGCCCCCTCCCCGGAGAACACCGCCGCCAGACCGCCGCAGGACTTCCCCACCGCGTCCGCCAGGCGGCGGAGGCTGTCGGGCCGCATGGGGGACTGGAAGAGCACCACGTCCCCCCGCCCCGCCTGCTCGGCGGCCAGGGCGGCGAAGGCCGTCTGCTCTAAGTCCGCCATGCGGGCCTTGGCGGCGGAGAGCTCCTCTTCCAGCCGCTCCACCGCCCCCTGAATCTCCAGGGGCTTTACGCTGAGCCGCTGGCCCACGGCCCGGGCCTGGTCATAGGTCCCGGAGAGATACCGCAGGGCCCGGGCCCCGCAGAGGATTTCCATGCGGACCCCCTCCCGGAACTTCTGGCAGGAGAGGACCTTAATGGGGCCCGCCTGGCCCGCCCGCTCCACGTGGGTGCCGCAGCAGGCGCAGCGGTCCGCCTCCGGAAATTCCACAATGCGGACCTGGCCGGTGAGCTCCTTCTTGCTCCGGTAGTCCAGGGCCGCCAGCTCCTCGAAAGAGGGGTAGAAGATTTCGGTCTCCCGGTCCGCCCAGACGGCCTCGTTCGCCAGCCGCTCCGCCTCCAGGGCCTGTTCCCAGGTGATGTCGGTATTATAGTCGATGGTGACGGCCTCCGCCCCCAGGTGGAAGCCCACGTTGTCGCAGTCATACAGACGGCAGAGGATGCCGCTTAGAATGTGCTCTCCGGAGTGCTGCTGCATGTGGTCAAAGCGGCGGGCCCAGTCCAGGACCCCGGTGACCACCGTGCCGGGTTCCGCCGGAGCGGCGCAGGTGTGGAATACTGTGCCGTTTTTTTCATGAACGTCGGTGACGGGAATTTCCCCTCCGGCGGTTTTCAAAACGCCGTGGTCGGCGGGCTGGCCGCCCCCCTCGGGGTAGAAGGCCGTCTGGTCTAAAACCACCTTCCAGACCTCCCCGGCGGCCTCGCAGGAGAGGACCGTGGCGGGGAACTCCCGGAGAGTGGGGTCCTGATAGTAGAGCTTTTGGGTTTCCATGTTCAATTCGCCTTTCTTTATAGCATCGTGTCCACGACAAACTTCCAGACCGGCTCCGCCAGGTACAGCCCCAGCAGGAAGGAAGCGGGGTTGGCCGTCAGAGCGTAGAGGGCCGCCTTTCTTTTGGAGCAGTCCCGGAACAGCTTCCTGTACAGCGCCGCCTCCGCCAGGAGGATCACCAGCTCCGCCGGAAGCAGCCGGGGGGAGATTCCCTCGGCCTCGTAGCAAAGGGAATCCAACCAACTCTGTATCCTGGTAAAAAGAGAGAAGTAGTCGGAGGAGAGCATAGAGATTCCGTTTGCGCCCCCGTGGACGACCCCCACGCTCATCCACAGGGTCAGGCCCCCCTGGGTCAGCAGATTCACCCCCAGGAATACCAGGGCATTTCTCTTGGACCACAGCCGGAACAGCAAAAGCAGCAGCCCCTCGATGGCCAGGGTAGGCAGGAACGTCGCCAGAAATTGGACAATGTACCCCTTCCAGAGGGGCGGGCTTTTCACGGTTTTCGCCGCCCAATCCACCGTAGCGGAGCACTGGAGGGCTTGGCGCTCCATGGGCTCCGAGAGGAAGGTCTCCCTGGATTTTGTCACCAGCAGAATCCGAAAGGTGCTTGGCAGCATGTAACCGAATGTAAAGCAGCCGTCCCGGCTGTCAATCCTGCCCCACACCAGATCGCCCTGGGCCACGCAGGCGTGCCAGCCCTCCGGCACGGCGGCGGTGAACGCCGCCAGAAGGTCCTGGTCCAGGGTTTCCAGCTCCTCCCCGTAATTGCCCTTCAATCCCCCGGGTACCTGATCCGGGTATGGATAGGGCTCCCCCTCCTCCAGGAGGTCCAGATAGTAAAGCTCCTCCGGGCCGTTCTCCACTCGGACGGTGAGCTGGGGCTTGGGGCCCATGTCCGCCAGCACCGGGACCGTCAGCAGGGCCGCCGCCAGCAGGAACAAAAGCAATCCGTGCTTTAAAACTGCGCTCCTCTCTTTCATAAACACGCTCCTCTCCCCGTCAGAGGGCATACCGCAGGGTCCCCTCCTCCGTCCGCTCCAAAAGGCCCAGCTCCAGCTTCCACCGGAGCACCCGGAGAAAGGCCACGTCCACAGCCTCCTCCTCCAGCGCGCCGTCCTTCACGGCCTGGATGACCCGGGGAATCTGGGTCCGGTAATCCGTGGTGACCACCAGGTCGTTCCCGGCCTGAATGGACATCACCGCCACGTTCCCATCCGCCGCGTAGACCCTCACGGCATCCATGGCCAAATCGTCGGTCATCACCACGCCGTCAAAGCCCAGGTCCTCCCGGAGTATCCGGTGGACCTCCGGCGAGAGAGAGGCGGGGAGATTCGGGTCCATGCAGTTTACGATGTTGTGGCTCACCAGCACGGCGGGCCGGAGGCGGCGGAGCTCACCGGAGGGCCAGACCGTCTCCTCCACAGCGATGCCCGCCTGAAAGGGGAGAAAATCCTGCTCCAGAAACGTCTCCATAGACCGTTCATCCACGGCTACGCCGGTGTGAGTATCTTTGTTATTCCCATAGCCGGGGAAGTGCTTCAAGACGCTGCCCAGGCCATAGAAGGACTGGGCCTCCGTCACCCGGGCGGTATAATCCGCAGTCTCCTCCGCGTCCATGCCGGTGGTCCGGTCATAGATGAAATCCCTTGGGTTGGTGGACACGTCCGCCACCGGGGCCAGGTTCACGTTGAAACCCAAGCTTTTCAGAAGGATGGACTTCTCCCGGGTCTCTCGGAGCAGAGCGTCCAAGCCCTGCTTCCAGAGCTTGCCGGGGCTGGAGAACTTCTTGCTCCGCAAATGGGGGTTGGAGCTGACCCGGACCACCGTTCCCCCCTCCTCGTCCACGCCGATGAGCAGGGGAAGCTCCGCCGCCGCCTGATAGGAGGCGATGGTCTGGATAAGCTCGTTGGCGGTCTTTCCCTGGGTGTCCCGGCCAAAGAGGAGATAGCCCCCCAGGTGATAGGTCATCACGTCCTCCACGGCGTTTTCCGCAGGAACCCGGACGAAAAAGAGCTGGCCCACTTTCTCCTCCAGGGTCATGCCCTCCAAAAGGGCCAGCAGGGCGGCCTCCTCGGGGTCCTCCGGGGGTTCCGGCTCCTCTTCCGGCGGGGCCTCCGGGGTCTCCGCCGGGGGGAGGTCCGGCTCCTCCGGAGGCGGGGGCACCATCTCCCCGCCGCAGCCGGTGAGGAGAAAGAGGAAGAGCAGGGCGGCGAATAACCGTCTTTTCATTGCAGCGCCTCCACTTCCGCTAACCAGACGGCAGCCTGGGCATCCGACGGCATCCGCCAGTCGCCCCGGGGGGACAGGGACACGGTGCCGATCTTCGGCCCGTCGGGCAGGCAGTTCCGCTTGAACTGCTGGGTGAAGAAGCGGCGGTAGAAGGCTTTCAGCCATTTCAGGATAACCTCCCGGCTGTACTTCCGCCCCAGGGCGTGCTGGGCCAGGCGGAACACCTTCCCTGGGGCAAAGCCCCAGCGGATGATATAATACAGGAAAAAGTCGTGGAGCTCGTAGGGGCCCACCAGGTCCTCCGTCCGCTGGCTGATCTCCCCCTTCACGGCGGGCAGCAGCTCCGGGGAGACGGGGGTATCCAGAATGTCCTCCAGCACGTCGTGGAGCTCCGGCTCCTCCCCGTCCCGGGAGAGGTAGCCCACCAGATGCCGCACCAGGGTCTTGGGGATGGAGGCGTTGACCCCGTACATGCTCATGTGGTCCCCGTTGTAGGTGCACCAACCCAGGGCCAGCTCGCTGAGGTCCCCGGTGCCGATGACCAGGCCGCCGTGTTTATTGGCGATGTCCATGAGCACCTGGGTCCGCTCCCGGGCCTGGGCGTTTTCATAGGTGAGGTCATGGTCCTCCGGGTCGTGGCCGATGTCCCGGAAGTGGCTGCGGACGCTCTGGGAGATGTCCACGGTCCGGAGGCTGGCCCCCATCTGCTCCGCCAGGAGGACGGCGTTGTTCCGTGTCCGGTCCGTGGTGCCAAAGCAGGGCATGGTGACGGCAATGATGTCCGATAGGGGCCGGTCCATCATCTTCATGGCAAGGCCGGTGATCAGCACCGCCAGGGTGGAATCCAGCCCGCCGGAGAGGCCCACCACGGCGCACCTCGCCCCGGTGTGCTCCAAGCGCCGCTTAAGACCCAGGGAGGCCAGGAGGAGAATCTCCCGGCACCGCTCGTCCCGGTCCTCCTTCCCCTCGGGGACGAAGGGCATGGTGGAGACGTAGCGGGTGAGCTTCGTCTTGCTCTGGGGCAGGAAAAAGACGGTGTAATCCCGCCGGTCCGCCGTCTCCTCCATGGACTGGGTTCGGCGGCGCTCATAGCGCAGGCGCTGAACGTCCACCTCGGATACCAGCAGGCCGCCGTCGAAGCGGCGCTCCGCCAAAAGCGTTCCGTTTTCCGCGATCATCTGGTGAGCCCCAAACACCAAATCGGCGCTGGATTCCCCCGCCCCGGCGCTGGAATAGACATAGCCGCACTGGAGCTTGGCGCTCTGCGTGGTCACCAGCTGGCGGCGGTAGGAATCCTTCCCCACCAGATCGTTGCTGGCGGAGAGGTTGCCGATGAGGGAGGCCCCGGCCTTCGCCATCTGGACGGAGGGGGAATCCGGGGACCAGAGGTCCTCGCAGATCTCAAAGCCCAGGGTCAGCCCCGGTACGTTCTGACAGTGGAAAATCTGCCTGGCCGCGAAGGGCACCGTCAAGTGCCCGCAGAGGTCCGCGTAGGCCTCCCGTTCCGGGGCGGGGGCGAACCAGCGCTTTTCGGAAAACTCGCCGTAATTGGGGAGATGGGTCTTGGGGACCAGGCCCAGGATTTGTCCCTTTTGAATGATCGCCCCGCAGTTATACAGCCTGTCCCCCACCTGGAGGGGCAGACCCACCGCCGTCACCACCTCCAAATTCCGGGTGGCCTCCAGCACGGTTTTCAACGCCTCCTCCGCCTCATGGAGAAACGCGTCCTGGTAGAACAGGTCCCCGCAGGTATAGCCCGTCAGCCCCAGCTCCGGCAGGACCAGGACCTTGACCCCCGCCTGTTCGGCGGAGCGCATCATGGTAAAGGTCTGCTCGGCGTTATAGGCGCAGTCCGCCAGGCGGAGCTTCGGCGTGCCGCAGGCCAGGGAAATAAAACCATCCTTCATCTTCCAAACCTCCTGTATGGGATTTTTGACAGGTCTATTTTATACTGTTTGGCCCCGTTTCGCAAGGGCCGGGAGACACGAAAAACGGACCGCCGGAGCGGTCCGTTTTCCGTGTGTGTTTATTTTAGGAGGGAGAAAACGCATCGGGCTGGGAGTACCCTTTGCTGATGCTTACTGTACCCAAAACTTTTTGCAAAATTATGAGGTTCCTGTAAACAGTTTATGAATGTTGGAATTTTATTTAAATTTCCGGCTCTCCGCCACGGCCATTTCGTCGCAGCGGTTGTTGAATTCGTTCTCCGCGTGACCCTTCACCCAGTGGTAGCGCAGGGTATGGGTCTCCGCCAGGTCCAAAAGGCGGCCCCAGAGGTCCGGGTTCAGGGCGGGCTTTTTGTCGCTTTTCACCCAGCCCTTGGCCCGCCAGCCCTTGGCCCAGCCCTTGCTAAGCCCGTCGATCACATACTTGCTGTCGGACCACAGCTCTACCTCACAGGGTTCCCGCAGGGCCTCCAGGGCGGTGATGACGGCGGTGAGCTCCATGCGGTTGTTGGTGGTCTGGGCCTCGCCGCCGGAGAGCTCCTTTTTGTGCTCCCCGTACATCAAAATGGCCCCCCAGCCCCCGGGGCCGGGGTTCCCGGAGCAGGCCCCGTCGGTGTAGATGGTAACGGTTTTCATGATCTCCCTCCCCTCTCAAAAGAGGTCGCTGTGGGTCCCGGTTCTGGTGAGAATCAAAATCAGCTCCTCGTCGTGAATCTGATAGATCAGCAGCCAGTCCGGCGTGATGTGACACTCCCGGCAGCCCCTGTAGTCCCCGGTAAGGGCGTGGTCCTTGTACTTGGGGGGCAGGGGCTCTCCCTTCGCCAAAAGCTCAATGACGGTTTCCATAAACTGGATATGATAGCCCCGCCGTACCACCCGCTTGTAGTCCTTTTTGAACTCCCGCTCGTATTTAATCGTCAGCATTTAAATCCTCCATCAGCTCCTGAACAGAGGAAAATCCCTTGCTAAGCCCAATGCCCTTTTGCGCGCGTTCGATTGCCCGCCGGGTCTCCTCGTTGGGGATGTCCCCGCCCACCTCGAAGGGAATCCGGTTTTCCCGCACCGCCTTCTTGGCGAAGATGTTAAAGGCCGTGGTCATGCTCATGCCCACGTCCGCGCAAAAGGCCTCGAACTGTTTTTTCAGCTCCGTGTCCATGCGGATGTTGATATTCGTCTGTGCCATGTGAAACACCCCTTTCCTTTGGTATGCTCTATTGTATATACATTTACGCACAGTGTCAACCAATTTCAAGAAAAAGGCGGGACGCGTCTCCACGTCCCGCCTTTCACCTTCGTTCCCCAAACCCGCCCGCGCGAAACCGGCGTCCGGTTGTCATAAAAAGCGTAAGCTTGCGGTTGTTACCATGCCGGGCCTCTTCAAAACACCGGGATTCGAACCCGAGACGGGGCCCCGCCCGTCAGCCATGAAGCTGCCCCAAGGGCAGTATTCGCCTGATCACTCCGGCGCGGAGCCGACGCCCGCTTCTCGCGCAACCAAACCTTTACAAAAGCTCCGTGGTCCAGTTCTTCTCCTGGATGGCCTCCTCCAATTCCCGCAGCTCCTTGGACAGGCCGTCCACCGTTTTTTGCAGCGTCCGGACGTCCACGGCGCTTCGAATTCGAATTTCGCTGGCGGTGCGGCGGCGAACCAGGGCGCTGGCGTTTTCCAGGAAGTTCCGCAGAATCCCCAGCTTTCCCTTTAAGCAGTCCCGCCGGGCCAGGAGATCGGACAGGGTTCTCCCGTCCTCCGTCCGGGCGGCGGAGTTGGTGCGGTTGATGGCGGAAATTAGCTCCTCCAGCCGGGCATAGTCCGCTTCCAGTTCCCGGAGGAGCTCCTCCGGGTCCTCGGCGGGCCGCTCTCCCTCCTGGACCTGGGCGTTGTTATACAGCCGGGCCTCCAGCTGGTGGATTCTGGTTTGCAGCTCGCTCCGCTGGGACAAGGCGTTTGCCAGCTTCATGCTTTACGGCTCCTTTCCTTCCTCCGTTTCCTCCCGGTCCGCCAGGGCCATGGAAATCACCCGGTCCCCTTCTTCCTTGAACCGCATGACGATGACTCCCTGGGTGGACCGGCCGCACTGCTTGATGGCCTCCACCGGCGTGCGGATTAGGATGCCCGCCTCCGTCACGAGAAGCAGGTCCTCGGACCCGTCCACCACCTTGATGCCGACCACCTGCCCAGTTTTCTCCGTCAGCATATAGTTCTTGATGCCGTAGGCGTTCCGCTTTGTAATTCGGTACTCCTCCACCGGGGTCCGCTTGCCGTAGCCCTTTTCCGTGATGGTAAGGACGGCCTTGCCGCTCTGGGCCCGGGCGGCGCCCACTACATAGTCACCCTCCCGGAGCTTGATGCCAAGCACGCCCACGGCGGCCCGGCCCATGGGGCGCACGTCGTCCTCGTGGAAGCAGACGGCGCAGCCGTCGTGGGTGGCAATCAGGATATTCTGCTCCCCGTCGGTCTCCCGGACGGTAATGAGCCGGTCGTCCTCCGTCATGCTCAGGGCCCGGATGCCGTTGTTCCGGAGGTTTTTCAGGCTGTCCGCCGGAATGCGCTTCACAATGCCGTTTCGGGTGACCATAAAGAGGAAGCGGTCCGGGTCCTCTAAGGACCGGGTGTGGACCATGGCCTGGACCCGCTCGCCCTGCTCCACCTGGAGGATGTTGACGATGTTGGTCCCCTTGGCGGTTTTGCCGGAGACGGGAATTTGATAGCCCTTCTTCCGGTAGACCTTTCCGGTGTCCGTGAAGAAGAGAATATAGTCGTGGGTGGAGGCGGTGAACACGTCCGCCACCGCGTCCTCCTCCCGGGTGGTGATGCCCTTCTTGCCCATGCCGCCCTTGGACTGGGCGGTGTACTCGCTGACGGGGGTCCGCTTGATATACCCCGCCTGGGTCAGGGTAAAGACGCACTGCTCTTCCTCGATGAGGTCCTCGATGTCGATTTCGTCCTCCACGTCCTGGATTTCCGTCATCCGTTCGTCGCCGTACTTTTCGGCGATGGCGGTGAGCTCTTCTTTCAGAATCTGGCGGACCAGGGTCTCGTCGGAGAGGATTTTCTGGAACCAGGCGATGCGCTCTTCCAGCTCCTTGTACTCGTTTTCCAGCTTCTCCCGGTTTAAGCCCTGGAGGGCGATTAACCGCATGTCGCAGATTGCCTGGGCCTGCACGTCGTCCAGGCCAAAGCGGGTCATGAGGTTTTCTTTCGCGTTGTCGTAGCTGGTGCGGATGATTTTCACCACTTCGTCAATGTGGTCCTGGGCAATCAGCAATCCCTCCAGCAGATGGGCCCGCTCCTGGGCCTTTTTCAGGTCGAACCGGGTGCGGCGGACGATAACCTGCTCCTGGTGCTGGATGTACTCGTCCAGGATGTGCCGCAGGGAGAGAATTTTGGGTTGGAGCTTGCCGTTGACCTCCACCAGGGCCAGCATGTTGATGGCAAAGGTGGTTTGAAGCTGGGTCTGGGCGAAGAGGCGGTTTAAGACCACCTGGGGGTTGGCGTCCCGTTTCAGCTCGATGACGATGCGCATGCCGTTGCGGTCGGATTCGTCCTGGATGTTGGAGATGCCCTCCAGCCGCTTGTCCTCCACCTGGTCCGCCATGTTTTTAATCAGCATCCGCTTGTTGACCTGGTAGGGGATTTCCGTGATGATAATGCGGGTCCGGTTCTGGCCGAACTCCTCGAACTCGTGCCTTGCCCGGATGGTCACCCGGCCCCGGCCCGTGGCGTAGGCCGCCCGGATGCCGGACCGGCCCATGATGATGCCCTTGGTTGGAAAGTCCGGGCCCTCCATGTGCTGCATCAAATCCGTCAGCGTGGCCTCCGGGTCGTCCAGCACGTGGATGACGGCCCCGATGACCTCCCGGAGGTTATGGGGCGGGATGTTGGTGGCCATGCCCACGGCGATGCCGGAGGAGCCGTTCACCAGGAGGTTGGGGAACCGGGAGGGCAGGACCTTGGGCTCCTTCCTCGTCTCGTCGAAGTTGGGGTCCCAGTCCACGGTGTCCTTTTCAATTTCCCGCAGCATTTCCTCGGACATGCGGGCTAAGCGGGCCTCCGTATACCGGTAGGCCGCCGGGGGGTCGCCGTCCACGGAGCCGAAGTTGCCGTGTCCGTCGATGAGCATATAGCGCATGGAGAAATCCTGGGCCAGGCGGACCAGGGCGTCGTATACCGACTGGTCGCCGTGGGGGTGGTAGCGGCCCAGCACGTCGCCCACGGCGGTGGCGCACTTGCGGAAGGGCTTGTCGTGGGTGAGGTTATCCTCATACATGGCGTAGAGGATGCGGCGGTGGACGGGCTTGAGGCCGTCCCGCACGTCCGGCAGGGCCCGGCCCACAATGACGCTCATGGCGTAGTCGATATAGGATTTCTCCATCTCCGGGACCAGGGGGGACTCGACAATCTTCTGGTCCGGGAAGCGGATTTCCTCGGGGTCGTATTGGGGTTTCTTACTCATCTGCTGTTACCCAGCCTTTCCTTACATCAGGTTTCACACGCTTCGTACGCCAGGTGGACGGAATCCAGTCCATAGTCGCTTTCCTCCGCCGGGCGGAAGGTGGATATATAGAGGGAAGGGTACATGGAAAACGCCGCCTTGGGATTGAGAAGCGTACCGGATTCGTATTCCTGCCTGGTGATGATATCGTAACGGGACATTTCGACCTCAAAGACGTAGGTCTCCCCTTCTTCCAAATGTTTCGTAAGCTCTCCGGTCCAAATCGTAAAGGGCGTGCTTTGGAACAGGGTGGCCACCGCCATGTACGGCGTTTCATCGTCCGTCTCATAGTCGGGAATCAGGGACCGCACCGTGGCCGTAAATTCGCCCGTTACCTTGACCGTCACCGTGCCGGGGGACTTCTCCTGCTGCTCCTGGAGATACTGGAGGTCCGCCTGGAGGGCGGCCAACTCCTGTTCCCGCTGCTCCTCAAACTCCCGGAGCTCCTCCCGCAGGGCGTCCCGCTCCGCACAGACTGCGATGAAGTCCTCCTTTGAGACGCCGCCGCAGCCGGACAGCAGCAGGGCCAGGAGCAAAAGCAGGCTTCCAATTTGTTTCATAGCGCCTCCTCAGTAGTCCAGGTTCACCACATACTGGGCGTTCTTCTCGATAAACTCCTTCCGGGGTTCCACCTTCTCCCCCATGAGAATCGTAAACGTCTCGTCCGCCTTCACCGCGTCGTCCAGGGTAATCCGCCGGAGGGTCCGGGTGGCGGGGTCCATGGTGGTCTCCCACAGCTCGTGGGGGTTCATCTCGCCAAGGCCCTTGAAGCGGCTGATTTCCACCTTGGCATTGGGGTTGTCTCCCCGGAGCTCCGCGGCGATGCGCTCCCGCTCCGGGTCGTCGTAGGCCACCCTTGTGGTCTTGCCCCGGGTAAGCTTGAAGAGGGGCGGCACGGCGGAATAGACGTAGCCCTGCTCAATGAGGGGCCGCATGAAGCGGAAGAAGAAGGTCAGAAGCAGGGTGCGGATATGGCTTCCATCCACGTCGGCGTCCGCCATGATGATGACTTTATGATACCGGAGCTTGTTCGCGTCAAACTCCTCCCCGATGCCCGCCCCCAGGGCGGTGATAACCGGCTGGAGCTTGTCGTTTCCATAGACCTTGTCCGCCCGGGCCTTTTCCACGTTCAGCATCTTTCCCCAAAGGGGAAGAATGGCCTGGAAGCGGGAGTCCCGCCCCTGGGTGGCGGAGCCTCCGGCGGAGTCGCCCTCGACGATATAGAGTTCCGTCAGCTCCGGATTGTTCTCGTTGCAGTCCCGGAGCTTGTCGGGCATGGCCGCGCCGCCGAGAGCCGTCTTGCGGCGGATGGATTCCCGGGCCTTCTTGGCGGCCTCCCGGGCACGGGAGGCGGTGAGGGCCTTGTCCAGAATCATCCTTCCCACCTGGGGGTTTTCCTCCAGGAAGGTATCCAGCTTCTCCGCCACGATGTTGTTTACCAGGGTGCGGATTTCGCTGTTGCCCAGCTTCGCCTTGGTCTGCCCCTCAAACTGGGCGTCGGTGAGCTTTACGGAGATGACGCAGGTGAGGCCCTCCCGGCAGTCCTCGCCGGAGACCTTTTCGTCGTCCTTCAGCATTTTAATTTTTTTGCCGTAGCTGTTCAGCACGGTGGTCAAGGCCCGCTTGAAGCCCTCCTCGTGCATGCCCCCCTCCGGGGTGTGGACGTTGTTGGCGAAGGAGAGAATGGTTTCACTGTAGCCGTCGTTGTACTGTAAGGCCACCTCGGCCACGGAGTCCTCCCGCTGGCCGGACATGTAAATCACGCCGGGGTGGAGGGCGTCCTTGCTTTTGTTGAGCCAGGTGACAAACTCCCGGATGCCTCCCTCGTAGCACATGGAGTCCTGCTGTTCCTTCCCGGGGCGGAGGTCCACGGTGTTGATACGAAGGCCCGCGTTTAAGAACGCCTCCTCCCGCATGCGGGTGTGAAGGGTGTCGTAGCTGTAAACCGTGTCCTCGAACATCTCCGGGTCCGGCTTGAAGGTGACGGTGGTGCCGGTATGGTCCGTCTTGCCCACAATTTTCATCTCCTGGGTAATGTGACCACGGGAGAATTTCATCTCGTAGATTTCGCCGTTTTTGTGGACCTGGACCGTCAGCCACTCGGAAAGGGCGTTGACCACCGACGCGCCCACGCCGTGGAGGCCGCCGGAGACCTTATAGCCCCCGCCGCCGAATTTGCCTCCTGCGTGGAGGATGGTATAGACCACCTCCAGGGCGGGCTTTCCCGTCTGGGCCTGGATATCCACGGGGATGCCCCGGCCGTTGTCCACCACGGTGATGGTGTCTCCCGGGTTAATCTGGACCAGGATTTCCGTACAGAAGCCCGCCAGGGCCTCGTCAATGGCGTTGTCCACGATTTCGTACACCAGGTGGTGGAGGCCCGAGGCGGAGGTGGAGCCGATATACATGCCGGGCCGCTTCCGCACGGCCTCCAGACCCTCCAGGACCTGGATTTCCGACGCGTCGTATTCGTTGGACGCGTCCACGGCGGTGGAATTTAAGATTTCATTGTCTGCCATATACTTCTCCTTTGCTGTTCTTTTTCTTAAAAGAAAAAGAACCAAAAAGAATTTCATCTCGCTCTGCGGTGCGGTGTTGGTCTTGGCCCGTCACACGGCAACGGAGAGCTGTTTCACGGAACTTATCTTTTAGAGCGGAAAAAGCCATGCCGAAGGGGTGGAGCCGTTCGGCCCGCCTTTCCCCGCTCCCGCTAAACGATTGGAATACTTTTCCTTAAAGCCGCATAGGCTGTCCCATCACTCCAGCTTCCCGCTCTCCGCCCGTTTCCGCAGGGCTCCGGGGCTCAAGGGGCTTAGATACACAATCTGCTCGTGATAGGGGTGGTCGCAGACCACGAAGGACCGGGGCAAATCCCCGGAGATATCCAGCACTACCCCCTCCTTCTCGGCGGCGGCCAGGTAATCTCGGGTCCGCTTCTCATAGCTGCATTTGTCCAGGTCGAAAATGCCAATCACCCGGCGCTGGGGAATGATTTCGTTTTGCCCTAAGTGCAGATACATGGCATATTTCCCCCTTTTATAGAATGTTTCCCTGTTCCACGTGAAACACCCTGCCCCCTAGAAGGCTGGGCAATCGGTCCTCCTCGCAGCAGGTAATAAACACCTGCCCCCCCGCGATGCGGTTCAGGACGAATTCCTGCCGCCTCGGGTCCAGCTCCGAGAGCACGTCGTCCAGCAGCAGCACCGGGTACTCCCCCGCCGCGTTTTTATAAATCTCCCGCTCCGCCAGCTTCAAGGCCAGGGCCGCCGTCCGGGTCTGGCCCTGGGAGGCGTACTGCTTCGCCTCCCGCCCGTCGATGCTCACCAGAATATCGTCCTTATGGGGTCCGGAGAGGCACAGCCGGGAGGAGAGCTCCGCCTCCCGGTGGCTCTCCATATGCCGCCGGAGCCGGTCCGCCAGAATCCCGATCTCCGCGCCGGGGTCCTCGATGGAGGAAACCGTCTGGTATTGAAGGGTCAGCGTCTCCCGTCCCCCGGAGCACTCCCGGTGGTGAAGGGCGGCGTACTCCGCCAGGCGGAGGCAGAACTGGTACCGGTACTGAACCAGGGCGGCCCCCAGCCGGATCATCTGCTCGTTGAACTCCGGCAAAGCCTCCAGCAGGTCCGGCCGCTGGTCATAGTCCCGGAGGATGCGGGTTTTCTGCTCCCTTGCCCGCTCGTAGCCCGCCAGGGCGGCGGCGTACCGGGGCCGGAGCTGGCACAAAGCGGTATCCAAGAAGCGCCGCCGGGCGGCGGCCCCCTCCCGGATGAGGTACAGGTCCTCCGGCTGGAACAACACCGTGTGGTACACGTCCCCCAGGGCGGCGTTGGTTTTCACGGGGACCTGATTGACGGTCAGCCTCCGTCTCCGCCCCCGGAAGAGGTCCGCCTGGACCCAAAACTCCCGCTCCCGGGAGGCTGCCCGGGTCCGGAGCCTGGCGGCCTCCGCCTGAAAGCCGATCATCTCCCGGTCCGTCCGAGCCCGGGGGGACCTCCCCCGGGAGAGGTACACCAGGGCCTCCAAAAGGTTCGTTTTCCCCTGGGCGTTCTCGCCGCAAACCACGTTGCACCGGGGGTCGAAGTCCGCCGCCTGACAGACGTAGTTCCGAAAGCCCTCCAACTCCAGACGCTCAATCCGCATAGCGGACCGTCAGGGCCGTTCCGTGGAAGAGCACCTGATCCCCGGGCCGGATTTTCTTCCCCCGCTGGAGGCAGGGCTCCCCGTTCACCTGGGCCTCCCCGGCCTGAATTCGCTCCTTGGCCTCGCCGCCGGTCTCCACCAGCCCCGCGAATTTCAAAAGGTCCTGGAGCTTGATAAACTCCGTGGTAATCGTCACTTCCTTCATAACGCCTCCCACCTTAGCCGTCGTTCTTCAGGCGCACCGGCAGCACCATGTAGAGGAAACGGTCCGTTTCGTCCGTGGGCACCAGAATGGCCGGGGACACGCCGGTATTGAGCTCCACCCGCACGGTGTCCGCCGGGGCGAAGCGCAAAGCGTCCATTAAATAGCGGTTGTTAAAGCCGATTTCCAAACCGTCCCCGTCTCCCTCCAGACGGCACACGTCCTTGGCCTCGCCGTTGGCGGTCTTGGCGGAGAGGAGGACCTTCCCCTCCATAAAATGGCAGCGCACCGGGCTTTTCAGCTTGTCGGAGATCACCACCGACACCCGGTCGATGCTCTCCATCAGGGCCTTGGCCTCCACGGTGACGGCAATGGGGTTTTTCTTGGGAATGGCGTTCCGATAGTCCAGGAATTCCCCCTCCAAACGGCGGCAGATCAACTCCACGTCCCCCACGGCAAAGAGAATGTGCCGCCGCCCCAGGGTGATTTCCGCCAGGTCCTCCACGTCGCCGCAGATGCCCTTCACCTCGTTCAGCGCGGAGCCGGGGGCCACAAAGGAGAACGCCCCGCCCTCCAGCTTCTCCAGGGGCTCCTTCCGCACCGCCAGACGGAAGCCGTCCACGGCGGCCATGGTGAGGCAGCCCTCTCCGATTTCAAAAAGGGCCCCGGTGTGCACCGGGCGGCTCTCGTTGGTGGAGACGGCAAAGGCCACCTCCTCAATCATGGCCCGAAGGACCTTTCGTTGCATGGAAACGGCATACTCGTCCTCCACCTCGGGAAGGTCCGGGTAGTCCGCGGAGGAAAGGCCGGGAATCTCAAAGTCCGCGTCGCCGCAGCGGAGGCGGACCTGCAATTTTTCGTTGGCGGTGAAGGTGACGGAATCGTCGGGCATCCGCCGGATGATGTCGCCAAACAACCGGGCGTTGAGGACAATTTCCCCGGCCTCCTCCACCCCGGCGGAGACCTTGGCCCGGATGCCGGTTTGCATGTTATAGCCAGAGACGGTCAGCCCCCCCTCCCCGGCGTGGAGGAGCAGGCCCTCCAGGGCGGGAATGGAGCTTTTCTGGGCGACGGCCCGGCTGGTGACGGAGATGGCGTTTTGGAGAAGGGCTTTTTCGCAGCTAAATTTCATAAAGGAAACCTCCTTGCGCCAAGAGGCGCGGAAATGGAAAGATGGTTCCGGCGCTGGTCCGGAAACGGCGAAAGCCGTTCTTTTTAAAAAGAAAAGAACATATTTTTAGAAGCAGTAGCCGTAGGGGGGCGGGATTGTGGAAAAAGGGAACATTCCCAGGAATGGCAGGGTTTTCCGCCTCCACAGGGGATGTTGAAAAAGAGGGTGGTTATCAACGCCTTTTGTCGAAGGCGCTTTTATCCACAGGAATGTTTTCCTTTTCCACCAGAATTGTGGAAATTGAGTATCCCAAAAAAGGGCGGATTTTAGAAGAAAACCACCCGTAGGGACGGACCGGTGGGTCCGCCTGTCTGCCGGAATCCTGGCACATCCAATTTCCGGCGTTTCAATTATTGAAGGTTCTCCCCCACGTCAGTGCCGGGAGGTGATGTTGCTTTTCAGCTCCTTCACCATTTCGGCGAAGGCCGGGTCCTTTTTCATCTTCTGCTCCACCTGGCGGATGGAGTGAATGACGGTGGAGTGGTCCCGGTTGTCAAAGAGCTGGCCGATGTTGTCCTGGGAGAGGTTCGTCATCACCCGGATGAGGTACATGGAGATCTGCCGGGCCTCCACGGCGGCCCGCACCCGCTGCTGGCCCTTCACCACGGATTCCTCCAGCTGGTAGTACCGGCTGACGTAGGACAAGATGCCCTCCGGCGTGGGAATATACTCGTTGCTGCCCTTTAAGATGTCCTGCATGGCCCGGTTTACGGTGTCCTCGTCGGTCTCCTTGTCCAGAAGCTGCTTATAGGCCAGAACCTTATTGACGGTGCCCTCCAGCTGGCGGACGTTGGCGGTGACCTTTTGGGCGATCATGACGGCGATCTTGTCCGGCAGGTCCATGCCCAAAAGGGCGGCCTTGTTCTTCACAATGGCAAGCCGGGTCTCGAAGTCCGGCGGCGTCACGTCGGCCAGTAAGCCCCACTCGAAGCGGGTCCGCAGCCGGTCGTCCAAAAGCGTCATCTCGGAGGGGGGCCGGTCGGAGGTCAGCACGATCTGCCGCCCGGATTCATAGAGGGTGTTGAAGGTGTGGAAGAACTCGTTTTGCACCTGCTCTTTCCCCGCCACGAACTGCACGTCGTCCACCAGCAGCAAATCCGCCTCCCGGTACTTGGCCCGGAACTCGCTGCCCCGGTTGGCCCGGACCAGCTCCACGAACTCGTTGATGAACTCGTCGCCCTTGATGTAGACGATTTTAGCGGCGGGGTCGTTTTTCCGGATGACGTTGGCGATGGCGTAGAGCAGGTGGGTTTTTCCAAGGCCGGAATCCCCGTAGATGAGAAGGGGGTTGTAGTTCTGGGCGGGGTGCTCCGCCACGGCCATGGAGGCGGCGTGGGCCAGCTTATTGGAGGGGCCCACTACGAAGTTGTCGAAGGTGAATTCGGCGTAGGTAAAGCGGTCTGCCTGCCGCTTCGGGGCCCCGCCGCCCTGGTATTCCAAAAGGCCCGGGTCGTCGAAAATCTTCACCTCGAAATCCGTGGAGAAAATGTCGTGGAGGGCGGCTTTGATGTTGTTGAGAAACAGGGACTCCAGGTATCCCCTTTTGAAGTCGCTGGCGCAGTGGAGGTAACAGGTATTGCCCTTGATGTCCACGATGCGAAGTTCGTCGAACCAGGTGGAAATGGTGGTCTCGGAGAGCGTCCCCCGAAGCTGGCGCAGGACATTCTCCCAAATGTCGGTGACGGAATTCAAAAAGGAAACACCTCTCTTTTCTGTCTTGTTGTTGAGGGGATGAAAACATTTCTTTATTATAGCAGAAAAGGGAGCGGATAGCAATACCTATTCTAATAATAAGGGGATGGTTTTGGACAATCTCCCTGCCAGGAGGGGGGCGTTTGCTCGCCCTACGGGCGGGGGAGAATGGAAACCAGCGATGGCTGGTGCAATGCACCCCCCATTTTCTCTTTTTCTTCCAGAAGAAAATGAGAAAACGGGCCGTGCACGGTCCAAAAGAGAAAAAGAAGTAACGGGGGACGATACGGGGGCGCGGCTGAATGATCGGCGGAGCCGGAATGACTTCCCACGCGCAATCAAATTGAGCGGGGGTTTGTTCCTCGACGAATGGACAAGCTTCTCTTTCCGCTGCCGCTACCCTGGCGCGGGCGGATGGTATCCAAAGCATAGCGGCCAGCGAAGCGTCGCCGCTCACCTGGCACGCACTGAAAAAGAAGGTCGGTAGACGCAGCTCCGGCGGAACCACCGGGGTGCGGCAGCAAAAAGAGGAGCTGGTCCATTCGGTGAAGAGCAACCCCCGTGCGAACCAATTGCGCGTGGGAAGTCATTCTGGCTCCGCCATTCATTCAGCCGCGCCCCCGTATCGTCCCCCGTTACTTCTTTTTCTCTTTTGGACCGTGCACGGCCCGTTTTCTCGTTTTCTTCTGGAAGAAAAAGAGAAAATGGGGGGTGCATTGCACCAGCCATCATCATGGCTGAATCTCCCCCCCCCACCCTTCCTTTTTCTTGACATCCCCCCTGGAAGCCCTTATAATGTTTTTGTGCGGCATGGATAATTTTGCCGGACACAAGGAATCAAACGTTGTCCATATTCGTCAAAAGCCGGGCAGCGTTCATCAAAGGAGGAGCATCGCTATGGACTTCATGAAGGAATACGAGAAATGGCTTGGAAGCCCCGCCCTGAGCGAGGCGGAGCGGGCCGAGCTGGAGGCCATCCGAAACGACCCCAAGGAGATCGAGTCCCGGTTCTACGGACCCCTGGAATTCGGCACCGCCGGCCTCCGGGGCACCATGTACACAGGGCTTCACAATATGAACATCCACGTCATCCGCTGGGCCACCCAGGGCTTTGCCGACGTGATCTGCGCCGAAGGCGAGGAGGGCAAAAAGCGGGGCGTGGCCATCTGCATGGACTGCCGGAACCACTCCCTGGAGTTCGCCCGGGCCGCCGCCGAGGTCTGCGCCGCCAATGGTATTCATGTGCGGATTTTCGAATCCCTCCGCCCCACCCCGGAGCTGAGCTTTGCCGTCCGGGAGTATCACTGCCAGGCGGGAATCAACGTCACCGCCAGCCACAACCCCAAGGAATACAACGGCTATAAAGTCTACTGGCAGGACGGGGCCCAGCTTCCCCCCCATCACGCCGACGCCATCGCCAAGCGGCTGGGGGAAATCGACATCTTCACCGACATTCAGCGCATGGACTATGACGAGGCGGTCAAGGCCGGGCTCATTGAGGTCCTGGGGGCCGAGACCGACGAGAAATTCCTCACCAACGTCATGGCCCAGGTCAACGACAAGGCCACGGTGGAACAGGTGGCGGACCGCTTTAAGATGGTCTACACCCCCTTCCACGGTACCGGTCACAAGCTGATTCCCGAGGCCCTGGGCCGCCTGGGGGTGAAGCACCTCCTCTGCGTCCCGGAGCAGATGGTCATTGACGGGGACTTCCCCACCGTGGTCTCCCCCAACCCGGAGAATCCCGAGGGCTTCTACCTGGCGGTGGACCTGGCCAAGAAGGAGGGCGCGGACTTCATCCTGGGCTCCGACCCCGACGCCGACCGGGTGGGCATCATGGTCCGCACCAAGGACGGCGAGTTCAAGGTCATCACCGGAAACCAGACCGGCGTTCTGCTGCTGGACTACCTCATCGGCGCGAGGAAACGGGCGGGCACCCTGCCGGAGAAGGCGGTGGCCCTGAAAACCATCGTCACCACGGAGATGGCCCGGAAGGTGGCGGAGGTCAACGGCCTCCAGTGCTTCGACACCTTCACCGGCTTCAAGTTCCTGGCGGAGAAGAAGGACAAGCTGGAAAACAGCGGCGAGGGCAAGGTGATCTTCTCCTATGAGGAGAGCTACGGCTACATGCTGGGGGATTATGTCCGGGACAAGGACGCCGTTACGGCGGCCCTGCTGCTGACGGAGATGGCCGCCTGGTACGCCAACCAGGGCATGACCCTGGCGGACGCTCTGGAGGCCCTGTACGAGAAGTACGGCTACTATGCCGAGCACACCTATAACCTGGTCATGCCGGGCCTGGACGGCCTTAAGGACATGGCGAATCTGATGAAGGGCCTCCGGGAGAATCCCCCGGCGGAGATTTCCGGCGTGAAGGTGGTCCAGTTCAAGGACTACTCCGACGGCTCCGTCACCGACTGCGCCACCGGGGCCAAGAGTACGATGGAGCTCTCCGGGTCCAACGTGCTGCGCTTTGAGATGGCGGACGGCACCAGCGTCATTGTCCGGCCCTCCGGCACGGAGCCCAAGATCAAGGTCTACATCCTCACCCAGGGCAAGGACGCGGCGGACGCCCAGGCCAATGTGGATAAATACGGTGCCTGGGTAAAGGGCCTGCAAAAATAAGAGGATGCCTGTAGGGGCGGACCTATGTGTCCGCCCTCCTCCAGGGAGTGCCGGGATTGCGGAAAACGGGCGGACACGCAGGTCCGCCCCTACGGTACGTTTACCGGCGGAATGACATGCGTCCCTTGGGCGGTTTATCTGGAAGGGCCCGGCGGCTGTCCGCCGGACCCTTCCTTCTTTTTCCATATGTAAATTGACGAATTTTTAACCAACATTTTGGAGGGGAAGCATAAATGTGATTTTGCCCAAAATTTCTGTTGTAATCCGCCGGTAGCTGTTGTATAATTCATATATTGGACGCTTGCGGCCCCGGCCGCATGGACAGCAAAGATAAGGAGTGGAACGAATCATGAGCTATTCTGTACAGAACATCCGCAACGTCTGTCTGCTGGGGCACAGCGGCAGCGGCAAGACCGCCCTGGCCGAGAGCCTGCTTTATATGACCGGCGTCATCGATAGAATGGGCCGGGCCGCCGACGGAAACACCGTCTGCGACTACGATCCGGAGGAAACCAAGCGCCAGATTTCCCTCTCCCTGGCCCTGGCGCCCCTGGATTACAAGGGCAGCCGCATCAACCTCATGGACACCCCCGGCGCCTTTGACTTCGCCGGAGAGGCCATGGCCGCCCTCCGGGCCGCCGACGCCGCCATTATCGTCTGCTCCGCCAAGGACGGCGTGTCCGTGGGCCTGGAGAAGGCGTGGAAATACTGCGAGGAGCGGAACATGCCCCGCTTCATCTACATCTCCAAAACCGACGAGGATAACTCCGACTACAACGCCACCTTCGAGGCCCTCCGGGAGCGCTTCGGCAAGAAGATCGCCCCGGTGGTGGTCCCCATCTGGGACGGCGACAAAAAGGTCACCGGCATCATCGATGTTTTGAATAAGCGGGCCTATGAGATGCAAAAGCTCAAGCGGGTGGAGATCGAGGTCCCCGCCGACAAGGCCGATGTCATCGCCGAGTTCAACGACGCCCTCAAAGAATCCGTGGCGGAGACCAGCGAGGACCTGATGAATAAATTCTTCGACGGTGAGGATTTCACCTACGCCGAGATGATTCAGGGCCTCCGTCAGGGCGTCCGGGAGTTGAGCCTTTTCCCCGTTCTCTGCGGCTCCGCCGTGGGGTGCCTGGGCTCCTTGATGCTGATGGATAACATCGTGGACCTGCTGCCCAACCCCGTGGAGGGCAACTACCACAAGGCCACCAAGGCCGACGGCGAGACCGAGGAATTCGTGGTCTCCCCCGGCGGCGTGCCCACCGCCTTCGTGTTTAAGACCATCTCCGATCAGTACGGCAAGTACTCCTTCGTCAAGGTCCTCTCCGGAGCCATCACGCCGGATATGCCCATGGTGAACGCCCGCACCGGCGAGAAGGTGAAGCTGGGCCGCCTGTACACCATCCGGGGCAAGAAAAACGCCGAGGTCAAGGAGCTGGTCTGCGGCGACATCGGCGCCATCGCCAAAATGGACATCAAGACCGGGGACACCCTCTGCGACGAGCGGAAGGTGGTCAGCCTCAAAAACATCCCCTTCGCCGAGCCCTGCTACTCCGTGGCCATCCAGCCCAAGACCCGGGGCCAGGAGGATAAGATCGCCCAGGGCCTCGCCCGCCTCAACGAGGAGGACCCCACCTTTACCGTGGTGAACAACGCCGAAACCCACCAGATGGTGGTCTCCGGCGCGGGCGACATGCAGATGGACGTGCTGGTCAGCAAGCTGAAAAGCCGCTTCAACGTGGAGGCGGAATTGAAACCCACCCGGGTACCCTATCGGGAGAAGATTCGCAAGACTGTCCAGAAGCAGGGCCGGCACAAGAAGCAGACCGGCGGCAGCGGCCAGTTTGGCGACGTGTGGGTCCGGTTCGAGTACAACCCCGACGAGGAGGAGATGGTCTTTGCCGAGGAGGTGTTCGGCGGCTCCGTGCCCCGGAACTTCTTCCCGGCGGTGGAAAAGGGCCTCCGGGAGGCCTGCGTCCACGGCCCCCTGGCGGGCTATCCCCTGGTGAACCTGAAAGCGGTTCTCTACGACGGGTCCTACCACCCGGTGGATTCCTCCGAAATCGCCTTTAAGACGGCGGCGCAGCTGGCCTATAAGGCCGCCATGCCGGAGGCGAATCCCGTGTTGCTGGAGCCCATCGGCGAATTGAAGGTGACGGTGCCGGAGAGCTATACCGGCGATGTCATGGGCGACATCTCCAAGCGCCGGGGCACCCCCATGGGCATGGACCCCGTGGGCGACGGCACCCAGGTCATCACCGCCGAGGTTCCCATGGCGGAGATGGGTACTTATGCCATCGACCTCCGGGCCATGACCCAGAGCCGTGGCAGCTTCACCTTCCACTTTGTCCGCTATCAGGACTGCCCCCCCGCCGCCCAGGAGAAGGCCATCGCCGAGGCGAAGGCTATGGCGGAAGCGTAACGGTTTTTATTGGAATACGAAAGGCCCCGCTCCAAGAGGAGCGGGGCCTTTTTTAAAAGCGGCTTGACAAGGGCGAGGATGGAGGCTATAATAAAAAATGTGGAACCCAGACGGTTGCCACATACGGATACCTACACTTGAAGCTGGGGCTTAGCCCCAACCTTTAGTGAGCCATCTGTTGCAGCAGACGGCTCACTTCTTCTTACGTGAATCGAAACGGTCATACGCCTGGTACAAAATCCAAGCGATGGACACGATCCAGAACACTTCCTGAAGAGTAATATGTATCACCTCCCGGAGAAAGATTTCCCGCAGGGGCTATACACACGCCTTCCTTTCCGCTCCCGCGGGATGTCAGGCAACCGTCTTTGACCTCCACCGCGGCATATGCGCGTGGTGGCTGCGTTCCACGGAGCTTATTATACTGCTTTTGACGAAGGATGTCAAACGCAAAAGCCCCACTCCTTTTGGAGCGGGGCTTTTGCGGACTTTTACAGCCGTTTAACGCCGGCTTTCTCCAGCCAGCTCTGGAGCTTTTTTGCGGGAAAGCCGGTCAAGGAATAGGTATCTCCATTTCGGGCACAGATGGTCACTTTTGTAATAAAGAGCATGTGGCTCACCTGAAAGCCTTGAATTTCCTTGACAGGCAGGTCCATTTCCAACTGCCTGGCCATGCTGATTTTAAAGCAGGCCCGCTGGTTCGTGACAAAAACATGCCCCTGAAAGGGTTTTTTAGACAACCCCTGTTTGAGATAAAGAGACATCTGTCCGCTGCCAATCAAGGTTTCGCCGGGTAAAAGGTCCAGCTTTGCCATAGAATCTTACCTCCTGTTTTTTAAATTGTTCCGGCGCGTCCGTTGGGAGCGGGAAACCGCCGGGTTCTCCGCCCCCGAACGTCCGCCGGAAACACAAAAACGGTGCCGAGCTTTCAAAACTCAACACCGCATAAAATCATGCGAACGCACGCCCAGAAACCCGTCCCGCCGCCCTTGCAAAAAGACGGAGAGATGGGTATAATAAGCTTGTGGTGCAGTTGCGTAAACTGCTGTGCTGAGTGCTGTGGTCACTCGTACAGGGCCGTCGGGTGTTGGAAGCGCCCGGCGGCCTGCCGCATTTATGTTTCCGATTTTTATTGTAACGCAGGCCGGGAAAAATTGCAAGGAAAAATCACCAAATTTCCCGTAACGTTTTCCCCTTCCCGGGGATATATCAACAGAAACAAAGGCCCGGCGGGGCCGGTGAAGGGAGGCTGGGACCCATGGAGGACATGCAGAAGGTTTACCAGCAGCACGCCCAGACGGTCTATAAGTTCCTCCTTGCCCAGTGCCGTGACCCCGGCCTTGCCGAGGAGCTGACCCAGGAGACCTTTTACCAGGCTGTCAAGTCCGTGGACCGCTTCGACGGGTCCTGTAAGGTCTCCGTCTGGCTGTGCCAGATTGCCAAGCACCTGTGGTTCCAGCACCTCCGGAAGCAAAAGCGGGAGGCCCCCGTCTCCCCGGAGGACCTGCCGGAGGCCCCGGGCCCCTCGGCGGAGGAGGGATTGTTGGAGAAGGAGGGCCGGATGGCCCTGCTCCGGCTGGTCCACGATCTGCCGGAGCCAGCGCGGGAGGTGGTGTACCTCCGGGCTTTTGGGGGCCTCAGCTTCCGGGAGATTGGGGACGTGTGCGGCAGGACGGAGACCTGGGCCCGGGTGACCTTTTACCGGAGCAAGGAAAAGTTACGGAATGGAGGCGTGGACGATGAAAAATGATTTGACCTGCGGCGTGGTGCGGGATTTGCTGCCCAGCTATGTGGAAAACCTCCTGGGGGAGGAATCGAAGGAGGCGGTGGACCGGCATTTGGAGACCTGTCCGGTCTGTACCGCCCAAAAGGAGGCCATGGCCGCCCGGACAGGGCCGGAATCGGAGGAGTCCGCCAAAGAGGTGGACTTCCTCAAGCGGGTGAAGAAGGGGACCTCCAAAAAAATCGTCCTGGCGGTAGTGTGTACGGCCCTGGTCCTGCTGGGGGGCATTGCCTTGAAGCTCTTTGTCATCGGTACGCCCCTCCAGGCCCAGAGCGTGGCGGTGGTTGCGAACGAGGTCCAGGACGGGGGGAACATGCTGTTTTTGTCCCTGACCTCTATCAGCTCCGGCGACGCCTTCTACGGCTGGGAGCAGGAGACGGTGGACGGCGTGACCTCCATCTACGCCAGGAGAGTAACCGTCTCCCCGTTCTGCCGCGCCGGTGACGCGCAGATGTACGTCTCCCTGGACTTTGTCCAGGAGGTCTGGCTGGGCGGAACCTCCGGGCGGCTTCTCTGGGCGGGCGGACAGGTTATCACCCAGGAGACCCTGGACCTAGTGGACGCCAAGACCCCCTACTGCGGCGACGCCCCCGCCCTGGGGAACATCGCCAAGCTCTTGCAGGTGGGGAGCCGGATTGGACGGTATAACATCTCCCTCCAGACCAGCGAGCGGCCCTACCGCTGGACGTTGGAGTTTGAGGACGCGGAGGAGACCACGTCCGCCACCTGGGGGATGTCCCGGTTCCTGGGCTATCAGATGCTGGCGCTTGTGGAAAACCTGGACGAGGTGAGCTTCCGCTACCCGTCCTCCAGCGGGGTCTTTACGGCGGAGCTGGCCTCCGCCTCCCTGGCCCGGTTGACGGAGGAGTACAACGCCGAACACGCCACCAGCTGGCCCATCCACGAGAGCATCAAGGAGTACGCGGAGAGCCCCCTGGAGTACCAGCGCATGGTAACCCTGCTGAAGCAGAACATCATTTACCCGGTAATGACGTGAAAGGACCGCCCGGAAGGGCGGTCCTTCTAATTGTGTACATCAGGGTTTCCGGCAAACGGGCCGGCCAGGGGGCCGGCCCCTACAGGGAATGTGTAGGGGCCGCCGCCCTCGGCGGCCCGGTATTGCTCACCGGCCCAGTATCGCCTCGGCGGCCCGGTGCCGCCTCAATATTCAATCTCCCCCGTATACACCAGCTTCGCGTCCCCCGTCAGGGTGACGCCCCCGTCGGTGTAGTGAACAATCAGCTCCCCGCCCTTCACCCGGACGGTGATGTCCCGGCCCTTCTCGCAAAGGCCGTTTGCCACAGCGGCCACCACCGCCGCGCAGGCCCCGGTGCCGCAGGCCATCGTCTCCCCGCTGCCCCGTTCCCAGACCCGCATTTTGATGGTGCTGGGATTCACCACCCGGATAAACTCCGTGTTGATGCGCTCCGGGAAATAGGGCGCGTGCTCGAACCGGGGGCCGATGAAGTCGATGTCCACGTCGTCCACCCGCTCGCAGAACACCACGCAGTGGGGATTCCCCATGTCCACGCAGGTGATGCGGTAGGGCCGCCCGGCGATGCGGACGGGATAGTCCACCACCTGCTTTTCCGCGATGGTGAATTTCAGCGCCGAGGTATCCAGGGCCGCTTTTCCCATGTCCACGCTGGCGGAGGTAACCTTTCCATTGGTGGTGTAGAGCGTGACGGTCCGCAGGCCGCTGCCGGTTTCCACCGTGAGGGTCTCCTTTGTGGAAAAGCCGTTGTCATAGAGGTACTTCCCCAGGCACCGCAGGGCGTTGCCCGCCATTTTTCCCTCGCTGCCGTCGCTGTTGAACATCCGCATTTTCACGTCCGCGATGTCCGAGCGCTCCATCAAAATGATGCCGTCGGCCCCCACGCCGTAGTGCCGGTGGCAGAAGGTGACGCACAGGGATTCCGGGCAGGTAATTTGCCCGTCGAAGTTCTCTAGGAAGATATAGTCGTTGCCACAGGTCTGCATCTTGGTAAAGGGCAGCGTCTCCCGCCGCTCCCGCAGGTGGCAGATGTCCACCAGCTCCGTGTTCCCCTGGTTGTACCGGGATTCCAAAATGTCCGCCAGGGCCCCGGCGGTATCCAGGGACGTGAGGCAGGGAATTCCCAGCTGGACGCAGCGGTGATTCAGGCGGATGAAGTCCCGAATGTACTCCGGCTCCGTGGACCCGGTGAGAATTACATAGTCGATCCTCCCATCCTCCAGAAGCTGGAACACCCGGTTGTCCTGGCCCAGCTTGCCCACAATTTCCACGCTGGTCCCCAGCCGCTCGATCTCATGGGCGGTGCCGTCTGTTGCGTAGAGCCGGAAGCCCAGCTCGTCCAGCTTCCGGGCGGTGTCCAGAATTTCCGGCTGGTCCCGGCGGTTTACGGAGATGAGCACGCCCTTTTTCTCCTCGCTCTCCACCTTGTACCCGGCGGAGACCAGGCCCTTGAACAGGGCCTCCTGCATGTTTTTCCCCAGGCCCAGCACCTCGCCGGTGGACTTCATCTCCGGGGAGAGGGCGGCGTTGGCGTCGGTGAGCTTTTCAAAGGAGAACACGGGAACCTTGACGGCGGTGTAGGGGGGCTGCGGATAAAGCCCCGTGCCATAGCCCAGGGAGCGGAGGGGCTGGCCCACCATGACCCGGGTGGCCAGGTCCACCATGGGCACCCCGGTGACCTTGGAGATATAGGGCACCGTCCGGCTGGCCCGGGGGTTTACCTCGATGACGTAGAGCTCCCCCTGGTAGATGAGGTATTGAATGTTGATAAGGCCCCGGGTCCCCAGGGACAACGCCAGCTTCTCCGAGCAGTCCACAATGGTTTTGAGCATCCGGTCCCCGATGGAGAAGGGGGGATACACGGCGATGGAATCCCCGGAGTGGACGCCGGTGCGCTCAATGTGCTGCATGACGCCGGGGATGAGCACGTCCACGCCGTCGGAGATCACGTCCACCTCCAGCTCCTTGCCCATTAAATACTGGTCCACCAAAACCGGGTTTTCCACCTTCCCCGAGAGGATGACGTTCATATAGGTCCGCACGTCCTCGTCGTTGTGGGCAATCACCATGTTCTGCCCGCCGATGACATAGCTGGGCCGGAGCAGGACGGGATAGCCCAGCTCGTTTGCCGCCGCCAGGGCCTCCTCCATGCCCAGGACCCCCCGGCCCTGGGGGCGCTTGATATGGAAGCGCTCCAAAAGCGCGTCGAACCGCTCCCGGTCCTCCGCCATGTCGATGGATTCGGCGCTGGTTCCCAGAATGGGGATGCCCCGCTGGTCCAGGAATTTGGTGAGCTTAATGGCGGTCTGCCCGCCAAAGGCCACCACCACCCCCACCGGCTTTTCCACATCGATGATGTGGCAAACGTCCTCGGGGTACAGGGGCTCGAAGTACAGCCGGTCGGCGGTGTCGTAGTCCGTGGAGACGGTTTCCGGGTTGTTGTTGACAATCACCACGTCATAGCCCAGCTCCTTTAGCGTCCAGACGCAGTGGACGGAGGAGTAGTCAAACTCGATGCCCTGCCCAATCCGGATGGGCCCGGAGCCCAGCACCATAATGACAGGCCGCCCGGACCGGGGGAAGGCCCGGGATTCGCAGAACTGGTCGAAGCTGGAGTAAAAATAGGGGGTCTCCGCGTCGAACTCCGCGCCGCAGGTGTCCACCATCTTGTACACGGCCTTCCGGGGCTCCTCCGGGAGGCGGTCCGCCCCGGAGAGGCGGAGCAGGGTCTCGTCCGGGTAGCCCAGGCGCTTGCCCTGGGCATAGCGCTCCGCCGTCAGCCCCTCCCCCTCCAGGGCCTTCTCAAAGTCCGCAAGGCCCCGCAGCTTCCAGAGGAACCAGCGGTCAATCTTCGTGATGGAGAAGATTTCCTCCACGCTGACGCCGGATTTCAAAGCCTCGAACACGGTGAAGAGCCGCCGGTCATCCACCCGGCGGAGCCGCTCCCAAATGGGGGCGCCATCCGTGTTCTTCCGGTTCAGGCTGTCCTGGCCGATCTCCGCCCCCCGGACGGCCTTCATCAACGCCATCTCAAAGCTGGGGGCGATGGACATGACCTCGCCGGTGGCCTTCATCTGAGTACCCAAGGAGCGGGAGGCGTCGGCAAACTTGTCGAAGGGCCATTTCGGCAGCTTCACCACGATGTAATCCAGGGTGGGCTCGAAGCAGGCGCAGGTCTTGCCGGTGATGTCGTTTTTGATTTCGTCCAGGGTGTACCCCAGGGCGATTTTCGCCGTGAGCTTGGCGATGGGATAGCCCGTGGCCTTGGAGGCCAGGGCGGAGGACCGGGAGACCCGGGGATTGACCTCAATGACGGCGTATTCAAAGCTGTCGGGGTTCAGGGCCAGCTGGACGTTGCAGCCCCCCACAATGCCCAAATGGGTGATGATGTCCAAGGAGGCGGAGCGGAGCATCTGAAACTCCCGGTCCGCCAGGGTTTGGGTGGGGGCCACCACGATGGAATCCCCGGTGTGGACCCCCACGGGGTCCAGATTCTCCATGGAGCACACGGCGATGACGTTGCCCACGGCGTCCCGCATGGTCTCGAACTCGATTTCCTTCCAGCCGAAGATGGCCTTTTCAATCAGCACCTGGGTGATGGGAGAGGCGTCCAGACCCGTCTGGGCGATGACGCGAAGCTCTGCCTCGCTGGCCGCCGCGCCGCCCCCCGCGCCGCCTAAGGTAAAGGCGGGGCGGACGATGACGGGATAGCCAATCCGGGCGGCCACCTCTAAAGCGCCCTCCACCGTCTCCGCGATGTCGGAGGCAATGACCGGCTGTCCGATCTCCGCCATGGCCTCCTTGAAGAGCTCCCGGTCCTCCGCCCGGGAGATGGCGGCGGCGTCGGTGCCCAGAAGCCGGACGTTCTGCTCCTGGAGGAAGCCCTCCTTGCTAAGCTGCATGGCCAGGGTCAGTCCCGTCTGTCCCCCCAGGCCCGCCAGGAGGGAGTCGGGCTTCTCCTTGCGGATGATGCGCTTCATGGTTTCCACGGTCAGGGGCTCTAAGTAAATTTCATCCGCCATGGCCTGGTCCGTCATGATGGTGGCGGGGTTGGAGTTGCAAAGCACCACGTCCACCCCGGCCTCCTTCAAAACCCGGCAGGCCTGGGCCCCGGCGTAGTCGAATTCGGCGGCCTGGCCGATGACAATGGGGCCGGAGCCGATGACCAGGACTTTTTTGATACTGGTATCCAGAGGCATTACCGCTCTCCTCCCTTCATCCATTCCACAAACCGGTCAAACAAAAAGGCGGTGTCATGGGGGCCGCCCCGGGCCTCCGGGTGGAACTGGACGGTAAAGGCCCGGAGCTCCGGGTAGTCCAATCCCTCGCAGGTTCCGTCGTTGGCGTTGACAAAGGAGACGCGGCCCCGTTTCACGGAGCTGGCGTCCACGGCATAGCCGTGGTTCTGGCTGGTGATATAGGTCCGGGGGCCGCCCAGGTCCCGGACGGGCTGGTTGACCCCCCGGTGGCCGTATTTCAGCTTATAGGTTCTGCCCCCCGCCGCCAGGGCGGTGAGCTGGTGCCCCAGGCAGATGCCAAAGAGGGGGACCTTCCCCAGAAGAGCTTGAATTTGTTCAATCTGGTAGACGTTTTCCGCCGGGTCCCCGGGGCCGTTGGAGAGCATGATCCCGTCGGGCTTTTGGGCCAGCAGCTCCTCCGCCGCCGTGGAGGCGGGGAACACCGTCACCTCGCAGCCCCGCGCTTGAAGCTCGTGGACGATGTTGCGTTTCGCGCCGTAGTCCAGCAGGGCCACGCGAAACCGGGAAGGCCCCCCCTCCGCCGGAAAAACGGCAGGCTGCTTGCAGGTGACGGCCTCCACCACGCCGGTGACGGCGTAGGCTTGAAGGGGGCCGAGGTCCGATGGAACCTCGTCACAGATCATAGCGTTCATCACCCCGGATTCCCGGAGAACGCGGGTGAGCTGCCGGGTGTCCACGCCATAGAGGCCGGGGATGTTCCGCTCCTTCAAAAAGCCCTCCAGGTCTCCCTGACTTCGGAAGTTGGAGGGGTGCTCGCACCGCTCCCGGACGACGTAGCCCTTGACATGGCACGCCCCCTCGAAGTCCTCCGGAATGACGCCGTAGTTGCCGATCAGAGGATAGGTTTGCAGGACGATCTGTCCCGCGTAGCTGGGGTCCGTCAGGGTTTCCACATAGCCGCACATGCCGGTGGTAAAGACCAGCTCCCCCAGGGCCCCGGCCTCGCCGCCGAACCGGAAGCCCTGGAACACCTGGCCGTCCGCCAATACCAAATAGCCTTTCTTCATGGGTGCCTCCCTTGCGCTTATTGGCGCTTTATTCCCTTTATTATGAGGGTTTTCGGCCCCAGCGTCAATCCTGGATTGATTTCCGGGCGGAAAAGTTTGGCGGCGAAAGGTATTACTTTTTGTGGAAAATGTGGAGGGCTCCGCCAAGAAATGGGCCGCCCTGCGTCCGCCGTTGGCGGCTTTACCGCTTACGGCGGCGTACCCCTTGCGGGTGCTCGGCGGCCTGCTCCAGGTCCCGGCGCATTGCCATTTTTCAAACAAGGACGCCCGCTGGATGCACACTTGACTTTTTGCCGAGCCGTTTATATAATAACTTTGTCATTGTTGTGCCTTACGATGGAAGCTCTCAAAACAAGAAAGGGGTATTTGCTATGAAAAAGGCGGAGTTTTGGAAAGGCTTTGGCGTTGGCTTTACGATACTATTGTTACTCATGTGTCTATGTATGACTGCCTTTGCGGCTTCCAAACGGACTATTGATGTAGAGGACGGTATTGGCCTCTCTATCAATGGGGCAACCTTTATCCCGAGGGATGCCGCCGGGAATCAAGTTTCGGTCTTTATCTACAATGGAACTACCTATGCTCCTGTCCGCGCGATTGGAGAAGCTATGGGGCTGGATGTCAAGTTTGACTCGGCTAATCGAATGGTTCAGCTTACCACACAGGATCGTTTGCTTGCTCAAAGTGGGGCTTCTGGCTCCTATATAAGCGCGGACCGGGCCAAAGAAATTGCCTTGGCGGACGCTGGCCTAAAAGAAGGAAATGCTGTGTTCCTGAAGGTGAAATTGGAGCGGGATGACGGACGGTATCAATATGATGTAGAATTTTATAGTGGCACGACAGAATATGACTATGAGATTGATGCCATTACAGGGAAGATTCTCAGTGCAGGTCGGGAATTAGACGATTTTATTGTTCCCGCAGGCACCTCTGGCGGTTCTGCTGGTAACGGAACAATTTCTGCGGACCGAGCCAAAGAGATCGCCTTGGCAGATGCCGGAATCAATGCCAATGATGCGGTTTTCAAAAAGGTCAAATTAGACCGGGACGATGGTCGGCTGGAATACGAAGTGGAGTTTTATGTCGGCTCCAAGGAGTATGAGTATGAAATCGATGCCGAGACAGGGAGCATCATCAGCCGCGATATAGAATCGCACAACTGAACATCCACGCTTGCAGGGGCAGTGCTTCATAGGCACTGCCCCTTTTCGGTGGAATCCCCCTTGACAAATGTTCACTTGATAGAAGGAGTGTGGGGCCCGGTCGCCTGACCGGGCCATCCCCCTGTGAGGCACAACCCAAAAGGGACCGTTCCCCTGGCGAAGGCGGAGAACGGTCCCAAAAAGCTACGTGTTGTCCCGGCTGATGGGCTCCCGCACCAAAAGCCGCCACAGGGCCTTTCCGTGGAAGGGAATCAGGGGGTAGAGATAACCCCGGCCCACCAGGGGCTTGGTGGTGGCCAGCAGAACGAGGATGCCCAGAATCCCCAGACCGTAGCCCCAGAGGTCAAACACCGCCGTCAGCAGCAGCAGGGCCACCCGGAGGAGCTTGAAGGCGTAGCCCATCTCATAGCTGGGCTGGGCGAAGCTGGCCACGGATACGAAGGCCATATACACCAGCACCTCCGGCCCCAGCCACCCGGCCTGAACGGCGAAATCGCCCAAGATCAGGGCCCCCAGCATGGAGAAGGAGTTGGACAGGGAATCCGGCGTGTTCAGGGACGCCAGCTTCAAAACGTCCACCAAAAACTCCACCACCAGAAGCTGCCAGAGAAGCCCCAGGGCGGCGGGCTCCGGAGAGGACAAAAACTCCAGCCACTCCGGCAGCCGCCCGGATTCCTTCACCATCAGATACCAGGTGGGGGTAATCAGCAGGGAGATCAAAAACACGATGATCCGCAGCAGGCGAAGATAGGACCCCACCAGGGGCGGGAAGTAAAACTCGTTGGCCTCCTGGGTGAAGTCGAAAAAGGTGGTGGGCAGAATCATCACGGAGGGGGAGTTGTCCACCATCAGCACGATGTTTCCCTCCATCACGCTGGCGGCGGCGCTGTCGGGCCGCTCGGTATAGCGGACCTTGGGAAAGGGGTTGTACCACTGCTTGGGCCGGATGGCCTCCGCCACGCTCTCCTGGGCCATGGAGAGGGAGTTCACGTCAATGGCGTTCAGCTTCTCCCGGATGGCGGCGAGCAGCGCCGGGTCCGCCTTGTCGTCCAGGTAGCAGAGCACCGCGTCGGTGTGGGAGCGCCGGCCCACCTTCAGCCCCTCCATGGTGAGGTGGGGGTCCCGGATGCGGCGGCGGAGCAGGGCCATGTTGGGCACCACCGCCTCCACAAAGCCGTCGTGAGAGCCCCGGAGGACCTTGCCGTCCGGGGGCTCCCCCACCCCCCGGCTGGGGTAGCTCTTGGCGTCGATCTGGGCTCCGCCCCGGAGCCCCTCCACCAAAAGCAGGGTTTTTCCCATGAGGACGGAGGTGATAAGCTCCTCCGGGTCAAAGCCCACGTCCACCTCCGAGAAGGAAATCAGCCGGTCGGCGAAGTCCTGCATGTCCGTAAGGCCCTCCAGGGCGTTTTCCGGCCGGGAGAGCCAAAAGGCCCCCATGCGCTCTAAGGTCTCGTCCAGTCCATAGCCGTCCACCACCCAAATCCGGGCCCGGCGGCCGCCGATGCGGTAGTCCCGGCTCACCATGTCCACGCTGCGGCCCACGCCCAGGGCCTGGTCAAAGAGCCGGACGTTTTCCATGTAGTTGTCCGATAAAGTTCCCATGCGCCACCTCCAAGAATGGGGGTAGTATGCGCGGAAGGGGGAAGGATTATCCACGAACGTGCAGCGGGGGCCGCATTTGACAAACCCTCCGCCGGATGATAAAATGTTCCCGCTCCTCGAAAAAGGAGCGGGAACGCTGCGCAGCGGACAGGCCTGCGCCCGCAGGCGCGTTTCGAGGCCAACCGCCGCATAGCGGCGGCTCTTAGGCCGAGATGCTGGCCACGTCCTCCGAAAGGAGGTGAGGCCGTATGCGAATTACGTTACATATCGGAGCCTTCACGGTGACGATTATCGTAAAAAGCAGAAACCGCCACTCTGGCAAGTGACGGTTTCTTAGTCTTTACTAAAAACCAAAGCTAAGGCCAGCCGCCTTGCGCGGCGTTCCCTTTATCCGCATTATAGCAATTCTCAAAAGCGCTGTCAAGCTAGACGGCGCTTTTTTCACGCCTGGGGCCGGCCCCCCGCCTCTCCTTCTTGGAGGATCGTATTTGACAAACCCTCCGCCGGATGATAAAATGTTCCTGCTCCTCAAAAAAGGAGCGGGAACGCTGCGCAGCGGACAGGTGGCTGGCCACATCCTCCGAAAGGAGGTGAGGCCGTATGCGAATTACGTTACATATCGGAGCCTTCACGGTGACGATTATCGTAAAAAGCAGAAACCGCCACTCTGGCAAGTGACGGTTTCTTGACGGTTTTTCCGTCCATTTAAACTGACTCACTAGGGCCAGCCGCCTTGCGCGGCGTTCCCTTTATCTGCATTATAGCAATTCTCAAAAGCGCTGTCAAGTCGGACGGCGCTGTTTTCACGCCTGGGGCCGGAAGCCTAGGCCCGTCTGAATGTCCTCCATGGTCTGCTTGTCGAAGCGGTAGCTCATATCCCGGAGGCCGATGGTGGAGCCCTTCTTCCGATAGAGCCACAGCACAGAGGAATTCCGCATCTTCTGCGCCGGGGTGATGCCGCCGCCAATTCCGGGGATGAACACCACGTCTTTCAAGCCGTCGTAGGGCACCCGCTTTCCCCCCAGAACCAGACCCCGCTCATAGAACCGGGCGCAGTCCTTTCCCATTTTCTTGGGAAGCTCCACCAGCAGGGGGCCGAACTCCCCGTCCGCCGCCCCCTGGGCCCGGGGGCCGTTCCACTCCAGGACGAACTGTCCGCCGTGGCGGGCCGCCTGGGCCTCCGCCCCCGCCCGCCGCCGGGCCGCGCCCTTGTTCCAGAACTTCGTGATGGCCACGCATATCCCGATGAGGAACAGGATAAACAGGACAATGGCAATGTACATAAGCGTTCTCCTTCTTTATGATTTCTCCGGGCGTTGTTGATAACCTGCCTCCCTTTTCCGGGACGGGCCCCGGCGCCCGTCCCTCCTTGTGTCGCGTTCCACCGCAGCGGTCCCGGGGACGCGCTCGTCCCCGGAGAGCCCGCCGGGTGAAAAACAAAAACGCCGTGCAGGTCAAACCCCACACAGCGCGAGAAGCGAACGCTTTTCATGCGGACACGGCATCAAGAAAACAACGGCAAAACCCGCCCCTTGCACGAAGGGCCGGATTGTCGTATAATATCCTCATGCGGTGCGGCCTCGCGGCCGTTGTGTAGGTGGGTCTAGCACCTGTGCAGGACGGCGGGTGTTGGCGCATCCGCTGTCTGCCGCATTTTCGTTTTTCAGGTCGATTATAGCAGGATTTCCCCGGCAATGCAAGCCCCTTCCCTACGGGCGCCTCGTCACCACCACGTGGAGTATGTCCCCCTGGCCCTTGCCCAGTGCCTTTCGGATGTCCTTCCGAACGCCGAGGATATAGGCGATGTTTCCCGCCTCGTCCTTTACGCCCATGTTCACGATGCTCCCGTCGTAGGGAATCCCGTCAAAGAGCGCGTGAACCTTCACCCGGCCCGCGCCGAACTCCTCCCGGAGGTTCCAGGGGAAAATCACGTAGGCTCCGCCGGTGTCCGGCAGCTCATGGATGGGGGCGTTGAATTCGTAGTTCTCCCGCATGGGGGCCTCCTTCTCCCCCCGAATGGGGGGCTGATACTCGCCCTTCGGGCGGGGAAGATTGGCGACCAGCGATGGCTGGTGCAATGCACCCCCCATTTTCTCTTTTTCTTGCCAGAAGAAAAAGAGAAAACGGGCCGTGCACGGTCCAAAAGAGAAAAAGAAGTAACGGGGAAGCGACGGAGACGCGGCTGAATGATCGGCGGAGCCGGAATGACTTCCCACGCGCAATTGGTTCGCACGGGGGGTGTTCTTCACCGAATGGACCAGCTCCTCTTTTCGCTGCCGCTCATCTGGCGGCAGGGGGTGGATGTCCGCTTTTTTCCGGGATTGCCCTTCTATCGATAGACCACCGTAGGGGCCGCCGCCCACGGCGGCCCGTCTCCCCGGAACCTCCATGTTACCCATGGCCCATTCCTTCCGGAATTGTCCTTCTACCGATAGAACACCCCGTAGGGGCCGCCGCCCTGCGTCCGCCGTTGGCGGCTTTGCCGCTTACGGCGGCGGCGTACCCCTTGCGGGTGCTCGGCGGCCCGTTTCCCCCTGGAACCTCCATGCTATCCATGGCCCATTCCCCAGGGCCAACCCCTCTCCCGAAAGACTACACCCCCGCCTCCTTCCGCATAGCCACCAGGGTCCCATTGAGCTCCGCCCCCAGAATCAGCACATTGGCGGACATGTACAGCCAGATCATCAGCACCACCACCGTGCCGATGGACCCATAAAGAAGCGAGTAGTTGGCGAAGTTTTCCACATACATGGCGTACAGCCAGCTCAACCCCATCCAGGCCGCCAGGGCCGCCAGGGTCCCGGGCCACAGGTCCTTCCAGGGCCGCCGGCCGTCCTGGGCCAGGGCGTAGAGAAAGAACAGGGCGAAGTAGCCCACCACCGCCGCCGCCGGGAAGCGCATCCGGGCCCACAGCTCCGCCAAAAGCAACGGCAGGCGGAAGTTCCCCACCGCATAGCCCAGCAGCCGGTCGCCAATGGTCATCAGCGCCAGCGTCAGGGCGATGGCGGAAATCAGCACCACGGTGTAGAGCAGGGTTTTCAGCCGGTGCATCACCGCCCGCTTGGGGGGCCCCAGGTGATAGGCCGTCCGCACGGAGACCATCAGGGCGTTGGTGGCCCGCATGGGGAACCAGATGGAGAAAAACAGGCCGAACATCATCAGCTTGGGGCTGGGGCTCTGCCCCACATGGAGGAGGTAGGCCCGGACGATGTCCACCACGTCCCGGGGCAAAAACTCCCCCAGGGCCAGGAGGATGGCGGTGACATTCAAATCCAGCAAACCCAGCAGGGCGCTGATGAAGATGAGGAAGGGGAAAATCATAAACAGCAGGTAGAAGGCCAGGGCGGCGCTCTGGACCCCCACGCTGTGGCGGAAGTAGCGCTGGATCAGGAGGTAGGCCCCTCTGGGCAGCTTGCGCTTCATGGCGGAATCACCACACTTCCATGTCAAAATAGCCCGTCACGCCCAGGTTTCCCAAACCTCGGGGTGATAGCCCACCGTGGCCTCCTTGCCGTTGCGGACGATGGGGGTTTGGAAGAGGACGGGGTTTTCCAGCAGCTTCTCCTCCTGGGCGGCGGGGGTCACATAGGCCATGTACAGCTCCTCATAGGCCCGGCATTTTGTGTTCACCAGGGCCTCGAAGCCAATTTTCTGCTTGACGGATTGGTACTCCCGGGGGGATAATCCCTTTGAGGGGAGATCGATGTACTGGAACTTGATCCGGCGCTCCTTGAACCAGCGCTGGGCCTTCTTCGTGTCGAAGCACTTGGAGGAGCCGAAAATCTGGATGTTCATAAGACGTTCTCCTTTGAAGCCATTCTATTATAATCCGCAGGGAGGGACATTTATGACGGAAGCAGTCGAGACCTTAAAGACCTGGGTACAGGAGGCCAAGGCCATCGCCTTTTTCGGCGGCGCGGGGGTCAGCACGGAGTCCGGCATCCCGGATTTCCGCTCCACCGGCGGGCTCTATCACCAGGAGTGGAAGTATCCGCCGGAGACCATTTTAAGCCATACCTTCTATAAAAGCAACCCCGAGGAGTTCTTCCGCTTCTACCGGGCCAAAATGCTGGCCCCGGAGGCCAGGCCCAACGCCGCCCACCGGAAGCTAGCGGAATGGGAGGCGGCGGGGAAGCTCACCGCCGTGGTTACCCAGAACATCGACGGGCTCCACCAGGCGGCGGGAAGCAGGCACGTCTGCGAGCTCCACGGCAGCGTCCACCGGAACTACTGTGAGCGCTGCGGGAAGTTCTACGGCCTGGACTTCATCCTAAGCGGCACCGGCGTGCCCCGCTGTACCTGCGGCGGCGTTATCAAGCCCGACGTGGTGCTCTATGAGGAGGGCCTGGACCAATCCGTTATGAACGACGCGGTGGATTCCATCGCCCGGGCGGACCTGCTGATCATCGGCGGCACCTCCCTGAACGTCTGGCCCGCCGCGGGGCTCATCAATTACTTCCGGGGAACCCGGCTGGCCCTCATCAACAAATCCGCCGTGGCCCGGGACCTCTCCGCCGGGCTTGTCATCACGGACCCCATCGGCCAGGTCATGGACCAGCTGTAAGCCGGAGCCCCTCCGCCAAAGCGACGGAGGGGCCTTTCCAGGTCTGGAGGAAAAAAATCGGGAAAAACGGAAAATGGGTGTTGACAACCGGGACGGTTCTGGCTATAATGATCAAGCAGTCTTTTTTAGGGGACATAACGGTATGCGGCTGTGCTGGAACTGGTAGACAGGCCAGCTTGAGGTGCTGGTGTCGATTCGACGTGTGGGTTCAAGTCCCGTCAGCCGCACCACGGTTCCCCTTCAGGAGACCATACGCCATGCGCGAGTGGTGGAATTGGCAGACTCGCTAGATTCAGGTTCTAGTGTCCTTTACGGACGTGCGGGTTCAAGTCCCGCCTCGCGCACCAAAGGAAAAGGGTCCCGTCTCAGCCGGGATGGGACCCCGCTCCATTTCCGATGGAAGGGCCGACAAGTTCATAACGATGCGCGCGAGTGGTGGAATTGGCAGACTCGCTAGATTCAGGTTCTAGTGTCCTTTACG
>CAJUMX010000021.1:43445-43985 GCA_910587705.1 uncultured Oscillibacter sp.
GACGTGCGGGTTCAAGTCCCGCCTCGCGCACCAAAAAGAAGCACGCCGCAGGCGTGTTTCTTTTTGGTGCGCAACGGTCCGCTTCGCGGACCGCCCCGCCGTTGGCGGGGGCTTATTGAACTTGCAGGAAAAACCCGCCGTGGTTTTTCCCGCAAACACCCTTTTCCTCGCGATATTTTAGAGGTGCGCATGGTTCCTTTTCATTGGACGGAGACCCTTCCCGCAGGAATGTGGGATTACGGTTCATGCGGTTTTGAGAATGGGAGGCGTTATGGAATTTTCAAAAGAAGAATTGGCGGAGGCAAAGCGGCAGATTGCTTCCACGCTCCACAAGCTGCGGGAGACGGTGAAAACCCTGCGAGGAAAAGAGAACCCGGAGCGGTACAAGTCTCAAATTACCTTAGCGGAGCGGAGAATCAAGGCGTTTGAGATTGCGGCGATTTTGATTGATAAGGAATGATGCTTGCCCTTGCGGGCGGGGGAGGATTCAGCCATGAAGATGGCTGGTTCTTTGCACCCCCCATTTTCTCTTTTTCTTCC
>CAJUMX010000022.1 GCA_910587705.1 uncultured Oscillibacter sp.
TTTGTGGCCTGTCTGGTAATGAAGACAGACAGGCCTCTTTTCGACAGGCTGAGAGCCACGCCTCTGGCGTGGCTCTTCTTGGTCAATCGGTGGTGGTTTCATAGGGCCAGTTCAGAATACCGCCAAAGTCGGCCACATTGGTACAGCCCATCTCCGCCAGCTTCTCCGCTGCCTCCGCGCTGCGGCGGCCGGAGCGGCAGTACACCAGAATTTCCGCGTCCTTCTCAAAGGGGAGCGGGAACTCCGGCAGGATGTCCTCGTTGGGAAAGCACACCGCGCCGGGGATATGGCCCCCGTCAAACTCCTCTTGCGTCCGCACGTCCAGGAGAATTACGTCCTCGCTGGCGTCCAGACGTTCCTTGGCCGCTTGGGCGGTGATGGTGGCCCAGGCCTTTTGGGCGGACTGGGACCCGGCGGTGGAGCCGGAGCGGTTCATCCGGGCGGAGTAGAATTTGAGGATGGCCATGCCGAAGCAGATGACGGCGGCCAGAAGAAACAGCTGCTTCATAGAGCGCCTCCTGTTATCAGAATGTTGGGACTGGTTCAGTTTACAGGAAACAGCTGGGAAAATCAACCTTTTTGCAAAAAAACTCCGGGCATAGTGAGAAAAGCCGGTACGGATTCATTCCGTACCGGCTTTGGGGTCCATGGAAAGGCTTAGAACTCCAGGTTCTTGCCCTCGCTGTCGAAGAGGTGGCACACGTTGCCGTCGAAGCTGAGATGAATGGCGGCGCCGGGGGCGAAGCTGACGCTGGAGAGGTCCAGGGTGGGCACGATGACCACCACGTCCCGGCCCTCGGCGTTGGCGTGGAGATGGACCTCGCTGCCCATCATTTCGCTGACATCCACCGTGGCGGTCAGGGTGTTAGCCCCGTCGCCCAGGGTGATGTGGCTGGGACGGACGCCCAGGGTGATGGCCTGAGAGCCCACGTTCTTGGCGGCCAGAGCCTTTTGCTTCACGTCGGAGAGCTCCACCTTCATGCCGCCCACGGAGACGCTGTATTTGCCGTCCTCTTTCAGGAGCTTAGCGTCGAAGAAGTTCATCTGCGGCGTGCCGATGAAGCCGGCCACGAAGAGGTTGGCGGGATGGTCAAAGACCTGCTGGGGAGTGCCGATCTGCTGGATAAAGCCATCCTTCATAATGACAATTCGATCGCCCAGGGTCATGGCCTCGGTCTGGTCGTGGGTGACATACATGAAGGTGGTGTTGATTTTCTGCCGGAGCTTGATGATCTCCGCCCGCATCTGGTTGCGGAGTTTGGCGTCCAGGTTGGAGAGGGGTTCGTCCATCAGCAGCACCTTGGGCTCCCGGACGATGGCACGGCCGATGGCCACCCGCTGGCGCTGGCCGCCGGACAGAGCCTTGGGCTTGCGGTCTAAGTACTGGGTGATGTCCAGAATCTCCGCAGCCTCCTTGACCCGCTTGTCGATCTCCTCCTTGGCGACTTTCCGGAGCTTCAGGGGGAAGGCCATGTTCTCATACACCGTCATATGGGGATAGAGGGCGTAGCTCTGGAAAACCATGGCGATGTCCCGGTTTTTGGGCTCCACGTCGTTCATGAGCTGGCCGTCAATGTACAGCTCGCCCTCGCTGATCTCCTCCAGACCGGCGACCATGCGCAGGGTGGTGGACTTGCCGCAGCCGGAGGGGCCGACCAGGACGATGAACTCCTTGTCCGCGATGTCCAGGTTGAACTCCTGCACCGCCACGACGCCCTTGTCCGTCACCTGGAGATTGACCTTCTTCTCCGGGTCCGCCGCCTTTTTCTTGGATTTCTTCTGGTCTCCGCTGTGGGGGTAGATCTTCTTGATGCTCTTGAGGTTCAGAGTTGCCATAGCGTACTCACTTTGACGAAGCGGCCTCCGCCGTCTCCGCCTCGCCCCGGGAAGCGCGTTCCCGCAGGCATTACGGCAGGTCTCCACACTGCCGCACCGCAAGTGAAAGCGGGGGGTTCCTCCTTCTTTTTGGGTGCCGGGGACGATGAAAATGGAGTCGTTCTCCGGCCCGTTGATTTATGGAAAGACGGAGTGCTCCGCCAAATCCAACGTTGGGATGGGGGATCAGGCCGTGACGGCCTGGCCCTTGAAGAGAATCTTGCGAATGGACAGGTCCTTTTGGTCCAGCAGAACGATGCTGGCCTCCTTGCCCGTGTCCAGGGTCCCGGCCCGGTCCTCGATGCCGATGGAGCGGGCGGGGTTGTAGGTGCAGGCCCGCACCGCGTCCGCCGCCGGGATGCCGAAGGCGATGGCCTGGCGCAGGCAGCCCATGAGGCTGGTGACAGAGCCCGCCAGGGTCTCCGGGTGGTGCAGGATGGTGGCCCGGTTGCCGTGGACCTCGATCATCTGCCCGCCGAAGGGATACTCGCCGTCGGGCATGCCCGTGGCCCGGAGAGAGTCGGAAATTATGATCATCCGCTCTTTGCCGAAGAGGCCGAAGGTGAGGCGCACCACAGAGGGGTGAATGTGGATGCCGTCGCAGATCAGCTCCGGCATGACAGCGGGGACCTCATAGGCCGCGCCGATGACGCCGGGGTCCCGGTGGGCCAGGGGCGGCATAGCGTTATAGAGGTGGGTGGCGTGGTCCGCTCCCGCTTCAAAGGCGGCCTTGGCCGTCTCGTAATTGGCCGTCGTGTGGCCCACGGAGACGTGGACCCCCAGCTCCCTGGCCGCTTGGATGAACTCGACGGAGCCGGGCTGCTCGGGAGCCACGGTAACCAGCTTTACGCAGCCCTCCGCCGCCTCTTGGAGGCGCCCCAGCATGGGACCGTCGGGATCGTGGAGGAAGGCGCCGTTCTGGGCGCCCTTTTTGGCCATGCAGAGGAAGGGACCCTCTAAGTGCGCCCCCACTACCTCCGCGCCGCCGGAATTTTGCTTGCGATGGGCGGCGGTGGTTTTGCAGATAGCCGTCAGCTGGTCCTCCGGCAGGGTCATGCCCGCCGGGCAGATATAGGTAACGCCCTGGGACAACTCGTAGTCCGCGATTTTTTGCAGACCCTCCGCCGTGGCGTCGCTGAAATCCTCGCCCACGGCGCCGTGGAAATGCACGTCCACCAGACCGGGGATGACATAGCAGCCGGAGGCGTCCAGGACCGTCTCGTCGCCGCTGGCGCTGGCAATCAGAGCGCCGTCGGTGCAGACATCCCGGGCGATAAAGCCCTGTTCCAGGTCAAAGACCTGTCCGCCGGTTATTCGCATACGCTTACCCCAGCGGCTTTCAGCTTGCTTCCGGCGGCCTCGTCCACCACGACCACCACGTTGGGATGGAGCTGGAGGACGGAACCGGGGCAGTGGGGCGTGATAGCCCCGCAGATGGAGCCCAGGATGGCATCGGCCTTCTCCGCGCCGCTGGCGGCCAGGAGGACCTTTTTGGCCCCCATGATGGCCCCAATGCCCATGCTGATGGCCTGCTTGGGCACGTCGTCCCGGGTGGCGAAGAAGCGGGCGTTGGCGTCGATGGTGCTTTCTGTCAGGTCCACCACGTGGGTTTCCTTGACGAAGCAGTCACCGGGCTCGTTGAAGCCGATGTGGCCGTTCCGGCCAATGCCCAGGAGCTGGAGGTCCACGTAGCCCAGAGAGCGGATATAAGCGTCATACTCTGTGCAGCAGGCCGCAGGGTCTTTGGTCAAACCGTCGGGCACCCGGGTGTTCTCCGGAACAATGTCCACATGGTCGAAGAGGTTGCTCTGCATGAAGTAGCGATAGCTCTGGTCATGGGTGGGAGCCAGGCCCACGTACTCGTCCAGGTTGACGGAGAGCACGTCCTTGAAGCTCAGGCAGCCCTGCTTGTGCCAGTCCACCAGGTACTTGTAGGCCCCCTCGGGAGTGGAGCCAGTGGCCAGACCCAGTACGCAGGCGGGGTTGTGGGTGATTTCCGCCGCGATGATCTGGGCCATCCGGCAGCTCATGGCGTCGTAGTCCTTCTCGATAAAGATTCTCATAATGGCATTTCTCCTTTCCAGTTTCCAAAACAAGGTTCTATAACGCAATTCTATGTTGCCGTCGCTTCGGCTAGGTGGATTGCCAGACTATCAGAGCGAGCGAAAGCTCTTTTTGGATACTTTTTCTCTCGAGAAAAAGTATCAGCCTTTCACTCCGCCGGAGGCGAGGCCACTGACCAGGTTCTTCTCAATGCACATGAACAGGATGACCACGGGAATGATGGCGAAGATGGAGGCGGCAAACAGGTACTGCCACTCAATCATATTATACCCGTTGAAGGTGTTAATACCCACCGTCAGGGGCTTGTAGGTGTCGGTGGAGATGAGGCACAGGGCCACGGTGTACTCGTTCCAGGCGTTGATAAAAATGAAGATCAGCGTAGTGACGATGCCCGGGGCCGCCACAGGGAGCAACACCTTCATCATGGACTGGACCCGGGTGCAGCCGTCGATGGTGGCGGCCTGCTCCATCTCCGTGGAGATGCCCATGAAGGTGCCCCGGAGCAGCCAGATGGTGAACGCCTGATTGAAGGCGGCGTTGATGAAGATTAGTCCCAGGATGTTGTCTGTCAGACCCAGGCGCTGCATGACCTGATAGATGCCGATGAGCAGCACCACCGGGGCAAACATCTGGGAGACGATGACAAAGCCCAGGAAAGCGGTTTGCCCTTTGAACTTCATCCGGGCCAGAGCATAGGCCGCCGGGATGCCGCAGAGCATGGCGATGATGGTGGACCCGCCGGCGATGAGGACGGAGTTCAGCATGTACTTGGCCATGGGGGCCCGGCTCCAGATGTCGATGAAGTTGGACCACAGGGCCGTCACCGGCAGGATGTTGTCGCCGGAGAAAATCTCAACCCGGTTTTTCAGGGCGGTGCACAGCATGGCGAAGTAGGGGTACAGGGTGATGATGCACACGTCCAGGACGACGAAGTAGAGCAGGACGCGCAGGATCGTTTTCTTCACGGAGATGGGCTTTTTCACGGCGTTGGCAGGCTGACTCATAAATCGTCATCTCCTTTCCGCAGGGTGTAGATCATGTAGACGCTGGCACAGATCAGCAGGATGAGGAAGCCGATGACCGAGACGGCGGAGGCCTCGCCCTGCTTGCCGTTGTAGAAGGCCAGCTTGTAGAGGTAGGTGACCAGAGTGTCCGTGTGGTTGGCCGGGTCGCCCTTGGTCATGGTCCAGATGATGGGGAAGGAATTGAACACGTAGATGATGTTCAGCACCGTGGCCACCGTCAGGGAGGACTTCACTAGGGGCAGGGTGATGTTGAAGAGCTTCTGGAAGTAGCCGGCCCCGTCCACGGTGGCGGCCTCGTAGTAGGACGCGTCGATGCTCTGGAGGCCGGAAAGCACGCAGAAGGTGACAAAGGGAATGGTGACAAAGATGCCGCAGGCGATCTCCCAGGCAAAGTAGGCTCCCGGAGTGGGCGTCCAGTTCACCGGGGCGCTGATAAAGCCGAGCTTCATCAGCAGGGTGTTTAGAGTACCGTAGTCCTTGTTGATGATGAAGTTCCAGGCGCTGGCCTGGATGACCAGCGTGGTGGCCCAGGGGAATACCACAATGGCCCGGGCCACCTTCCGGCCCCGGAATTTGTTGTTTAGCACCAGGGCCAGCATGAAGCCCAGCACGGTGGAGATGACCACCACGGCGATGGTCCAGACGATGGTGTTTTTCAGCACCAGGGCGAAGGCGGGGCTTTTGAGAACCTTGGAGAAGTTCTCGAAGTTGTTGTAGCCCTTGACCAGGCCCGCCCGGGTCACCTTGCTCATGGAGAGCTGGAAAACCTTCACGATGGGGGTCACGATGAAGATGGCCATGAGGATGATGCTGGGGGCAATCCAGATGTAAGGCTCGACCTTGCGGAAAAGCTTCTTGCTCCCGGAGGGACGGGGGGCCTTCTTGGCCAGCTCCTGGGCCTCCGCGGGGGCGGCAGGGGTCTTTGTACTCACGGGGACACCTCCCTATAGTCAGAATCAGAGCGTCCTTCCGGCCGCTGTCAAAACCCGGCGGGACCGCCGCGCTTTGAGAACGGCTGGAAGAGAAAGGGGGCCGGGCCGATACGGCCCGGCCCCCGCAGTGGTTAGCTTCAAGCGTTGGAAGGGGAAGAAATCTTAGCCGGCGATGGTGGCCTGGAGATTGTCCAGCAGCTCCTTGACGTTGCCGCCCAGGAGGGCCTGCTGCTCCACGTCGATGACGCCCTGCTTCACGTCGGCCCACTCAGCCTTGGCGGTGGGATAGAACTTGCAGGAGCCCACGATCTCGACCCAGGGAGCCATGCTCTCGTCGGCCTTGGCCACGATCTCGCCGCCGGCGGAGGTGGCGGGCAGGAAGCCTTCCATCAGCACCCAATCGGAGTAGCGGCTGTCCTCATAGAAGAAGTCGAAGAACTCCTTGATGGCCTCGATCTTTTCGTCGGAATCCTCGTTGTCAAAGACCATGAAGCGGTCCATGACGCCGGCGGAGACAGAGGCGTTTCCGCCGTTGGTCGGAATGGCCGCGAAGGCATAGCTGATCTGCTCTTCCTCCGGGGTATTGGCTTTGGCATAGTTGTCGGCGATGTAAGTCGGGATAGAGTTGGGTCCGATCATCATGGCCAGCTTGCCTGCGCCGAAGAGGTCCTGCAGAGCATAGCGGGTCTCGTTGGCGGGATCGGTGTTGGTCAGGCCGTCCTTGACCAGCCCGATGGCGTATTCGATGGCTTCCACGTTGGCGTCCGCATTCAGGGTCCAGTTTCCGGAGGCATCGGTGAAGTCGCTTCCGTTGTTCCAGATGTAGTAGGCAAAGGCAGCCTGGCCTTCGTCGGTGGTCATGTCGATGCCCCAGGGATAGATGCTGGAGTCATAGGCCTTGATCTTCTCGCAGGCGGTTTTCAGCTCATCCCAAGTGGTGGGGACTTCCACGCCGGCGGCTTCCAGAATGTCCGTGTTGTAATACATGGCGCGGGCGGAGGCCAGGTCGGGGATGGCCCAGATGGTGCCGTCGATGTTGGACTGCTCCAGGAAGGCGTCATAGAACTTGGCGTAGGTCTCGTCGGAAACGCAGTCCTGAATGGGCAGGAGCAGATCGTCGGCCACATAGTCCGCGAACACGTCGATGTTCAGGATGTCCGGGGCGTCGTTGTTGGCGACCCGGGTGTTGACGACCGTGTAGATGTCGTTCCAGGACACCGCTTCCACGGTCAGCTCGATGTCGTCGTGGCTTCCGTTGAACTCGGTTACGAAGTCGGCCCACCACTGTTTGGTGTTCTGGCCGTACTCGGCGGCGATCACCTTGATGGCGGTCTTTTCCCCGGAGCCAGTATCGGCGGGGGGAGCCTCGGTTTCTGTATTGGTGTCGGCGGGCGGGGGAGTGGTCTCGCCGCCCTTTTCGCCACCGCAGGCGGCCAGGGACAGGACCATTACGAGTGTAAGTAACGTGGCAAGAAACTTTTTCATCGTCATTCTCCTCTATGTTGTTTTTTCATGTGCGGAATACACATGTGAGGGTGCGATATGAAAAATTCACAAACGCCGCCCTCATATACATATTATACTTGTAGAATTTGTAAATAATAGGGGGCTTCGTACAGTTTATAGAAAAATCGTACGAACCACGAAAGTTCGTACGATTTCCGTAAACGATTAACTGAAATTGGAGGCTGCCGCCGCCGCGTCCAGACGGTTTTTTCGGAAGGCGCTGGGCGTCATGCCGGTGGCGGAGCGAAAGACCTTGGAAAAGTAGTTGTAGTCGCTGATTCCAACCTTTTCGCCCACGGTGGAGATGGGCATGCTGCTCTGGAGCAGTAGCCGCTTGGCGGCCTCAATCCGCCGCTGGGCGATCAAATAGGAGAGGGTGCGGCCCCCGGAGAGCTCCTTAGCCAGAGAGCAGAGCTTTGTCCGGCCAATGTGGAGCTGCTGGGAGATGGATTCCAGGGAGAGCTTTTCCATGTAGTGCTGCTCCAAATACAGCTCCAGCTTCTGGAGGTCCGTCTGCTCCGCCGTCAGGATCATGCCCTTGAGCTGGATATAGGCGGACAGGGCCTCCAGGGTTTCGGTATAGGCCTGGATTTCCGCCTTGGAGTATTGGCGGAACTGGTAGAAGGCGTCCTTTAGGGCGTCAGGGCCGTCAGGCCACCAGTCTAGAAGGGAGCGGGTGTGCTGCCATTGCTCCTCTATAGGGGTGTCGTCCAGATAGCAGCCCACGGCAAGGTAGGCCACGGGATTCTGCTTGTTGTAGAGCGGCATGACGGCCTCGCAGATGCCGGCGTGGCAGCGGTAGTGCTGAAAGCCGCTCTCCGCCTGATAATGCTGAATTTTGCACTGGTCGCAGGCCACGCAGCGCTCGTGTCCCTCGGGCAGGTCGTTGATGGCCCGGCAGAAGGGCGGATGGCCCCGGAAGAGGTTGATATCCCGGCCCGATAAATCCAGAATGTTGGCGGGTACGCCGGTGAGAATGTTCAGATTGGCAATCAGCTTGCGCAGCCGCTCCGCGTCGAAGAGTATGTTCATGTTTGATACTGCCGTACGATGGCCTCCAGTTCCGCCCAGCGGGCCTCCATGTCTGCCACCAGCTTAAACTGGGTGCGGCAGCGGTCCAGGTTCTGGGCTTCTCGGCTGATATGGAAGTAGTGGTCGCCGTCCAGATAGTCCGTGAGGAAGCGGATGCCGCACTCCAAAGTCATCAGCTTGGCGCCCCAGGGAAGGTAGGCAATCTCCTCGTTGGAGAGGGAGCCCCCGGCGCCCTCCAGGAAGGCAGCGGTGTAGACAGAGAAGAGGTCCGTGTCCAGGTTGACCTTGCTGAGGTCCCTCTCGTCCTCGGCAGAGTGGTTGGCCCCGAAGCGGATGGAGTCGCCAAAGTCGTAGATGACCAGTCCCGGCATAACGGTGTCCAGGTCGATGATGCAGATGCCCTCTTGGGTTTCCTCATCCATCAGGACGTTGTTCAGCTTTGTGTCGTTGTGGGTGACCCGGATGGGGAGCTTCCCCTCCCGCATGGCGTTCAGGGCCACGGAGCAGTCCGCCTCCCGGTCCAGCACAAATTGAATCTCCGGTCCGCAGTCCTTGGCCCGGCCCAGGGGGTCCGCCGCCAGGGCGGCCTTGAACTTGGACAGTCGGTCCTCGGTGTTGTGGAAGTTGGGAATGGTCTCGTGAAGGGTCTTTGCCGGATAGCCGCCCAGCAGCCGCTGGAAGCGGCCGAAGGCCCGGCCGGAGGCGGCGAAGAGCTCCGCCGATTCCGCCGACTGATAGCAGACGGTGCGCTCCACAAAGGGATAGACCCGCCAGGCGCCGCCGTCCTTGTCGGTATAGAAGGGCTCGCCATTCCGGGGGCGGAGGACCTCCATGGCCTCCCGGCTCCGGTCGCCGCCGTGCTTCGCGATCTCCCGGCCCAGGTACTCGGTGACGCCGATGATGTTCTCCATCAGCTCATCGGGGTGCTTGAAGGCGGCGGCGCTCATCCGCTGGAGGATGAAGCGGCGGCAGCAGCGGTCCTCCGGCTGGGTGTGGACCACAAAGGTGTCGTTGATGTGTCCCTGGCCGTACCGCAGGGCGCCCACCACGGGGGCCCCGAAGTCAAAGGCGGCTAGGACCTCCTGGATTCTCTCTTCCGCGGCGCTCATTTCATTCCTCCCAAAGCCGGTCGGGGTAGAGACCGGATGTTGTTTTTTCCGCGATGGCGTTTACCACCGTGGGCTTATCCTCCCGGTAGGTGACGCCGTACCACTTGTCCTCGCTCCGCAGGACCTTGACCCGGGCCTTGCCCTCGTCGATGAGCTGGCTGACCACGGTGGGCAGGAAGTACTCCGCCTTGGCGGGGTTCTCCGCCAGGGCTTTGTCCAGGAAGGCGGGGAAGCGCTTCCAGGCCTCGTCCAGGAAGCTGCGGGTGAAGCCCCACATGTTCATGGAGACGATGGTGTCCCCGGACAGCTCCGTCCAGGTCTGCCCGTCGTCCTCGGTATAGCGGGGGGGCTCGCCCTTTTCAATCTTGGTCCGCTCGGTAACCCGGGTGAGGAAGTTGTCCGCCGTCTCCTCGCACACGCCCCGGGCCACGGTGCCGTTTTCCGTGACGGTGTTTTTCAGAAGGTATCCCACCATGACGTATTCATAGAGCGCCCCGTCCTCATGGGCGGCGAGGTAGTCGTAGATTTCCCGGAAGGCCTCCGGGCCGTAGTAGTCGTCGGCGTTGATGACGGCAAAGGGGCCGTCCACCACGTTCCGGGCCGCCAGGGCGGCGTGGGCGGTGCCCCAGGGCTTCTGCCGCACCTCGGGGACGGCGTAGCCCTCCGGCAGGTCCTCTTTCAGCTGATAGGCATAGCGGACGTCCATGGACTTGGACACCCGGTCGCCGATGCAGCGCTTGAAGTCCTCTTCAATTTCGGGCTTGATGACAAAGACCACCGTCTCAAAGCCCGCCCGGCGGGCGTCGTAGATGGAATAGTCGATGATGAGCTGGCCGTGGCTCCCCACAGGGTCCAGCTGCTTGAGGCCGCCGTACCGGCTGCCCATGCCGGCGGCCATGATGACCAGGACTGGCTTTTTCATGCTCCCTCTCCCTTTTCTTTTTTTATCCTTTGTAGCCGTTGGGATTCATAGATTGCCACTTCCAGGAGGAAGCGCACATCTCCTCGATGCCGAGTTCCGCTTCCCAGCCCAGCTCTTCCCGGGCCTTCTTGGGGTCGGCGTAGCAGGTGGCGATGTCGCCGGGGCGGCGGGGGTCAATGACGTGGGGCAGGGTCTTGCCGCAGGCCTTCTCATAGGCGTGGAGCACATCCAGGACGCTGTAGCCGTTGCCGGTGCCCAGGTTGCAGATGAAGAGGCCGCACTTGGTCTCCAGCTTTTTCAGGGCGGCCACATGGCCCTTGGCCAGGTCGACTACGTGGATATAGTCCCGGACGCCGGTGCCGTCGGGGGTGTTGTAGTCGTTTCCGTAGACGTGGACCTTTTCCAGCTCGCCTACAGCCACCTTGGCGATATAGGGTACCAAATTGTTGGGGATGCCGTTGGGGTCCTCCCCGATGAGGCCGGATTCATGGGCCCCGATGGGGTTGAAGTAGCGGAGCAGGGCCACGTTTAGGGTGGGGTCCGCGGCGCAGTAGTCGGAGAGGATGCGCTCCTGGAAGAGCTTGGTGGTGCCGTAGGGATTCGTAGTGCCGCCAGTGGGGAAGTCCTCCCGGATGGGCACGGTGGCGGGGTCGCCGTAGACCGTGGCGGAGGAGGAGAAAACGAAGTTCTTCACACCGTGCTTCCGCATGGCTTGGAGGAGGTAGAGGGTGCTGATGAGGTTATTGGAGTAGTACTCCAGGGGCTTGGCGACGCTCTCGCCCACGGCCTTGAGCCCGGCGAAGTGCATAACGGAGTCGATGTCCGGGCGATTGGCAAAGAGGGCCTCCACCTGTTCCATGTCGCAGAGCTCCGCGTTGACGAAGGGGACCTTCTTCCCCACGATCTTCTCCACCCGGCGGATGGCCTCCTCGCTGGAGTTGTAAAGGTTGTCCGCCACAATGACCTCATAGCCCGCCTGGATAAGCTCCACGCAGGTGTGGCTGCCGATGTAGCCCGCGCCGCCAGTGACAAGAATGGACATAAAAACCGCTCCTTTCAAAATATGAAAATTGACCGCTTTGGTGAAATATTTTCAAGATTCATCTGGCCTTATTGTAGGCCCCTTGGGGGAAAATGGGAAGAGAGGATAGTCCTGATTATTAGAAATATCGTCCGGACTTTGAGTTTATTATACTAGAAAGCCGAGGGCTTGTCCAGAGGAGAACGATCTGTATTGGGTCCCGCCGCTTGCGGGGGGCGGCGGGACATGCTATAATCGAAGAAACAAGCCCAGGGGAGGCGCGGGAAATGAAGATCATGGGAAAGGACGTCAGGCGTGGAGCGGCGGTTCTGGTTTTGGCGGCGGCCCTTCTGGTGGCGTGGTATCACTTCTCCTATCCCGTCGAGCTGAACATGGTCACGCTGCCAAAGGAGATCGTGGCGTTTCACAACCGGGAGTCCGAGGATTGGGACCCGTCTGAAATCACGGTGTACGGCGGCGTGAGCGTGGGGGATCGGGAGTATTACCTGATGGAGATCGGAGAGTATCTGGGTAGCGTCACCCTGAGGCGAAGCCTGACCGGGCGGTACAAGATCGAATATCTCCGGTACGGCGACGGGGGATTCCGGAACGCTATCGTGGAGAGTGAGGGGAAGAAATACCTCCTGCTGGGAGGCCGGGACCTGACCGCCCGAATCGCCGGGATTGCTGTCTCTATTGACGGCCGTTCCTATGAGCTGGAGAACCCGAATCCTGGGGACCACTTCCTGCTCTGTACGGAAATTGATTCCCGGACGGAGGACAACCATATCGATTTGGCCCGCCTCGCCTTTTATAATAGGGAGGGGGAGGACATCACGGGGCTTTACGACTTGAGCGGCGGAGGGCTGTGAGACCCTGGGAAAAGTTTTTTCCGAACCGGGTAGAAACTTTGTTCCCGGTGTGCTATAATCCTGTTTCATGAAACGAAAAGGAGGGACCGCCATGCAGCGCCCCCTGGCGGATGAAATCCGCCCGAAAACTCTGGATGAGGTCGTCGGACAGCGGCACCTCCTGGCCCCCGGCGCGGTGCTTCGCCGTCTGATTGAGAGCGGAACCGAGGCCAACATGGTCTTTTACGGGCCCTCCGGCACCGGGAAAACCACCATCGCCAACATCGTGGCGGAGCGGACCCACAAGGCCCTCTACCGCCTCAACGCCACCACCGCCTCCCTCCAGGACATCAAGGATATCATTGCCGACGTGGGGACCCTGCTGGCCCCCGGCGGGGTGCTACTGTACCTGGACGAGATTCAATATTTTAATAAGAAGCAGCAGCAAAGCCTCCTGGAGTTCATGGAGAACGGCAAGTTGACCCTCATTGCCTCCACCACGGAAAACCCCTACTTTTACGTCTACAGCGCCCTGCTTAGCCGGAGCACGGTTTTCGAGTTCAAGGCCGTGGCCCCAGAAGAGGCGGAGCCTGCCGTCCTCCGGGCGCTGAACATTGAAAAAGAACGCTCCCCCCTGCCCTTGACCTGGGAGGAGGGGCTGTCCCTGCAAATCGCCACCGCCTGCGGCGGGGACGTGCGGAAGGCCGTCAATGCTGTGGAGCTTTTAAGCCACGCCGCCCAGCCGAAAAAGGGGGCCCTCTTCATCTCCCGGGAGGACGCGGCCCAGGTCTCCCAGCGCAGCGCCATGCGCTATGACAAGGGAGGCGACGCCATGTACGACATCGCCTCCGCTTTGATGAAGTCTCTCCGGGGCAGCGACCCCGACGCGGCGCTTCACTATCTGGCCCGGTTTTTGGAGGCGGGGGACCTGGTGACTCCTTGCCGCCGCCTCCTCTGCTCCGCCAGCGAGGATGTGGGCATGGCCTATCCCCAGGCCGTGGCGATTGTCAAGGCCTGTGTGGACACGGCCATGCAGTTGGGACTGCCGGAGGCCCAGCTCCCCCTGGCCCAGGCGGCCATTTTGCTGGCCACCGCCCCAAAATCCAACAGCGTGATCGAGGGCATCGGGAAGGCCCGGGCGGATGTGCGGGCGGGCCGCACCGGAGACGTGCCCCGGCAGCTCCAGAACGTCCACGCCGACACCACCGGCTTCGACAACCAGCAGCACTACCTCTATCCCCATAATTTCCCGGGACACTGGGTGGACCAGCAGTACCTCCCCGACGCCTTGAAGGGCGTGAAGTACTACCAGTGGGGGGAGAACAAGACGGAACAGGCTGCCAAGGCTTACTGGGAAAAGCTCAAGGGGAAGGAGCTGTAAAGACGGTCTCTACCGGCGGCTTTTCATAGCCTGGCGGGGAGTAGACCCAGTGCTCCAGCCTCCCGTCGGTGATCTGGTAGCGAATGGGCTCGGCGGGGGCCGGAGGCAGCTTTTCAATGACCTGGAGCTTGATCTTCATGCGCTCCGGCCGGATGCTCTTGATGTACACGGATACCCCGTCTCCGGGGGAGAGGCGCTCCTTGGCGTCCGCCAGACCGGAGAGGTTGGGGGTCAGCTCGATGAAGCTGCCGTAATCCTTCACCGTCCGCACCACGCCCCGCACCGTCTCGCCGGGGCGGAAGCGGCTGGCGTTGTCCATCCAGGTGCCCAGAAGCTCCCGGTGGGTAAGGGTGATTCGCCGGGCCTCTCGGTCCAGCGCCCACACCGCCGTCAGGATTTTCTGCCCCTCCTGGAAGCGGTCCCTGGGGTGGGCGATGCGGGAGATGGAAATATGCTCGATGGGCAGCATGGCCACAATGCCGCAGCCCACGTCCACAAAGGCTCCGAAGCTCTCCAGCCGGGTGATCCGGCCGGTGAGGACGGACCCTGGCTCCAGGTGTTGTAGGAAATGGGCCATGGCCTGTTCCTGGGCGGCCCGGCGGGAGAGGAGCGCGGTGGGCGCGCCCTTTTCGTCGGCTTCCAGAGCCGTGACGGTGAAGCAGGTGGGCTTTCCCACCCGGGAGAGGACGGCGATGTCCCGCTCCGCGCCGCTGATCCAGGGGGCCACGGCCTCCTCTCGGGGCATGCGGCCCTGGACGCCGCCCAGGTTCAGGTACAGGGTGTGGTCCACGCCGCAGCGCTGGACCGGAGCCTCCAGAATGGCCCCGGATTCCAGGGCATCCCGCAGACGGTCGAGGGCAAAGGGGACGGGAGGGTGAAGGCCCTCCGGCGGGTAGAGTTTATTTTCCGGCATGATATCGCATCCTTATCGTTGATACAGCTAATATATGCAAAAAATTGAAATGGTTGACAGGAGGACAAGATGGACCTGCATCTTCACGATCTTGTGGAATTGAAAAAGCCCCATCCCTGCGGCAGCGTCCAATGGGAAATCCTGCGGGTGGGCATGGACATCAAGCTCCGGTGCCAGGGCTGCGGCCATGAGCTGATGCTCCCCCGGAGCAAGGCGGAAAAAAGCATCCGCAAAGTACGGACAAAGGAGGAACCAACATGAACGGCAAGCTGAAACGGGTTGTCGCACTGGCTCTGGCGGTGGTTTTGGTGGTGGCCCTGCTGGCCTCGATGATTCTGCCCTACATCGGATAAAGACCCCGGACGCAAAAAAGAGGCTGTCAAAGACAGCCTCTTTGTCATGTCTTGCTATGGGTTGGCGTGCTCGTCCAGCCGCCGGAAGGTAAAGATGCCCATGGCAAGGAGCTCTCCGTCCTCTCCCGTGACCCGGGCCTCCAGCACGCAGACGCTCCGACCGCTCCGGAGCTCGTGGGCCTCCGCCGTCAGCTTGTCTCCCGCCTTGGCGCTTTTCAGGAAGTGGAAGGAGCAATCGATGGTGACGGCGAAGCCGCGGGCTGCCATGGCGGAGCCGCAGGCGGTGTCGGCCAGGGTGAAGTAAACGCCGCCATGAGGGACCTGGAGGGGGTTCAAATCCTCCTCCGTCACGGTTTTGACGGCCCGGGCATAGCCAGGGCGGAGCTCCTCTACGTAAATGCCCAGCTGCCGGCCAAAGAAATTTTTCTCGTTGCGGAAGGCGCGGATTTGTTCGTAGTCCATGGAAACCGCCTCCTCTGCGGGAATGGGAGATGTTGTTTAGTGCTGGATGGTAAACTGCCGCCCGTCGGAGCGGACGCTGCCCTCCTCCCGGAGGCGCTTTAGCTCCCGCATCATGGCACTGCGATCTGTGGCGATATAATCCGCCAGGGTGCTGAGGGAAAAGGGAAGAGTGAAGGTCCGGCTCCCCGTCTGCTGGGAGAGCTGGCTGAAATAGCACAGCAGCTTCTCCCGGATAGACCGCCGGGACAGCACGTCCACCCGGCAGGACAGGGCCTGGGCCTTGTCCGCCATCAGCTGGAGCATGTTTTGGACCAGAATACTGTGCCGGTGGCAGGCGTGACTACAGCGGCTGAGGATATGGGCATAGTCAATAAACACCACGTCGCAGGGACGGCGGCAGACAACCTCCAGGCTGTCCCCCGTGGCCCCGGCAAAAGCCAGCGTTTTGCCGAAAACACCCCCCGCGCCCAGGTCCTCCAGCACCGTGGCAACCCCCTCCTTGTCGATGCGGATGAGGGACGCCTGTCCCCGCTCCACCACGCCGACGGCGTCGGAGGAGAAATCGTATATCAGCTCGTCGGCTCGAAAGGAGCGCTGAACCGCCTGAAAACAGGACAGAATCTCCCGATAATCCTGATAGCTGATATCGTGAAACAGCGGACTTTTTACCAGCTCCTGTTCACTAAGCATGTGCTCATCCCTTTCTGTTGCATATCCCACACAATATGATATCATACCAGCTTTCGCTTAAAAAGTAAAGGACAATTTTTTACTCTCGGCTTTTCTGGGATAACTTTCGGTATTTTTCACGAAGCCCGCTTTGGAAAACTGGGAAAAACTTCTGCGAGGAAACGCTGTCGCTCAAAAAGACCGCTGTTTTGGAAAAATCCATGATGGCAGCCTGAAAAAAGGAAGAGGATTTACGGTTCCGTTCCGGTTTGTTTACAATTTGTTTATATCCATCCATTGACAACAAATCCTTGGGGTGGTAAACTCGCTTTAGCACTCCGGGAAAAGGAGTGCTAAAGCATTCAAAACGACCTGTCCCAAGGGTCAGCGGACATAGGAGGAGGCCGGTGTGGAGCTCTCGGAGCGAAAGCGGCAGATATTGAAAGTGGTGGTGGAGGACTATATCCGCACCGCCGAGCCGGTGGGGTCCAAGGCCATCGCCACTGAAATGGGGGGCAGCGTCAGCTCCGCCACCATCCGCAACGAGCTGTCCGACCTGACGGAGCTGGGCTACCTAGAGCAGCCCCACACCTCCGCCGGACGGATGCCCTCGCCCAAGGGCTACCGGCTGTATGTCAACGAGCTGATGGAGGAGCAGCGCCTCTCCCTGGCGGAGACGGAGAAGATCAACCAGTCCCTCCAATTGAAAATGGAGGAGCTGGACCGGCTGCTGGTTCAGGCGGGCCGGGCGGTTTCCGCCCTGGTGCGCTACCCGGCCTATATTGCCGCCTCCCGAAAGACGGAGCTCACCGTCCGGCGCTTTGAGCTGCTGGCGGTGGACGAGTGGAATTCCATCTTGGTGATGATGACCAGTGACAGCCGGGTAAAGAGCCAGCTTTTGCGGACGCAGTTGAAAGTGGAGCCGACGGACCTGCCTGTGGCGGCGAACCTTCTAAACAGCCATTTTACGGGCGCCGACCCCGGCGGCATGAGCCAACGCCTGATGAACGTGGCGGATCAGGTGAGCCCCCAGCTCTTCCTGCTTTTGTCCCAGGCTGTAAGCTGTGCAGCGGATGCCCTGGAGGAAGCGGGCCAGCGGGAAATCGTCACCGCCGGAGCCAGCCGCTTGCTAAAGCTCCCGGAGTTCCGGGACGCCGACAAGGCCCACGAGCTCATGAGCTTCCTGGCGGACAGCAAGGAGGAGCTTCCCATGCCGGAGCGCCGGCCCATGGAAATCCTCATTGGCCCGGAGAACGTCAAGGAGGCGCTGAAGGACACCAGCGTGGTGGTGGCCAGCTATGACATTGGAGACGATATGCGGGGCCTCATCGGTGTGGTGGGCCCCACAAGAATGGATTACGCGGCGGTAGCGGCCCGGCTCTCCGGCTTTGCCGAGGGGCTGACCCGATTATTCGGAAAACAGGAGGAGCTGCCCCCGAAGGAGGAACGGAAATGACGGAAGAGAACAAGCAGCCCCTGGAGGAGACCCCGGAGACGGAAGCGGCCCCCGAGGTCCAGCCAGAGGGCGAGAAGGCGGCCAAGGGCAAAAAGAAGAAGGAAAAGGGCGGAGTTACCTTCACCCGGGAACAGGTGGAGCAGATGGAGCTGGCCGTTAAGCAGCTGGAGACCACCAAGGATCAGTTTGCCCGGCTGGCGGCGGAGTACGACAACTACCGCAAGCGCACCGCCAAGGAAAAAGAGACCCTCTACCAGGACGCCAAGGCGGACACCATCAAGGAATTTCTGGCGGTGTACGACAACCTGGAGCGGGCGGCGGCGGCCCCTGGCGGGGAGGACGATCCCCACAAGAAGGGTCTGGAGATGATTTTCACCCAGTATAAGGAGCTTTTGAAGAAGCTGGGAGTCGCGGAGATCGAGGCCCAGGGCCAGCCCTTTGACCCGGAGCGGCACGCGGCGGTGATGCACGTGGACGACGAGAACCTGGGCGAGAACGAGGTGGCCCAAGTGTTTCAGGCGGGCTTCCTCATGGGGGACCGGGTGATCCGCCACGCGGTGGTGCAGGTCGCCAATTAAATCAGAATTCAAATAAGAGTTTCATATATTTCAGGAGGCTGTCATTATGTCTAAAGTAATCGGTATCGATTTGGGAACCACCAACTCCTGCGTGGCGGTCATGGAGGGCGGCGAGGCCGTCGTCATTGCCAACGCGGAAGGCAACCGCACCACCCCCTCTGTTGTCGCCTTCTCCAAGACCGGGGAGCGCATGGTGGGCCAGGTGGCGAAGCGCCAGGCCATCACAAACCCGGACCGGACCATCTCCTCCATCAAGCGGGAGATGGGCTCTGACCACAAGGTGGGCATCGACGGGAAGAACTATACCCCCCAGGAGATCAGCGCCATGATTCTCCAGAAGCTGAAAGCCGACGCAGAGGCGTATCTGGGCGGCACCGTCACCGAGGCGGTCATCACCGTCCCCGCCTACTTTACCGACTCCCAGCGTCAGGCCACCAAGGACGCGGGCAAAATCGCGGGCCTGGACGTCAAGCGTATCATCAATGAGCCCACGGCGGCGGCCCTGGCCTATGGCGTGGATAAGGAGCAGACCCAGAAAATCATGGTCTACGACCTGGGCGGCGGCACCTTCGACGTGTCCATTTTGGACATTGACGACGGCGTGATCGAAGTTCTGGCCACGGCGGGCAACAACCGCCTGGGCGGCGACGACTTCGACGAGTGCGTCATGAAGTGGCTGGTGGCCGAATTCAAGCGCAGCGACGGCGTGGACCTCTCCAATGACAAGGTGGCCATGCAGCGCCTCAAGGAGGCTGCCGAAAAGGCCAAAATCGAGCTCTCCGGCGTCACCACCTCCAACATCAACCTGCCCTATATCACCGCCGACGCCAGCGGCCCCAAGCACCTGGACATCACCCTGTCCCGGGCGAAGTTCAACGAGCTCACCGCCCACCTGGTGGACGCCACCATGGGCCCCGTGCGCCAGGCCATGAGCGACGCGGGCCTCAAGCCATCTGACCTCTCCAAGGTCCTGCTGGTGGGCGGCTCCAGCCGCATCCCCGCCGTTCAGGACGCGGTGAAGGGCTTCACCGGCTCCGACCCCTTCAAGGGCATCAACCCCGATGAGTGCGTGGCCATGGGCGCGGCCCTCCAGGCGGGCGTCCTCACCGGCGACGTGAAGGGCCTGCTCCTGCTGGACGTGACCCCGCTGTCCCTGGGCATCGAGACCTACGGCGGCGTGTGCACCAAGCTCATCGACCGGAATACCACTATCCCCGTGAAAAAGAGCCAGGTATTCTCCACCGCCGCCGACAACCAGACTAGCGTGGAGGTCAACGTCCTCCAGGGCGAGCGGGAGATGGCCGCCGCCAACAAGTCCCTGGGCCGCTTCCACCTGGATGGCATCGCCCCCGCCCGGCGAGGCGTGCCCCAGATCGAGGTTACCTTCGACATCGACGCCAACGGAATTGTCAACGTCTCGGCCAAAGACCTGGGCACCGGAACGGAGCAGCATATCACCATCACCTCCTCCTCCAATATGAGCAAAGAGGACATCGAAAAGGCCGTCAAGGAGGCGGAGCAGTATGCCGCCCAGGACAAGAAGCTGAAAGAGGAAGTGGAGACCCGGAACCAGGCGGACCAGATGGTCTACCAGTGCGAAAAGACCCTGGCAGACATGGGCGACAAAATCCCCGCCGACGACAAGGGCAAGGTTCAGGGAGCTCTCGACAAGCTGAAGGAGACCCTGAAGGGCCAGGATACCGCCGCCATCAAGGCGGATACAGAGGCCCTCCAGCAGGCGTTCTACGCTGTCAGCGAGAAGCTGTACCAGCAGGCCAATCCTCAGGGAGCCCAGCCCGGCGGCGACGCCGGAGCCCAGGAGGGCCAGTACTACGATGCGGACTACAAGGTTGTGGACGACGACGAGCAGAAGAAATAAACAGCGTTATTTATTCAATGGGACGGGGAGAAATCCCCGCCCCATTGAATGGCGTTATTCGCAGGAGGCAATATGGCGGAACAGAAACGTGATTATTACGAAGTTCTGGGCGTGCAGAAGGGCGCTTCGGACGACGAGATCAAGCGGGCCTACCGGAAGCTGGCCAAGGCCAGCCACCCGGACCTGAACCCCGGCGACAAGGAGGCGGAGGCCCGGTTTAAGGAAGTCAACGAGGCCTATGAAATCCTCTCGGACAAGGAAAAACGGAGCCGGTACGACCAGTTCGGCCACGCCGGCGTGGACCCCAATTTCGGCGCGGGCGGCGGCTTCGACGGCGGCTTTGACTTCGGCGATCTGGGGGATATTTTCGGCAGCTTCTTCGGTGGCGGCTTTGGCGGCGGGCGGAGGACCAACCCCAACGCCCCCCAGCGGGGGGAAAGCGTCCGTCTGTCCCTGATCCTAAGCTTTGAGGAGGCGGCCTTCGGCTGTGAGAAGGCCGTTACGGTGGAGCGGCTGGAGCCCTGTTCCAGCTGCCAGGGCAGCGGCTGCGCCGAGGGTACCACGCCAGAGGTCTGCCCCGACTGCCACGGCACCGGCACGGTTCAGGTCCGGCGGCAGACGCCGATGGGGGTCTTTGCCACCTCCTCTCCCTGCACCCGCTGCGGCGGCAAGGGGAAGATCATCCACCAGCCCTGTAAGGAATGCCGGGGCGCAGGGTCCGTGCGGCAGCGCCGGACCATTCAGGCCAGCATCCCCGCGGGCATCGACAACGGCCAGACCATCTCCATCCGGGGCCAGGGCAACGCCGGGAAGAACGGCGGCCCCGCCGGGGACCTGCTGATCACCATTACCGTCCGGCCCCATGAGCTTTTCCGGCGGGAGGGCACCTCCGTCCTCTGCGAGGCGCCGATCACCTTTACCCAGGCGGCCTTGGGAGCGGAGCTGGAGATTCCCACCATCGACGGCAAGGTGAAATACGATCTTCCCGAGGGCACCCAGAGCGGCACCACCTTCCGGCTCAAGGGCAAGGGCATTCCTTCCATCAACGGCCGGGGCCGGGGGGATCAGTACGTCACCGTGTACATTGAAACTCCCCGGAATCTGACCAAGGAGCAGAAGGAGGCCCTGCGGAAGTTCGCCGAGACCATGGGAGACGACAACTATGAGGAGCGCAAGGGCTTCTTCGGCAAGGGCAAGAAAAAGAGGTGAACCAAACCATGTATCTGGCGGATTACCATGTCCACTCCCGGATTTCTCCAGACGGCGGGGATTCCATGACCGCCCTGGCGGAGGCCGCCGTCGAGGCGGGGCTGGACGAGCTTTGCTTCACCGACCATGTGGAGCCCATCGTCTGGGCCAGCACGGACCTTCGGGGGCCCTATGACTGGTCCGCCCTGACGGCGGAGTTTGAAGCCGCCCAGGCCGCCATGGGAGACCGGATCAAGCTGCGCCTGGGCATCGAGCTGGGAGACGCCTGCTGGAACTTCGCCCATACGGAGAAGCTGCTGGCGGACGCACCGCCTTTCGATTTCATCATCGGCTCTGTCCACATGCTCTCAAAGCGCTATCAGGGACTGGACCTCTACTATTTCGACCCCAAGACAGAGGAGGAGGCCTATGATGGCATTGCCGACTACCTGGGCCGGGTGAAGGTCATGGTAGAGTGGGGGAAGTTCGACGTGCTGGGCCATCTGACGCTGCCCCTGCGCTATCTCAACGAGAACCGAGGCTGGAATTTGAGTATGGAGCGCTTTGGCGGGGAGATCACGGACATCTTCTCTATTTTGAAGCGGAAGGAAATCGGCCTTGAGCTGAACACCAACCGGGGCGGTACGCCCCTGCCGGACGGGATGTGGCTGCGGCTGTATGAGGATATGGCGGTGGACCCCATCGTCACCCTGGGCACCGACGCTCACGCCACCAAATTTGTGGGCTGCGCCGTCCGGGAGCGGCAGGCGCTTTTGCGGGACTGCGGCTTTGAGAGCTTTTGCACCTTTGAGGGGCGGAAGCCCATCCGACACGCGTTGTAACGGAAAAGAACAAATTTGCGGTCGAAAATCATATTGATTTTTTGGAAAATCTGGAGTACAATATAAGCCACAAAATTTGAATGCACGGGGGAATACTACCATGAAGATCGCGCTGGGCTGTGACCACGGCGGCTATGATTTGAAGCAACATGTCATCAAGGTCCTGGAGGGCCTGGGCCATGAGATCGAGGACTTTGGCTGCCATTCCAAGGAGAGCTGCGACTACCCCGATTTCGGCGCTGCCGCCGCCCGGGCCGTGGCGGAGGGAAGCTGCGACCGGGGCATCGTGATCTGCACCACGGGCATCGGCATCTCCATTGCCGCCAACAAGGTCCAGGGCATCCGCTGCGCCCACTGCGCCGACTGCCTCCAGGCGGAAATGACCCGCCGCCACAACGACGCCAACATGATGGCCATTGGCGCGGGCTTCACCGGCCTCAACATGGCCGAGCGCATGGTGGAGGTGTTCCTCTCCACCGAGTTTGAGGGGGGCCGCCATGCCCGACGGGTGGAGAAGATGATGGCCCTGGAGGGCTGAGATTCTCGACGCAATCGAAAACGAAGGGAGCGCCGCTCCTGAAAAGAGGTGACGCGGATGGTGGCCACAAAGGGATACAGCAGTTACCGGGGCCGGGGGCCTAAATGGAAAATTTTACTGGCAATTCTGCTGGTGCTGGTGATTGCGGTGGCCGCCAGCGTCATCTATTTGCAGCAGTTCCTTGTATACGGCGCGGACGGCAGCCGTCAAATCCGCCTGCCCTGGCAGACGGAGGAGCAGGCGCCCCCGCCAGACGGGGAGGGGGAGGACCCGGCGGAGCAGCCGAACGTGGACATTGTTGTCCAAGAGCCGGAGCCCCAGGGGCCAAAGGAGACCATCGCCTTTTCCCTCCCGGTCCAGGCGTTGACGCAAACCCTCTGGCAGGGGGCACAGGCGGCGAAGCCCGCAGGGACAAACGCCGTGGCCGTCCGTCTAAAGACCGCTAACGGCACGGTTTATTTCCATGCCGCCGCCGCTGTTTCCGGCGCGGTGGAAGCGGAGGCGGATACTGCCGCCGCCCTGGCCGCCATCACGGCGCAGGAGGGGCTGCACACCATCGCCAGCCTCTCTTGCCTACAGGATTTCAAGGCAGCCAACGCCGATGTAGAGGGTCGGGGCCTGAAAAACACAGGGGGCTATATCTTCTACGACGGGAACAACAGCCTCTGGTTGGACCCCTCCAAGCCCTCCACCCGAGAATATGTCTGCGCCCTGGCGAAGGAAGTGGCGGAGCTGGGCTTTGACGAGCTGCTGCTGACGGACTTTGGCTATCCCACCGAGGGGAAGATCAACAAAATCAACTACAACACCGACGTACCCCTGGGCAACAACCTGGACCTGCTCCTCAACGATCTGAACACGGCCCTGGAGCCCTATGACATCCTTTTGTCCGTGGAGGTGCCGGAGGCGGTGATCACAGAGGGGCCCAACGCTGTGTCTGGGCTGGACCTGAACCGGCTGGTGAGCCGGGTGGACCGTATTTATGCCGCTACCACTCCGGAGAAGGTGGAGACCCTCTCCACCCTGGTCACCCAGGCGGCGGGGCCGGAGGGGAAAACGGAATTTGTCCCGGAGCTGGCGGCGGACAGCCCCACGCTGACGGGAAGCCGCCTGCTTCTGGCGGAATAACGAAACCTGTTTGTGGAAAACGGCTCCCGGAGGGAAACCCCTCCGGGAGTTTTCGCTATAGGGAAAGACGGCCTGCGGGGGATGGGAATGAAGAGAAACAAAACGGCCGCCCTCCTGCCGGAGGGCGGGATATGAGGCGGCTGGCAGTTTTCGCCGGGGGCTTTTCCCTGGGCGTGTTTTTGGCCCAATACCTCCTTCGAGACGGCTGGATTCTGCTGGGAGCCGGGCTGTCTCTGGCCCTGGGCGTCCTGTCGGCGTTTTTGCCTTGGGAGTGGAGGCGGCGGGGCGTGATTCTCTGGACGGCGCTGTCCCTGGGGCTGGGCTGGAGCTGGCTTTATGCCCGTCAGGTCCAGCGGCCTGCCCAAGTTTTGGCGGAGCGGACGGTGGACTTCACCGCCAGCCTCTGCGGCTACGCCATGGAGACGGATTTCGGCGCCCGGGCAACTGTCCGGCTGGAGGGCCTGCCTAGCAAGGTGGCGCTCTACGCCGGGAAAGAGCTGCTGGAGCTGGTCCCGGGCCAGACTGTGACCGGCCGGGCCCAATTTCAGGACGCCGCCCGTATCCGGGACGAGGATATTACTACCTTTACCTCCAAGGGTGTCTTTCTCCTGGCCTATGGCCGGGGAGAGCTTACCGTCGGGGAGGGGAGCCGAAACAGCCTCCGCTGGCTTCCCGCTCGGGTGGGGAGGGCCATGGCGGAGCGAATCCAGGTCCTCTTCTCCGGGGATGCCGCCGGATTTTTGACGGCTATCCTCACCGGCGATCGGGGCGAGGTCTCCGATGAGGCCTATCTGGCGCTTACAGAGGCGGGATTGAACCACATTCTGGCGGTGTCCGGCATGCACTGCGGCTTTCTCATGGCCCTGGCCGGGTTTCTGCTGCAAAGCCGGAAGCTCCAAGCGTTGCTGGGCATTCCGCTGCTGGCCTTTTACGCCGCCCTCACCGGCGGAAGTCCCTCCATTCTCCGGGCCTGCGTGATGCTGTCTTTGCCCCTGCTGGCGATTTTGGTCCGCCGGGAGAGCGACGGGCCCACCTCCTTGCTGACGGCGCTGTTTTTGATCCTGCTGGCAAACCCCTTTGCCGCCGCCTCCGTGGGATTGCAGCTGTCTTTTGCCGCCATGGCGGGCATCCTCTGGCTGACGCCCAAACTCTATAAAGGGTTGATCGGAGAGAAGAAACGGGGAAAGGCGTTCCGCCTTCTGGCAGTCACCTTCTCTGCCTCCATGGGAGCCATGGTGTTCACCCTGCCCCTGACGGCTTACTACTTCGGCGCGCTGGTGCTGATCGCGCCCTTGAGCAGCGCCCTCTGTCTCTGGGCGGCCACATGGGCGTTTAGCTGCGGACTGCTGTCGGTATTTGTCAGCTTCTTCTGCCAGCCCTTGGGGGCGCTGCTGGCCCTCCCGGCCCGGCTGGCGGCGGAGTATATCCTGTTTGCCGCCAAGTATCTTTCGGCCATTCCCTACCACGCGGTCTACACCGCCAATCCCTATTTGAAGTATTGGATTGCCTATGCCTATCTTCTCTTTGCAGCTGCGTATGTCTCCCGGAGCGCGGGGCGGCGGAAGTACCTGCTGGCCTCCGTCCTGGCGGCGCTGACCCTGGCTTTGACCATCCGGCTGGGAGAGGCCCGGTACAGGAACGGTCTGGACGCTCTGATTCTGGACGTAGGACAGGGGCAGAGCGTGGTCCTGGCCTCCGATCGGGCCTTCGCTCTGGTGGACTGCGGTAGCGCCAACCGCTGGAAGAATCCCAGCGAGACCGCCGCCCGGCAGCTGGCGGCTATGGGCTGTAAACGTTTGGACTATCTGGTGCTCACCCACTACGACAAGGACCACGTTTCCGGTGTGATGAGCCTGCTGGCCCGGCTGCCGGTGGACACGCTGCTGCTTCCGGAGGGGGAGGACAATGCGGGTTTGCAAGCGGCGGTTCTCTCCGCTGCGGAGAAGTGCGGCGTGGCCGCCCGCTTCATCACAGCGGAGGAATGTCTAAGCTTTGGAGAGGGGACCCTGACGATTTACCCGCCCCTGGGAAACGAGGGGGACAACGAGCGGGGGCTGAGTATTCTGGCCTCTGCCGGGGAGAAGGACCTTCTCATCACCGGCGACATGGACGCCGCTACAGAGGCGAAGCTTTTGGAAGCCTACGACCTGCCGGACCTTGAGGCGCTGATTGCGGGACACCACGGCTCCAAATACGCCACATCGCAAAGGCTGCTGGAGACCCTGGAGCCGGAGACGGCCTGTATCAGCGTGGGCTCCAACCGCTACGGCCACCCCACGGAGGAAACCCTGCTCCGTCTGGCCCGGCAGGGCTGCGAGGTCTACCGGACAGACCTGCACGGGACCATTCATCTTGCCTGGAATCAGGAGGACAGCCATGGCTGATAAGAAAAAGGCCCCCCGGAAGGGGGCGGCCCTGCAAAAGCTGAAAGAGGACCTGGCCGCCGGGACCATCGGTCCCGCCTATGTATTTTACGGAGAGGAGAGCTATCTCCGGGAGTACTATTTGGGGGAGCTGCGGAAAAAGCTGATTCCCCCGGGCTTTGAGACCTTCAACTGCCATTCCCTGGAGGGAAAGGACCTGACGGCCCAGGCTCTGGCGGAGACGGTGGAGGCCATGCCCATGATGGCGGAGCGGACGCTGACCGCCGTCACGGACTGGGACCTCTTCAAGCTGGGGGAGGACCAGCGGGAAAAGCTCATCGCCCTGCTGGAGGACCTGCCGCCTTACGGCTGTCTCGTCTTTGTCTACGACACCCTGGAGTATAAGCCCAACAAAACCATGAAGAAGCTCTGCAAGGCCCTGGAGGCCCATGTGGAGGCGGTGGAGTTCCCGGCGGCGTCTAACGCGGACCTTCTGCCCTGGATTTCCCGGCGATTCAAGGCGCTGGGGAAGGAGATCGACCGGACGGCGGCGGAGTATCTGGTATTCACCTGCGGCGCCTTGATGACGGGCTTGGTGCCGGAGATTGAGAAAATCGCCGCCTATGCCAAGGGCAAAACCGTCACCCAGGCGGACATCGACGCCGTGGCGGACCCGGTGCTGTCGGCGGAGGTGTTCAAGCTGTCCGACGCGGTGCTCCAGGGACACTATGATCAGGCGGCCTCCATCCTGGGGGACCTCTTGAAAATGCAGACGGAGCCCATCATGATTCTGGCGGCCCTGGGAAGCCAGCTCCGGCGCATCTGGACGGCCCGTCTGGCTCTGGACAGCGGGAAGGACCGCTATTGGCTGATGGAGCTATGGGGTATGAAGTCCGACTACCCCGCTAAGCTGTTGCTGAACGCCGCCAAGCGGACCACGGCGGAGTGGTGTGCCCAGGCGGTGCGCCGGTGTCAGGAGCTGGACCGCCGGATGAAAAGCGAGCGAGGCGTGGACAGCGCCGGGGAACTGAAGTTACTGCTGGTGCAGCTGGCGGCAGAGAGGAGCTGAGGGGATGGAGCGTATCCGGGAGGTCATTGTGGTAGAAGGCCGCTATGACAAAAATACCCTCTCTCAGGTGGTGGAGGCTACGGTGGTGACGCTGGGGGGCTTTGCCGTGTTCAACGACAAGGAGAAGCTGGCCTTCCTCCGCCGTCTGGCGGAGAAGCGGGGGCTCATTGTCCTGACGGATAGCGACGGGGCGGGCTTTGTGCTGCGGAACTATCTGAAAGGGGCCCTGCCCAAGGACAGAGTGAAGCAGGCCTATATCCCCGACGTGAAGGGGAAGGAACGCCGCAAGCGCAAGGGTGGCAAAGAGGGCAAGCTGGGAGTGGAGGGCATGTCCCCCACCGTGCTGCTGGAGACCCTCCGCCGGGCCGGGGCCACCTTTGAGGATGAAGCTCCGCCGGAGCGGAGGGAGGCTCTCACCAAGGCGGACCTCTTTGCCCTGGGCCTCACCGGAGGGGAGGGCAGCGCGGAGCGGCGGCGGCTCCTTTTGAAGCGTCTGGACCTTCCCGAGCATCTCACGGCCAACGGCATGCTGGAGGCGCTGAACCTCCTGTTTGACCGGGAGGCGCTGGAGGCGCTGCTGGCGGAAACGTAGACCTTCGACAAAATCCGACGGGGTTCACCAGACCAGATATGCTATGCTGGAACTGGAAAACACCCGCAATCCCCAGGGAGAGAGCGGGTTCAATAAGGAGGCGGCGGATTGCGCAAGCTGTTGGTGGGAGAGGCCCAGTGCCGGGCATTTCAGGCGCGTTATTACCTGTTGGAGGAGGAGTCGGAGACCTCTGGGTCCTACGGGGTTCAGATTGAGATGGAGGATGAGGAGGCGTCGGTGCGGGACCTTAGCCCCTCCCGGCAGAGGGTGGAGGCCCTGGCGGAGGCGCTGGTCCGGGGAGCTGTGACGCCGGTGGCCCTGCGGGACGTGGTAGACGACTGGCTGCTGGAATAGGGGAATTTTTCCAAACTCCGGCAGTTCCGGCAACATTTACAAATTCTTCATAACTTTTGAGAAAAATCCCCTTTACAAATGGGGGCGGCTGTACTATGATAATCACTGTTAGCACTCCTGGTATTTGAGTGCTAACAGTGATTACGTTTTTAAAGTTTTTATATTTTAAGGAGGAACCCAATATGAAACTCACCCCGCTTGCAGACCGCGTTATCCTGAAAATGGTGGAGACCGAGGAGACCACCAAGGGCGGCATCATCCTCACCGGCTCCGCCAAGGAAAAGCCCTCCGTGGCCGAAGTCATCTCCGTGGGCCCTGGCGGCACCGTGGACGGCAAGGAAGTCACCATGACCGTAAAGCCCGGCGACAAGGTGATCACCAGCCAGTACGCCGGAACCAAGGTCACCCTGGAGGAAGTCGAGTACGTGGTTGTGCGGCAGAACGACATTCTGGCGATTGTCGACTAAGCGCATCGCATCAATATGATTGAAACATTCGGGAGGTAACGATTTATTATGTCTAAGCTCATCAAGCGCGGCGAGGACGCCCGCAAGGCTCTGGAAACCGGCGTCAACACCCTGGCCGATACCGTCAAGATCACCCTGGGCCCCAAGGGCCGGAACGTGGTCCTGGACAAGAAATACGGCGCTCCCCTCATCACCAACGACGGCGTGACCATCGCCAAGGAAATCGAGCTGGATGATCCCTTTGAGAACATGGGCGCCCAGCTGGTGAAGGAGGTCTCCACCAAAACCAACGACGTGGCCGGCGACGGCACCACCACCGCAACCCTCCTGGCCCAGGCCATGATCGGCGAGGGCCTGAAAAACCTGGCCGCCGGGGCCAACCCCATCGTGGTCAAAAAGGGTATGGCCAAGGCTGTGGAAGCCGCTGTGGCGGAAGTCAAGGCCCAGGCCAAGACCGTGGACGGCTCCAAGGACATCGCCCGGGTAGGCGCGGTCTCCTCCGGCGACGAGGAAATCGGCAAGCTGATTGCCGACGCCATGGAGAAAGTCTCCGCCGACGGCGTCATCACCATCGAGGAATCCAAGACCGCCGAAACCTACAGCGAGGTGGTCGAGGGCATGCAGTTCGACCGGGGCTATATCACGCCCTACATGGCTACCGACATGGAGAAGATGGAAGCCGTGGTGGACGACGCCTATATCCTGATCACCGATAAGAAAATCTCCGTCATCTCCGACATCCTGCCCCTGCTGGAGCAGCTGGTCCAGTCCGGCAAGAAGCTCCTCATCATCGCCGAGGACGTGGAGGGCGAGGCCCTGAGCACCCTCATCGTCAACCGCCTCCGTGGCACCCTCAACGTGGTCTGCGTCAAGGCCCCTGGCTTTGGCGACCGCCGCAAGGAGATGCTCCAGGACATCGCCACCCTCACCGGCGGCACCGTGGTGTCTGAAGAGGTCGGCCTGGAGCTCAAGACCGCCGACATCTCCCTGCTGGGCCGGGCCCGTCAGGTGAAGGTCACCAAGGAAAACACCACCATCGTGGACGGCGCCGGCGACTCCCAGGCCATCAAGGACCGGGTTGCCCAAATCCGCTCCCAGATTGCCAACACCACCAGCGACTATGACAAGGAAAAGCTCCAGGAGCGCCTGGCCAAGCTGGCTGGCGGCGTGGCCGTCATCAAGGTGGGCGCGGCCACGGAAACCGAGATGAAGGAAAAGAAGCTCCGCATCGAGGACGCGCTGAACGCCACCCGCGCCGCTGTGGAAGAGGGCGTGGTAGCCGGCGGCGGCACCATCTTTGTCAACGTCATCCCCGCCGTGGAGGCCCTGGTGGACGGCGTAGAGGGCGACGAAAAGACCGGCGTGCGCATCGTGGCCAAGGCCCTGGAGGCCCCCATCCGCCAGATTGCCGCTAACGCGGGCCTGGACGGCTCCGTCATCCTGGAGAAGGTCCGCTCCGCCGAGAAGGGCCACGGCTTTGACGCCTACAAGGAGGAGTACTGCGACATGGTGGCCTCCGGCATCATCGACCCCGCCAAGGTGACCCGCAGCGCCCTGGAGAACGCCGCTTCCGTGGCGGGCATGGTGCTGACCACCGAGTCCCTGGTGGCCGACAAGCCCGAGCCCCCCGCTCCCGTTCCCGCCGCTCCCGACATGGGCGGCATGTACTAAGACGCCAACGGCGCCCGCGTAAGCGGGCGCCGTTTTCTTAGGTCTGGGAGAGGGGAGCGAGGGCGTGGACCGCCTCCGCGCAGGCCCGGAACTCCGCCTCGTCCGTCCGCCACAGCTCATACTCCGGCAGGGAGGGAAGGCCCATGGACACCGCGGCCTTCCGGTAAACCATGCCGCTTTCCACAGGGCCCCGCCGCCCGGAGGTGTGGAAAACATGGACCCCGGTCTGGTCGTGGATATCCCGGATGTTCCCCGCCCGGACGCCGCAGCCCGCCATGATCGCCACCCGGCCCGCCGCCTTCTGCCGGAGGGCCCCCAGGGTCTTGGCCCCGGCCAGGGCGTCTTTCTCCTGGCCGGAGGTGAGGATGGTCCGGCAGCCCAGGGCAATGGCCGTCTCCAGGGTCTCCAGGGGGTCCCGGGTCATGTCGAAGGCCCGGTGGAGGGTGATCTCCATGTCCCCGGCGGCCTCCGCCAGACGGGCCATGGCCCCCTGATCCAGCCGCCCATCCGGGGTCAGGGCCCCCAGGACCACGCCGTTGGCCCCCAGGTCCCGGAACTGGCGGACGCAGCGTTCCATCTCCTCCAGCTCCGCCGGGTCATAGAGGAAGTCCCCGAAGCGGGGGCGGATAAGGACGTTGACGGGGACGGCACAGTCCCGCCGGACCAGCTGGAAGAGGGCGGGGGAGGGGGTGGTGCCCCCGATGGAGAGATTCGCGCACAGCTCCAGCCGGTCCGCTCCGCCCCGGCAGGCGGCCAGGGCGGAGGCGTGGGAGTCCACGCAGCCCTCGATGAATCCATAGCCCATGACAATGCTCCTTTCTGATAATTGGAACCATGGGGACATTATAGCAGTCCCCCTGCCGGGGCGCAAGGGGCGGGAGAAAGGCGGCGAATAACGCTTGTATTTTCCATGTAAAAGTGGTAGAGTAGGGAATAAGGGACAATCCCTGAAAACTTAAGAGGAAAGGACACTGGATACATCATGAAACGAAAGAGTCAATTTTTAGCTTTGCTGATGGCGCTCTGCCTGTTGGCAAGTCTGGCCGTTGTGCCTGCGGCGGCAGATGGGACTAGTGGGGATGGTACGGCCCAAACGGACCCCGATAATCCGACTACGCCGGACCCCGATAATCCGACTACGCCGGACCCCGATAATCCGACTACGCCAGACCCCGATAATCCGACTACGCCAGACCCGGATAAGCCGACTACACCGGACCCGGATAAGCCGACTACACCGGACCCGGATAAGCCGACTACACCGGACCCGGATAAGCCGACTACGCCGGACCCGGATAAGCCGACTACGCCGGACCCGGATAAGCCGACTACGCCGGACCCGGATAAGCCGACTACGCCGGAGACTCCGGAGCCGAAAGTGTGCGAGCACGGCAATGACCCCGATACCTGCCCGATATGCCATCCCCCCGTTGTTGACAAACCCACCCGCCCCACCTCCAGCGACATCTCCTATCCCAGCTACGTAGAATTCGGCACGCTGGAGAAGAACGCCTCCAACAGCGACCGGACCAAAACCTTTACGATTACCAATCGAAGCAAATATGAGATGAACTTTAGCTACTCCAACCCCAGCGGCTACTCGGTCAGCGGCGTTCCCAGCTCTTTGAGTGCGGGCAGCTCCGCCACCGTCACCGTGCAGTTGAGCAGCACCAGCACGGGAACCTATAACCGCTCCCTGGAGATCAAGGTCTCCTTCAAGGACGGCCAGGGCTCCTCCACCATGTCCATCGACCTCTACGCGGAGGTAGTGGAAAAGGGCTACTCCATCACCCTGGACCCCACCAGCAAGGACCTGGGCAAGCTGAAAGAGGGGTATTCCGAGAAGGAAGCCGAGGAAAAGGGAATCACCGTCACCCTCCAAAACAAGGGAGCCTCCAACGTGCGGGTGGACGGAGTAAAGGGCAACGACCACTTCACCGTCACAGCCGATAAGAGCAACTCCGATTCGCTGAAACCCGGCGAGAAAGCCAAGTTTGATATCGTCCCCAAAAAGGATTTGAAGGTGGGCACCTATACCGACACCATCACCTTTGTGACCCGGGAAAACGCCACCGCCGCCATCAAGGTCACGGTAGTGGTGGAGAAGAAGCTGGCCCCCCTGACCGTGGAGCCCGCCACCCTGGACTTTGGCATCGTGAACGAGGGCTACACGGCTCTCAACCCCAAAACGGTCACGGTGAAAAACAACACGGAGTACGCCATCCGCCTGGAGCAGCCCTCCTCCTACAGCTATGAGGTCAGCATACTGAGCCGGACCTCTCTGCCCGCCGGAGGCACCGCCACCTTCACCGTCCGTCCCCGGACGGGTCTCCCCGCCAACGCTTACAACGGCGTGGTGGAGCTCTGGGGCAGCGGCGAGTCCGCCAAGGTCAACGTGCAGTTTGCCGTGACCCGTCCTGCCGGTCCCTCCACCTTCTCCGACGTGGCTGCCGGAAGCACCTTCGCCTCCGACATTGCCTATGTCAGCCAGAAGGGTCTGATGAGCGGCGTGGGCGAGGGCCGGTTCAATCCCCAGGCCCCCATCACCCGGGGCCAGCTGGTGACGATTCTCTACCGTCTGGACGGCCAGCCCGCCGTCAGCGGCGCGGGCTTCCCCGACGTGGCGGCTGGGTCCTACTGCGAGAAGGCGGTAAAGTGGGCCTCCGCCAACTCCATCACCGCCGGAGGCAAGGACGGCCTCTTCCGGCCCAACGACTCCATCACCCGGGAGCAGCTGGCCACCTTCCTCTTCCGCTATAACGGCTACAAGGGCTATGTGACCACCCAGCGCGCCAACCTGGGCAGCTTCTCCGACGGGGCCTCCGTGGCCTCCTACGCCAAGGAAGCCCTCTCCTGGGCCAACGGCGCGAAGCTGGTGAACGGCACCACCGACGGCCGCCTGAATCCCTCCGGCGGCGCGACCCGTGGCCAGGCGGCGGCGATTCTCCATCGCTTCTGCGTGAGCATCGGGCAGTAAGAACAGCGCCTCTCATGAAAACGGCCCCCGGAAACCACACGGTTTCCGGGGGCCTTCTTGTTTGTGGAAAGGACGAAAGCGCCGGCGCGGTCAGAGGCTGGCGGCGATGGCGTCCAGGAATTCCTCGCTGTCCACGCCCCGGGCCTGGAAGCCGGGCTCCACCAGGGGGAGGAGGTCCTTGGTCATCACGCCCCGCTCCAGCGTCCGGAGGGATGCGTCCTCCAGCCGCTGGCCAAAGCGCACCAGCTCCGGGAGCTTGTCCAGCTCGCCCCGGCGTTTTAGAGCCCCGGACCAGGCGAAAATGGTCGCCATGGGATTGGTGGAGGTTTTTTCTCCCTTGCGGTAGCGGTAATAGTGCCGGGTAACCGTGCCGTGGGAGGCTTCAAACTCCATGGTCCCGTCGGGGGAGACCAGTACCGAGGTCATCATGGCGAGAGAGCCGAAGGAGGCGGCGATCATGTCGCTCATCACGTCTCCGTCGTAGTTTTTCAGCGCCCAGATAAAGCCGCCCTTGGAGCGGATGACCCGGGCCACGGCGTCGTCGATCAGCGTGTAGAAATAGGTGATGCCCTCCGCCTCGAACTCCGCCTTGTAGGAGGTCTCGTACTCCTCCTCAAAAATCCGCTTGAATTCCCCGTCGTAAATCTTGGCGATGGTGTCCTTGGTGGAGAACCACAGGTCCTGCTTTTGGGCCAGGGCGTACTGGAAGCAGGAGCGGGCAAAGGCCCGGATGCTCGTTTCCAGGTTGTGCTGGCCCTGCCAGACGGCGGGACCGTCCACGGTCTGGACGTTCAGGGTCTTTTCCGTCCCGCTCTTCCCCCGGAAGGTGAGGGTGGCGGTTCCCGGCTCCTCCGTGGTCATGTCCACGGCCTTGTACATGTCGCCATAGGCGTGGCGGGCGATGGTGATGGGAGCCTCCCAGTTTTTCACCACCGGCTTGATACAGGGCAGGACGATGGGAGCCCGGAAGGCGGTGCCGTCCAGGATGGCCCGGATGGTGCCGTTGGGGGATTTCCACATCTCCGTCAGCTCCGGGTACTCCTCCATCCGCTGGCGGTTGGGGGTGATGGTGGCGCACTTCACCGCCACGCCCAGGCGGCGGGTGGCCTGGGCGGCGTCCACGGTAATCTGGTCCTTTGTGGCGTTGCGGCTTAGGAGCCCCAGGTCGTAGTACTCGGTTTTCAGGTCCACATAGGGCAGAATCAGCTTGTCCTTGATCATCCCCCAGAGGACGCGGGTCATCTCGTCCCCGTCCATCTCCACCAGGGGAGTGGTCATCTTGATCTTTTCCATAAAAGCGCCTCCGTCAATTGGCACGTTTCGCGTAGTAGTTCATCAGGCAGCCGTCCAGGATGATCTCCCGCGCCTCCGCCGTCAGGCCCCGGACATGGAGGGTGATTTCCGCCTCGCCGCCGTCCGCCTTGAGAACCTTGGCGGGGATATCCTCCCGGCCCTCCTGAATGGCTTCCCGGAGCTTTGGGACGAATACGCAGTCTCCTGCCTCATAGGGGAAGTCCGTCCCCTCATCCAGGGTGAAGGGCAGGATGCCCCAGTTGATGCAGTTGGAGCGGTAACGCTTGGTAGCAAAGGCATAGCAGATGTTGGCAAAGCCCCCCAGCACCTTCTGGCAGGAGGCGGCCTGCTCCCGGGCGGAGCCGTCGCCAGGCCGGTTGGCAAAGACGCAGGAGCCAAATTGGGTTTTCCCCGCGTCCGCGCCGCAGCGGTCCAGCAGGGCCTTTAGCCTCTCAGGCACATTCCCCGCCAGCCGTCCGGCCTCGCACTCCGCGATTTCCTTGGTGCGGCCCACATACGCCGGCTCCCGGCGGGACAGGGTGAACTCCGCCAGCCGCAGGGGATTGGAGCGATAGGAGGAGGTCTCCCCGGAGGGAATCAGCTCGTCGGTGGTGGTCACGCCGTCCCGGAGCACCGCCGCCAGCTCTACCAGCAGGTTTTCCGCCAGAGGCTGCATCTTGGGCCAGTCGGTGATGTTGGGGCCCAGGATCAGCTCCTCCTCCGGGCGGGGCCTTCCATAGCCGTTGTAGACCCGCTTACCGTACACGCCCTGGTCAAAGTGGTAGGGACGCCGGACGGGCGCGTATTCAATCTCCGTGGCGGGGGTGATTTTTCCGCCGTTCCTGGCCGTGGCGGCGATGGAGCGGGCGTCCATCAGGCACACGGCGGCGAACTGGCCCTCGCCGGGCTTGGAGCCCTCCCGGTTGGGGAAGTTTCTCGTGGTGTGGCGGAGGCTGAGGCCGTTGTGGGCGGGCACGTCCCCCGCGCCAAAGCAGGGGCCGCAGAAGCTGGGCTTGATCACCGCGCCGCTTTGGAGAAGGTCCGCCGTGGCCCCGATGTTCGTCAGCTCCAGACTGACAGGGACGCTGGTGGGGTACACGTCCAGGGTAAAGTATCCATCGCCACAGCTGCCGCCCCGGAGGATATCCGCCGCCTCGGTGATGTTGTCGAAGAGCCCCCCGGCGCACCCGGCGATAACTCCCTGGTCTGCCCAGACGCCGCCGTCCCGGACCTTCTGGGCCAGATTGACCTTGGCCTTGGGATAGCGTTTTTGCGCGTCCGCCTCCACCGTTGCCAGGAGGTCTTGGGCGTTTTCCAAGAACTCCCGGATGGTCCAAGCGTTGGAGGGGTGGAAGGGCAGGGCGATCATCGGCTCGATTTGGGAGAGGTCCAGCTCGATGTACTTATCGTACCAGGCGCACTCGCCGGGATGGAGCTCCTTGTATTCCTCTCCCCGTCCGTGGGCCTCGTAAAAGCCCCGGGTTTCTTCATCGGTCTCCCAGATGGAGGAGAGGCAGGTGGTCTCCGTGGTCATAACGTCAATGCCGTTGCGGAAATCGATGGGCAGACCCGCCACGCCCGGCCCGGCGAACTCCAGTACGCAGTTGTTCACAAAGCCGCTTTCAAAGGTGGCCTTCACCAGGGTGATGGCCACGTCGTGGGGCCCCACGCCCCGTTTCGGCGTGCCAGTGAGGTATACCAGAACAACCTGGGGATAGGGTACATCCCAGGTGTTTTTCAGTAGCTGCTTGGCAAGCTCCGGCCCGCCCTCGCCCACGGCCATGGTGCCAAGGGCGCCATAGCGGGTGTGGGAGTCGGAGCCCAGAATCATTTTGCCGCAGCCCGCCAGCTGCTCCCGGGCATAGGAGTGGATGACGCTTTGATTGGCGGGGACGTAGATTCCGCCATACTTCCGGGCGGCGGAGAGGCCGAAAACGTGGTCATCCTCGTTGATGGTGCCTCCCACGGCACAGAGGGAGTTGTGGCAGTTGGTCAGGGCATAGGGAAGGGGAAATTCCCGCATACCGGAGGCCCGAGCCTGCTGGATAATGCCCACATAGGTGATGTCGTGGCTGGCCATGGCGTCAAAGCGGACCTGGAGCTTTTCCGGGTCGCCGGAGACGCTGTGGGCCTGGAGGATACTCCAGGCCAGGGTCCGTTTCCGGCCCTCCTCGGGAGAGAGGGGAGCGGAGGCGTGAAGGCCCCCCTCCGAGAGGAAAACACCGTTGTTGTGAAGGGTAATCATAGCGGAAACCTCCTGAAATCAGCTCCTGTCTGCCAGGGGTACGTAGGGTACCCGTTTGCAGACGGTTTTGTAGGCGGGGCGGATGATCCGCGGATCGTCGGCGCAGCATTCCTCCATGCGGTGAGCGCACCAGCCGGGCATGCGGGCGCTGGCGAAGATGGCGGTATACAGGTCTGTGGGGATGCCCAGCAGGCGGTACACGAAGCCGGAGTACAAATCCACATTGGCGCAAATGGGCTTGTCGGAGCCCCGGATTTCCTGAAAGACCTGGGGGGCCAGCCGCTCCACGGATTCGATAAGGTCCAGTTGATCCACCATGCCCCGCTTCTCCGCCAGATGGCGGGAGAACTGCTTCAAAATCTCCGCCCGGGGGTCCGAGAGGGTGTAGACCGCGTGGCCCATGCCGTAGATCAGTCCGGTGCCGTCCCCCAGCTCCCGACGGAGGATGCGGACCAGCTGGTCCTTGACCTGGCCGTCGTCCTTCCAGTTCCGGACGGCGTTTCGCAGGTACTGCATCATTTCCACCACCTTGATGTTGGCTCCGCCATGGCGGAAGCCCTTCAAGGACCCCACCGCGGCGGCGATGGAGGAGTAGAAATCCGTCCCGGTGGAGGTGAGGACCCGGCAGGCAAAGGTGGAGTTGTTGCCGCCGCCGTGCTCCGCGTGGAGAATCATGCACAGGTCCAGAAGCTTTGCCTCGTCGTCATCGAATTTCGAGTCCTTGCGCAGGGTGTAGAGGAAGTTTTGAGCCACGCTGAGGTCCGTCCGGGGACGGTGGAGGTAAAGGCTGTCCTTGTCAAAGTAATGCCGCTTGGCGGCGTAGGAGTGGGCCACGATGGTGGGGGTTCGGGCCACCATGCGGAAGGACTTGAAGAGCTCGTTCTCCAGCGTCATGTTCTCCGCCTCTCCGTCGTGGGAGTGGAGAGCCAGGATACAGCTGGACAGCTTGTTCATGATGTTTTTATTGGGAGAGCGGAGGATCATATCCTCGGAGAAGTAGCTGGGAAGCTGGCTCCACCGGGCCATGAGGACCTGGAAGTCCTCTAGTTGGGAGGCGGTGGGAAGCTGGCCGAAGAGGAGGAGGTACACCGTCTCCTCAAAGCCGAAGCGGTCCTCCTGGATGCACCGCTGAATGAGGTCCTCAATGCTGATGCCTCGGTAGAAGAGCCGGCCTTTTCTGGGTACCTTCACACCGTCTAGAAGGTCATAGCCGTCTACGTCACCGATGCTGGTGACCCCGGCGATGACGCCGGTGCCGTTGGGATACCGGAGGCCCCGCATGACGTCGGTGTCCGTCCGGCCAGAGGGGAAAATGTCGTTGTCCCGGATGAAGTCCTCGGAGCCGCTGACGAAGGACAGAGAGGATTCGATTAGCTCCTGGTGCCGGAGCATCCGGTGCAGGTCTCGTTCGGTTTTGTAAGACATATCTGGAAACCGCCTTTAAAGAATATCGGAGCCCGGCCGCCGGAGACCCGGCGGGAGCAGATTTTATTCATTATAATAGATTTTATAGCCAATTTCAATGCCCTAAATTACCGATGATTTGGCAAGCTTCCGGGTAAAACTTATCGTTTTCAGCGGGTCGTCCTTTGCTGCCTGCGGAAACGGCTGCCATACTTGCGCCTTCCACACGCTCCACAATGACAATGGGCTTGGGCTTTGCCGCCAAAAGGGACGGAAGAATTCAAATTCCATTGCTTGCGTATTGCGCTGGAAAATGTTATACTAATACGCAAACGGGGAAAGAGGGATGGAAGCCATGGAATATTTGTGGAAAGATCGAAAGCGCTTTTTGGGTATGCCCCTGTCGTTTACCCGGTATCGCCTCAGCGAGGACCGGCTGTTTTGTGAAACGGGCTTTTTGAATGTGAAATCTGACGAGGTGCTGCTTTACCGGGTACGGGACCTGCGGCTGTCTATGAGCCTGGGCCAGCGCATCTTCGGTGTGGGCACGGTGTGCGTCGTCTCCTCGGACAAGAGCATTCCGCACCTGGACCTGAAAAATATAAAGGCCCCCCGGGAGGTTAAGGAGCTGATCCACAAAAATGTGGAAGCGTCCAAGGACAAGCGCCGCATGCGGGCCACCGAGCTGCTGGGCGGGGAGGAAGGCCCGGTTTGTCAGGAGTACGACGAGGACGCGGAGCTGGATATGGACGAGGATGAAATCTGAGCAGTACGGCGACATCATGGCCACCCAGGGCAACGAGGGCGGTGTCATTGCGGGATGAATTTGCCGTGAATTCGAAGAAAGTTTTCACGGTGGGAGATATGCGCCGTCGCTGGTGACATGGGCCGTTGCCAAGGCCGGAATAGTAATCCCAAGCGGAAGCGTTTTAGCGCTTATAAACATCTCAATAAAAAGTCCAGGGGGCCGTCGTAAGACGGCCCCCTGGGCTTTTGGAGAGTGTATAGCAGGTAAGCGAAACGCTTACAGCTCGCAAAGTTTGAGGAGCTCCTCCCAATTGCGGTCAACTTCCTTCTGGGTCTCCTCGATCATCCACTCGTTTCCGGGCTTGAACATGTGGGCGAAGCGGCCTTGGGCCTTCAGGTACTCCTCAACCGGCAGCTTGTTCTTGGGCTTGTAGCTCAAAATGTACTTGCCCTCGACCACCTCATACAGCGGCCACACGCAGGTCTCCACCGCTAGCTTCGTAATCTCCATCAGCTTCTCGCTGGGATACCGCCAGCCTCTCGGGCAAGGAGCCATGACGTTTAAAAACGCCGCACCGGGGGTGTAGATCGCCTTGTGGGACT
>CAJUMX010000023.1 GCA_910587705.1 uncultured Oscillibacter sp.
GGCCCCTGCCGCCCCCGGTGAGAAGCCCAAGGAGGACAAGGCCCCTGCCGCCCCCAGCGAGAAGCCCAAGGAGGACAAGGCCCCCGCCGCCCCCGGCGACAAGCCCAAGGAGGACAAGGCCCCCGCCGCTCCTGGCGAGAAACCCAAGGAGGACAAAGCCCCTGCCGCCCCCAGCGACAAGCCCAAGGAGGACAGGGCCCCTGCCGCCCCCGGTGAGAAGCCCAAGGAGGACAAGGCCCCTGCCGCCCCCAGCGAGAAGCCCAAGGAGGACAAGGCCCCCGCCGCCCCCGGCGACAAGCCCAAGGAGGACAAGGCCCCCGCCGCTCCTGGCGAGAAACCCAAGGAGGACAAGGCCCCCGCCATCCCCGGCGACAAGCCCAAGGAGGACAAGGCCCCCAGCGAGAAACCCAAGGAGGATAAGACCCCTGCCACCGACAAGCATACGCCCACCGTTGCCGAGCTGGAGGCCCAGGCCAAGTCTGGCCAGCCCATTTTGCTGACCGACCTCGCCAATGCTGACAGAGCGGAGCGCAAGGCGCAGACGGAGGCCCCCGGCAAGGGCCAGCCCACCGCCCCGGACAAGGATAAGGAAACGGGCGAAGCACTGACCGCCGCCATTGAGGGGCCGTCCGGCACTTCCATCACGCAGATTTTCGATAAGCGCCTCACGCCCCCGGATGAGGCGTCCCGGAAATCCCTGCCCACGCCGAAAGAGGACGAGTCCTATTTTATCACCCTGCACCCGGCCTATCTGGAAAAGTCCATTTTCAACACGTTTTCCGTGGATACCGAGAGCGAGAATTTCAAAGAGCTTTTGAAATCCGTGGAGCTGGTAGGTATCAAAGACCCGGTGCTGGCGCGGTTCAACTCTGAGGGCAAGCTGGAAATCCTGTCCGGCCAGCGCCGCCACCTCGCCGCCACCATGCTCAATTATGGTGTCCCCACCATCATCCAGAAGATTGACGATGCGGACGCCAAGATCATCGTTGCGGACGGCAACCTGCACCGGGACAAAATTTCCAGTTACGACCTGTCCCGCGCCCTGCGGATGAAGATGGAGGGCATGAAGCAGAAAGCCGGACGGCGCAAGAAAGGTTTTTCCGCGTCTGAGCTGCAAAGCGACGCGAAGCTGGCCCAGGAAATGGGTATGAGCATCGCCAAACTCAACCGTATGATCCACCTGTCCGAAGCAGTCAAAGGCATTTGCGATCTTGTGGACGACAACAAGCTCTCAGTTTCCGTCGCATCGGAGATCGCCTATCTGAAGCCCAAGACGCAGGAGTCTGTTCTGCATCTTCTTGACCTGGGCTACAAGGCCACCAACGAGCGCGTGTCCCGCATGAAGAAAGCCGAGGCTGGCGGGCAGAAGCTGGATGAGATGACCCTGCGGAGCATCCTGGACGACAAGGACATCGCGCCCAAGCAGCCGGAGCCGGTGAAACAGCCGGAGGCCCCTGCCGCGCCCACCGCTGGCACCGAGCAGCCGCCCATCCCCGCTTCTCCCGATGTTCCTCCCACCCCGGACACTCCCCCCGCTGCGGACGTTCCCCCGTGGGAGGAGCCGGAGAAAGGCACCACCCAGGAGCAGGGCGGCGCACAGCCTGCCCCTGTCCCCGGCACCCCCGTCCCCGGCGCTGCTGCGCCGGAACAGGAGAATGATCCGCTGAAAGGGCCGCAGGAGCGTCCCGAAGTCACCAAGGTTATCCTGACCGGCGACCGTCTCCGCAAGTATTTCCCCGATGTGTCCATGACCCCCCGCGAGATCGAGGAAAGCGTGTACTCCGCGCTGGAGGAGCGCCGCCAGCGGCAGCTCAAAGAGCAGCAGAAAGCCACCATCTTCAAAAGGGGCGGGCCGACCCGGTGAGAACTTCCCCGCCAGACAGCCAAGCTCTCCCGCGAACGTGCGCCCAAAGGGGCGCTTTTTTTGTGCCCGGAAGCAGGTGACGGCCTATAAGTGATAAATATTATCACGCCGTCTCCTGCTCCGGGGGCAAGGACTCGACGGCTATGCTCCTGCTCATGTTGGAGGCTGGGATGCCCATTGACTGCGTTCTCACAGCGGACACAGGGATGGAATTTCCCGAAATGTATCGTCATTGGGACAAAATCGACCAGGTACTCTATCAGGAGCGCGGCATCCACCTGACGATCCTGCGGCACCCGAAAGGCTTTGAGTGGCTTATGTTCGACCAACCAAAGGAAAAGCTGGAAACACTTGAAAACCGGGCCAGGCTGGATGTGACTCCCTATGGGAACGGTTGGCCGGGAATCAAAGTGCGCTGGTGTACCGGGCAGCTCAAGACCCACTTGATCGACAAAGAGGTAAACCGTCTGAAAAAGGAAAAGAACGCCCTGCATTATGTTGGTATAGCGGCAGACGAACCGGATCGTATCAAGGACGAGATTTACCCTCTTGACGTGTGGGGTATCACCGAAGCGGAGGCCCTGCAAATTTGTTATGATCGGGGCTTCCATTGGGATGGCCTTTATGAGCTTTACCGCCGCTGTTCCTGTTGGTGTTGTCCGTTTCAGCGAATAGACGAGTTACGCACCCTACGGCACCACCACCCGGAACTATGGGCGAAGCTGCGCGATCTGGATGAACGCGCAATCGGCCAATTTGGACATACCCCATTAGGCCGTTTCAAGGACAACTGGAGTGTAGAACAGTTAGAACAGCGGTTTGCCGCTGAAGATGCCAGAAGAAAGGAAACCGAGATGGAAAAGGACAAATCCGAAGAACTCCGCGATATGTTCAAGGGTGTACCACCCAAAAATGTGATCATCCCCGTTGACGATCTGCCGCCCAAGACGCTGGAGCAGCATTTGAAAGAGCGCCAGAAAGGGCAGGAAAAGCCCAAAAAGCACAAGAAAAGCCACTGATTTTATGTCAGAGCGGAAATGCGTCTCACCGTGAGACGCATTTCCCTCTCTAATTATCAGATTGCAGAAAGGGTGATTTTTTGAAAAATTACAAATCTTGCGGAAAGGAGGGGACGCAGCGATGAATGTTTTAGTTGTGGAACCTGGCTTTTTACCCTATGAGAAAGAAATCAATGGCCTTGAGGAAATGCAAAAGACTGTCGGCGGGCTTATTCAAGCAATTTACCCGTTCCAAGAGGAAGTTGGCCTTGTCTGCAACGAGAACGGCATCTTTGAGGGGTTAGAATTTAACCGTTCTATCCCGGAACGCAGTTACGGCGGCATTTTTGGCACCTTTTTCGTGTGTGGCCTGGGGGAAGAAGATTTTATTTCTCTCACCCCGGAGCAGGTAAAAACCTATACCGAACGTTTCAAAAAAGCTGAGATATTGATCGGCGTAGATGGGAATACGCCGTTTACCATCAAGGTGGACGCCATCCCGAAACACCCGCCGGATCAGCCGAAACACCAGCGCAAGCCTCCTACAAGGTAACGTGCCATGCCCTATGAAACCGATGAGCGCGTGACCGAGTTGACGGAGCGACTGGAAAACGGCGTAAAGGAGCTGTACGCCAGCGATAACTACGCCCGGTACATCACCGCTATGGCAAAATTCCACCATTACAGTTTTGGCAACGCCCTGCTGATCCTTTTTCAATGTCCCTCCGCCTCCAATGTTGCCGGGTATAACACCTGGAAGCAGTTGGGCCGTCAGGTGAAGAAAGGCGAAAAGGGCATTATGATTTTAGCGCCCTGCAATTTCCGGGCCTCGCTGGAACGGGAGAAGATCGACCCGCTGACCGGGCAGACGCTTTTGGGGCCGGACGGGAACCCCCTCACGGAAAAAGCAAAAATTGCCCCAAACCGCTTTAAGATCGCCCACGTCTTTGACCTGAGCCAGACCGAGGGCCGGGAGCTGCCGCAAATCGGTGTGTCCGAGCTGACCGGCGATGTGGCCGACTATACCGGCATCTATGACCGGCTAACCGCTATTTCTCCTTTGCCTGTGGTGCAGGAAGATTTTCAGCGGAGCGCAAAAGGCTACACCAGCTTTACGGAAAACCGTGTCGTGGTGAAACCCGGCATGAGCCAGGTACAGACCATCAAGACGCTGGTGCATGAGATCGCCCACGCAAAACTTCATAGGCCGGACGATATTCTGGCGATACCAACGCCCGGAGAGAAACGGCAAAAGGAGGTAGAGGCCGAAAGCATCGCCTATGTCGTCTGCCAGCATTTTGGCATTGACACCTCGGACTACTCCCTGGCCTATGTCGCTGGGTGGAGCCGTGGGAAAGAGCTTACCGAACTGAAAGCGTCGCTCAACGTGATCCACGCCACCGCCGGGGAAATCATCGACGCCATATCCCCGCCCCCGCCGAAGCCGGAGCGTCAGTTGTCTCAGGCCCCGGAGAAGAAACCAAAACGAGCAAAACGAAAGTGAGGTTATCACGAATGGAAACTACCAGCAATATCCCGGAGCGTATGCGGGAAATTGAACTTTTTGGTGTTTCCGCTCTGTTCACCGAAAATCAGATCCCGCCGGACGGCATTTATCCCGGTATGTCCCTCTATGAACTGCAAAACGACGATGGCCGGTTTATGGGCAGCGTCCTCACCCCCGTCCCCATCCCGGTGCTGGAGAACGGCCCCCGTCAGTTGGAACCGGGCGATCTGGTGATGGATACCGGGGCCGGGTACTACACCCCCTCCGAGTTTGAGGAAAAGTACCTGTGCCCGGAGCTTGACGGAATGGATCGGTATGGAAAAGAGGATTGATAGTATCAGCTTTTAGAGGGTGAATAATTTATGTATTCATCAACAAGTTCCCTAATTTTCAAGTCATCCTCTTTCCGTTGTCCACCTTCTATTTTTATTCTTATCCATGCAGATTTGAGGATAACTTGAGCTTTTTGAATAAATTCTTCTGCTCTTTCTTCAGAGTAAGGTTCCTCACAGCACTTTTTCATACAGGTAAAAAAATCTTGATAGTAAGCTGATTCGTTATGAAAGAATAGCCTGATTTTTCCCATTAGTTTTACCAAATCATCTTTTGATTTTTTATCAATGTAGGCATACAGAAATTCGCTAAACAGGTTCCGAACATCAGAAATCCATTCTATGCGGTTGACCGTAATTGACTGCGTAATGACATCCTGTTTATGGCTTTTGATGTTCACAAGAAAAGTTGCAAGAGAAATTATCGTTGCAACAATGACGGAACAGAGGAATGTCATCCAATTTATAAGATCACCCAAAATTATCAACTCCTATCTACAATTTCTTAAATTTTACTACACAAAAATCGGGTTGTAAATAATAAGTCATTTCTTGCAGGAACTGGCTATCCGGTATCACCCGCAGCGGACAGCGCCGCCAAAAGGCGGCGCTGTCCGAGCAAGTATGTCATTTGTTAAACACAAATGACCCTTGTTAGGGGGCGCAGCCCCCTTAAAACCCCCACCTACGAAAATACGTCTCACCGTGAGACGTATTTTCTGGCATTAAACAAAGCACTATCTTTTGGTCATTTGTTCTGCAAACAGGAATCTTCAATCTTTCTCTATATAAATTTATCATATTATTTTAATTCTGAAAATAAACGTGTCATTAAAATTTGAGCATGGTAGCCTCCATCATTCCCAACGCCTTTAACCAATACATAATCTCTCTTTAATATATCAAACAAATTTGTCATTTCAAAACACGAGTGCTTTTCAAAATTCATAAGGTTATATATAAATTTGTCATCGGATAACTCGTATACAACCCCTTCTTCAAACTCTATCTTCCCAGTTCCAATATCCTTCATTCCCATAGGGTCACTACTAAAATCCCTTTTAACAAAATAAATTTTCCACGCCCCATGATATTCTGATGCCAATTCGTCTTTAAGGAAATCAAGAAAATCAAATTCCTCACTCTTTGCTTCTGGAATGGAAATAAATTTTGCAAAGACCGATTTAACAATATGAAGTTTTGTTTTTGGAGAAAAACCTTTTACAGCCTTTGCTTCACCGTCAAGTGAAAAAAACTTTAAGTATGCTTCATCATATTTCCCTAAAAAAGTATTGCACGTTCTGCAAAGCGTCCTTGCAGTACGACCATGCGGGTATAATGGCTTTGTTAATTCGTTGTCAACTATATCTTCCGAGATTTGTTCAATACTCTCGCCACTGGAAAGTCTATTTATTATTTTTTCCCGCTCCTTTTCAGATTGCAAAGAGTCAAACATTTTAATGATATTAAGTGCAACAATATCTTCATTACCAACGCTTCGAGCAGGATAATGTTCTTCGCTCATTTCTTCGTTATTAAAAAACTTTCCACACAATTTGCACTTCAATTTAGTCTGTTTCATAAAATACTTACTTCTCTTTAGTTAAGCCTAATTATTTTAAGTTATCACTCTTATACTGTCACGGAAACCAGACCCATTCAATGTCCATATCAATGGTTCCGCTTATTGAATATCTAAAAATGCGTCTCACGGTGAGACGCATTTTTAATTGTCCGAAGAAAGGAGGATACCATGAGGAAACGCGAACATTTCATTGGCCTGTGGCTGGACGATGCCGAGTACCGGCACCTGCTGAAACAATGCGCCCTGTCCGGCCTCAACACCAGCGCCCTGCTCCGGCACAACATCATGGGCGTTAATATCCAGCCCCGCCCGCCCGACACTTACGCCGCCCTGCTGCGGGAGCTGTCGGCCATCGGCAATAATGTGAACCAAATCGCGTATTGGGCCAACGCCACCAAGGGCATCGGCAAAGCGGAGATCGCGGAGGCCGCCGCCCTTGTCCGGCAGGCGTGGCGCATGGTAAAGGAGACGCTGTAAGTGGCCTACGATAAGATTATCACCCTGCGCGGGCGCATGGATCACTGCATTGACTATGTGCTGAACGAGGAAAAGACCGGCCTTGCCGCTGCGCTGTCCTACGCGGAGAACCCGGCCAAAACACATCGGCTTGTGACAGGTATCAACTGCGACCCGGAAACGGCGCTGTCAGATATGCGCTCCACCAAGAAACGCTGGGACAAAAAGGGCGGCGTCCTGGGCTACCATATCATCCATTCCTACGCCCCCGGCGAGGTAACGCCGGACGAGGCCCACGCCGCTGGCGTTGAGTTTGCCCAGCGTCTGCTGGGGGACAAGTACGAGGTTGTTGTGGCGACCCACGTTGACCGCCATCATCTGCACTGTCACATCGTTTTCAATTCCGTTTCTTTTGTGGATGGAAAAAAATACCGCAGCGACTTCCAAAGCTATTTTGGGGACCTGCGGGACACCTCCAACGAAGTGAGCCGGGAGCGCGGCCTGTCGGTCATTGAGCCGGAGGGCCACGGAAAACATTATACAGAATGGACAGCAGAAAAACAAGGACGAAAAATTGTGATGGGCGGCGTCAAACAGGATATTGACGCCGCCATCGGGGAGAGCTTCACCTTTGACTCGTTCCTCGCCGCCCTGCGGCGGCAGGGCTATACCATTAAATATGGATCGAATGTGAAGCACACCACCGTCCAGCCCCCCGGCGGGGGCTATGTGTTCCGGCTGGACAGCCTGGGTGACGGCTACACCGAGGCCCACATCCGGGAACGGCTGGCGGCGGCGCGGAGGGGCGAACCCTATGAAATGCCAGCACCGCCGTCAACGGCCCCCATACCGCCGGTACGTCCCATCCCGCAAGTGCGGAGACGCTATACCGTCCGAGGGGGCGCTGTCCCCCGCCAGCCGCGCCGGAAGCTGCGCGGTTTTCGTGCGCTCTATATGCGCTACCTATATATGCTCAACAGCTACCGCAGACCCCGGCGTACCCCACCCCCCGCTGCCGTCCGTAAGGAAGTGGCGAAGCTCCAACGGTATCAAAAGCAATTCTATTTTTTACTGCAATACCGTATTGACACGGACAGCCAGCTTGCCATGCTGGGCGACGCCCTGCAAGGCCAGATCGACCTGCTGGTGGACTATCGCAGGGAGTTATACGAGGCGCGGCGCGAGGGCCGGGACGTGGAGGCCGAGCTGGAAACTGTCAATGGCAAGCTGCGCTCTACCCGCCGCGAGCTGACGATCTGCCGAAAAATTACGGAGGACATTCCGAAAATCAGGGATCGGGAGCAGCTCACGCGGCAGCAGGAGCAGAGAGGCCATGAGGCCGTCCGGGATCGAACGGACGAGCAAGTAAGAAAGGAGAAGAAAGGCAAATGGATGTAAGTGCTGAAGCTGCGGATGTTGTTGTCCGCGAGAGCTTACAGGCAACCGAGGCGGCGGCGAAGCTGACCCTGGAGGGCATGAAGAATGTCGCCGCCCTGCTGCTGGCGATTGCCAAGCAGGACATGAAAGTGGTGGGCCAGACCACGGCCAAGCGGCTGGCCCGCGACCCCGCCCCCGCCGTTGTCATCCCCATCAAGGCCGAGGACAAGGCCAAATTCCAGAAGCTGGCCAAGGAGTTTGGCGTCCTCTATTTTTTCGCACAGAAAAAGGGGAACGACAACGGTATGCTCAATGTCGTTTCCAATGAGAACTACGCCGCCCTGCTCAACGCCATCATGCAGCAGTTGGGCTACCCCATCCCCCAAAAGGAGCAGGAGGAGGAGCCAAAAAAAGCGAAGTCCCGCGCTCCACAAAAGAAATCCTCGCCAGAGCGCGGGAGTGGCTTGAATCCGTCTCAGACGGCTGCGGAGAGTGTTGACTCTCCTACGAAGAAGAAGCTGGATCAGTTACAGCGGCTGGCGGCACAGTCCCGCCCTGGGCCGGAAAAATCGAAAGGAAAGGTAAGGTAACAGTATGCCAAGTTTAAGTGAAATCCTCAATTCCAAGGCAGAGAGCAAGCAGCAGCGCACCGAGATCCGCAGGGCCGAGCGTGAGCAGTTGTCCCAAATGCGGGACGCCTCCCTCATGGCCATCACCACGACCCCGGACTGCTACACGCAGTACCTGGTTTTGCAGGGGGACAACATCGGCCTGAGCGCCGGGAATATCGCCCTGGCCCTGTCGCAGATGGTGAACCCCACCAAGATCGGCACCACCGACTTCTGGCACAAACAGGGCCGGTATGTCATGGACGAGGAAATGAACAAGGGGGCCTCGGTTTTCGTCCCGCCCCGTGACCGGAGCTTCCGGGGCTACCTCATGGGCAGCTACTACGACGTGAGCCAGACCACCGGCAGGCCGCTGAAAGAGAGCGTCCCGCTGGCCGAGGGCAGCGAGAGGATGAACACGGCCTTTGCCGCCCTGTTGGACACCGCTCCCGTGGGCTTTGTGGAGAACACGAAGCTGGACGCGCCCGCCCGCTACAATGAGCGCAACTGCGTTCTGGAGATCAACACGGAGTACAGCGCGGGGCAGGTGTTCGCAGCCCTCGCCACCGAGATCAGCTACGCCCGCATCCATGACCGGGGCATGAACCGGGACTATGACCGGGAGTCGTTCCAGTTGACGGCGGAAAGCATCGGCTTCATGGTATGCCGCCGTTTTGGGGTTGACTGCCCTGTGCCCGATACGGCGGGCGTGGAGAAGTTTTACGGCTACTATGCGCCCGATGAGCGGGGCAAGTCCCTCGACCTCATGCGGCAGACCGCCCGGAACATGGGCGACACCGTGGAACGGAGCATCCAGCCCCGCCAGCAGGAGCATAACGCCAGCCGGGGCAATAACCCCCGGCAATTCGGCAGGCGGTAATCAGGCGGCACGATCCGGGGTATGCCCCCAGCCCTGCGGATTTTACACCGTCGTTCTTTGTCAGTCAAGGCCAAGACAAGCCGCGCCGCCCGCGTCGCGGTCGGCGCGGGCCTTGACAGCCAAAGCCCGCCGGTGCTTTTGGTAGTTAAGGGGGGGCATACCCCAAAAACCGGCTGAAGCCGGTTTTTGCTACTATGGGAGGCGGGTACGTTTCTCGGAAAGCACGGCGGTTATCGTTGGCAGGGGCGGCGGGCGCGTCCGCGCCCCGGAACCGTCAAAAATGCGTTTCACGGTGAGACGCATTTTTTCATTCCACCACGAAAGGGGGGAATCAGAATATCAATGTAGCTTATCACATGGACTGCACCGACGTTTTGTGGGAGCTGCCGGAAAACGCCTTTGACCTGGCTGTTGTCGATCCCCCATACGGCCTCAATATCCGGGGCGATATGGGGCGGCGCAGGGGCCAGCCCCGCAAATACAAGCAGGTATTTTGGGACGCCAAGCCGCCTCCCCCGGAGTATTTCCGGGAGCTGCGGCGCGTGTCCAGGCATCAGGTCATTTGGGGGGCCAACCACTTCATCAGTATGCTCCCCGCCGCAGACAGCCACTGCTGGCTGTGCTGGGACAAGAAGTATTCCCCGGAAGTCTCCTTTGCGTCCTTTGAGCTGGCCTGGACGAATTTTGACCTGACCTGCAAGCGGATCGCCCTGTCCCCGGTACAGCCCAACCGCATCCACCCCACGCAGAAGCCCATCGCCCTCTATGCCTGGATATACGCCCTGTTCGCCAAACCGGGCGACAAAATCCTGGACACCCATTTAGGCAGCGGGAGCAGCCGGATCGCCGCCTATGACGCTGGGCTGGACTTTACCGGCTATGAGATAGACGGCGACTATTTTGAAGCGCAGGAAAAACGCTTTGCCGCCTATGTACGAGAACACCCACATTAAAAAACAGGAGGTTTTTGCATGAAGAAACACCGCAGGCTGTTTGCCCTCGCCTCCGCGCTCCTGCTGTCCCTGGCCGCTCTGCCCTGCACGGCGCTGGCGGCGGACGCGGAGGGCGGGGAACCGGCCCAGGGCGCGCCGCCCCCCGCCGTCCTCTATCCCGCAGAAGTGCGGACGAGTGAGGAAAACGGCATGATCCGGCTGGAAAAGGTGTACTACCTGTCCACCCGCGACGACCCCGCCGCCATTCCCACCGGGGACTTTGACCGGGAGGGCCGTCACTATACGCTGCTGGACGTTCTGAAGAACGACCTGAGCGAGACGGACGCCAAGGACTACATCGAGGTTGTCACCCTGGACAGCAGCACCAAGGATATGGCCGAGATTATCAAGATGCTGGAGCCGGAGCGCGAGATCGCCACCGAGGACGGCTACACCGGCATTTTGAAACCCGACTACACCAAGATCACCGTGGAGGCCGCTGGCTATAAGAACAACAGTTGGACGGTATCTGCCAAGCGTACCTACCCCAACCTGTCCGACGCCGACGCCTCCCTGATCCCCAAGACCATCACCGACAGCGGGCGGACGCTCACGCTGGCGGGCGTAGACTGGCAGGAGGCCGGGGAGTTTTACAACGCCATCGCCAGCTATACCGGCACCGCCAGCGGGCGCAGCGTCACCGGGTACACCGTCTCCGTGGAGTACAGCGGCGAAGTCACCAAGACCAGCCGGGACACTGTGATCTATACCGCTGTGTTCTCCGCTGAAAATGCGTCTCACGGTGAGACGCATTTAGACCCGGAGACTGACCCCACCGCTACCCCGGAGGGCGGCGAACCCCAGCAGGCCCAGCCCCCGGAACCGGCCCAGGACAGCGGCGGGAGCGTTGCGGGGAAAATTGTTGTGACAGCCCTGGCCGGGATCGCCGCCCTCGCCATCATCGGCTACGGCGGCTGGCGGGGCTGGAAATATATTCGTGATAAGAAACGGGGGTATGTCTAATGAAAAAGTATCTTTCCACCATGCTGGCCATCTGCCTTGTGCTGGCGGCACTTTCCATGCCCGCCTCCGCATTGGAGTACACCTTTGATAGCCCGCCCACCGGGGATTTTGGCACCTCCACCAGTACGGAGGACATCATCCAGACCGGCGCAGAACCTGCCAACAAGGACAGGAGCAAGAGCAGCGCCCTGATCCCGCCCGGTTTTGGGATGCCCACCAGCTACCTGCCGGGGAGCGGCGAGTACCTGACCCCGAACCTCGCGGCAGACGGCCCTCTGAGCGGAAATTACACCCTCACCGTGACGGGCGGCGCAGGCGGCGGCACCCCGGCCCTCCCCGGCGCGGTTGACACCGCTACACCCAGCAGCCCGGCCTATCCCACCACCAGCGGCCCCGTCACCGCCTTTACCGATGTCACCGCCGACCTCTATTACAGCAACGGCAGTTTGGGAACGCTGGAAATCCCGGCCATCGGCTTAAAAGTGAAGATCGTGCAGGGGACGGACAATGCGGCGCTGGCCAAGGGCGCGGGCCACTTTACCAACACCAGCATCTGGAACGGCAACGTAGCCCTGGCTGGCCACAACCGGGGGGTAAACAACCATTTTGGCAAAATCCACACGCTTGACACGGGCAACACCATCACCCTCACCACAGCCCTGGGCACCCGCACCTACACCGTCACCAGCGTGGCAAAGGTTGACGTGATGGACAACACCATGTTGGAGGCCACCAGCGACAACTGCATCACCCTTTTTACCTGTGTGATGAACCAGCCCAGCTATCGCTGGTGCGTCCGGGCAGTCGAAACTTGACACGCCATTTTTAGACAAAGCCCTTTGCCTATGTCATAATGACTGCGGAGAAATCCAAGCTGTTAAGGTTTAGAAAGGGGTAATATTTTATGGAGCAGAAACACACAGAAGAAATCGAAAATGTAGCACTTTCCAGCATCTTCACCCTGCCTGGAAGCAACCCCTTTGCCAGCGACTCAGCGGAATCCATGCGGCCTCTGCTGGACAGCATCCGCAAGGATGGCGTTCAACGGCCCATCGTGTTGGCAAAGAGAGCGGAGGGAGGGTACTATTTGATCGACGGCTACCGCCGCTGCTGTGCGGCTTATCTGGCTCACGTTGAAAACGTACCTGCCCATATCCGGGATTTGACACTTCAACAGTCCTACAAGGCCAGAATGACCGCAAATCTGAGCCAGCGGCAGGAGACGGGCGAGGACGAGCCGGAACCGCGGACGCAGGAATCCCACAGTATCATCACTCTGATCAAGGCATTTTTTAGCAAAGGCTCAAAGCAAAACAAAGAGAAGCGCCGCAGACATGGACGCGGGCGTTAAGGCTTGACACGCCATTTTTAGACAAATTCCTCCAATTATGTTATAATATTAGTGGAGAAATCCACAAAACTATAACATTTTAAGGAGGACTTGACATGAAACGGGGATTTACTTTCGTAGCAGGAATGTTGATGGGCGCGGCCCTGTTCGGCGGCGGCACAGCGTATGCGGCGGGCCTTATGGCCGAACCGTCCAGCCAGACCTTTTTTGTGGATGGTAAGCAGGTTTACCTGCAAGCCTACGCCATCGGCGGCAACAACTATGTGAAGCTCCGGGACGTGGGGCAGGCGGTAAATTTCAACGTGACTTATGATGGGGCCACCAACAGCGTCCAGATCGCCACCAATGAACCGTACAGCGAGGACACGCCCGCCCCGGCAGTCACGGCCCCCGCCAGCTATACCATCAGCGCGGATCACTGGAGCAGGGAAGATTTTTCCCGGCAGGCCAACCCCGCTGTGTTCACCGGCGTTTATGACCGAAACCTCTATAACGCCATCCGGCAGACGCTGGTGGACGGAAACAGCGCGGCCCCCGCTTATACAATGGTGTCCAAGGAAAACTATGGGGAGGTCAAACGGCTGCTGGGCCGCATGGACGGGTACTTTTGGTACAGTCACTATGTACCGCAGAACTTCACCAACTACTACGAGTACCTGGACTATTTTGCGGTATCTGCGGAAATGTCCGAGGACTACCAGCCCGCGCTCAACTTCATACGTTCCGCTGTGGAACAGGCAAACGGCATGGTCTCAGATCGGGAAAAGGTAAAATACCTCAACAATTATCTTTGCAGTTTGATGTCCTATGACAGAAAGGCCATCGCCGGAGTAAGCCGGGTATTCACCCAGCACAGCGGCGAGATCGCGGGCGCTTGCGGCGACTACGCCCACAACTTCAAATTTCTGTGCGGCGCGGCGGGCATCCCCTGCATCACCATCAGCACCGCCAGCCACTCCTGGAACCTCGTCTACGCAGACGGTCAATGGCTCCATGTAGATGTTGCCGCCAACGACCTGTACCGGCAGGACTACATCCTGCTCACCCGCACCGTATCAGACCGCACCGACACCGCGCCGGCGGCTACCGAATTTTTGAAAGAGCTGCTTGCCCCTGGAAGTACAAAGTAACACAACTTAAATCCCCGTATCGGAACGGCAGGCTGTGAAAACAGTCTGCCGTTTCCCATGCCCCGGAAATGCGTCTCACCGTGAGACGCATTTTTTCATCCACCAAATCGAACTGTGAAAGGAGCATTTATGCACAAAAAACACTTTACCCGTTTGCTGTCCGTTCTGCTGGCAGTAACTATGCTGTGCGGCATCCTCGCCGCCCCCGCCAGCGCCGCCAGCAGTCTGAGCGGCAGCGGCACCGTCACCATCCAGCAGGCCGGGTATGGCAAGTACCTGGGCACCACCAAGGGCAGCTCCATCGGCGGCGGCTACTGGAAGTACACCAGCAACGACGGGCTGACCGGAACCGCTTACTGCGTCAATCACGGCCTCAAGGGGGTATCCCCCTCCAAGGCCCTGACGGTGCAGGAATATAACCGCAATCCCAAGACTATGGGGGCCTTTGCCTCCGGCTACCCCAACAGAACGCTGGAGCAGTTTAAGGAGCTGCACCAAACCGATGTGCGGGGGATCAACAGTCTCACCGAGGACGAATACAAATACGCCACACAGATGGCGGTTTGGGCCACCTGCGGTCAGGTGTCCGTCCCCGGCACCGCCTTTTCCGCTGGCCGGGACGTTCTGGCGGAACCTACCGCCGACGCCCAGCAGATACGCATTTTTGACAGTGTGAAAGCCATTCTGCGCCTCGCCAACGGCTGGAGCAAGTACCTTTACACCGGGATGTATATTCGGGCCGAAGAAAATCAAGATGTGCGCGGCGTGGAAGTCGTGCATGAGCGCGGTCTGGCGGGAGCTGCCGAAAGCAATACGGACGGCATTAAGAAAGAAACCATCAACGGGAAAGAGTATTACACCCGTGTGATGTATGTAGCCTCCGCCACCTCTACCTGGATCGACGGGCGCAAGACCAAGGTGTACTCCACCGATGCCCCCCAGGGCACCATCTTTGTGGCCGAGAACAACTCGCCGTTAGAGACGGTGCAGGAGAACGGGGCCACCTGTTACAAGGTGGACACCAGCAAGGGCCGCAGCACTAACCTCAACGCCAACGGCGAGGAATACTACGGGGCCTTTAAGGTTTGCATCCCCGTGGACACCGCCGCCGATGAGGGCAGTTTTACCGTTAAGGCTGTCGGCGGTGTCGCGCAGTATAACCTTTTCCTGGCCTACAACCCCGCCGCGTCGGAGCAGTCCTATATTATCTCCGACCCCGGCTATACCACCTGTGACGCCCAGGCCCCGTTTAAGTGGACAACCACCGAGGATCTGCCGGAAACCGCCAGCCTGCAAGTGATTAAGGCCGGGGCGGGGGGCGCTCCCCTGGAGGGGGCCGAGTTTACCCTGACCGGCGATGGCGGCACCACCGTCACCGGCACCACCGACCGCAACGGGCAGATCGTGTGGCGTGACCTGCCCGCCGATGAGAAATACACGCTGACAGAAACCAGCGCCCCGGAGGGCTATCAGATCATCGCCCCCATGAACGTCACCCTGACCCCTGGCCGTACCGAGTACCTGACGGTGACGGACGATACCGAAAAGGGCTTTACCATTAAAAAGGTGGACGCGCAGAACAAGGGCAGCTTGCAGGGGGCCGTGTTCCGCTTTGAGCAGATTGACGGCAGCTACATGACTACCGGCATCACCGGCTTTGACGGCACCATCTCTTTTGAGGGCGACGAGCTGCCCTACGGCTCCTACCGCGTCACGGAGCAGACCCCGCCCCAGGGCTATGTGAAGTCTGACCGGGTGGAAACGGTGGAATGGGACGGCACCAAGGATGTTCTCATTACCTGGGAGAATGTGCGGGACATCAGCCTGACCATTATTAAGGTAGACGAGCAGACCGGCGTATCTCTGCCCAACGCCTCTTTTGATGTGTATGCGGACGGCAAGCTCATTACCTCCGTCACCACCAACGACAACGGCGAGGCCCGCGTAACCGGCATCCGCAAGGAAGCCTATATTGAGATCGTGGAAACCGCCGCCCCCGCCGGGTATGTGCTGGACAAGACGCCCCACGGCATCCACATCGACCCGTATGACCCGGCCACCGAGGACGATCCCGTACTGACCGTCACCAACCGGGCGCGGCCCGCCCTCCGCATTTTGAAGTATGACCTGACCAGCAACTCCCCCATGCCCGACGTGACCTTTGAGGTATGGCACGACGGCGACCTGTTCGGGGAGTATACCACCAACGCCAGCGGCGAGATTTTCCTCTATGACCTCGACCCCGGCACCTACCTTGTGAAAGAAATCGCCGCGGACGACGCGCACGTTGTCAACAGCACCCCCCAGCAGATCGAATTGAAAGCCGGCGACACGCAGACGCGGGAGCTGGTTTTCTTCAACAGCCTGAAACCGGGCATCCATCTGGTGAAGGTGGACAGCATCACCATGAAATCCCTGCCCAACGTCCGCTTTGAGTTCAAGCTGGTGGGCGGCAGCTACCGGCAGGAATTTGTGACCGATATTAACGGCGAGATCGACCTGTCCAAGCTGACCCCCGGCGCATACGAGGTGCGGGAGCTGGAGGCCCCGGAGGGCTACCTGGTGGACGACGCTGTGCGTGTGGTGCAGGTGAACCCGGACGAGAACGCCAGCTTCGTTTTCACCAACACCCCCAAACCCGCCCTGCGGCTTATCAAGACCAGCTCGGACGGCACCCGGCTGGGCGGCGTCCATTTCCGCATCGCCCGCATCGAGGATGGCACCCATTACCTTGACCGTATCACCGACCAGGACGGCGAGATCAACATCGCCAAGCTGGAACCCGGCGTGTACTCCATCAAGGAAACGGCCACCGTTGCCGACCACATCCTCGACCTCCAGGAGTACCATGTGGAGCTGTTTCCGGGCCAGACCAGCACCATCACCATTGAAAATCAGAAGCGGCCCAACCTCATTGTCTACAAAAAGGACGCGGACACCGGCAAGCCCATCCCGGACACCATTTTCACCGTCCGGGCGGCGGACGGCCACAGTGTAGACGAGATCAAGACGGACAGCCAGGGCAGGGCCACCCTGTCCAATCTCCTGCCCGGAGTGTACGAGGTGAGCGAGAAGTCCGTCCCGGCCCCCTGGCTTATGGACGCCCCCAGCCAGCTTCTGACCCTTTACCCCAACCGCGACCACACGGTGTACTTCCAGAACCATAAAAAGCCCACCCTGACGGTGAACAAGGTGGATAGCATCACCGGCAGTCCGATCAAAGGGGCGAAGTTCGAGGTTTGGTACGGCTCCAACAACACGACCACCGGGGAGCTGAACAGCCTGGGGACATTCTTCTCCGACGAGAACGGCCAGTTTTTCGTTGACCTGCTGCGGGACGGCTGGTACAAGGTGACGGAGCTGGAACCCGCCGCAGGGTACACCATCAAGCAGCCCGCCACCCAGGAATTTTATATCAAGGGCGGCGAGAGTAAGGTTATCACCTTTGAGAATGTGCCCAAGAACGCCATCATCTGCGAGAAGTACGACAGCGTGACCGGCGCGGCCCTCCCCGGCTGCACGTTCCAGTTGAAGTACCTGGGCGGCACCAGCGGCACAGGCGGCACCGTCATCGGCACCAAAGTCACCGGCAAGAATGGCACCGCCATGTGGACGGGCCTCAACCCCGGCGCGTATGTGCTGGAGGAAGTGGACGCTGCGGACGGGTACAACATCATCCAGTCCTCGGAAACGATCATGCTGGCCGACAGCGGCGAACAGAGCGTTGTCACCGTCCGCTTCACCAACGCCCCGGACGGCATCCTGCTCATTCGGAAAGTCTGCGCCACCAACCCCAGCGTGACCCTGCAAAATGCGGAGTTCAAGGTTGCCTATGCGGACGGCACACTGATCGGGGACAGCAACGGCGTGTACCGCACCGACGAGGCGGGGGAAATCCGCATCACCGGCCTCACACCGGGAAAGAGCGTCGTTGTCACCGAGACACGCGCCCCCGCAGGATTTTTGATCGACACGCAGAGCCAGACGGCGCAGATCAAGGAGGGGTGCACCGTCAGCCTGACATTCAAAAACCAGCCGAAAGGGGCCATTATTATCCAGAAGCGGGACAGCGCCACCGGCCAGCCTTTGAGCGGGGCCGAGTTCCGCGTGACCACGGCGGCAGGCTGTGAGGTGGGGCTGAACGGCGTGATCGGCACCAGCACCCTGACGCAGAACGGCATTTTCACTACCGACAGCAGCGGCGAAATCAAAATCACCAACCTCGCCCCCGGTGCTTATGTGCTGACGGAGCTGAAAGCGCCCTCCGGCTATGTCATGGACAGGGCCTCCACCAATGTTGTCATCGGGCAGGGCGGCGACACGCAGACCGTCGTTGTCACCAATTCCAAGGCCGGGACGCTGGTGATCGACAAACGGGACGCCCTCACCGGAAAGCCCTTGCAGGGTGTGACCTTTAAGGTAACGACCAGCACCGGCGAATATGTTCCCGACGCCAGCGGACACATCAGCAGCAACGGCCTGTATTTCACGGACAAGGACGGCAAAATCACCATCAACGGCGTTGTTGGTACGCTGGTGGTGACGGAGACAGCCACCATCCCCGGCTACACCATCGACGAGGCCACCCGGACGCAGACCGTGGACGTGCGGCCCAATGACACGCAGACCCTGCACTTTACCAACACCCCCAGCACCACCCTTGTGATTGAAAAATATATCGAGGGCACCACCACACCGCTGAAAGGCGTTACTTTCCTTATCACCGACAGCTCCGGCGCGGTGGTGGGTAACTCCAACGGTGAGTTCATCACAGACGAGGCGGGCCGGATTGTACTGGACGGCCTGACCCCCGGCACCACCGTCACCGCACGGGAGGTCAAGACGTTGGAGGGCTATGTGCTGGACGGCCAGCCCAAGTCCATCCTTATCAAGTCCGGCGAAGTCCAGACCCTCCGTTTTTACAACGCCAAGCAGGGAACCATCGTGGTGAAGAAGCTGGACAAGCAGACCGGGAAGCCGCTGGCCGGGGTGGAGTTCCAGATCACCTATGCGGACGGCAGCTACCTGGACGACGACTACGGCCACCTGTCCAGCAAGGGCCTCTACAAGACCGACGCCAACGGAGAAATCCGCATTTCCGGCGTGGTAGGCACTTTGATTATCACCGAAACCAAGCCCCTGCCCGGTTACGTCATGGACGAGGGAACCAAGACGCAGACCGTTCGCGTCAACGCCAGCGATACGCAGACGATCACGGTGTATAACACCAAAATCGGCGGTTTAACCATCATCAAAAAGGATGAGGAAACCGGGGAGCGCATTAAGGGCGTCCAGTTTGAAGTCCGTAAGCTCAACGGGGAGATCGTTGGCACCTACACCACCGATGAAAACGGCGTAATCAATCTGCCCGAAGCGGAAAAGGGCTGGTATCAGGTGGTGGAGCTGAAAGCCGCCAAGGGCTATCAGTTGGACGATACCCCCCATCAGATTGAGGTAAAGGACGGCGGCACCGCCACCCTGGAGATCACCAACCGGCAGACTGGCAGCGCCCTTATTCATAAGGTGGACAGTCTCACCGGCGAGGGCATCTACGGCGTGACGTTCCTGCTCTCCGACGCCAAGGGGAACCCCATCGGCACCTATCAGAGCGACAATGAGGGCTATGTGTATATCGACCAGGGCCTCGCGGACGGTAAGTACACCGTCCGGGAAATTGAGTGTGCGGACGGCTACATTTTGGACACTCAGCCCAAGACCATTTATGTGCAGTATGGCGGCTGTACCACCATCACATGGCCTAACACCGCCGTCCGGGGGCAAATCCAGATCATCAAGAAGTCCGCGGACTACAACCCCACCAACGGCCTGCCCGCCGGGACGCTGCTGGAGGGAGCAACCTTTGAGATTTACAATGAGCGCAACGGGAACAAGGTGGACACCATCGTGACCGGGGCCAACGGCCTCGCCTCGTCCAAGCAGCTCCCCCTGGGCCGCTACACCATCCGGGAGACAAAGGCCCCGGCCAACTACGGCGCGTCCTCGGAAACCTACACCGCCGTGTTGGAATACAGCGGCCAGATCGTCAAGCTGGAAATCACCAACAAGAGCCTGTCCACCGGCGTCTCCATTGAAAAGACCGGCCCCAAGGAGGCCACCAGCGGCCAGCCTGTCCGCTATGTGTTCGCTCGGATCGGCAACACCAGCAACGTCATGCTCCAGTCGTTCTACTGGCGCGACACCCTGCCCGCCGCTGTCCGTTTGGATAAGGTAGTCACCGGCACCTACAATTTCCCCGGCACCTATAAGATCGTCTATAAGGTGAACAATACCGGGGACTACCGCACACTGGCCGACAGTCTCAGCACCAGCCGGAACTATTCGCTGGCGGCGTCTCCCACGGCCCTGGGCCTGGGAGCCAACGAGCGCGTCACCGAGATTATGTTTGTGTTCGGACAGGTGCCCGGAGGCTTTAGCCAGGTAGAGGCCCCCATGCTCTACTGTAAAGCCGTGTCCGGCCTGACCCCCGGCAGCAGCTTTGTCAACGTCGCTGACGTGGGCGGCACCTACAACGGTATTTGGGTGCAGGCCGTGACCCGCTGGGTAACGACGGTGTATGGCAAGCCCACGCCCCTGCCCAAGACCGGCTATTAAGAGAACCACCGGGAAATGCGTCTCACCGTGAGACGCATTTCCCCCTTTTGGAAAGGAGACTGCGATGCCCGAAAAAAAGTACATCCGCTTTATCAACAGCGACTATAAAACGCTGTTCCATCTCCCGGACGGCGGGCGCATCCGAATCACCTACCCCGACAGGGAACCGGCTGAACGGGTATGCCGCTTTATCGACGAGTACCATACGGATATTGGAGGCCATCACTACCATATCTGCGAATTTGCCGAGCGCATGGAGCAGATCGGCGCAAAGTATGAGCCGCTGGACTACATTCGGGAACCTGAGTTTTACCCCAAATATTATTTTGCGGCAAGCGAAAATGGCCCCGGCCCCGCCTACCATATTATTGACACACGGCAGGAGTACGGTTTTGCGTTTGCGCCCAAGGGAGCTGCGAGAGGCCAGAAGTATTGCATTTTCAGACAGCGGGCGGATGAAAGCGGCCAGCCTCATTTTAGCTGCGTCGTTCAGTGGAGCGATAATTTGAAAGACATCGCCCCCCAGGACTGGGGCTTTGACTTGAAGAAGATCAGGGCCGTGACGCAGAAGCCCCAAAAGCGGACTGGCCACAGGCGTTGAGTATGTCCAACGAACAGGCGCACAGGGCAAGAGCGCCCCCTGTGCATGGACGGCAGACCCAAATCTTTACGTCGGAAATGCGTCTCATGCTGAGACGCATTTTCGGCCCCTATAAGGAGGCGAATATCATAGACGAGCATAGACAAGTGAAAGGAAGCCACCAAATCAGCATCCGGGCCGCTGATCTTCTGGAAGATATGAGGCCGCAACATTACAACGGCGCGAACCGCGCCGAGACTGTGCGGACAATCAATGACATTTTGCAGGGCCGGACGGAGCGGACAGTGGACGCCTTTTTAACCGGCCTGCGGAATACGGGCGGTGAGGACTACGCTCAGAGGGTGGAGGAGATCAGCCGGGACATACAGGCGTTTCTGGCACAAAAGGCGCTCCTGTCCCAGCCCTACACCAAGAGCAGCGGCAAGCAGTACAAATACCGTTCCTTTGACCTTGACCCGGAGCGCCCGCTGAAAATGGTAAACCAGCGGCTCTATGACCAAGCGGCAAAGGCGGGCTTTCCCCCCAACTTTTTCCGGGAAACTTATTTTGACAACGTGACGTTCTACTGCGTACCCGACCACACGGATTTTAACTTTTCCCGCTTTTCTAACTGCACCTTTGCCGTGTGCCGGATCAGGGAGGCCACCTTTGATGGGGTGAGTTTTTCAAGCTCCGCATTTCATAGCTGTGCCATACAGTATGCCACATTCTATAAAGCGTCCATCGCCCACACCCATTTCCATGATAGCACCCTAAAAAATGTTTCGTTTCAAGATGCCCGTTTGAAGTCATGCAACACTGTTGACTGCGAACTGGATGGCGTGGGCTTTTTGAACGCAACGCTGGACGGCTGTTTTTTTGGACGAGTCGCCGCCCACGGCATCCGGGGACTGCACACCGCCACCATCACCCAGGGCGGCGCGACGGACGGGGAAGTGAAGCGTAACCGGGAGGCCATTTTTGCCGCCCTCCGGCCTGAGCAGGGGGAGCGGCGGGAGGCCCAGACAAAGGGGCGTGGTGCGCGGTGAACAACCAATCGGACAACAGCTATTCCAAGTGGCTGTTCCTCGCCCTGCCTGTGGCGTGGATCGGCGCGGGGCTGGCCTCCGGCTATGAGGACGGCATGACGGCCTTTGAAGTGCTGGGCCGGTTTTCCGAGTGGGCCGATCATCCCCTGCTCCTCCGCTGGACGCCCTACACCCTTAAATTCATGCTGGGGGCGCTGGTGGTGTATGCCTTTGCCGTGGTGCTGTATATTTCCGGCAAACAGAACCGCAGACCCGGCGAGGAACACGGCAGCGCCCATTGGGGGAACCCCCGCCAGCTTGACCGCAAGTACCGGGACAAAGACCCCCACCGCAACGCCATCCTGACGCAGAACCTGCGGATGAGCTTGAACAGCCGCAAGCACTTCCGAAACCTGCTGCAAATCGTGGTAGGCGGCTCCGGCGCGGGCAAGACCCGCTACATCGTGAAGCCGAATATTTATGAGGCCAACGCCTCGTATATAGCGACTGATCCCAAAGGGGAACTCGCCCGCGACTCCATCCCTCTGCTGCTCCGGGAGGGGTACACGATCAAGGTTTTCGACCTGGTTGACCCGGATCGCTCCGACTGCTACAACCCGTTCCATTACATCCGCAACGACGCCGACGTGCTGAAGCTGATCGCAAATTTTATCCGCAACACCACCCCGAAAAACGCCCATTCCAATGACCCGTTTTGGGAGAAAAGCGAGACGGCCCTGGACAGCGCCCTCATGCTCTATCTGCTTCATGAGGCCCCGCCGGAGGATCAGACTATGGAGATGATGCTGACCATGCTGGAGTACGGCGCGGCCAAGGAGGGGGACGGCGACCATGTTTCCGCCCTTGACCTGCTGTTCCAGGCGTTGGAGGAGGAGAACCCAAACCACATCGCTGTGCGCCAGTACAAAGTGTTCAAGCAGGCCCCCAGCGAAACGGCCATGAGCATCCTTATCAGCGCCGCCGTGCGCCTCGCGCCCTTTTCCCTGCCGGAGATACAGCGCATCACCAGCCACGACGAGATGGAGCTGGGGAAGCTGGGGGAGCGGAAGCAGGCCATTTTCTGCATTATCCCGGACAGCAACGACGTTAGCCTCAATTTCCTTGTGGGTATGCTCTATTCCCAGGCGTTCCAGGAGCTGTACTTTCAAGCGGACAAGGTACACGGCGGCAGTCTGCCCATCCCCGTCCGGCTCATGTTCGACGAGTTTGCCAACGTCTCCCTGCCGGACGGCTACGCCCGACTCCAGGCCACCATGCGCTCCCGCAACGTGATGGCCACCATTATACTGCAAAACATTTCCCAGCTCAAGGCCCTTTTCAAAGACGATTGGGAGGGTATCATCGGGAACGCGGACGCCTTTATTTATTTGGGTGGAAATGAGCAAAGTACGCACAAATATGTGTCCGAGCTGCTGGGCAAGGAGACGATCCAGACGCAGACCAGCAGCCAGAGCAAGGGGCGCAACGGATCGTACAGTCAGAATTTTCAACAGGCTGGGCGTGAATTACTTACGCCCGACGAAGTGCGGATGCTGGACAACAAAAAGGCCATTGTCCTCATTCGTGGGGAAGCGCCGGTCATTGATGACAAGTACGACCTTATGAAGCACCCCGCTATCAAGTTTACGGCTGACGGGGGCGCAGCCGCTTATATACACAGTCCAGTTTGCCTATACGACGTGGGCGATCTGGACTTTTCCTTTACGTCGCTGGACGATGTTGAAATCATCGAATGAAACAAGGAGGAAATTTTACTATGAAAAAGCGCAATTCCAACACTTCCCTCACCACCCGGAGCAAGGCCCGCCGCTATATGGCCGTCTGGACGGCGCTGGTGCTGTCCCTGTGCCTGTTCACCGTCCCGGCCTTTGCCGCTGGCTCCGACCCGTTGAACATTGTCAACAATTTGTCCGACTTCATTTTCTCCATTATCAAGGCCCTGGGCGTCATTATCCTGGGCTGGGGCATCGTGCAGGTGGGTATGTCCATCCAGTCTCACGACGCCAGCCAGCGCACCCAGGGCTTCCTGTGTCTGTTCGGCGGGCTTATGATCGCCTTTGCAAAGGAGATTTTGACCGCCATCGGCGCGGTGTAAGCGGCCCCATCAACCCTACGCCGGGGAAATGCGTCTCACCGTGAGACGCATTTCCCCAAAATGAATAGAGGTGATTTTTTGAGTGACAACTGGATCGTCAGCAATCTGGAAAATGCCCTGGCAGACTGGAACGGGAAGCTGGGGGAGATATGGGCGCTGCTGACCCAATCCCCGGAGACGTTCAAGGGCGGCACCATTTGGAGCTTGATCCTCAGCGTCCACAATGCCCTGGTAGGCATCGGTTACGGCCTTTTGGTGCTGTTTTTCGCTATGGCTATTTTCCAGAGCGCCGCCAGCTTCCGGGACTTCCAGAGGCCGGAATATGTGCTGCGCCACCTGATCCGCTTTATCCTGGCCAAAACCGCCGTGGGCCGGTGTATGGAGATTATGACCGCGATTTTCAATATCTGCGGCGGCATCACCCAAACCGTGATGAGCGGGCTGGGCGGCTCCATTACCACGGCGGCGACCTTGCCCACCGAGATCGTGACCGCCATTGAGGGCGTGGGCCTGTTGGAGAGCATCCCCCTGTGGCTGGTGTCCCTGCTGGGCACCCTCTTTATAACCGTCATGTCCTTTATCCTTTTGCTTACGGTGTACGGGCGCTTTTTCCGGCTGTATATGTTTACCGCGCTGGCCCCCTTGCCCCTGGCGTCCTTTGCCGGTCAAACCACGTCATCCAGCGGCAGGGCGTTTATTAAAAGCTACATCGGCGTGTGCATGGAGGGCGCGGTGATCGTGCTGGCCTGTCTCATTTACTCGGCGTTCCTGTCCAGCAGCGCCCCCGCCGTGGACAGCAGCTTACCCGCCGTCACGATGGCGTGGCAGTACATCGGACAGCTCATTTTCAATATGCTTATCCTGACCGGCCTTGTCCGGGGGGCCAGCCGGATCGTAAAGGAGATGTTCGGTTTATAGGAAAATACAGCGTGATTTACGCCGACCCGCCCTGGCGCTATCAGACGTGGAAAGGGCAGGGCGTGGCCGAGCGCCACTACCCCACCATGCCCCTGGAGGACATTAAGGCCCTGCCCGTGGGGGGACTGGCCGGGAAAGACTGCGTATTGTTCCTGTGGGCCACCTTCCCCATGCTGCAGGAGGCGCTGGATGTGATCCGGGCCTGGGGCTTTACCTTTAAGACCGTCGCTTTCACATGGATCAAGCTGGCGCCCAAAGCGGACACCATTTATTGGGGCATGGGCTACTGGACGCGCTCCAACGCCGAGATCTGTCTGCTGGCCACCAGGGGCCAACCCCGGCGGCAGGCGAAGAACGTTCATCAGGTTATCATTTCCCATGTGGAGGAACACAGCAAAAAGCCGGATGAGGCGCGGCGGCGCATTGTGGCCCTCATGGGCGACGTTCCCCGTGTAGAGCTGTTTGCCCGCCACCCCGCCCCCGGCTGGGACGTGTGGGGGAATGAAGTCCCCAGCAATATCCAATGGCATGATACCACATAGGGGACGGCGGCTTACCCGCTGTTCCTTTACTTTATCCGCGAAAGGAGAATCGCATGGAAATTAAAATCCCCAAAGAAGTGCGCCAGCACAAGGAAACCATCTTTTTCGGCCTGTCGGCCCGGCAGTTTTTCTGCGCCGCCGTCGCTGTGGGGCTGGCCGTGGGCGTGTACCTGGGCCTCGGCCCCATGATCGGCAAGGAGACGGCAAGCTGGCTGTGCATCCTCGCCGCCGCCCCTATCGCCCTGGCGGGCTTTTTCAACTACAACGGCATGACGCTGGAGCAGTTTGCCTGGGCTTTTCTCAAGTCCGAAATCCTCTGCGCCGGAGAGCGCCGTTTTATATCCAGAAACTTTCACTATGAGCTGCTGAAGCGGAAAGGGGGGCAGGACTTTGATTAAATCCCTTGTTTCCGCCAACAAGAGCGAACGGGAGAAATTCACCGTCCCCCGCAGCGTCCAGGAGACGATCCCCGTCAAGTGCGTGTACCCGGACGGCATCTGGCTGGTGGGGAACCGGCACAGCAAGAGCTGGCGGCTCACCGATGTGAACTACGCCGCTGCCTCCGACGAGGAACGGCGGGGCATCTTCCTGGCCTACGGCGGCGTCCTCAACTCCCTGCCCACCGACGCCGCCACCAAGATCACCATCATCAACCGCCGCCTGAACCCCGTGGACTTTGAGCGCAGTATTTTGATGGAGGAACGCTGGGACGGGCTGGACGAGTACCGGCAGGAGGCCAACGCCATTTTGAAGCGCCGCGCCGCCGAGAGCAACAATCTTGTGCAGGAGAAGTATATCACCCTGTCCATCCCCCAGCGGAAGATCGAGGAAACCCGTTCCTATTTCCGGCGGGTGGACGGCAACCTGACCAAAAGCCTGGGGCGGCTGGACAGCACGGCGCGGGAGGTTGCCAACCATGACCGGCTCCGCATCCTCCATGACTTTTTCCGGCCCGGTGAGGAACAGTATTTCACCTTCGACCAAACTGCGGCCATCCGGCACGGGGTAGACTTCAAAGACCTGGTTTGCCCGGACGGTATTTCCTTTAAGGCCGGACATTTTGAGATGGGCGGCAAGTACGGGCGCGTCCTCTTTCTCAAGGAGTACGCCAGTTACATCGAGGACGATATGATCTCCGACCTGTCCGACTTTGACCGCAGCCTCATGCTGTCCATCGACATACTGCCCATTCCCACCGATGAGGCGGTCAAGGAAATCCAAAGCCGGATTTTAGGCATCGAGAGCGACATCACCCGCTGGCAGCAGCGGCAGAACGACAAGAACAATTTTACTGCCGCCATCCCCTACGAGCTGGAGCAGCTTCGCGCCGAGACAAAGGAATTTCTGTCCGACCTCACCGAGCGCGACCAGCGCATGATCTTTGCCGTGGTGACGCTGGTGCATATCGCGGACACGCTGGAGCAGTTGGACGCGGACACGGAAACCCTGCTGTCCATTGGCCGGGAACACCTCTGCCAGTTTTCCGTTTTGCGCTACCAGCAGGAGGACGGGCTGAACACCGTCCTGCCCTACGGCCTCCGGCGCGTCAAGGCCCTGCGGACGCTGACCACCGAGAGCGCCGCCGTCCTCATGCCCTACCGGGTGCAGGAGATACAAGACCCCGGCGGGCTGTCCTACGGCATCAACGCCATTTCCCGCAACCTTTTGATCTGTGACCGCAAGCGGCTCATTTCCCCCCACGGCTTTTATTTGGGCGTCTCCGGCTCCGGCAAGAGCATGGGCATGAAAGATGCCATTACCGAGGTTGTGCTGGGCACCGGCGACGATGTAATTATCATTGACGCCGAGCGCGAGTACGGCCCGCTGGCCAAGGCCCTGGGCGGCGAGATCATCGAAATCTCCCCCCACAGCCAGCACCATATTTCCCCCCTTGACCTCGCCAGCGGCTACGCCGACGACGAAAACCCCGTTGCCATGAAGTCCGAGATCATCACCAGTATTTTGGAGCAGCAGATGGGCGCGGGGCGCATGAGCGCCAGCCACAAATCCATCATTGACCGCTGTACCACCAATATCTATCAGAACTATTTCCACGGAAAGGGCAAAGTGCGTATGCCCCTGCTCACCGACTGGCGGGAGGAAGTGCTGAAGCAGGCCGACCCGGAGGCGCGGGAGATCGCCCTCGCCGCCGAGCTTATCACCGAGGGCAGCTTGAACGTGTTCGCCCACCCCACCAACGTCAATATGGACAACCGGCTGGTTGTCCTTGACCTCTATGAGATGGGGGAGCAGCTCCGGCCCACCGCCCTGGTGGTGACGCTGGAGGCCATCCAGAACCGGGTGATGGAGAACCGCAAGCGGGGCAAGTTTACATGGGTATTCATCGACGAGTGCTACCTGTATTTTAAGTACCACTATTCCGGCGAATTTCTCTACCGGGCATGGAAACGCTTTCGGAAGTACGCCGGGATCATGACGGCGGCGACGCAGAACGTGGAGGAATGTCTGAAGTCCGAGACGGCACGGCTCATGCTGGCCAACAGCGAATTTCTGCTGCTGTTCAACCAGTCCGCCACAGACCGGGCGGAGCTGTCCAAGCTCCTGCACATTTCCGATACGCAGATGGGCTACATCACCAACGCCGACCCCGGCCACGGCCTGTTACGGTTTGGCGGGGCGCTGGTGCCCTTTGCCAACACCATACCCAGGGACTCCGGCCTCTACCGGCTCATGTCCACCACACCGGGCGAAAGCTGACCGACTGCCGGGAAATGCGTCTCACCGTGAGACGTATTTCCCGGCTTATCCATCATCATCCCTATTTCATTTTGACAGGAGGCGAACAATTTGCCCGAAGTACGGGAGCGAAAAAGCAGCGATAAAATCAAGGGGAAAGACGGCAAGAGCGGCAGGCCGCTAAAAAATGACGTGCGCCGCCAGATGACGGCTAAATATGTAAAAGAGCTGACCCAGCGGCAGCGGAACCGGGACGCTGGCGGCAGTACGGCCCAGGCCCCAGAAGTGCAGGCTGTGGAACAGGTGGAGGAAATGACCTACACCACCGCCGACAGCCTCCGGGAGCGCACCGCCACAGCCGTTTCAAAATCCATTTCCCGCCACAAGCGGAAACAGCAGAAGAAAAAGGGCCACAGAGAGCAGCCCCCCGGCGAAACACCCCCCACAGGCACAGAGGCCCCGCCGCCCCCGGCAGGGGAGCATCCACGGGAGAGGCCCGCCGACGATATGCGGACGCGACCCCCAAAGGACAGCCATCACCCCGCCCCCATGCGGGAGCGCCGGCCTGATACCGTCCGGGAGCGGCCAGCGGCCTCCCGCCCCGGCCCGGATCGTGCCCCGGCAGCGCCGACCCCGAAAGAGCGGATGCGGCAGACCGCCATTAAGGAAAAACGGAACCGGCCCACGGGCATCCGGCAGAAACCCGCCGATCCCCCAGGGCGGCGGCAGGCCCTCGCGCCGGTACGGGAACCGGCAGCGGCCCAGCCCAAGCCCCAGGAGCGCATGAGGCAAAAGGCCAAGGCAGAGGCGCAGACCCGGCGGGCACAGGCGGGGCGCGTTCCCACCCCATCCCGCCCGGAACACCAGCCAGCCCCCAGGCAGATCGCGGGGAGTACCCCTGCCTCTCCCGGCAATCAATCTATCAATCCAATCAAAGAGCGCCCCCAGCGCTCTTTTGCGCCGAAAGAGAAGCCCGCTGGCGGCGCTTTTATCCCCAAGACCCGGCAGACTGCTGCGGCGTCCAAGTCCACCGCAAAGGCGGCATCGGCGGCGGCGAAGAAGAAAACGGCGGCGCGGCCTTTAGAGCTGGCAAAGCGGCGCGTCCAGCGCAACGCCCAGCGCAAGCTGCTCCGGCAGTCCACGGCCAAGGCAAAGACCGCGCTGGATCTGTCCCGGAAAGCCGCTGTTATGACGGCCAAGGCCATATCCTCTCTAATTAGCGCCATCGCCGGACTTTTGGGCGGCGCGTTCCTGATCCCTATTATCTGCCTGATTGTTTTAGTTGCGGCGATTGTCGCCTCCCCATTCGGCATCCTCTTTGCCAATGAACCGACGCCGGGGGCCATGCCCCTCAATGTAGCCGTGGGGCAGCTCAACATGGAGCTGGCCAACACGCTGGAGACGATGCAGACCGGCGACTATGACAGCATCGACATCCAGGGCCAAGGCCCGGACTGGCGGGAGGTAATCGCCGTGTTTGCCGCGAGGACGGCGGGGGCCGACGACGGAACAGACGTTGCCGCCCTGACCCCTGACCGGATGGATCGGCTAAAGGCTGTCTTTTGGGATATGTGCGCCATCACCACGACAACAGAGGATATAGAGCATCCGGCTGTGGGAAGTACGGCGGCATGGACGGAAACGGTTTTGCACCTCACCATCACCAGCAAAACCGCCGAGGATATGCGAACGCAGTATGCCTTTACCGAAGCCCAAAACAGCGCATTGACCGAGCTGTTGGCCGAGCTTTCCACAATGGAGCTGCTGCTCACCGACCTGTCCGCGTCCCAGGAGCAGGCCCGGAACGTGCTGCGGAACCTCCCCGCCGACCTTGCCCCGGAGCGCCGCGCCGCCGTGGAAAAGGCGTGTCAGCTTGTGGGAAAAGTGAATTATTTTTGGGGCGGGAAAAGCTATGTCATCGGCTGGGACTCCCGCTGGGGGACGATCCGAAAGGTTTTCTCCCCCGGCAATTCCACCACAGGCACCTACCGCCCGTTCGGGCTGGATTGTTCCGGTTTTGTGGATTGGACGCTGAGAAACGCGGGACTGCCCAGCGACGGCCATTGGTACATCAACCGCAACCTGACGGCGGTATCACAGGCGGACGCCCTCCCCGGCGACCTCGCGCTGTACCCGGACGCCTCCCATGTCGGCATGGTGGTGGGCCGGAACGAGGCCGGGAAGCTGCTGGTGTGTCACTGTTCCAGCGGACAGAATAATGTTGTCATCACCGAATTTGCCGCCTCCGGCTTTACCGTTGTAGGCAGGCTGGCCTTTATGGGCAGTTGAGCAAACGTCTCACGGCGCGGCGCGTTTCCTGTCGGGAAATGCGTCTCACCGTGAGACGTATTTTTCTGCTGAATGGCTAACGGTAATACCTGCGGCCCCGTTCATCCAACTCGGCCAGGGCCTCAAAGAGCTGATCCTGCAATTCTTTTTTAGACAGGCTTTTCACGTAGGAGCGCAGCGCCTCATAGTGATCCTCCAGGCGCTGTTCTTCCTCCCGTTCGTATTCCTCCACGGCCTCTATGTAGTCCTCCGCTTCCTCCGGGAACACGGAGAAGAACAGGGCGACCATGTGCTTACAGATCACCCGCCGCCCGTCCGCGTGAGGGCAGTTACATTTGGACTGCCGGGGATGGGCGGTATTGATTTTCACCTGATAGGGGGCGGAGCCGTTCCCGGCCACCTGCCCCGTGTACTCGTCCTCGCCTGTTTTGGACAGGGAAAGCACCTTTTTCTCTGTGTAGTATTCATAGCCCCGCCATGCGGACGCGCCGCTGGCCAACGTGCGGATGCTCATTTTACGTCCTCCTTATGGCTGGTACATCCATAGTACCATAGGGCCGCGCCCGAAACAAGAAATTTGAGGAAATGCGTCTCACGGTGAGACGCATTTATCATCTTCAAGTTGTTCCGGGCGTGTGTACTCAATTAGCTCTCCTGCATCTACTTTCAAATACCAGCACAACTTACAAATGAGTCCGGCATCCATTCTTTGAAAGTCATTACGGCAATATCTGTTGAAATTGGCGCGAGGAATGTCCAAATCCTTACAGACCTGATTTTTAGAAATACCGCGCGTTTTCAAAATACGCTCAATATTCAACGTCAAAGCCCCGTAATCCATAACAAGTCCCTCTTTACTTGAATGGCTTTATTATATATAATAAGGGCACGTTTAATAACTCACTATATAGTAAGTCCCTTTATAGCTATCCCACGAAAGTTAGAGGAGGAATAAACTATGCGGGAGATAACCTGCTGCTTTACCGGCCATCGAAAAATACCGCCAGAGGAACGGGCCGGGATTACCGACAGACTGGAACGTGTCATCGTCAGTCTGTACCAACAGGGCATCCGGGCATACGAGGCGGGAGGCGCCTTGGGCTTTGATGCCCTCGCCGCTCAGACTGTGCTTCACTTGCGAGAGAGCTACCCCGGCATGAAGCTGATCCTTGTCCTGCCCTGCCTGACGCAGACAAGGGGCTGGAGGCTGGAGGACGTAACGGAGTATGAGGGTATCAAGGCCCAGGCCGATGAGGTTTTCTACACCGCCCAGCAGTACACCAGGGGCTGTATGCACAAGCGCAACCGATACATGGTAGACCACAGTGGAATCTGTGTCTGCTATCTGACCAAGGACAGCGGAGGGACGGCTTACACCGTTAAGTATGCCAAGAAACAGGGGCTAAATGTGTTCAATATCGTCACAAATAACTTGCTTTGAATCACTTTTTTGCCAGCAGAAAAAATATTTTCAAAATTTATGCTGAAACTACCCGGTTGGGGAGTGGACAAAAAACGGGCTGTTTTGGTAGAATATCATGTACTCATGCGAAAAGTACAAAATTTACAAATATTTTACAAGAAAGGGGTTGCAATTTTATGACGGGCGCGTATAATATCGCAAGCAAGCAAGCAAGCAAGCAAGCAAGCAAGCAAGCAAGCAAGCAAGCAAGCA
>CAJUMX010000024.1 GCA_910587705.1 uncultured Oscillibacter sp.
AGCTTGCGGTGGGAGGGCTTGAAGCCGTCGATCTCCGGGATGGCCCGGGAGACGATGACGCTCATGGCGTAGGGCATGTAGTTGGTTTCCAGAGTGTCGGTGATGGGCTGCTCCACCACCGCGGCGTGGAGCCCTAAGACGTTGGGGTTGCCGGATTTGGGCTTTCCGGCGTCGGGTGTTTTCTTCTTTGGCATGATGGTTTATTCCTTATCGTTTAAAATCCATTTCAAAGGGTTGTCAAGGATATATTGGCGAATGCTTTGGAGGTCCGCCTCGCCGCGGATGATATGTTCATAATATCCTCTCTGCCAGATTGGGTATTCTATTTTTTTGCTGGACAATCCCTTTATCGCGTTGACGATTCCAGGCAACGTAACCGTAGGGGCCGCCGCCCTCGGCGGCCCGTCCCCCAGGTTACAAATCCATACCACCATATGGATGTGATCCGGCATAATCGTATAACAATCAATCCCGGCATGCCCATTGTATACATGGTTCACATTCTCAATATATTGTTTTACGATTTCACCGGCAGGTGTCAATGAGATGTCCAAATTGTCCGAAGAACCAAGACCGGCGGGAATCGGAGACGGGCCGCCGAGGGCGGCGGCCCCTACGGTTTGCAATTTAGGAAGGATTTCCGCAAGGATGTTTTCCCTTCGTATGGCCGTGCAGATCGTCACAAAATAATACCCTGCCCTGCCGTAATTATACCCTTGCAGCCGCAGCAGTTTCCTCTGCACCCAGTCGTTCATGAGATGTCCGCCATCTCCAGGTACTTATACCCATTCTCGGCAATATGGTCCTTCCGCCCCTGGAGGTTGTCCCCCAGCAGGAGGTCAAACACCTGGGCCGTCCGCTCCACGTCCTCCGGCATCACCCGGATCAGCCGCCGGGTCTCCGGGTTCATGGTGGTCAGCCACATCATGTCCGGGTCGTTCTCGCCCAGGCCCTTGGAGCGGTCAATCTTGTATTTCTTCCCCTCCAGCCCTTTCACGATGTCGTTCTTTTCCTTGTCGGAGTAGGCAAACCAGGTCTTTTCCCCGCAGTTGATTTCAAAGAGAGGGGTCTCCGCGATATACACATATCCCTCCCGAATCAGCGTCGGGGTCAGCCGGTAGAGCATGGTCAGCACCAGGGTGCGAATCTGGAAGCCGTCCACGTCGCCGTCGGTGCAGATGACCACCTTGCTCCAGCGGAGGTTTCCCAAATCAAAGGAGGACACGTCCTTGGCGTGCTTGTTGCTCACCTCCACGCCGCAGCCCAGGACCTTGATAAGGTCCGTGATGATTTCGCTTTTGAAAATCCGGGCGTAGTCCGCTTTCAGGCAGTTCAGAATCTTCCCCCGGATGGGCATGATGCCCTGGTACTCCGAGTCCCGGGCCAGCTTCACGCTGCCCAGGGCGCTGTCGCCCTCCACGATGTAGATTTCACGGCGCTCCGGGTCCTTCGTCCGGCAGTCCACGAACTTCTGCACCCGGTTGGCGATGTCCACATTGCCGGAGAGCTTTTTCTTGATGCTCAGCCGGGCCTCCTCCGCCCTCTCCCGGCTGCGCTTGTTCAAAAGCACCTGCTCGGCGATTTTCTCCGCGTCAAAGTGGTTCTCAATCAAGTAAATCTCCAGGTTGGACCGGAGGAATTCCGTCATGGCCTCCTGGACAAACTTATTCGTAATGGCCTTTTTCGTCTGGTTCTCATAGCTGGTCTGGGTGGAGAAGTTGCTGGTGACCAAAATCAAACAGTCCTCCACGTCCGCCCAGGTGACCTTGCTCTCATTCTTCTGGTACTTCCCCTGTTCCCGGAGGTACTTGTCCACGGCGGAGACAAAGGCGGAGCGGCTGGCCTTCTCCGGGCTTCCCCCGTGCTCCAGGAAGCTTGAGTTATGGTAGTGCTCCACCACGTTCATGCGGTTTGAAAAGCAGAAGGCCGCCGACAGCTTCACCTTATATTCCGGCTTGTCCTCCCGGTCCCGGCCCTTCTTCTCCGCCTGCCAGAAGGCCGGAGAGGTCAGGCTGTTCTCCCCCGCCAGCTCCGCCACATAGTCGGCGATGCCGTTTTCATAGACGAACTCCGTCTCCTCAAAAACCCCCGGCTCCGTCTCGTTGCGGAAGTGGAAGGTAATCCCGGCGTTCACCACCGCCTGGCGCTTCATCACGCCGGAGAAGTACTCCGCCGGGATGTTGATGTCCGTGAACACCTCCAGGTCCGGAAGCCACCGGGTCCGGGTGCCGGTCTTTTTCGCCTGGGACTTGGGCAGGGGCGTTTTTTGGAGCTCCCCCGCAATCTCCCCCCGCTCGAAGCGGAGGCGGTACTCAAAGCCGTCCCGCCAAACGGTGACGTCCATGTAGCGGGAGGCGTACTGGGTGGCGCAGGAGCCCAGGCCGTTGAGGCCCAGGGAGAACTCGTAGTTGTCCCCGGAGACGTTGTCGTACTTGCCTCCGGCGTAGAGCTCGCAGAACACCAGCTCCCAGTTGAAGCGCTGCTCCTTCTCGTTCCAGTCCACCGGGCAGCCCCGGCCCGCGTCCTCCACCTCCACGCTGCGGTCCAAAAAGCGGGTGACGGTGATGGACGTTCCGTGGCCCTCCCGGGCCTCGTCGATGGAGTTGGATAAAATCTCAAAGACCGCGTGCTCGCAGCCGTCCAGGCCGTCGGAGCCGAAAATGACGCCGGGGCGCTTGCGCACCCGGTCCGCGCCTTTTAAGGCGGAAATGCTGTCGTTGCCGTAATCCTGTTTCTTCGCCATAGTTCCTCCAAAACCGGCGGGACCCGCCGGGAACGTCTTTTTTTCGCCTCCGGGCACAGCATATAGGGGGAAAAGCCCCGGTTTTGCCCAGGATTTTGAAACGGTTCGATTATATCACAAGAGTTCTCCGGGTTCAACCCCCTCCCGCCGCCGCCTCTCCTTTCCCGCCTTTTCCCGGCCGGGACCGCCGTTTTTCGGATAAATGTTGCGTCCGCCGCGATTCCATAACGGCGCCGCCACTAGCGGGAGCCCTTCCGGGAGCAGAGTTTTTCACATTATCCACAGAGTTGTCCACACCGTTATGTCAACCGTGGATTAAAGGAAAAAATTCTCCCCCCTCTTCCGGCCCCTCCGGCGGGTGGGTCCCGCCCCTCCGGCCCCCTGCCCGGAGAAATTTTCCGGATTTTCCCCGTTTTCGGTTGACAACCCGGCGGGAATCCTGTATGATAACATCAGACACGATATTAGAAACCATATTATGGGGTGTGTTGTATGATTTGTAAAATTATAAGCGACAGCAGCTGCGATCTGCGCATGAGCGAGTTTGACGGCGGGGGCCTCCTCTTTGAGACAGTCCCCCTGCGGCTCCAGGTGGGCGAGCGGGAGTTCATCGACAACGACGCGCTGGAGGTCCCCCAGCTTCTGGGGGCCATGGCCCAGGAGAAGTCCGCCGCCTCCACCGCCTGTCCCTCCCCCGCCGCCTTTGCCAAGGCCTTTGAGGCGGCGGACCGGGCGGTGTGCTTCACCATCTCCGCCAACCTCTCCGGCACCTATAACGCCGCCGTCCTGGGCCGGGACATGGTGCTGGAGGAGCACCCGGAAAAGGAGCTGTGCGTCATCGATTCCAAGGCCACGGCGGGGGCCATGATTCTCCTGATCCGCCGGGCGAAGCAGCTTTTGGAGGCCGGGGGGGACTTTGAGGAGATCTGCGCCCAGCTGCGGCTCTATCAGGCGGCCCTGCGGACCTGCTTCACCCTGGAGAACTTCGACAACCTTATTAAAAACGGGCGGATGCGCCCCCTGGTCGGCACCCTGCTCCACTCTCTTGGCATCCACGTCATCGCCGACGCCACCCCCCAGGGCACCATCCACGTGGCGGGCAAGGCCCGGGGAGAGGCCAGGACCTATCAGGCCATCACGGCCCTGATGAAGGACAGCAAGGACTGCACCGGGGCGGAGGTCATCGTCTGCCACTGCGAGAATCTGCCGGGGGCCATGAAGCTCCGGGAGCAGATTTTGAAGGACCTTCCGGTCAAGAGCGTGGAGCTGGTCCCCTGCCGGGGTCTCACCAGCTTTTACGCCATGGAAAAGGGGCTCATCGTGGGGTATTGAGCCGCCGTCATACGTTGAGCGCGCCGCGGGTTTCGCGGCGCGCTTTTTTTGTCCCCTGGCTTTCGGCCTTTGTAAATTTTTTAAATTCTTCCGAATTTTTTATAGCGCAGCTTCGCCGGGTGTGCTATACTGTACGCTGTAAAATTACGCAGTCCGCCCCCGGAGGCCGCTCTCCGGGGCAAAAGGAGGTTTTTTTATGGCGAACCGCGTGGTCGTCACCATCTGCGGAGAGGACTATACCTTTGTGGCGGAGGAATCCCCCTCCTACATGCAAAAGGTGGGCGCTTACGTCGGCGACAAAATGGACGAGGTGCTCAACAGCACCCGGGTGGGCCGGACGGACGCCGCCGTCCTCACCGCCGCCAACATCGCCGACGAGCTTTTCAAGGCCCAGGCCACCGCCGAGCAGCTCCGCCGCCAGATCAAGGGCTATCTGGACGAGGCCGGAAAGGCCCAGAGCCAGGTCAGCGAGCTGAAGCGGGAGGTGGTCCGCCTCCAGCAGCGGCTGGACAGCCGGGGCTCCAAGTGAGGGTCTCGGGCACACCGGAGCTGCTGGCCCCCGCCGGGTCGCCGGAGGCCCTGCGGGCCGCCGTGGACCACGGCGCCGGAGCCGTGTATTTGGGCTGGGGAACCTTCAACGCCCGCCGGGGGGCCCGGAACTTCTCGGAGGAGGAGTTTGCCAAGGCTGTGGCCTACTGCCATGTCCGGGGGGTCCGGGTCTTTCTCACCTTGAACATTCTCCTGTCGGACCGGGAACTGCCCGAGGCCCTGGAAACCGCCCGCGCCGCCTCCCGGCTGGGGGTGGACGCGGTGCTGGTCCAGGACTGGGGCCTTTTTGACCTGCTCCGGCACACTTTGCCGGACTTGCCCCTCCACGCCAGCACCCAGATGAGCCTCTTTACCTCCGGCGGGGCCTGTGAGATCGCCGCCGACGGCTGTGAGCGGGTGGTGCTGGCCCGGGAGTGCTCCCGGGAGGAGACGGCGGCCATCTGCGAAAGCTGCCCCGCCGAGGTGGAGACCTTTGTCCACGGGGCGCTTTGCATGTGCTATTCCGGCCAGTGCGCCATGAGCGCCCTCATCGGCAGCCGCTCCGGCAACCGGGGGCGCTGCGCCCAGCCCTGCCGCCTGCCCTATGGGGTGAATGAGGCGGCGAAGGATCAGCGGCCCCTGAGCCTCAAGGATTCCTGCCTGGCGGACCAGCTGGGGGAGATGGCGGAGATGGGCGTGGCCTGCCTGAAGATCGAGGGGCGGATGAAATCCCCCGGCTATGTGGCCGCCGTCACGGACGTCTATGCCCGGCTTTTGGAGGAGGGGCGCAGGCCCACGGCCCAGGAGCGGGAGACCCTGGAGCGGGCCTTTTCCCGCTCCGGCTTCACCGACGCCTATTGGCGGGGTACGAAGGGGCCGGAGATGCTGGGCTTTCGCCCGGAGAACGCTCCAGCGGCGGAGACCTCCCTCCCCCCGGAGGCGGACCGTCGGATTCCCGTGGAATTTACCTGTGTGGTGCGGTCCGGGGTCCCCTGCTCCCTGACGGCGGACGACAGACACGGAAACGCCGCCACCGTCACCGGCCCTGTGCCGGAGGCTGCCGGAAACCGGGCCCTGACGGCAGAGGACCTCGCCTCCCGCCTCCAAAAGACGGGAGGGACCCCCTACCGCCGCGCCGGAGCGGACGTGACGGTGGAGCCGGGCCTGTACCTCTCCGCCGCCGCGGTGAACGCCTTGCGGCGGGAGGCTTTGGAAGCCCTCAGCGCCGCCCGGGCCCAGCCGCCCAAGCGGCGGGAGCACCTCCCCCCGCCTCCCCTGCCGGAGGTGGACTTCTCCCAGGAAGCGCCCCGGTTTACGGTTTCCCTGCTCACTGCCGCCCAGCTGACGGGGGGCCTTTTGGACCTCCGGCCCGCCCGGGTGTATCTGCCCTTAGAACTGCTGGCGGACCTTCCCTCCCTGCCGGAGACGGAGGCGGAGTACTGCGCGATTCTCCCCCGTGTCTGGCGGGACCGGGACGAGGACCTGCTCCGCCGCTGGCTGGACAAGGCCCGGACCCTGGGGGTTACCGGGCTGCTGCTGGGAAACCTGGGCCACTTTCCCCTGGCCCGGGGCGGCGGCTGGCGGCTCTATGGGGACTATGGGCTGAACGTTTTTAACAGCCGCTCCCTGGCCTTCCTCCGGGAGAAGGGGCTGGAATCCGCCTGTCTCTCCTTTGAGCTGCGCTTTTCCCAGATTCGGGACATGAAAAAGCTTCTCCCGGCGGAGGCCCTGGTCTACGGGCGGCTTCCCCTGATGATTACGGAAAACTGCCTGATTCAAAACAGCGCCGGCTGCCGCTGCGACCGGCCCAACTTCCTGAACGACCGCACCGGCGCGGCCTTCCCCCTCCTCCCCGCCTTCGGCCACCGGACGGAGGTGCAGAACTCCCGCCCCCTCTATCTGGCGGACCGGCCGGACTGGCGGCGGCTGGGCCTTTGCTATGCCCGCCTCCGCTTCACAACGGAGAGCCCGGAGGACTGCGCCCGCCTCTGCCGGGCCTATCAGGAGGGAGCGCCCGCCGCCGGGGAATTCACCCGGGGGCTGTATCAGCGGGGCGTGGAGTGAATACGAAACGGATTATTTCGACACGGTTGTACAAAATGTGATTGCACAGGAGCGTTATGATGAGAGAGAGCAAGGAAGTAAAGGTCAAATATTTTGTGGAGGACCTGGAGGAGCTTTGCTGCGTCCCCGGGTCCGACTGGGTGGATTTACGGGCGGCGGAGGACGTGGTTTTGAAGGCCGGGGCGTTTTGCCTGATTCCCCTGGGCATTGCCGTGGCTCTGCCGGAGGGGTACGAGGCCCATGTGGTTCCCCGGAGCTCTACCTTTAAAAACTATGGGCTCTTACAGGCCAACTCCATGGGGGTGGTGGACGGCTCCTACCGGGGAGACGGGGACCAATGGCGCTGGCCCGCCTACGCCACCCGGGATGTGAGCATCCCGAAAAACACCCGGCTTTGCCAATTCCGCATTGTGGAGAACCAGCCCCCCCTGGTCTTTACCCGGGTGGAGCGGCTGGAGGGCCCCAACCGGGGCGGCTTTGGCTCCACGGGAACGTAACGGTTCTTGAACGGCAAACGGGCCGGCCAGGGGGCCGGCCCCTACAAGGGATTTGTAGGGGCCGCCGCCCTCAGCGGCCCGCCGGCCGCAACGCCGCAGGCCGCAACGCCGCAGGCCGCAACGCCGCAGGCCGCAACGCCGCAGGCCGCAACGCCGCAGGCCGCTATCTTTATCGTGATTGAGGTATCGCTTATGTCGAACATCGTATTGGCCTCCGGCTCCCCCCGGCGGCGGGAGCTTTTGGAGCGCATTGGCGTGACGGACTTTGTGGTCCGGGTGCCGGAGGTGGAGGAAACCTTTCCCCAGGGGCTGTCTCCCCAGGAAGTGGTCTCCTACATCTCCCGGGAGAAGGCAGAGGCGGCGGTTCAGCTCTGTGGGCCGGAGGACATTGTGATTACGGCGGACACCATGGTCTTTCTGGACCGGCAGCGCCTGGGCAAGCCCCGGGACGAGGCCCACGCCCTGGAGATGCTCACGGCCCTCCAGGGGCGAAGGCACACGGTCTGCACCGGCGTCTCCGTCTGTCAGGGGGCCCGGCGGCTGACGGAGACGGAATCCACGGACGTGTTTTTCCGCGCCGCCACAGAGGAGGAGCTTCGCCGCTACATTGCCACCGGCGAGCCCATGGACAAGGCCGGAGCCTACGGCGTTCAGGGCCGGGGGGCCCTTTTGGTGGAGCGGCTGGAGGGAGACTTTTTCAACGTCATGGGCCTGCCGCTTCTGCGCCTCTCCCGGATGCTGGAGCAATTCGGGGTTTCCCTGCTGTGACGTTCCCTGCTATCTTCGACCTGTATTAGGTGATTGGATTGAAACATTTTCTCAAACAGCACGGTCTCTGGGTCCTCTTCGCCGCCGCCGTTTTGTCGGTGGCTATGGCGGTGATGTCGGTGCTCAGCGCCAACGCCTCCCCGCTGGCAAACCTGACAGGAATTCTGGTCTCGCCCTTCCGGGCGGGCTATACGGCGGTGGCCAACTGGTTCAACGACCTGCAAAACTACTATAAGGACACCACGGACCTCCAGGCGGAAAACGCCGCCCTCCGCCAGCAGATTGCCAAGATGGAGGAGACCATCCGCCAGGCGGAGGCGGACGTGGAGGAAAACAAGAAATTCCGGGAGCTGATGAACCTCACCCGGCAGCGCCGGGACCTCACGGATTTTGAGGCCGCCATGATCACGGAGCACGCTGTCACCAACTGGACCTCCTCCCTGACCTTGAACAAGGGGACCTCCTTGGGCATTGAGGTGGGAGACTGCGTGATTGACGAGTGCGGCAATCTGGTGGGCGTCATCGACCAGGCGGGGACCAACTGGTCCACCGTGCTGACCCTGGTGGACACGGACACGTCCCTGGGCGCCCAGGTATTTCGGACCAAGGACCTGGGCGTGGCCCAGGGGGATTTCTCCATGATGCGAGAAAACCGCCTGCGGCTGGACTACCTGCCCCCGGACTGCGACCCCATGGCCGGGGACATTGTGGTGACCTCCGGCTTGAACGGCTACTATCCCTCCGGGCTGGTGATCGGCTCGGTGGAGGAGGTCCGGCTGGACGATTCCGGCGCGGCCTCCTACGCCATTTTGGTTCCGGCGGTGGACTTTGACGCCCTGACGGAGGTATTCGTCATCAAGTCCTTTGAAATTGTTACCTGACGCCGGGGAGGGCCGCTTATGATTGCCAGAAACGAAACCATTTTCAAATGGTCCCTCTACGCCGCCGCCACGGCCCTTTGCCTCTTCGTGCAGACGGGCCTTCTCCAGCGGCTGTCCTTCTGGGGGGTGATTCCCTTTCTCTACCCCCTTCTGGCGGCCATTCCCGCCACCTTCCAGGGGCCCCTGCCGGGGACGATTTTCTCTTTGTGCGTGGGCGTGGTCTGCGACCTGCTGCTGCCGGGGCCCGTTCCCTGCCTGTACACGCTGATCTTTCCCCTGACGGGCCTGTGCGCCGGTCTGCTGTCTCAAAGCTGGCTTCCCGCCGGGTTCCTCTGCTCCTTCCTCTCCGCCGCCGCCGCCTTTTTGCTGCATGGCGGCTTCCGCTGTCTCATTCTCTGGATGCGGGGAACCGCCGCGTGGGAGGCGGGGGCTCTGGTGATGGTGCGGGAATTCTGCGTGGCCGCCCCCTTTGTCATTCCCCTGACCCTGCTTTACCGCGCTGTCTTTCGGCGCACCCATTTGGACGACTGACCGGCCCCTCCCCGGGGAGGCGCAGTCTCTTGTCTGTGCTGATTCTAAATAGAAAGGCATCCTATGGACCGCAAAGAACTGCAAAACACCCGGCTCTATTTGCTGACAACCTTCCTGATGCTGGTGCTTTTGACCTATGCCTTCGTGCTCTACGACGTCCAGGTCATCCACCACGACGAATACGCCGCCCAGGCCATCCGCTCCATCGTCCGCACGGAGAAGGTGGAGGCCTCCCGGGGCATCATCACCGACCGCAACGGCAAGCCCCTGGTCTCCAACCGCTCCACCTACGATCTGACCTTTGACGCGGACCTCCTCCCCCCCGGCAGCGACAGCAACGAGGCCATTTTGCGCCTCGTCCAGCTCTGTCAGCAGGAGGGCGTGGCCTGGAGCGACAATCTGCCCATCTCCCGGCTGGCCCCCTACCGCTACACCGTGGACCAGCTGGACAGCCAGCAAAAACGGCTCTTTCTGGCCTATCTGAAAAGCCTCAAGCCCTGCTCGGAGGCTCTGGGCCAATACCTGCTCCGTCACCCGGAGGCCCTTTCCGCCCCGGAGGCGGAGAGTGAAGAGGGCGAGGAAGCGGAGGAGCCCGTCCCCGCCGAGGAGCTTAGCCCCGAGAAGCGGGCCGCGCGTTTGCTGGACCGCCTCACCATAGACGATCTGACGGCGGATTTGCTGGTGGACGCGGGGGTCACCCCCGCCCAGCTCATCGGCGTGATGCGGACGGAGCTGGGTATTCCAGAGCACTACACCATGACCCAGGCCCGGATGGTGCTGGGGGTCCAGTACGAGCTCTCCGTCCGGAAGCTGGACAACTACGCCGCCTACGTCCTGGCCCGGGACATTGACACCCCCTTCATCTCCCTGCTTAGCGACGGGAACTACGCCGGGGCCAAGGTGACCCTCTCCTCCGTCCGGGAGTATGAGACCTCCTACGCCGCCCACATTTTGGGCTATGTCGGCAGCATCACCATTGAGGACGATTACCCCTCCCTGAAAGAAAAGGGCTATGATTACGACGACCTGATCGGCAAGGAGGGCACGGAGCTGGCCTTTGAGGATTATTTAAAGGGTACGGACGGCCGCCGGGTGGTGTCCACCAACGACGAGGGCAAGGTCACCGGGGAATTCTACTCCACAGAGCCCGTCCCCGGCAGCATTGTGGAGCTGACCATCGACCTGGACTTTCAGTCCCAGGTGGAGGATTTTCTGGCGGAGACCGTCAATCGCCTCAACGCCGACGGCGACGAAACCCGCGGCGCGGGAGCGGCGGTGGTCCGGGTGGGCACCGGCGAGGTGCTGGCCCTGGCCTCCTATCCAAGCTATGACCTCGCCACCTTCCGCCAGGGCGAACACTACGCCCGGGTCAGCACCGATCCCCAGGCCCCCCTATTCAACCGGGCCACTGTGGGCAAATATCCCCCCGGCTCCACCCTAAAGCCCTTCACCGCCATGGCGGGTCTGCTTCATGGGGACACCACCCTGACGGAAAAAATCAAGGATACCGGCATCTGGCGCTATCCCGGAGACGAGATCAACAGCTACTCCAAGTGCTGGAAAACCTCCGGTCATGGGAACCTGAACGTCACCGGGGCCATTACCAACTCCTGCAACTACTTCTTCTCGGAGCTGGGCTACCGCATGGGAATGGAAACCCTTCGGGAGTATCTACTCCTGTTCGGCCTGGGGGAAAAGACGGGCATCGAGATTCCCGAAACCGCCGGTCTCCTGCCGGAAAACCCCCAGGGCCAGGACCAGGCCCCCTGGGCGGCCTATGGCCAGGGCACCCAGCTCTATTCCCCCCTCCAGCTGGCCAACTACCTGGCCACCCTGGTCTCCGGCGGAAAGCACTGCCAGGCGCACCTTCTAAAGGCCGCCAAGACCTATGACCACTCCTCCGTGGTGGCCACAGGCAACACGGAGCCTTTGAACCAAATCGACATCAGCGACGAAAACCTCCAGGCGGTGAAGGAGGGCATGAAGGGCCTGGTGGAGGGCACTCTCTCCCCCTACTTTAAAAACTGCGTGGTCTCCGCCGGCGCCAAAACCGGCACCTCCCAGGTCCGGGCGGACACCAAGAACCACGGCGTGTTTATCTGCTTCGCCCCCTATGACGACCCGGAGATCGCCGTGGCCATCGCCATCGAGCGGGCGGACGCCGGCGCGGCTCTGGCCTCCACGGCGGTGAACATCCTCAACGCCTATTTCGCCCCCGGCGAGGACGATTCCGCCGTCACCGGGGAAAACCAGCTCCTGCCGTAACCGGATATTCCCGGACAAAATACCACGTAGGGGCCGCCGCCCTCGGCGGCCCGTCCCCTTGAAGCTGCCGCACTCCCGGAAGAACGGGCGGCCCGTCCCCTCGAAACTGCCGGGCTCCCGGAAGAACGGGCGGCCCGTCCCCTCGAAACTGCTGTCCTCCCGGAAGAACGGGCGGCCCAGGGGGGCCGCCCCTACGGATTGTTTCACGTGAAACCTGCGCATTCCCCTCAATCCTACAAACAAGGAGTTTTTTGAATGAACGTTTCTGCCGTCTTTGACTCCCGCGACGCTCAATGCAAGAAGCCCTACGGCGCCCTTCCCTGTGGGAAGGAGTGGTCCCTCACCTGCCGCCCCCTCACCAGCGAGGGGTTTACCCACTGCTCTGTCATTCTCCGCCGGGAGTTTGCCGACCACGAGATGGAGGCGGAGATGCCCTTTTCCGGCTTTCAGGAGGACCGGGCCTGCTTCTCCCTCTCCCTCATTCCCTTTCAAACGCCGGAGCTGGTCTGGTACTGGTTCCGCTTCTGGCGGGACGACGGTACCGGGTGCCTCCTGGACAAGACCGGCTACCGCAGCAAGGGGGAGCCGGTCCCCTGGCAGCTCACCGTTTATGAGGAGCGCCCCACCCCCGCCTGGTTTGGCGAGGGGGTGACCTATCAGATTTTCCCGGACCGCTATTGCCGTTTGGAGGTGCCGGACCCCTCGGGCCTCATCGGGGACCGCCGGGTCCACCAGGACTGGGAGGACGGCCCCGTCTGGTGGCCGGAGGAGGGCGAGATCAAGAATCGGGACTTTTTCGGCGGGTCCCTGGCGGGGGTGGCCGCTCATCTGGATGATCTGGCGGCCCTAGGGGTCTCCACCCTCTACTTCTGCCCCATTTTTGAATCCGCTTCCAACCACCGCTACAACACGGCGGACTATACGAAAATCGACCCCATGCTGGGCACGGAGGAGGACTTCCGGGACCTCTGCGCCAAGGCCAAGGAGAAGGGCATCCGCATTTTGCTGGACGGCGTGTTCAACCACACCGGCTCCCAGAGCGTCTACTTCAACGCCGACGGCTTCTACCCCACCCTGGGGGCGGCCCAGAGCCAGGACAGCCCTTATTACGACTGGTTCCAGTTCAGCCAGTGGCCCGGGTCCTACGACGCCTGGTGGGGCATCAGCACCCTGCCCAACGTCCGGGAGGACTGCCCGGATTACGTGGACTACATCATCGAAGGGGAGAACTCCGTGGTGAAGCGCTGGCTTCGGGCCGGGGCCTCCGGCTGGCGGCTGGACGTGGCGGACGAGCTCCCGGACGAGTTCATTGAAAAGCTCCGTGCCGCCGTGGAGGAGACGGACCCCAACGCCATGGTCATCGGGGAGGTCTGGGAGGACGCCAGCAACAAAATCTCCTACTCCCGCCGCCGGAAGTACTTCCACGGAAAAGAGCTTCACGGCGTGATGAATTACCCCTTCCGCACCGCCTTGCTGAACTACCTGCTGGATGGCCCGGCGGAGGATTTCAAGGAGGCCATGGAGACCATCCGGGAGAACTACCCGCCCGCCGCCTTTTTCTCCGCCATGAACTTCCTGGGGACCCACGATACTCCCCGGGTCCTCACCATCCTGGGGGGCGTTCCCCTGCCGGAGGGCCGGGACGCCCAGTCCACCTTCCACCTGACCCAGCACCAGCGGGAGGCGGGGCTGGAGCGGCTTCACGTGGCGGCGGCCATCCTCTTCACCTTCCCCGGCTCCCCCATGGTCTATTACGGGGACGAGGCGGGGCTGGAGGGGGCGGCGGACCCCTTTAACCGCCGGACCTACCCCTGGGGCCGTGAGAACCAGGCGCTCTTGACCTGGTTCCGCTGGCTGGGGCAGCTGCGGAAAAGCCGGAGCTCCCTTCGCCGGGGCTCCCTCTCCTGGCTGGAGGCCCGGGGTCCCCTGCTGGCCTATCTCCGGGAGACCTTTGACGAGAGCACCGCCACCCTGGTGAACGCCAGCCCGGAGGTACGCACGGTGGCCCTGCCGGGGGAGGGCTTCCGGGACCTGTACACCGGGGAGGCGATCTCCGGAGAAACGGCCTCCGTCCCCCCCTACAGCGTCCGGCTGCTGGGCCGGGGTTGAGGCGATGGAAATAGAGAAATGTTTCACGTGAAACGCCAAGGGCCCGCCGAAAACGGCGGGCGCAGGCTGTCAAAAAAGTCTTTTCGACAGCCTGCGTAAAGTTTCAGAACATTCTGAAACTTTATGATTGAAAACGAAAGGAACCCCTCCTGGGTTCCTCTCGTAACTCTCTTCCTTCCCGCCAATGAAGGTTTTACGGTTTTTTGACACTCTGGGCCCGCCGTTTTCGGCGGGCTCTCCTTGTTTCACGTGAAACTTTCCACATCTTCCGCCAAATTTTATGAAAATTGTGGGTTTTGACCTTGCAAGCCTGTCCCCGCCTTGTTATAATGAATTTTCGATAGAAAGTAGGTGCTTTTGTGTCAAAGATCATCGCTGTTGTGAATCAAAAGGGCGGCGTGGGGAAAACCACCACCTGCGTCAACCTGGCCGCCGCCCTGACGGAGGCGGGAAGGAAGGTCCTCCTCTGCGACTTTGACCCCCAGGCCAACGCCACCTCCGGCATGGGGGTGGACAAGACGGTCTCCAAGGGGGTCTATTCCGCCGTCATCGGGGAGCTGCCCGCCGCCGAGGCGGTGGCCCATACCCGCTATGGGGACGTGCTGCCCTCCAACAAGGCCCTGGCGGGAGCGGGGGTGGAGCTCATCGCCATGGAGCGGCGGGAGTTTTTGCTAAAGGACGCCCTGGAGCCCCTGCGGGAGTGTTATGACGTCATCCTCATCGACTGCCCTCCCTCCCTGGAGCTTTTAACGCTGAACGCCCTGTGCGCGGCGGACTCCATTTTGGTGCCGGTCCAGTGCGAGTACTTCGCCCTGGAGGGGCTTTCGGACCTGATGAATACGGTCCGGCTGGTGCGGCGGTCCCTGAACCCCTCCCTGGAGCTGGAGGGGGTGCTGCTGACCATGTTCGACGGGCGGACGAACCTCTCGCTCCAGGTGGCGGAGGAAGTGAAGCACTACTTCCCCGGCAAGGTCTACGCCTCCGTCATTCCCCGGAACATCCGCCTTTCCGAGGCCCCCAGCCACGGAAAGCCCATCAGCGCCTATGACCGGACCTCCCGGGGGGCGGACGCTTACGCGGCCTTCGCGGCGGAGTTTTTGAAGTAAACTACCTCTTTGGAAAGGAGTGCGTGTTATGGCAAACAAAAAGCCCTCCGGCCTGGGCCGGGGATTGGGGGCCCTGCTGGGGGACGACGTATTAAAACCGGAAGCCGCGGGGAACCTGTATTTACCCATTTCCCAGGTGGAGAGCTGCTCCGCCCAGCCCCGAAAGCTCTTTGACGAGGGCGCTTTGGCGGAGCTGGCGGATTCCATCCGGGAGCACGGGGTCATTCAGCCCCTGACGGTGCGGAAGCTGTCCTCCGGCTATTACCAGATCATCGCCGGGGAGCGCCGCTGGCGGGCCGCCCGGCTGGCGGGGCTCACGGAGATTCCCGCCGTAGTCATCGAGGCCGACGACCAGAAGGCGGCGGAGCTGGCATTGGTAGAGAACCTCCAGCGGGAGGATTTGAACCCCATGGAGGAGGCCGCGGGCTACCAGTCCCTCATTCAAACCTATCACATGACCCAGGAGGAGGCCGCCCAGCGGGTGGGCAAATCCCGCAGCGCCGTGGCCAACGCCATGCGGCTTCTGGGTCTCCAGCCCGGCGTGCGGAAGCTGGTGGAGGAGGGAAGCCTCTCCGCCGGACATGCCCGGGCCCTGCTCCCCCTCTCCCCCGCCCTGCAAACCAAGGCGGCGGAAGCGGTGGTCCAGGGCCAGCTCTCCGTCCGGCAGACGGAGGCCCTGGCCAAGAAAATGCTGGCAGAGCCTGCCGAGGAGCCGGAGCTGCCGGAGCCGCCGAAGGAGGTGGACTACGCCGCCGAGGCCCAGCAATCCCTGGCCTCCCGGCTGGGGAGGGGCGTGAAAATCGTCACGGGCCGGAAGAAGGGCCGGATTGAGCTGGAGTATTACGGGCTGGACGATTTGAACGACCTCTTGGAGGCGCTGGCCCTCTTGAAAACCCATCGGAAAGGACCGGAGGCATGAAACTGGTAAAACGAAACGACGGTGGCCCCGTGGAACCGGAGGAGGACGTCACGCCCACGGGAAAGAAGCCCGTGGTAGTCTATATCATGGTGCTGTTCATCGCGGCCTTTTTGCTGATGGCCTGGTCCTTCGCCTCCCACCAGCGGAGCAATACGGAGGCCATTGGCGAGCTCCAGAGCTCCGTCACCGCCATGCGGGGGGTGCAGGACCGGGTGGTCAACCTGGAAAAGCAGCTGGGGGCGGCCCAAAACAAAATTCAGGACCTGGAACGCCAGGCGCAGCTGCGGGAATATGAGCTGGAAGCCAGCAGCCGTCACAGCCGGGCCTTGGAGGGCCTCTACGCTCTGGAGCGGCTCTACCGTCAGGAAAGCCTGGAAAACTGCCGGAGCGTCATCGATATGATGGAGCAGGAGGACCTGGTGTCCTGTCTCAGCGATCAGCTCTCGGATTCGGAGCAGTCCCTTGGGCTGACCGTTTCCGCCCAGGAGCGCTACCAGCAGTTGAAGGAAGCGGTGGAGGCCCTGGAGGCGGAGGCCGCCCAGGCGGAAGCCGGGAACCAAGAGGAGGCGGCGTGAAGCAGGTAAAGGCCCACTGGAAGGTCCTGGCCGCTGCGCTGGCCCTGGTTCTGTGGGCGGCGTGGTATTCCCGGCCTGTGGACATTTACGGTCTGGGCATCGGCGAGCTGGAGATTGTGGACGTCTGGGTCGAGTATAACGAGCCCGGCCAGGGCACGGAAATCGCCTGGTGCGCCAGCACAAAGCCCGGAGACAGCCGGTGGCCGTCCGTTTTGGCAGAGCTGGAAGCCCTGCGGTTCCGCCGCCTACCGGGCAACCTGTTCCAGGAACTTTCCAGTAGCAGCGCAGACCGTCCGTCCCTGGATTGGGCGGCTGTCCTCCAGCTCACAGACCGGGCGGGCCGGTGCATGAGGCTGCAAATAGGCGCGGGAAAGCCCTGCTATACCTCCCTCCATACAGGCCGTTATCTTTCCATGTCCCTTCCCGGCGGTGAGGAAGCCGCCCAATCCCTGGCGGAGCGTTTTCGGTTTTTGCTGGCGTCCGATGGAGGATAGGGCAAGTTCTATCGGCAGAAGGGCAATTCCGGGGGAACGGGCCGCCGAGGGCGGCGGCCCCTACGGGGTGTTCTATCGGTAGAAAGGCCATATACTTCTTTTTCTCTTTTGGACCGTGCACGGCCCGTTTTCTCTTTTTCTTCTGGAAGAAAAAGAGAAAATGGGGGGTGCATTGCACCAGCCATCGCTGGTCGCCAATCCGCCCCCGCCCGAAGGGCGAGTACACCCCTCGTTTCACGTGAAACACTTCAAACATATCATATTGTTTAATATTGAAGAAAGAAGGAAATCATCATGCTTGATATCCGCTTCATCCGGGAAAACCCCGAAGCCGTCAAGGAGAACATCCAAAAGAAATTCCAGGAAGAAAAACTCCCCCTGGTGGACGAGGTCATCGACCTGGACGCCAAGCGCCGCTCCGCCATCGCCGAAGCGGACCAGCTCCGCTCCAACCGCAACACCCTCTCCAAGCAAATCGGCATGCTCATGGGCCAGTCCAAAAAGGACCCCTCCAAGCTCCAGGAGGCCGAGGCCGTCAAGGCCCAGGTGAAGGAGCAGGCGGACCGTCTGGCGGAGCTGGAGAAGCAGGAAAACGAGCTGGAAGCGGAGCTTCACAAGCGGATGCTGCTGATCCCCCAGATCATCGACCCCTCCGTCCCCATCGGCAAGGACGACAGCGAAAACGTGGAGGTCCAGCGCTTCGGCGAGGCCAAAACCCCGGACTTCCCCATCCCCTATCACACGGAAATCATGGAGTCCTTCGGCGGCATCGACCTGGACGCTGCGGGCCGGGTCTCCGGCAACGGCTTCTATTATCTCCTGGGCGACATCGCCCGGCTCCATGAGGCGGTGTTGGCCTATGGCCGGGACTTCATGATCGCCAAGGGCTTTACCTACTGCATCCCCCCCTTCATGATTCACGGAAACGTGGTGGAGGGCGTCATGAGCCAGACGGACATGGACGGCATGATGTACAAAATCGAGGGGGAGGACCTCTACCTCATCGGCACCAGCGAACACTCCATGATTGGCCGGTTCATCGACCAGATTCTCCCCGCCGGGAACCTACCCCAGACCCTGACCTCCTACTCCCCCTGCTTCCGCAAGGAGAAGGGCGCCCACGGCATCGAGGAGCGGGGCGTGTACCGCATCCACCAGTTTGAAAAGCAGGAGATGATCGTGGTCTGCAAGCCCGAGGAGTCCAAGGACTGGTACGAAAAGCTGTGGCAGTTCTCCGTGGAGCTGTTCCGGTCCCTGGACATCCCCGTGCGGCAGCTGGAGTGCTGCTCCGGCGACCTGGCGGATTTGAAGGTCAAGTCCTGCGACATTGAGGCCTGGTCCCCCCGGCAGCAGAAATACTTCGAGGTCTGCTCCTGCTCCAACCTGGGCGACGCCCAGGCCCGGCGGCTGCGGATTCGCTACAAGGACGAGTCCGGCAAGACTCAGCTGTGCCATACCCTCAATAACACCTGCGTGGCCCCGCCCCGGATGCTGATTGCCTTCCTGGAAAACAATCTCCAGGCCGACGGCACCGTGCTGATTCCCGAGGTCCTCCGTCCCTACATGGGCGGCACGGAAAAGCTGGTCCCCCAGAAGTAAGACCCCGTTGCCGTGCACAAAACCAGAACAAATACCAGGGTATAGAGCGTAATAAAGCTCTTTTTGGTACCTTTTTCTCACGAGAAAAAGGTACACCCGTCTGGAGCCGATAGAAAGGACTTGAACGATGAAACGTATTGCCGGACTGATTTTAACGGCTGTATTCCTGTCTGTCCTCTGTATCCCTTGCGCCGCAGCGGATACAGGGCGGACCTACCCCGGCTTTTCCGACGTGGCGGAGGGAAGCGCCTCCTACGAGGCTATTAAACTCTGTTACGAGCGGGGCTTGATGAACGGCACCTCTGAAACAACATTCAGCCCACAGGGAAAGCTGAACGTGGCTCAGCTGGTGGTGCTGGCGGCGCGGCTGTACAATCTCCAAAACGGCGGCGGCGGCACGGTCCCAGACCTGCCGGACCTGGGTCAGCCTTACCTCCGGTTCTATGACAGTGAGGGAAATCTCTTCGCCTCCTTCCACTCGCCGCAGGAGCTCCAGTTCAACGCCGGGGAACAGCCCTACATCTCCCTCAGCAACGCTTCCGACGACCCCGACCTTCCCGAGACCTGCAAGCTGGAAATCGGCTTTGAGGGCTATAACCACGTCAAAACCTTCCAGGGCGTGAAGGAATCCCACCAAAGCGTACCCGGAACAATGAACCAGGGCTACGTGGGAACGGGCTACCGCTTCGCGGACCCGGACGCGGCCTCCTTTACCATGCTCCCCGGCATACAGTATGTGGAGCAGTACAAGGAAGCCTGGTGGTTCCCCGCCGTCTTTTACTTGGGCAGCGAGGGGGTCATGGGCTTCGACGGCGAGCTGGTCTACCGGGCCAGCGGCGGGAACAACGGAGACGGCAGCGGCTACGACCCGGCGGTCCGCTTCTCCAGGGACAACGCCACCCGCTCCCTCTTCGCCTGGCTGGTGGAGCGGGCCTCCGGAGAGCTGGAGGCCATCAACGAGACTGTCACCGTCCCCGACGTGAACCCCGACGAGACCCTGGACGCCGCCGCCATCCTCCGGCTCTATCAGGCGGGGGTCCTCACCGGGGTAGACCAGGCCGGGAACTTCGGCGGGGACAAAGAGCTGACCCGGGCGCAAGCCGCCATCATGCTGGCAAGGGTGCTGGACCCCGCCCTGCGGGTCCGGTCGGGCGGATAAGGCCCTCCCGTCCGTAGTAATCTTATCACATTATACGAAAGGGAATCGAATTATGGCAGAAAAGACCTCCGGCTTCCTGGCGGAATTCAAAACCTTCATCGCCCGGGGCAACGTGATGGACATGGCGGTAGGCGTCATCATCGGCGGAGCCTTCTCCAACATCACAACTTCTCTCATCAACGACATCGTGATGCCGGTGTTGGGCATCTTCACCAGCTCCGTCTCCTTTGCCGAGCTGCACGTGAACATCGGCCCCGCCGTGGTCACCTACGGCAACTTCATCCAGGCGGTCCTGAACTTCCTCATCATGGCCCTGGTGGTCTTTTGCCTGGTGAAGGCCCTGAATCGCTTCCACAAGAAGAAGGAAGCCGCTCCCCTGCCCCCGCCGGGCCCCTCCGCTGAGGAGAAGCTGCTGACGGAAATCCGGGACCTGTTGAAGGAGAAATGATGGAAGCCATCCTCCGGGAGGGCCTGACGGCCCTCTCCCTCCCCACGGAGGGAATCCCGGCCCTGCTCCGCTATTGGGAGCTGCTGGCGGAGAAAAACAAGGTCATGAACCTCACCGCCATCACGGACCCCGCCGAGGCGGCAAGGCTTCACTTCCTGGACAGCGCCGCCCTGCTGGCCCTGGCGGACCTCCGGGGGAAAACCGTGGTGGACGTGGGGACCGGGGCGGGCTTCCCGGGCCTGCCCTTGAAAATCCTGGAGCCCTCCATCCAATTGACCCTGCTGGACGCCCAGCGCAAGCGGGTGGACTTCCTTCGAGAGGTCTGCGGGGAGCTGGGGCTGGAGGACGTGGACTGTGTCCATGGCCGGGCGGAGGAATTCGCCCAGCAGCACCGGGAAACCTTTGACCTTGCGGTGAGCCGGGCGGTGGCGGCCCTGCCGGTGCTGGCGGAGCTGTGCCTGCCCCTGGTAAAGACGGGGGGCCAATTCCTGGCCATGAAGTCTGTGGACAGCAATGAGGAGCTAAACGCCTCCGAGAGGGCGGCGGGCGTGCTGGGAGGGCGGCTGGAAAAGCCCCTGGACTATGTAATTTCCGGCACAAATATCCCCCGCCGGCTGGTAATTCTTACAAAAATAGAGGAAACACCAAAAAAATATCCCAGAACGTTTGCAAAGATCAAGAAGAATCCGCTATAATAGAAGGTGCGAAATCAGCGTTTGGAAGGGAGGCGCGTTCCATGGCGGGCCAGTGCGTTGCCGTGGTCTCCGGCAAGGGGGGCACGGGCAAGACCTCCTTCACCGCCGGGGTGGGCTCCGCCCTGGCGCAGATGGGGCAGAAGGTGCTGTGCGTGGACTGCGACGTGGCCCTGCGGAACCTGGACCTGGCCCTGGGGCTGACGGACAAGGCCATTATGGACTTCACCGACGTGGCCCAACAGCGCTGCGCGCTGGAGGTGGCGGCGGTGGAGCACCCGGACCTTCCGGGCCTCTTCCTGCTGACGGCCCCCACCCGAAGCCGGGGCCGCCCGGTGACGGAGGAGCAGATGTCCCTTCTGCTGGAGGCCGCCCGGCAGCGATTTGACTACTGCTTTTTAGACGCTCCGGCGGGCTTAGACAGCGGCTTTCAGCTGGCCACCTGCGGGGCGGACCGCTGCGTGGTGGTGGCCACGGCGGACGCCTCCTCCCTGCGGGACGCCCAGCACACGGTGATGGAGCTGCACCGCTTCCCCACCGGGCGGCTGCACCTGACGGTGAACCGGGTGCGAAGGAAGATGCTGCGCAGCATGCACGCCACCATCGACGACGCCATTGACCGGGCGGGCCTTCCTCTCATCGGGGTCATCCCGGAGGACGACGCCCTGCCCCTCTCCTTAAACAAGGGGGTGCCCCTGCTTTTAAGCAGCAGCCAGGGGGCGGCGGCGGCCTACCGAAACATTGCCAAGCGGCTCCAGGGGCAGAAGGTCCCCCTGCTGCGAATCCGATAAGACAACGCTCCGGCGGTCTCCGCCGGTTATGAATACAGAAAGGAGCATGACATGAACATCGCGCTAATGGCCCATGACAACAAGAAGGAGCTGATGGTCCAATTCTGCACCGCCTACGCCGGGATTCTGGCCCGGCACCAGCTCTATGCCACCAATACCACCGGACACATGATCGCAGATTCCACGGGCCTGGATGTCCACTGCTTCCTGACCTACGCCCACGGCGGCAGCCAGCAGATTGGGGCCCGCATCTCCTATAACGAGTTTGACCTGGTGCTGTTCTTCAACGACCCCGCCAGCGAGGAGCGGGCGGAGGACATCTCCTACATCTCCCGCCTCTGCGACCAAAACCGGGTCCCCTTCGCCAGCAACATCGCCACGGCGGAGATGCTGGTCCTGGGCCTGGCCCGGGGCGATCTGGACTGGCGGCTCATCGTCAACCCCTCCACCTCCCGCCCCTTGGCCTGACGTTTCGAAGGCTGTAAGGCCCTTCGCGCACGGAAAGCGAGGTCTTTCGAGCATCAGGGCCGCCTTGGCAAGGCCGGCAAAAGAACGTTCGTTTGCACCGGGCGTTCCTTCAAGCCGGACCAACAGCAGCCGGAAACGGTTTTTTTAAGGGGTTTTGGAGGTTCCTTGTATTCGTTTGCCCAAAATCAGGATTCCCAGATAATGGTTATTTGCCAGAGGTGGGGAACGGGCCATGAATCGTATGGAGGTTCCGGGGAGACGGGCCGCCGAGCACCCGCAAGGGGTATGCCGCCGCCGTAAGCGGCAAAGCCCTGGGGAACGGGCCGCCGAGGGCTGCGGCCCCTACGGTGGTCTATCGATAGAAGGGCAGTCCCGGAAAAAAGCGGACATCCACCCCCTACCACCAGATGAGCGGCAGCGGAAAGAGGAGCTGGTCCATTCGTCGAGGAACAAACCCCCGCTCAATCCAATTGCGCGTGGGAAGTCATTCTGGCTCCGCCATTCATTCAGCCGCGCCCCCGTATCGTCCCCCGTTACTTCTTTTTCTCTTTTGGACCGTGCACGGCCCGTTTGTCTCCGGCCTAAGAGCCGCCGCTTCGCGGCGGTTGGCCTCCGACACGCGCCTGCGGGCGCAGTCTCTTTTTCTTCTGGAAGAAAAAACCGGGGCCCCCGCCGCAACGTAAGCGTAGCGGTTGCGGTGGGGAGAGGAGGAAGGAACGGAGCAGAACGCAGTCCTCGCCGTTAGGCGGGGACGGAGTGGGCGGAGTTTCTTCCGACGACATGGGGGGTGCATTGCACCAGCCATCGCTGGTATCCATTCCCCCCCGCCCGCAAGGGCAAGCAAAAAGCCCGCTTGACAAGTCAAGCAAAAACGCATATAATCACAACGATTTCACCGCGATGACGCCGCAGCAGTACTCCGCACACCGGCCCCCAGAGAGGGACCCCTTTGGCTGAAAGGGTCCCGCCCGGCCCGGAGGAAGGACAGCGGCGGAGCGGGGGCGGAAACGCCCACGGTCCCCTCCCCGTACCAGGAGGCTTAAAAGGAGGCGCAAGCCTTGAATTTGGGTGGCACCACGAAGCGATGAGCGCTATCGTCCCAAAACGGTTTGGGAGGACGGCGCTCTTTTTTAGTTCTCCCCCATTTCGATATTGAGAAAAGGAGCAGCGTTATGGCAAAACAAACCCCCCGTACCCTCTCCGGCTTCATGGAGCTCCTCCCCGCCCCCCAGCGGCAGATGGAGCGGATGATGGAGATTCTCCGGGAGACCTACAGCCTCTATGGCTTCACCCCCCTGGACACCCCCGTCATCGAATCCAGCGAGGTGCTGCTTGCCAAGGGCGGCGGCGAGACGGAGAAGCAGATTTACCGCTTTCAGAAGGGAGACGCGGACCTCTCCCTCCGCTTCGACCTGACGGTCCCCCTGGCCAAGTACGTGGCCCTGCACTACAACGACTTGACCTTCCCCTTCCGCCGCTTCCAGATTGGCAAGGTCTACCGGGGCGAACGGGCCCAGCGGGGCCGCTTCCGGGAGTTCTATCAGGCGGACATCGACGTGATCGGGGACGGAAAGCTGTCCATCCTCAACGAGGCGGAAATCCCCGCCATCATCTACAAGACTTTCTCCGCCCTGGGGCTCCGGCGCTTCCGCATCCGGGTGAACAACCGGAAGATTCTAAACGGGTTTTACGCCTCTTTGGACCTCGCGGACAAAGCCGGGGACATCATGCGGACAGTGGACAAGCTGGAGAAGATCGGCCCGGAGAAGGTCCGGGAGATTCTCACCAGTGACCTGGGCATCCGCCCGGAGAGCGCCCAGGAAATCCTGGACTTCATCGCCATCACCGGCAGCACGGAGGAAATCCTCTCCGCCCTGGAGGCTCGGCGGGGCCGGAACGAGGTCTTTGACCAGGGAGTGGAGGAGCTGGGGGCCGTGGTGCGGTATCTGGGGGCCTTCGGCGTTCCGGTGGAGAACTTCGCCGTGGATTTGACCATCGCCCGGGGGCTGGACTACTACACCGGAACGGTGTACGAGACGGTGCTTTTGGACCACCCGGAGATTGGGTCCGTCTGTTCCGGCGGGCGGTATGATAACTTGGCGGAATATTACACGGATAAACAACTCCCTGGAGTGGGAATTTCCATTGGCCTGACCCGGTTGTTTTACGTTCTGGGGGAACAGGGCATGCTGAATCCGGAGCTGAACACCGCCCCGGCGGACGCGCTAATCCTGCCCATGACGGAGGATTTGTCGGCGGCCATCGCCTTCGCCACGGAGCTGCGGGAGAATGGCATCCGGGCCCAGCTCCACTGCGAGGAGAAGAAGTTTAAGCAGAAGATTTCCTATGCGGACAAGCTGGGGATTCCCTATGTGATTTTCCTGGGTGAGGATGAGATTCAAGCCGGCGTGGTGGCCTGTAAGGACATGCTGACTGGCGAGCAGACGAAGCTGGACCCCAAGGCGACCATTTACCGCATGAAGGCGGGGCTGGACGCCCGGAATCAGGGATCCGTTATCCGGGAGTGACCGGGAAAGGAGCGGGCCTATGAAAGCCTTCTGGGAAACCTATAAAAAGGCCCTCCTCCGGGGACTGCTGGTCCTGCTGCTGGTCTGGGCTGTCTGGTACGCCCGGCCCTTGGACGCTTACGACCTGATGGGCGGGGAACCGCCGGGGTATCTGCAAATCTCCATCTATCCCCAATTTCAATTTCCCCAAGTCCTAAACGACAGCCTGGTCTTTGCCGCCGGGGACCCGGAGATGGACGCGGTGCTGGAGCGGATGGAGGACATCCGGTTTCACCGAAACCCCCTGGAGGTGGTCCTGCAATTTCTCCCCCAGGGAACCCGGACCACGGAGGTGGACCCGGAGGACTACCACATTTACTTCCATTACTATGATGAGCAGGGCCAGCTTCTCGGGGGCTTTTCCTTTAACCTCACCTACTGGTATCGGTGGAACTTTCAGCAGCGGGCCCTGCCCCTCTACGTCCTCCACGGCCAGGAGAAGGGCCGGGAACTAGGGACATTCTTGTGGGAGATGACCCGTGTGAAATATGGCCTGACCTAGGGGGCGGCCCCCACAAAGAGAGGGGTTCCGGGGAGGCGGGCCGCCGAGCACCCGCAAGGGGTACGCCGCCGTAAGCGGCAAAGCCCTGGGGAACGGGCCGCCGAGGGCGGTGGCCCCTACCTCCATGGTTAGCGGGACAGCAGCTCCGCCATGAGCTGTGCGCCAAAACGCACCCCCCTATAAAATGATTGCTCCGCTTGTTTGTCCGCTAGAGCCTCAATGCTGGGTTTCAGTGCCTCCGCAACTGTCTCCTCCACCGCGCGGAGCTGTGTCACAATCTTCTGCTCCTCCTCACATTGAGGATCGTCCAAGCTGGAAATCGTCCCGAGCATAAGTGGATCGTCATAATAAAAAGCACGCAATATGGTAGACATTCAAAAGCCTCCTTTAAATATCACAGTTAGTGTGATATACTAAGTATAACCCACGTTTCGTGTATTGTCAAGGGGATTTATGAAAACGGAAATTATATTTAAAGACCGCTTGAAACAGCTCCGCAAACAAGCAAAGCTACAACAGAAGGAACTCGGGGAACAGATTGGATTAAGTGCAAACGCAATTAGCATGATGGAAACCGGGAACCGGGAGACATCTTTTGAAAAGCTGGTCATGCTGGCGGAATATTTCCACGTCTCCACGGACTACCTCCTAGGCGTCACCGACGACCCCGCCTGGCGTGGGAACTCTGAGGAAATGGCCTGACCAAGGGGTCAGGCCCCACAAAGAGAGGAATGGGCCATGAATAGCATGGAGGTTCCGGGGAGGCGGGCCGCCGAGGGCGGCGGCCCCTACGGGTCCGTTTATCGGAGCATCAGCGGCAGCGAAAAGAGGAGCTTGTCCATTCGTCGAGGAACAAACCCCCGCTCAATTTGATTGCGCGTGGGAAGTCATTCCGGCTCCGCCGATCATTCAGCCGCGCCCCCGTCGCGTCTCCACGTACTTCTTTTTCTCTTTTGGACCGTGCACGGCCCGTTTTCTCTTTTTCTTCTGGAAGAAAAAGAGAAAATGGGGGGTGCAATGAACCAGCCATCGCTGGTATCCATTCCCTCCCGCCCGAAGGGCGAGTACCAACCGTAGTTTACCATATAATTATTCCATTTTGTAATAGAAAAGAGGAACCATCATGGTACAAAACCGCACCCACACCTGTGGAGAACTCCGCCTTACCGACGCCGGTAAGCAAGTCAAACTCTCCGGCTGGATGGAAAACATCCGGGAGGTCGGCTCCGAGCTGGCCTTCATCGTCCTCCGGGACTTCTACGGCACCACCCAAATCGTGGCCGAAACCCCGGAGATGGTGGCCCAGTTCAAGTCCGTCAACAAGGAATCCACCATCTCCGTGGAGGGGACCGTCCGGGAACGGGACAGCAAAAACCCAAAACTCCCCACCGGCGAGATTGAAATTGTGCCCTCTAAAATGGAGGTCCTGGGCCGCTGCCGCCACAACGAATTGCCCTTCCAGGTGAACCGCAGCCGGGAGGCCGACGAGGCCCAGCGGCTGAAGTACCGCTATCTGGACCTGCGGAATCCGGAGGTAAAAAGTAACATCGTCCTGCGGTGCCAGGTGGTCTCCGCCATCCGCAAGGCCATGACGGACCACGGCTTCCTGGAAATCACCACGCCGATTCTCACCGCCTCCTCCCCCGAGGGGGCCCGGGACTACCTGGTCCCCGCCCGGAACCACCCTGGAAAGTTCTACGCCCTGCCCCAGGCCCCCCAGCAGTTCAAGCAGCTCCTCATGACCTCCGGCTTTGACCGCTATTTCCAGATTGCCCCCTGCTTCCGGGACGAGGACGCCCGGGCGGACCGCTCCCCCGGCGAGTTCTACCAGCTGGACATGGAAATGGCCTTCGCCTCCCAGGAGGATGTGTTCGCCGTCATCGAGGACGTGCTGCCCCCGATTTTCGCCCGGTACGGCAAGTACAACACCGCCTCCCAGGCCCCCTTCCGGCGCATCCCCTATCTGGAGGCCCTGGAGACCTACGGCACCGACAAGCCGGACCTGCGCATCGACCTGACGGTCCAGGACGCCACGGAGGTTCTGGGAAGCTGCGGCTTCGGGCCCTTTGAAGCCCTGACGGTGAAGGCGGTGGTGGCGTCCGAATTCGAGGGCACCCGCAAGCAAATTGACAAGCTCTGCGCCGACGCGGAGGTCCAGTCCGGCAACAAGGTCTATTGGTTCCGCTATGACGAAGCAAAGGAAATCGTTGGCGGCATCGCCAAGTTCGTTCAGCCCATCAAGGACCAGGTGGTGGAGGCCCTGGGCCTCACGCCTGGGTGCTTCGTGGGTCTGACCGCCGGAACCAAGGGTGTGGCGCAGAAAACGGCGGGCGTGCTGCTGAAAATGCTGGGCGCCTTCTGCCCCAACCATTTCAAGAAGGAGCAGTACGCCTTCTGCTGGATTGTGGACTTCCCCATGTACGAGATTGGGGAGGAGAGCGGCGAGCTGGAGTTCTGCCACAACCCCTTCTCCATGCCCTCCGGCGGGCTGGAGACCGTGGAAAAGGCCATTAACGGAGAAATTGACCCCTTGAGCATCACCGCCGACCAGTACGATCTGGTGTGCAACGGCGTGGAGCTCTCCTCCGGCGCGGTGCGGAACCACGACCCGGAGATTATGGTAAAGGCCTTCTGGATGGTGGGTCTGGGGGAGGAGGACGTAAAGTCCAAGTTCCCCGCCATGTACAACGCCTTCACCTATGGCGCGCCGCCCCACGCGGGCATCGCCCCGGGGGTGGACCGGATGGTCATGCTCCTGGCGGGCGAGGATTCCATCCGGGAAATCATCCCCTTCCCCATGAACAAAAACGCCATGGATGTGATGATGGACGCCCCCAGCGAAGTGACGGCGAAGCAGCTGGACGAGCTGCACATCGCCCTGGTGAAGGTGGAGGAATAAAGCAAAGGGGCCTGTACTCGCCCTTCGGGCGGGAGAGAATGGCAACCAGCGATGGCTGGTGCAATGCACCCCCCATGTCGTCGGAAGAAACTCCGCCCA
>CAJUMX010000025.1 GCA_910587705.1 uncultured Oscillibacter sp.
TTTCGATTTCTTTTCGAATTCGACTTTTTTCACTTGACGCCGCCGTCCTCCCGGACAGCTTTGCTAGATTACCACGCCATACCCTGTTTTGTCAATCCCTTTTTTCTCTTTTTTCGCCTTTTTTGGAAAATAACGGAGTTCCCCCTTTTATTTGGTATGACCTCTGGGCAATTTTAAAATCCGCCTGTGCAAATCCGGCGGTTTGTGCTATACTGTCCTCTATGGTCTCCGCCTTTCGCCGGAACTATGTAAGGCGGAGCCTGGAAGAATGTTACATAAGAATGATCAAAGGAGCTGATTTCTTTGCTGATACGCCGCATGACCGCCACCTTCGGAAAGCTCCGTGAGCAAACCCTGGAGCTTCAGGAGGGCCTGAACATCCTCCAGGCCCCCAACGAAACGGGGAAATCCACCTGGTGCGCCTTTCTCCTCGCCATGCTCTACGGCGTCAATACCAAGGAGCGGGACCGGGCCGGCGTTCTGGCGGACAAGAACCATTACGCTCCCTGGTCCGGCGGGTCCATGTCCGGCCGCTTAGACTGCCGGACGGGGGAGGACGCCCTGACCCTCTTCCGCACCACCCGCCGCCAAACCGCCCCTATGGGAGATTTTCAGGCCCTCTACACCGGCACCGCCGATCCGGTCCCCGGCCTCACAGGGGCCAACTGCGGGGAGATGCTGCTGGGTGTCAGCCGGGAGGTCTATGCCCGCAGCGCCTTTATCCGTCAGGGGGGCGTGGCCGTCACCCAGGACCCGGGACTGGAGCGGCGCATCGCCGCCCTGGTCACCTCCGGGGAGGAGGACACCTCTTATACAGAGGCGGTAGAGGCCCTGAAAAAGCAGCTAAACCGCCGCCGCCACAACAAAACCGGTCAGCTCCCCACTCTGGAGGCGGAGCTCCAGGAGACGGAGGCGCTGCTGGCCTCTCAGGCGGAGCTCTTCCGCCAGCGGGAGAGCCTGCTGTTCCGCTCGGCGGAGCTGGAGGCCCGGGAGACCTCTTTAAAAGAGGAGCTCTCCGCCCTGGACCGCTGGGACCGTCACCAAAAGCGGCAGGAGCTGCAACGGGTAGAGGAGGCCGCCCTCCAGGCAGAGGAGCAGGCCGCCGCCCTTCGCCGCCGCCTGGAGGAGGAGGGCATTCCCGAAAACGACCTAACGGGTCGCCTTCGGGGGGCCATCGTGAACCTGAACACCCTCCGTAAAAACGCAGAGAAGGCCCAGGGGAAATACGACGAGGCCAAAGCCGCCCTGGCCCAGGCGGAGGAGGCGCTGTCCACCAGCCCCTTCGCCGGACAGACGGCGGAGGAGGCCCGGCGAACCGCCGCCGATCCCCTTCCAACGGCCAAGCGCCCCCTGCCCCCCCTGCTGCTGACGGCGCTGGCCTGTCTCTGCGCCGCCCTGGGGGCGGGTTACAGCGTGTACGTTTCTACGTCGAAGCTCTATGCCGCCCTGGGAACCGCCGCCGGCCTGCTGGTCCTGACTGCTCTGGTCTCCCTGCTTCTCTGGAGACGGGCTGGGAACAAGGCGAGAGCCGCCGCCCTCACGGCCCGCTATCAAACCGCCGACCCGGCGGCGATCACCGCCCTGGCGGACGCCTACGTAACGCTCCTGGCAAACCGGGACGCCGCCAAGCAGGAGGCCGCCGCCCAGGCCGCCGCCGCCCAAGGTCTCTGGCAGTCTGTGGACGTGAACGCCGACGGCATTTTAGAGGAGGTCCGCCGCTTCGCCCCCGCCGCCTATGACATTCCCTCCGCCGACGCGGCCCTCCGGGCTAGCGCCCTTCTCCGCAAGGAGCTCCGGGAGGCGGAGAAGATCGCCCACGAGGCCCGCCTTCGGGCGGAGTTCCAATCCGGGGACGCCCCCGCGCCGGAGAATCCGGACGCCCCGTCCCCCACGCCGCCCCCCCGCAGCCGGGAGGCCGCCGCCGAAGAGCTGGCGGCCGTTCAGGCGGACCTGACCCTGCTCCGCTCCAATCTGGACCGCGTCGCCGGCCGGCTGGCCGCCGCCGGAGACCCCCTGACCCTCCAGGCCGCCGCCGAGCGGCTGACGGACGAAATTGCCGCCCTGGAGGGGGAGTACGCCGCCATCGAGCTGGCCATGTCCACCCTGGCCCACGCCAACACCCAGCTCCAGGGCCGCTTCTCTCCCGCTCTGGGAACGCGGGCCGCCGAAATCTTCGGCCGCCTCACCGGCGGGGCCTATACCGGCGTCATCCTGGACAAGGCCCTCCATGTCTCGGCGGAATCCGCGGACACCGGCGTCCCCCGGGACGCGGGCTATCTCTCCGCCGGAGCGGCGGACCAGCTGTATCTGGCTGTGCGCCTGGCGGTCTGCGACCTGGTTTTGCCCTCGGAAAACGCCGTCCCCATCGTCCTGGACGACGCCCTGGCCAGCTTTGACGACGCCCGCTGCGCCGCCGCCCTGGACTATCTCCGGAAGGAGGCGGAAACACGCCAAATTCTGCTCTTCACCTGCCACAGCCGGGAGGCGGCCCATTTCCAAAACGATCCCGCCGTCTCCATCCAGCACTTGACGGCCCCGGCAGAGAGGGTATAAAATGAACGTCATCAACTTGATGTAAGAGGAGAACAGCACCATGAGCGAATGTACCCACGACTGCTCCACCTGCGGCGAGTCCTGCGCGGATCGCCAGGAGCCCCAGTCCCTTCTAAAAGAGTTAAACCCCCACGCCCGGGTGGGCAAGGTCTTTGGCGTCGTCTCCGGCAAGGGCGGCGTCGGCAAATCCATGGTCACCAGCCAGCTGGCCGTCACCATGCGCCGCCGGGGCCATGCCGTCGGCATTCTGGACGCCGACGTCACCGGCCCCTCCATCCCCAAGGCCTTCGGCGTCCACGGCCAAGCCGTGGGCGGGGAGGACGGCATCTATCCCATGGAGTCCCGCTCCGGTATCCAGATGATGTCGACGAACCTGCTCCTGCCCAACGAGACGGACCCGGTGATCTGGCGGGGCCCGGTCATCTCCGGCGTGGTCCAGCAGTTCTGGACGGACGTTCTTTGGAACTGCGACTATCTCTTTGTCGACATGCCTCCCGGCACCGGGGACGTGTCCCTCTCCGTTTTCCAGTCCATCCCCCTGGACGGCATCGTGGTGGTGGCCTCCCCCCAGGAACTGGTGAGCATGGTGGTGGAAAAGGCCGTGAAGATGGCGGAGATGATGGAGGTCCCCATCCTGGGCCTCATTGAGAACATGAGCTATGTCCTCTGCCCCGACTGCGGGAAGAAGCTCCGCCTCTTCGGCGAGGGCAAAACGGCGGAGGCCGCCCAGCGCCATAACCTGCCCCTTCTGGCGGAAATGCCCATCGACCCGGCCTTGGCGGCCCTTGTGGACGGGGGGGATATCGAGTCCTTCCAGGGCAATTGGCTGGATGGCGCCGCCGATCTGCTGGAGAAAACATAAGCCAAAATTGCGCTCCGTCCCCGGAATCCCAGGGCGGAGCGCAGCCTTTTCCCAAAAATTTGTACTGACCGCACAAGGCGCTCCGCCCCGATTTTGTCGGGAACGGCAATTGCAAAAGCCGCCGGGATTCGACATAATAAAGGGGAACAATCTGATAAACAGGAGGAATGTACCATGCAGGAGCTGAAAGACCGCATCGTGAAGGAGGGCAAGGTCCTCCCGGGAAACATCATCAAGGTGGACGGATTCCTGAACCACCGCGTGGACACGGAGCTGATGGACCACATCGCCCAGGAGCTGGGACGGCATTTCGACATGGACGGCGTGGACGTGATTCTCACCGCCGAGGCCAGCGGCATCGCCCTGGCGGCCGTGGTGGCCCGCCATTTCGGAAAGCCCATGATCTTCGCCAAAAAGGCCAAGAGCGACAACATCGAGGGCGGCCTGTATCAAAGCGACATTTTCTCCTATACTTATAAGAAGAAGGTCACCCTCCTGGTCAGCAAGGAGTGGCTCCACGCCGGGGACCGGGTGCTGGTGGTGGACGACTTCATGGCCAACGGCGAGGCCATGCGGGGCCTGTGCGACATCGTGGAGAAGGCCGGGGCGAAGCTCGTAGGCATCGGCTGCGCCGTGGAAAAGGGCTTCCAGGGCGGCGGCGACCGCCTCCGGGAGGCGGGGGTCAACCTCCACTCCCTGGCCATCATCGAAAGCGCCGAGCCCGGCAACATTGTGTTCCGGGAGGAATAATTCCGCCTCTCCCCGCAACCTCCCCGCCCCTTTTCTCGTCTTTGTCCATAGACAAGTTTGAAAAGGAGGTTTTCCATGAAACGAATGTTGACCCTGCTGTGCCTCGCGGCCCTGCTGCTTCTCTCCGCCTGCCGGGAGGAGGCGGCGGGCGACGCCAAGCCCGTGATCTACCTCTACCCGGAGAAGGAGACAGAGGTCTCCGTCCGCCTGGACTACGACGGGGCGCTCACCTGCGCCTATCCCGCCTATGACGGCGCCTGGACCGTCACCGCCGCCCCGGACGGCACTCTGACGGACGAAGCGGGCCAAACCTACAACTACCTCTACTGGGAGGGCGCCGCCCAGACGGAATACGACTTCTCCCAGGGCTTCTGCGTCCCCGGAGCGGACACCGCCGCCTTTTTGGAGGACGCTCTCAGCCGCCTGGGCCTCACCCGCCGGGAGGCCAACGAATTCATCGTCTACTGGCTTCCCCGGATGGAACCCAGCCCCTATAATCTGATCGCCTTCCAGGCGGATGCCTACACGGACCACGCCCGCCTTACCGTCACCCCGGAGCCGGACAGCCTTCTCCGGGTCTTTATGGCCTGGAAACCCTTAGAGGCCCCTATGGACCTCCCCGCCCAGGAGCTTCCTGCCTTCAAGCGCACCGGCTTCACCGTGGTGGAGTGGGGCGGGGCGGAGCTTTCTTCCTGACGCGCCTCTTCGTCCGCCGCGTCCTTCCGCCTCCGGGGCGGCCAAATCTAACGAAAGAACCGAGGAACCATCTATGCCCCATCAAACCGTCGTCATCCTGGACTTTGGCGGCCAGTACAACCAGCTCATCGCCCGCCGGGTCCGGGAGCAGGGGGTCTACTGCGAGGTCAAGCCCTATACCACCTCCATCGCGGACCTGAAGGCCCTAAGCCCCATCGGCGTCATCTTCACCGGGGGCCCCGGTAGCGTCTACGACCCTTCCGCCCCCCAGGCGGACCCAGAGCTTTTCCATCTGGGCGTGCCGGTCCTTGGCATCTGCTACGGCTGCCAGCTCCTGGCCCATCATTTAGGCGGCCGGGTAACCCCCGCCCAGAGCGATTCCGCCCGGGAGTACGGCAAAACCGAAACCTCCTTCGACACGGACTGCAAGCTCTTCCGGGGCCTTCCCGCAAAAAGCGTCACCTGGATGAGCCACGGGGACTACATGGAGAAGGTCCCCGAGGGCTTCCGGCTCTGCGCCCGCAGCGCCGCCTGTCCCAACGTGGCCATCGCCGACGAGGCCCGGGGCTTCTATGGCGTCCAGTTCCACCCGGAGGTGAACCACACCCAGCAGGGTGCGGCCATGCTCCGGAATTTCCTCTACGAAATCTGCGGGGCCACCGGCGACTGGACCATGGAGGACTATAAGGAAACCGCTGTCCGCCGCCTCCGGGAGACGATCGGAGACGGGAGGGTTCTCCTGGCCCTCAGCGGCGGGGTGGATAGCTCCGTGGCCGCCGCTTTGCTTGCCGAGGCCGTGGGCCCCCAGCTCACCTGCGTCTTTGTGGACCACGGCCTCCTGCGCCTGAACGAGGGGGACGAGGTAGAGGCCGCCTTCTCCCAGTGGGACATTCGCCTCGTCCGGGTCAATGCGGAGGACCGCTTCCTGGAGAGACTGGCCGGCGTCACAGAGCCGGAGACCAAGCGCAAGCGCATCGGCGAGGAGTTCATCCGGGTCTTTGAGGCGGAGGCCCGCAAAATCGGCCAAGTGGAGTACCTGGCCCAGGGCACCATCTACCCCGATGTCATCGAATCCGGGGCGGGAGACGCCGCCGTTATCAAGAGCCACCACAACGTGGGGGGCCTGCCGGACTGCGTGGATTTCAAGGAGATTTTAGAGCCCCTGCGGATGCTCTTCAAGGACGAGGTGCGGCAGCTGGGCCGGGAGCTGGGCCTGCCGGAATACCTGGTAAGCCGCCAGCCCTTCCCGGGGCCGGGCCTTGCCATCCGCTGCATCGGCGAGGTGACGAAGGAGAAGCTGGACCTGCTCCGCCGGGCGGACTTCATCTTCCGGGACGAGATCGCCAAGGCGGGCCTTGCCGGGACCATGGACCAGTACTTTGCCGTGCTGACGAACCTGCGCAGCGTGGGGGTCATGGGGGACAGCCGGACCTATGACTACGCCCTGGCCCTGCGGAGCGTCACCACCACCGACTTCATGACGGCAGACTGGACCCGGATTCCCTATGAGGTCCTGGACCGGATCAGCGTCCGGGTGGTAAACGAGGTGCCCCATATCAACCGGGTGCTGTACGATATCACCTCCAAGCCCCCGGCGACGATTGAATACGAATGACAGGAGGACCCCCCTATGTCCATCACCCTCTCCAACGCCTCCCTCACCGCCGCCGTCCGCCCCCTGGGCGGCGAGCTGACCTCCCTCCAAGACCAGACCGGCACGGAATACATCTGGCAGGGAGCCCCCGCCTTCTGGTCCGGCCAGAACCCCATTCTCTTCCCCATCGTCGGCAGTCTAAAGGACGGCAAAACGGACGTCGGCGGTCGGACCTTTGAAATGGGCCGCCACGGCTTTGCCCGGCAAAGCACATTCACCCCCGTGGACCAGGGTCCGGACTACGCCGTCCTGGAGCTCCGGGAGAGCCCGGAAACCCTGGCCCGCTTCCCCTTCCCCTTCGTCCTCCAGGTCCGGCACCAGCTTCTCGCAGACGGCTTTTCCACCACCTTCGCCGTGGAGAACCCCGGCGAGGCCCCCCTGCCCTTCTGCGTGGGAGCCCATACCGCCATCCGCTGCCCCCTGTTTAAAGGGGAACGCTTCGAGGACTATGCGCTGATGTTCGACCAGCCCGAGGACGCAAACACCCTCCTTCTCACCCCCCAGGGCCTCCTCCGAAGCGGCGAAACGGAGCCCATGCTCCACGGCGGAACGGTCACCTTGGACTATGCCGCCTTCCAGCGCCTGGACACCCTGATTTTCCAGGGCCTCCGGTCCAAAACCGTCCGCCTCCAAAACCGGGAAACCGGCCGGGGCGTCTCCCTGGACTTCCAGGACTTCCCCATGATTGCCTTCTGGACCAAGCCCGGCGCGCCCTTCCTCTGCATGGAGCCCTGGCAGGGCTGCGCCGCCTATGAAAGCGAGTCCGGCCGCTTCCAGGACAAGCCCCACGTCCTCACCCTGGCCCCCGGTGAGCGGAAGGAGCTGGCCTATACCTTTACCCTACGAAACGCCTGACAAAACGGCCCTCCGGCGCATGCGCCGGAGGGCCGTTCTTTTTATTCCTCTATGGGCCGAATCTCCAGATAGTAGTGCTCCCGCTCCAAATCCAGCTCCACGGAGGTGATGCCGCTGTCCGGCTCAAAGCCGAAATTCTGCCCAGCAATCTCCACATTCTCCAGATTCACCAGAGTGGCGCGCTGCCGGGTAAATGCCAGCGACGACCCCAGCTTTGTCACCAGATCGTAGCCCTGGAGCCCCTCGTTTCCCGAGCCAGAGCCGCCAAAGTCATAGCTGGGCGCTTTCCAGAAGGCGCACGTCACCTCCGCGCTCCCCCCGGCGGGCACCGTCACCGGGAAACGGAGATACAGCACCCGCTCCTGGCGCAAAGCCTCTTGGATCAGGTCGTCCAGCCGCCCGTCGGCGTAGCGGTCCATAGGCGCGTCGGAGAGGGGCCCATACTGGGCCAGTAGCTCCGCCGCCGCCCCCCGGTGCATCGCGAAGGTGACGGGTCCCTCCTCCGTAACCCAGTCCTTCCCGTACCGCTCAACAAAATCCCGGCAGGCCAAATCCAGCACCGCGTCCAAGGTGGTCTCCCGTCTAGTGACGGAGCAGGACACCCCGTCGATTTCCTCTCCCCGGTCACAGCCGCCGTCCTGGTAGCCCTGGAGGGTATATTCCCCGATGTCCTCCCCCCAAACCACCAGCAGTTTCCGCTCCGTCTCCCGCCGCATACCGTCGGGAACGAAATAGCTGTACCGCCGGAAGCCGCCGTCCCACTCGCAGCCGTTGAAGCCATAGGTAAACACGGTGGTCCTCTCCGAATCGATGGAAAAGGAAACCGCCTGGGTCGCCGCCTGATATTCCCCGTGGGGCGCTTCAAAGTCCGAGAACTCGTACACCGTCACCGGACTATCCAGCGCCGGGTCGTCTCCCAGCGCCTGTTCCCGGTACGCCCCGCTCTCCAGCAGGGCCCTGTACTCCCTCCAGCTGCTAAGGCCCGCCAGATTCAAGGTATCCGCCCCCTCCGGCCCGGCGGCGCTTTGAAAGCCCCCGGCATAGGGTCCGGCGCACAGCGCTGGCTCCACGGCCTCCCCATTCACCGTCACGGCGGGCAGGACCAGCTCCGCGAAGCTCCCGGCAAAGGGGTACAGGGCCGTCACGGTGATATCCTCCTCCGTGCCGTTGTGGAGAATAGAGGCGTCCGTCACCTCCGCCCCCCACTGCCGCCGCTCCCCGTCGGGATAGGCCCCCGGGGCGAAGTCCCAGGTGACCGTCCGCTCCGCCGTCAGCTCCGCCGGATTTTCCAGCGTGTCCAGGGGCAGCACCGGCCCGGCGTAGGATAAGAAGGCAACGCCGTCCTCCCCGCCGTCGGGAATTCCGGCATCCCCATCCATCACGCCGCCAGAGCTCCCGGTATCCGCGCCCGGGGCCATGCCGCCATAGCCCCGAAAGCCTCCGGAAGCCAGCCATCCAAAGCCCAGGCCCATCACCAGCGCCAGACACGCCGCCAGGGCCGCCCAGCGCTTCCAATCCTGCCGCCGGACCGCCAGGGCCTCTTCCACCAAGGCCGCGTCCACCAGCCCCAGGGCCCGAAACAGCCGTTCCGCTCTCATACCGCGATCCCCTCCTTCTCCAGATACTCCCGCAGAGCCTTTCGGCTGCGGAACAGGGAGGACTTTACCTTTCCCTCCCCGCAGCCCAGGGCCGCCGCCACCTCCGCCACGCTCTCGCCGTACCAATAGCGCCGGAGGAACATGGCCCTTCCCTCCCGGGAAAGCCCCCAGAGGAAGGCGCTCAAGAGCTCCGCCAGCTCCCCGTCCTCCACGCTCCGCGCCCCGCCGCCGGGGGCCGGGAGGCAGTCCTCCAGCTCCCCCAGCAGCAGCTCCGCGCCGCCGCCCCGTTTTTCCGCCCCCCGGCTCTTCCAGCGGTCCAGGGACAAGTTCCGGGTAATTCGCCCCAGCCAAGTCCGAAAGGCTCCGGGCCGGGCGGGGGGAATGGCCTCCCAGGCCCGAAAGTAGGTGTCGCTGACGCACTCCTCCGCGTCCTCCCGGCTGTGAAGCAGGTTCCAGGCGATGCCGTGGAGCAGCTTCCCATACTTGCCATCCGTCTCCCGGATGGCCCGCTGGTCCCGGTTCCAGTATAGCTCAATGATCTGCCCGTCCTCCAAGCGCTCCGCCTCCTCTCCAATTGTTCTGCCCATAAGGACGAAAAAAACCCTCCCCAGGTTTCGCGGCTCTTAAAAAAGTTCCGCCCCGGCGCAAAGCCGCCCCTTCGAGGGCGACGGCGTTCCTCTTTCCCCTTCGCTCCCGAGCGAAAAAGAGCCCCCTCCCGGACAGGAGGGGGCCTTGCTCATTTCAGCTTCCCGTTCTTCTCGCAGGCGGCAATCACCGCGTCTATCACCGCGCCCCGGAAGCCCGCCTCCTCCAGCCGCCGCACCCCCTGGATGGTGGACCCGCCGGGGGAGCACACCGCGTCCTTCAGCTCCCCGGGGTGCTTCCCGCTCTCCAGGGCCAGCCGGGCGGAGCCCACAACCATTTGAGCGGCAAACTCCAGGGCCTGGGCCCGGGGCAGCCCGCAGGCCACGCCCCCGTCTGCCAAAGCCTCTAAAAAGAGGTCCACAAAGGCCGGGCCGCAGCCCGCCACGGCGCTGCCCGCGTCCATCAGCCGCTCCGGGATGGGGGAGAAGCGCCCCGCCCCGGCCATGGCCTCCAAAAAGACCCGCTCCTCCTCTGGCCTCACGCCGGGGCCGGGGGTGTAGAGAATCATCCCCTCCCCGATGGAGCAAGGGGTGTTGGGCATGATGCGGAGGACGGGGTAATCCCCTCCCGCCATGTCCTGAATGTCCCGGATGCTCAGCCCCGCCGCCATGGAGACCAGGAGGAAGCGATCTTTCCGAACTCTTAGCTCCGGGCCGATTTCCGCCAGCAGCTCCCCCATCATCTGGGGCTTGACCCCCAGAAACATGTAGTCCGCGTTCCCCGCGATGGTCCGGTTGTTGGACAGCGAGGCCCCCAGCTCCTTGGCCAGGGCCGCCGCCTTGGCCTCCGTCCGGTTGGCCAGGAGAAGCCGCTCCCCCTCCAGCCGCCGCCGGGCCGCCCGGGCCAGGGCGCCCCCCATGTTTCCCACGCCGATGAAGCCCAGCCTGGCCCCGCCTAATTCCTTGTCCTTGCTCATAGAACTCCCTTCTGTCAACCGCATTGCAAAACCAGCCACACCCGGTCAAATCGCCGGGCGGCCAGGTCCTCGGTTCGAATGTAGAAATAGACCCGTCCACAGTCTCCAAAATCCAGGGAAAACCGTCCCCGCTGAATGGTATCCAGCTGGAGCAGCAACCGCCAATCTTCCAGAGACGTCTCCTCCGCCTCCCGTATCTGCTCCTCTGGAATCTTCTGTCCGCCGCCCAGATTATAGCCCCGGCTCACCAGCTCGCACTCCACGGTCATGTTGCTTTGGATGATGTCGGGCCAGCCCAGAAGCCGGTGGGCGGGCCAGTCCGTTTCCTGCTTCCCCGCCGTCATGGAATACGCGGCCTCAAAGGCTTTCCGGTTCAACTCCCCCTCCGCCTTGCCCGCCGCCACCCCGGCGTCGTCGTAACCGGGAAAACGGCGCTCCATCCGTCCCCGGATGGGCAGGGCGGGAAGCCGGAACTCCTCCTCCAGCGTCTCCGAAAAATCCGCCCGCCGCAGGGCCCCTTTCTCCGAAAACCAGTACACCCGGGCGCAGCCCGCGTCCTGGGGATCATAGCCCCACCGCTGGGACCCCAGCTCGTAAAAGAAGGACAACACCCCCTCGTGGGGCAGGAGGCCGTCCCCGTCCAGCCCCGCCAGGACGGCGCAGTCGAACTGGCAGAGAAAGGCCAGGGGCCGGGGCTTCACCTCATCGTCCAGATAGGTGTCCGTCACAAAATGGGGCCACGCAAAGCCCTCCGGCAGGTCCGGCATCCCGCCGAACCGCCCGATCTCCAGGCCCTCCCCGGTGCCGATGTCCAGCCGGACGGCGCTCCGGGCCAGAGAGGTCAGGAGCGCTTTCAAATCCTCCATCGTCACCGCACCTGCCCCTGGCCGTAAATGACATATTTGCAGCTGGTCAGCTCCTCCAATCCCATGGGGCCCCGGGCGTGCATCTTCTGGGTAGAGATGCCGATTTCTGCCCCCAGGCCAAACTCCCCGCCGTCGGTGAAGCGGGTGGAGGCGTTGACGTACACCGCCGCCGCGTCCACCGTGTCCAGGAAGCGCTGGGCCTTGAAGTAGTTGGTGGTAATAATTGCCTCCGAGTGTCCCGTACCGTGGGCGTTGATAAACTCCACGGCCTCCTCCATGTCCTTCACCGTCCGCACGGCCAGGATGTAGTCGTCATACTCCGCGTCCCAGTCGCTCTCGGCAGCGGGGACGGCCCGGTCTCCCAGAATTGCCAGGGCGCTTTCGTCGCACCGGAGCTCCACCCGGTTCCGGTCCAGCAGGGGCACGGTCTTTTTCAAAAACGCCTCCGCGATGTCCGCCTGGACCAGCAGACATTCCACCGCGTTGCAGACCGAGGGCCGGGAGCACTTGGCGTTGTAGAGAATCTCCGTCCCCATGTCCAGGTCCGCCTCGCTGTCCACATAGATATGGCACACCCCTTCTCCCGTCCGAATCACCGGGACGCTGGCCTCTTTGGCAACCGCCCGGATGAGCCCCGCGCCGCCCCTGGGAATCAGCACGTCCACGTATCCGTCCAGGTGCATCAGCTCGCTGGCCGTCTCATGACTGGTGTCCTGAACCAGGGACACGCAGTCCTCCGGCAGTCCCGCGCTTTTCAGCGCCGCGCGCATCAGCTCCGCCGCCTTCCGGTTGGAGCGGATGGCCTCCTTCCCGCCCCGGAGGATGCAGACGTTGCCGGACTTGAGGCACAGGGCGGCGGCGTCCACGGTGACGTTGGGCCGGGCCTCGAAGATAATGGCCACAACCCCCAGGGGCACCCGCCGCCGCCCGATGATAAGGCCGTTGGGCCGGGTCTCCATCTTATCCACTTTCCCAATAGGGTCCGACAGGGCGATGACCTGCCGCACGGCCTCCACAATGCCGGAGATCCGCTCCTCCGTCAGGGTCAGCCGGTCCAGCATGGCGGGGCGCATCCCCGCCTCCTTGGCGGCGGCCACGTCCTCCCCGTTGGCCGCCAGCCACTCCGCCGACCGCTTTGTCAAGGTCTCCGCAATGGCCTCCAGGGCGGCGTTTTTCCTGGCCGTCCCGGCGGTGGCCAGGGTATAGGACGCGGCCTTGGCCCGCCGTCCCTGTTCCTGCAATGCCGTCATTGCGCGCCTCCCTTTCCCGCGGCAAACCGCGTCCCGATGTCCTGCCCTTCCACGATGCCGTACAAATCCTCCGGCCTCTGGCCGTTGGTAATCACCATGTCACACCCGGCCTCCATGGCGATTTTCGCGGCGGAGAGCTTGGTGGCCATACCGCCGGTGCCCCGCCAGGTGCCCGCGCCTCCGGCCATTTCCAAAATCTCCGGCGTCAGCGCCTCCACACGGTGGAGAAGCTTCGCCTCCGGGTCCCGCTTGGGGTCAGCGTCATAAAGCCCGTCGATGTCGCTTAGGAGCACCAGCAGCTCCGCCCCGCAGAGCTCCGCCACAATGGCGGAAAGGGTGTCGTTGTCCCCCAGCACCTTGTGGTGGCCCGTCTCAATCTCGGCGGAGGATACGGAGTCGTTCTCATTCACCACCGGGATAATACCCAGCTCCAGGAGGCTGGCAAAGGTGTTTTTCAGGTGCTCCGCCCGCACCGGGTCCTCCACGTCCTCCCCGGTGAGGAGAATCTGGGCCACGGTGCAGTTGTACTCGGAGAAGAGCTTGTCGTAAATGTGCATCATCCGGCACTGCCCCACGGCGGCGGCGGCCTGCTTCATCCGCAGGGCCCTGGGCCGCTCGTCCAGGCCCATCCGGGCCGTGCCCACGGCGATGGCCCCGGAGGTCACCAGAATCACCTCGTGCCCCCCGCCGCTGAGATCCGCCAATACCCGGACCAGCCGCTCCATGCTCCGAAGGTCCAGACTGCCGGAGCTGTGGGTCAGGGTGGAGGTGCCCACCTTGACCACCACCCGCCGTTTCTTTTCGTTCATAAAAGACCGCCTCCCGCCCCACGGGCCTGATTTTCCCCCAGTATAGCACGCCGGGGCAAAAAAGAAAAGCCCGGAGAGGGCAGGAAACCGGCGGACCAATCCGGTCCGCCGGTTTTTAGAACCTGTATTCATAACCGCGGATGCCGGATGGACGAGGATTTTTCCCGTCAGACAAGGAGGTTTTCCGCAGTAATCCTGACGGATTGCAAGGGAAATCGACGCGGTATGGCGGGAAAAAGACCGGCCAGACGGCGTGCAGCGGTTGTGAATACAGGTTCTTATTATCCGTTCTTCTCCGCGTTTGCCTCCCGCCGCTTCCGGCACATCCGGAAGATGGTGTAATAAAACAGGAAGGCCAAAGCCGTTCCTCCGGCCAGCTCCGCGGTGTGGAAGCCGACCACGCCGGTCAGGGCCATCTGCCCCGCGATGACCGCCGCCACCGACAAAATCCCCAGCGCGATTCCCTTCATCATATCCTTCATTGTGTTCTTCATGATTTTCTCCTCCGTTTCTGTTCTCTTGGAACTGATGTCAGTATAGCAAACCGCCGCCGGGGCTGCCATCGATCTTCCTTACAATTTCCCGCCGTATCTTACAATGCTGTAAGATTCCGCCGGGTGCGGGTAATTTCCGAAAAACCGCAAAAGCTACCTTCACGAAAGGAAGGTTGCTGACTATGACCAAACCCACCAAGCCCACCGAACCGGAAAACGATACACAGAAGGAGGCCGTCCAGTCCATCCTGGACTTCGGTTCCGCCATGACGGCCACGCCCCACGGAAATCTCTACTGCCTCACCATCATCGGCCAGATCGAGGGCCACATGGCCGCCGACGACCGGGCCAAAACCACCAAGTACGAGCACGTCCTCCCCCTCCTTGCCAAGCTGGAGGAGTCCAGCGAAATCGCGGGGGTCCTCTTCCTCCTCAACACCGTGGGCGGAGACGTGGAGGCGGGCCTTGCCATCGCGGAGCTCATCGCCGGCATGACCAAGCCCACCGTCTCCATCGTCCTGGGGGGAAGCCACTCCATCGGCGTGCCCCTGGCGGTGGCCGCAAGGCGGAGCTTCGCCGTGCCCTCCGCCGCCATGACCATCCACCCCGTCCGCATGAGCGGCACCGTTATCGCCGCCCCCCAGACCTACAGCTACTTCCAGCGGCTCCAGGACCGGATCGTGGCCTTCGTCGCCGGGCACAGCCACATCTCCGCCGGGGACTTCCAGGACCTGATGCTGAAAAAGGACGACATGGCCGCGGACGTTGGAAGCGTCGTCTACGGCGAGGAGGCGGTGCGCCTGGGCCTTATCGACGAAATCGGCGGCCTCTCCGACGGGCTCCAATGGCTCTATGGGGAGATTGACGAGGGAAAGAAAAAGCGGAAGAAGAAATAACCCCTGTTCCCCGGAGGCATGGCATTTTCGGAAACACGGGCCGCCGAAGGCGGCGGCCCCTACGCGGCGTTCTACCGATGGACAAAACCGTAGGGGCCGCCCCCCTGGGCGGCCCGTTTCCCCCTCCAATGCCGCGCCAAAGGAAACAATAATATTTTTATCCGTCATTTAGTAAAATATACTTGACAAATAGTCGTCTTAGCTATATACTGATCCCATCAACACCAAACAAGGAGGAGCTTTATGAACCGCTTTCAGAAAGTATATACCCAAGGGACCCTTGACGTCATGGAAATTTGGGTAGACACAGAAACCGGCGTCCACTACGTATTCCACCGCAGCGGCCCCGCGGCGGGCTTCACGCCTCTGCTGGGCCCCGACGGCAAGCCGGTTATCGCCCGCGAATAACCAGAAGGGGCGAGAGGACGGATTTTTATGGATCACTACCATATCGGAGTTTTCTTTGGCCTTACGGCGGGCCTCCTCGCCGGAATCGCTTTTATAATGTTCCTATTTAAGAAGAAGGTTCTGGACATGCACTTCGACGAGCGGCAGGAACGGGCCCGTGGCAAGGCGTTTCAATACGGCTTTTTCACCCTGCTCATCGCCGCCTATGCCTACGGCGTCTCCGACATGCTCCTGGGCCGGTGGTGCGACGTGCTGACGGGGGTAACCCTTTGCATCGCCCTGGCGATCTGCGTCTTTGCCGTCACCTGCATTTTAAAGGACGCTTACCTCAGCCTCCGGGAAAAGCCCCGGACGATCATGACCTTCTTCGCCCTGCTCTCCATCGTCAACCTGGGCCTTGGCGTCATGTACCACATCTCCCCCGGCCTGACGGAAAACGGCGTGCTGACCTTCCGGGCGGTAAACCCCATCATGGGGGCGGCGGTCCTGGTGATTCTCATTGTGTACATCGTCAACTACCTCCTCCGCCCCCGGGACGAGGAGTCGGAATGAAAAACCTCCGTATGAAAGCCGCCCGGGCCGCCCTGGACCTGAGCCAGCAGCAGCTGGCGGACGCGGTGGGAGTCTCCCGCCAGACCATCAACGCCATTGAAAAGGGGGACTACAACCCCACCATCAAGCTCTGCGTCGCCATCTGCCGCTGCCTGGGCAAGACCCTGGACGAGCTCTTTTGGGAAGATTAAGCAAGCAGGGAGGGGAGGGCCCGGGGGCCTTCCCCTCCCCTTACAAGCGTTTGCGGAAACACTTTCACAGAGACTAAGCTAAACGATTACGTAAAATTTATGGAATTCTAACCTACCCAGAGGGGAAAGACTCTTGTATAATAGGAAACTGCAAGGAAGCATTTATCTTTGGGTTCGGCTCCCCGCCGGAGGGGGCCTATAGGAGGAATTTCATATGCTGAGAAAAACGAAAATTATCTGCACCCTGGGCCCCGCCGTAGACAGCGAGGACCTGATTGTCGCCCTCATCAAGGGGGGCATGAACGGCGCCCGGTTCAACTTTTCCCACGGCAGCCACCCGGAGCACCTGGAGCGGCTGAACCGCCTCAAGGCCATCCGGGACCGGATGGGCAGCCCCGTGGCCACCATCCTGGACACCAAGGGCCCGGAAATCCGCATCAAGAGCTTTGAGAGCAAGACCGTGGAGCTCGCCGCCGGGGAGGACTTCACCCTCACGGTGGAGGACGCGCCCGGCACCGCCCAGCGGGTCTCCGTCACCTATCCCAAGCTCCACGAGGAGGTTTCCCCCGGCCAGGAGATTCTGATTGACGACGGCCTGGTGGCCCTGCGGGTCCAGGAGATTCAGGGAAGTGACATTGTCTGCCGCATCGAAAACGGCGGAACCCTCTCCGCCAATAAATCCATCAACATCCCCGGGGCCCACATCCAGCTTCCCGCCCTGACGGAGAAGGACGTGGCGGACATCCGCTTCGGCGTGGAGAACGACTTTGACTTCATCGCCGCCTCCTTCGTCCGCCGGGCCGCCGACGTGGAGGCCGTCCGGGAGGTGCTGCACCAGTGCGGCGGGGACAATGTGAAAATCATCGCCAAAATTGAAAACCAGGAGGGCATCGACAACCTGGACGGCATCCTGGAGGCCGCCGACGGGGTGATGGTGGCCCGGGGCGATTTGGGGGTGGAGATTCCCGCCGCCAAGGTTCCCGCCCTGCAAAAGCAGATGATCCGCAAGGGTCTCCAGGCGGGCAAGCCCGTCATCACCGCCACCCAGATGCTGGACTCCATGATGCGCAACCCCCGCCCCACCCGGGCGGAGGTCTCCGACGTGGCCAACGCCGTGTACGACGGCACCAGCTGCGTCATGCTCTCCGGAGAGACTGCCGGGGGCAAGTACCCCGTGGAGGCCCTGGCGGCCATGCTGGAGATTGTCACGGAGGCGGAGGCGTCCATTGACTACTGGAAGCGCTTCCAGAAGCAGCTGGTAATCACCACCTCCAACAACATCAACGACGCCATCACCCACACCTGCTGCCTCACGGCCCGGGACCTGAACGCCACGGCCATCCTGGCGGCCAGCAGCTCCGGCCGGACGGCCCGGATGATCTGCCGCTTCCGCCCCGCCTGCCCGGTGGCGGCGCTGACCATGCACGAAAAGACCCGGCGGCAGCTTTCCATCTGCTGGGGGGTGATTCCCTTCCTGACCGGGGAGGTCAACTCCACGGACCGGATTTTCTCCCTCTCCGCCGAGGTGGCGGTGAAGGAGGGGCTGGTCCAGCCCGGGGACACGGTGGTTATCACCGCCGGGGTGCCCCTGGGGCAGAGCGGGTCTACCAACCTTATCAAGGCGCAGGTGATTGAGGATATTACGCTGTAATACCGCTCTCCCAAGCGGAGGGGCCTTTACTCGCCCTTGCGGGCGGGGCGGATTGGCAACCAGCGATGGCTGGTTCATTGCACCCCCCATTTTCTCTTTTCCTTCCAGAAGGAAAAGAGAAAACGGGCCGTGCACGGTCCAAAAGAGAAAAGGAAGTATGGAGCCCTCCGGCGATGCCGGAGGGCTCTTATTTTGGACTACTCTTCCTGTTCTCCCTTATCCAGTTCCCTGAAATGCTGGTTTAACAGCCAGCGCAGGTATCCCGCCGCCGTGCGCCCGGTTTCGCCTGCCATGTGGGAGAGACGTTCGTGTTCCTTCTGCGGGATGATGACGCTAATTCTCTTTTTGATTTTCTCGTTTCCCATTAAAATCACCTCGCCTCTATTCTAGATAGAATTTATCTAAAACGCAATAGATAAATTCTATCTAGGCTATCCTTGCTTATGAGGTGATTTAAATGAACACAAGAATACGGGACCTGCGGGAAGATCACGACCTGTCCCAGAGTGCGATTGCACAAGCAATTGGCATTACGCAGCGAAAATACAGCTACTTAGAAACCGGGCGGCAGCCTTGGACAGACGAACTTTTGGTCCGTCTGGCAGAATTTTATCATACCAGTGTCGATTATTTGTTGGCACAAACCGACAACCCGAAACCATATCCAAAGGGAACGCGCTTTAATATGCGCTGATATCCAGGCTCTCGTCATCTTCCCCTTTCTCAATCCCCCGTATCTCCACAAAGTATTTTAGATTCGGGTTGACCTCCACTTGGACCCGGTCTCCAATCCGCTTTCCTAAAAGCGCCTTCCCCACCGGGGACTCCTTGCTGACCAGGCCCTTCAAGGCGTCCTGCCGCAAGGTGGTGACAATCCGGACCTCCATTTCCTTCTTCACCATCTCGTTGTAGATGGTCACCCGGTCAAAGAGCCCCACCGCGTCCTCCGCGCCCCGGACCTCAATCACCTTCGCCGTGCGGATCATCCGCTCCAGATAGCGGATGCGGCTATCGTTCCGGTTCTTCGCCTGCTTGGCGCATTTGTACTCAAAGTTCTCGCTCAGGTCCCCGAAGGCCCGGGCGGTCTGGACCTCCTCGATCAGCTGGGGCCGCAGGACCCGGACCCGGTGGTCCAGCTCCTCCTTCATTTTTTTGATATCCACCGCCGTCAGCTCGTCATACACGGCGCATCCCTCCTTTTTTGTGCCGCTCCATCATAGCCCCTTCCGCCGCCGCTGTCAAGAAGGCCCCTTGACGGCGGCCCGGAGGGGTGCTATTCTATACAAAGAACAACGAATGGGAGGCGCCGCCATGAACCTGGCCGAACTGCTGTCTATCCGCTCCGGCATCACAGCCGTCATTGGCGGCGGCGGCAAGACCACCCTTCTCCGAGCCCTGGGGACGGAGCTGGCGGCAGACGGGGCCCGGGTCCTCCTCTGCGCCACCACAAAGCTCTTTCCCTTTGCCGATCTCCCAAACCTGGCGGACCCCACAGAAACGGCCCTGGCGGAGGCCCTGGAGGCCCGCCGCCTGGTCTGCGCCGGAACTCCGGTGCCGGGAACCGGGAAGCTCACCGCCCCCAACATCCCCGTGGCTCGTCTGGCGGCCCTGGCGGACTACGTGCTGGCGGAGGCCGACGGCGCGGCGGGCCGTCCCCTCAAGGCCCACGCCCCCCACGAGCCGGTGATTCCCCCGGAGGCAAATCAGACGGTTCTGGTGATCGGAGCCTCCGGCTTCGGCCGACCCATCGCGGAGGCGGCCCATCGCCCGGCCCTTTACGCCCGCCTGGCGGGTGCGGAGGAGAGCGCCCCCGCCTCGCTGGAGACGGAGGCGGCGGTGCTGCTGGCGGAGGGCCTCCACACCCGGGTCTTTATCAACCAGGTCGAGACGGCGGAAGCCCGGCGGCAAGCCGCCGCCCTGGCGGCGCGGCTGTCCTGCCCCGTCCTGGCGGGGTCCCTTAGGAGAAAGGAGCGTTACCCATGCTGATCGTGATTCGAGGAGCCGGGGACATCGCCACCGGCATTGCCCTCCGCCTCTGGCGGGCGGGTCTCCAGGTGGTCCTGACAGACCTGGAGCAGCCCACCGCCATCCGGCGGACCGTGGCCTTTTCCCAGGCCATTGTCCACGGGGAGGCCGTGGTGGAGGGCGTGACCGCCCGCCGGGCAAGGTCCCCGGAGCAGGCCCTGGAGCTTTTGCGCCAACGGCTGATCCCCGTCCTGGCGGACCCCCGGGGGGCCTGTATCCCGGCCTTAAAGCCCGCCGCCGTGGTGGACGCCATTCTGGCGAAGCGGAACCTGGGCACCAAAATCACCGACGCTCCCGTGGTCATCGGCGTGGGCCCCGGCTTCACGGTAGGAGTGGACTGTCACGCCGTGGTGGAGACCATGCGGGGCCACACCCTGGGCCGGGCCCTCTATGAGGGCTCCGCCCTGCCCAACACCGGCATCCCCGGCCTCATCGGCGGCTTTGCCGGGGAGCGGGTCCTCCGGGCCCCGGCGGACGGGGTGTTTCACCAGCTCCTGGACATCGGCGCCCAGGTGAAGCTGGGGGACGTGGCCGGCGAGGTAAACGGCCTCCCCATGGCCTGCACCCTGGACGGCGTGCTCCGGGGCATCCTGCCGGAGGGGACCCCCGTTCACAAGGGCATGAAGGCCGGGGACGTGGACCCCCGTTGCCGTATCGAGCACTGCTACTGCGCCAGCGACAAGGCCCTGGCGGTGGGCGGCGGAGTGCTGGAGGCGGTGCTGAACCTGTCCGGTACGTTGAAATTTGACAGTTAATTACCATTTGTATTTCATTCGGGAGGGTTTTTATGGCGGAAAACCAAGTGAAGCTGACCAAGCTGGCCAAGTGCGCCGGCTGCGGGGCCAAGGTGGGGGCCGGAACCCTGGCCCAGCTGTTGGAGGGCATCCAGGTCCATCAGGACCCAAACCTGCTGGTGGGCTTTGACCGGAGCGACGACGCCTCCGTCTACAAAATCTCCGACACCCTGGCCCTGGTCCAGACGGTGGACTTCTTCCCCCCCATTGCCGACGACCCCTATCTCTTCGGCCAGATCGCCGCCGCCAACGCCCTTTCCGACGTGTACGCCATGGGCGGCGAGCCCAAGCTGTGCCTGAATATCATGGCCGTCCCCAAGGACATGCCCCCGGAGGCGGTCCACGACCTGCTCCGGGGAGGCTATGACAAGGTGTATGAAGCCGGGGCTTTGATTACAGGAGGTCATAGCATTTTGGACGATGAGCCCAAATATGGCCTGGCCGTCACCGGCTTTGTCCACCCGGACAAGATGCTCACCAACGCCGGGTCCCGGCCCGGGGACGTGCTTCTTTTCACGAAGCCCCTGGGGCTGGGGGTCCTGACCACCGCCGCCAAGGCGGAGCTGGTCCCCCCGGCGGTCATGGCCCAGGTCTATGGGCTTATGACCACCCTGAACAAGGCCGCCCGGGACGTCATGGTCCGATACCGGGTCCACGCCTGCACGGACGTGACGGGCTTCGGCCTCCTAGGCCACGGTCTGGAGCTGGCCCAGGGCGGCGGCGTAGCCCTGGAGATCGACGCGAAGGCCGTGGACTTCCTTCCCGAGGCGGCGGAGCTGGCGAGCATGGGTATCCTCCCCGAGGGCATGTACCGAAACCGCGCCTTCGCGCAAGACGCCGTGGACCCCGGCGAAACGGAGCTCTGGCGGCAGGACCTGTTCTACGATCCCCAGACCTCCGGCGGTCTCCTCATGGCGGTGGACCCAGAGGATGCGGAGGCCCTGTATCAGGCGCTGAAGCCCGCCGTCCCCAGCGCCCAGCGGATTGGGACCGTCCGGGAATATCAGGGAGGACGGCGAATCTTCCTGAAATAGAAAAAGCGGACGGCTGTGCCGTCCGCTTTTGCATTTAACTCATATCCGTCACCGTGCCGATAAACGCGGGAAGGTTCGTCTCCGTATCCACCAGCATGTACAGGAAGGGCCGGTCCAGATAGACCTCCGCCGCCCTGGGCATATCGCCTCCGCTGTCCGCGGTTACCACCGTGGCGGCCCCGGCCTTGGTGCCCTTCTCGTCTACGGAGAGATCGGTCTTGTGAAGCGCCTGACTGATGAACAGAGGCCCCAGCTCGGAGCGCCCCAGGCCGGAGAGGTCCGCCAGCCCGGGGACAAAGGCGTCCGTCATGCCCAGGGCCTTCAAGCTCTCGTTCAGCTCTGCCGCGTAGGTGCTGTTGAACTTCGGAATGGCGGCGTAGACCAGGGTCTCCTCCGCGCTTGCCAGCACCTCGCAAAGCCGCTCTCCCGTCAGGGAGTCCAGGTACTCCCCCAAGGGCAGGCCCTCCTCGGGCAGAAGAGCGGCAAAGGCCCAGCGCCCGCCCTTATAGGGCTTCCAAAAGCCCTGGGCATGCTCGTCCCGCAGATAGGTCCCCTCCGAGGAGATCATCAGGGTCACGGGCTGTTCCGTGCCGTCCTCTGTGGTAAAAATCCGGTCGTCCCAGACCTGATTTTTCGTGTAGGTCTCCGCCCACTCCGCCTCCAGGGCCAGGGCGTTCACCAGGACCAGCATGGTCTCCTCCCGGAGCTCGCTCAAAATCTCCGGAATCATGCCGCGGGTGTGTTTCTCCACCCAGCCGTTGACATCCCGGACGGCGGCGGCGTCAAATCGGGAGGCGTAAACCTCCGCCTTGTACCAGCCCGCCGCGGTCTCCAGAAAGTCCTGATCGGCCTCAAAGCTCCCGTCGTCCCGGACCCAGACGGAGTTCGCCAGTTCCACCCGGCAGTCCTTTTCCCTGGGCAGGTCCGCCGCCCAGGCGGCCAGAACCCCGTTCAGCTCCTCCACCGACAGGCCCAGCACGGCCTCCATTTGTTCCAAGGTCTCCCCCCGGGCCCCGTTCGCCGTCATGCCCAGGGCGCAGAGCACCGACAGGGGGGATAGCAGGGCGTTCTCCCCCGTCCAGCTTTCCCGCAGCAGCTCCAGGGAGAACCCCGCCAGGGCGGCGGCGTCCTCCGGTCGAATCTCCCGGGGAATCTCCGCCGGCGCGGGTCTCACCGATTTCGTCAGGCTTCGGGCGCCGCCGCTGCCGCAGCATCCGGCGAGGCACAGCAGGGCCAATAGCAGGGCGGCTACGCGTTTCCATGCCTTCATGGCGTGAACCTCCTTTGCGTCCTTTGCCCCTATAGACGACAAAGCAGCGCCGGAGGTTTCGCCTGTCAAGAAATTTTTAGAACCTGTATTCCTAGTCGTAGGATGCTGGATGGAGCGGGATTTTTTTCGTCAGACAAGGAGATTTTCCGCGGCAATCCTGACGGATTGCAAGGGAAACCGACGCGGTATGACGGGAAAAAGACCCGCCAGACAGCGTGCAGCGGCTGTGAATACAGGTTCTTAATACCAGTCCACCACCCGCACGGAGCAGGTGGCCATCGCGCCGGAGGGCGTGGAGGCAATGATCAGGGCGGTACCGGGCTGAATGGCGGTGACGGTGCCGTACTGGTCCACCACGGCGGTCCTGGGCTCGGAGGAGGCCCAGGTCACCGTCTGGGCCCGGATGTTGTTGACGGGATACACCACGGCGGTGAGCCGGTCGACCTGTCCCGGGGAGAGGAGCATGGCGTTTCGGTCCAGATAGACCCGGTAGGAGTCCACGTTCATCAGCGTGGTCCCCCGGCGGAGGGCGGGCTCCACCATCCGGGCGGTGGCCACCGCCGCCGTATCCCGGGTGATCAGGCTGTTGGGATAGAAGGTGCCCCAGTCGTCGCCGCCCACCAGAACGCCCGCCCGGTAAAGGCGGTAAATGCCCTGGGCCCCGGGGTCCGACATGGGCACGTCGGGGATGGTCCCGTCCATAACAATGTTGATGCCCCGCAGCGCCTCCGACGGGAGGGCCTTGGCCATGATGGCGGCAAAGCTCCGCCGGGTGGCGGGGGCGGTGTAGTCGTCGTATTGGTCGGCGGTGACAATGCCGGTATTCAGGGCGTATTGGAGACCGCTCATCCCCTCCGGCATGGCCCAGCCGTTATAGGTCCGGTGGAGGAGCACCGCCATGGACACCACCTCCCCCAAGGTAACCCCGCCCTTGGGGGCGAAGCGTCCGCCCTCCATCAATCCCCGCTCATAGAGGGTTCCCACGCCGTTTTCGTACCAGGCCCCGGTGGGCACGTCGGAAAAGACCCCGGGGTAATAGTCCCGGCTTCTCCGGAAGTTGTTCAGGCCCAGGGCCATGCCGGTCCACAGGTTGGACGAGACCGCCGTCCGCCCGTCCCAGGGGCCGTAGGACACGGCCGCGGCCGCCGGCGCGGCCAAGCTCAAGCACAGCAGCGTCGCCAGGAATGTTGCGATGATCTTTTTCATAGGAAGCCCTCCTCCGCATTGCGCGACTTATCCGGTGGATTCTTTATAAAATAAGAATAGACCTCCGCTGGCCTCCCGTCAAGTGGTTTTGGCAAGATTGGAAGAAAAAGGGCGGCATGGTCTGGCCGGTCCCCCATGTGGCGGGGCCCTGCGCTCTGGACTATCGGGGAAGGCGGTAGACCCGGCGGCGCCGCTGGAGGCGCTGACATGAAACAAGCGGACGGCCAAGGCCGTCCGCTCTCCTTTTTTCCGTTACGCAATTCTCGCCAGCCACTTTAGGTCATAGGGCTCAAAGACCACCTTCTCATAGGCCGCCACATCCAGGGGCGTGCCGTCCCAGTCCCCGTGGATATCCCCGTTCTGCTTGATGAGGATGTCATAGAGGATATCGTAGGTCACCCCGTCCACCGGGTCCGTCTCCACCACGGTGGAATAGGGCAGGGTCTTGTGGTAGGTCAGCTCCAGCCCGTGGTAATCAAAGTGGAACCCGCAGCGCATCCGGCAGCCGTCCAGGCCGGTGTACCGGGCAATCTGCTTCAAGTCCTGGAGGATTTTGTCCCCCTCTTCCTCATAGAGGTTCTCCGGCGTGGTGGCGGTATAGTCAAACCGGAACTGGATGGAGGCCCCGGGGACCTTCTTAAAGCGGTCCAAATAGGGCACCAGGTCCTTGGCGGGGTAATCCTTGTACAGCACGCAGTTCACCCGGAAGGGCACGGGAAGCTGGGCAAGCAGGCCGTCGTTGGACTCCACCACGTACTTTTGCATGTGCCGGGAGACGTTGATGCAGGTGATTTTGTGCTTGTTCCGCTCCGCGAAGGTCAGGATGTCCTCCTCCGTCTGGAACTCGGAGACGGGGAGGGTGGTGTTGATATAAACCTTGTGAGTGGCGGGGATTTCGTCCAGCATGGACTGGAGGACCTGGAGGTCGGCAAAGGGCTCCCCGCCGGTGAACACAAAGTCGCAATCGGGCGTGATGGCGTCCATCCGGCGGATGCTGGCGCGGATTTTCTCGGCGGAGAAGCCGGTCAGGTCCGCGTACTCGCCTTTATTGATGCAGAAGGGGCAGTGGTTCTTGCAGTCGTAGGGAACAAAAACCGTCACCGTCGCGCCGCCTTCCCGCGTCTTGTAGGGATGCTTCATAACGTCGTCTCGCCTTTCCGTTTATAGTGGTAACGGTACGGCCATAGCCGTACACAAACTCTTATTTTAAAGGATTTTCCCCGGAAGGTCAAGAGCTATTCGGAAAATTGCTGTTGAAAAAATCCGAACTTTCCAGTCTAAACGTCCTCTCAAGCCCAATAGGTCAAAACCACCCTAACCGAGAGAGGCGGATTTGCTAAAATAGCGTAGGGTGATAAAATGCGCAGGTTAAAAAGGCTGCGGGAAAAGCGGGGATATTCCCAAAACAAAATGCAAATGCTGACAGGCATCGATCAGAGTAATTATTCCAAGATAGAGACCGGGAAGCGCACATGGACCATTGACCAGTGCAAGCGCATTGCTTTCGCGCTGGATACCAGCATGGACTATCTGCTGGGCCAGACAGATGATCCAAGGCCATATCCCAGACCAGGGAAATAGACGATACCCTGTGCAAAGCCGCACAGGGTATGGTAGAGGCCCCACAAGGGATGGCCCGTGGTCTATCGGTAGAAGGGAGGAACGGGCCGCCGAGCACCCGCAGGGGTACGCCGCCGCCGAAAGCGGCAAAGCCGCCAACGGCGGACACAGGGCGGCGGCCCCTACAGGGTGTTCTATCGGTAGAAGGACAATCCCGGAAGGAATGGGGCGTGGGTAACATGGAGGTTCCGGGGAGGCAGGCCGCCGTGGGCGGCGGCCCCTACGGGTCCGTTTATCGGAGCACCAGCGGCAACGAAAAGAGGAGCTGGTCCATTCAGTGAAGGACAAACCCCCGCTCAACCTAATTGCGCGTGGGAAGTCATTCCGGCTCCGCCGATCATTCAGCCGCGCCCCCGTCTCTCGTCCCCCCGCAGGGACGATACTTCTTTTTCTCTTTTGGACCGTGCACAGCCCGTTTTCTCGTTTTCTTCTGGAAGAAAACGAGAAAATGGGGGGTGCAAAGGACCAGCCATCTTCATGGCTGAATTCTCCCCAGTCGGAGAAGCCACTTACTTCTTCCCGTGCAGCGCCTTCATCCGCTTTTCGTGGTCCAAAATGCTCTTGCGCATCCGCAAGCTCTTGGGGGTCACCTCCAGCAGCTCGTCGTCCGCCAGGAACTCCAGGCACTGCTCCAGGCTCATCTGCTTGGGGGGCACCAGCCGCAGCGCGTCGTCGGAGCCGCTGGCCCGGGTGTTGGTCAGCTGCTTTTTCTTGCACACGTTCACCGTCATGTCCTCGCTCCGGGGGCTGACGCCGATGACCATGCCGCCGTATACCGGCACGCCCGCGCCGATGAACAGCGTGCCCCGCTCCTGGGCGTTAAAGAGGCCGTAGGTGATGGATTCCCCGGTCTCGAAGGAGATGAGGGACCCGTTGCCCCGGCGGGAGATATCGCCCTTGTAGGGGGCGTAGCTGTCAAAGACGGAGGCCATAATGCCCTCGCCCTTGGTGTCGGTGAGGAAGTCGTTCCGGTAGCCGAAGAGGCCCCGGGCGGGGACCAGGAATTCCACCTTCATCCGGCTTCCCACGGGGGTCATTTCCACCATGTCCGCCTTCCGCTGCCCCAGCTTCTCAATGACCGCGCCCACGCAGTCGGCGGGCACGTCCACCACCAGCCGCTCGATGGGCTCGCAGGTCTTGCCGTCGATCTCCTTATAGAGCACCCGGGCGGGGGACACCTGGAACTCATAGCCCTCCCGGCGCATGGTCTCGATGAGGATGGAGAGGGACATCTCTCCCCGGCCCGCCACGTTGAAGGCGGTTTCCGCGTCCGTCTCCGTCACCCGGAGGGACACGTCCCGCAACGTCTCCCGGAAGAGGCGCTCTCGAATCTGCCGGGAGGTGACGAACTTCCCCTCCCGCCCGGCGAAGGGGGAATCGTTGACGGAGAAGGTCATTTCCAGGGTGGGGGCGGAGATCTTCACGAAGGGCAGGGCCTCCACCGTGTCGGGGACGCAGATGGTGTCTCCGATGGTCACGTCCGGGATGCCGCTCATGGCGATGATGTTCCCGGCGAAGGCCTCGGTGACGGGTTTGCGGCCCAGGCCATCGAACTCGTAGATGGCGGTAGCCTTGGCCTTGCGGAGGACGGCCTCCGGGTCGTGGTAGTTGCACACGGCGATCTCCTGGTTCTGCTTCAGAGTGCCCCGCTCGATGCGGCCGATGGCGATGCGGCCCACGAACTCGTTGTAGTCGATGGAGGAAACCAGCATCTGGAAGGGCTGGTCCACCTCCGCCTCCGGGGCGGGGATATATTCCAGGATGGTGTCGAAGAGGGGCTTTAAATCCGTGCCCTGCACCGTGGGGGAGCAGGAGGCGGTGCCGTTGCGCCCGGAGCAAAAGAGCATGGGGCTGTCCAGCTGCTCGGAGGTAGCGTCCAGGTCCATCAGGAGCTCCAGCACCTCGTCAATGACCTCATAGACCCGCTGGTCGGGCCGGTCGATCTTGTTCACCACCACGATGACCCGGTGGCCCAGCTCCAAAGCCCGGGAGAGCACGAAGCGGGTCTGGGGCATGGGGCCCTCGGCGGCGTCCACCAGGAGGATGACGCCGTTGACCATCTTGAGGA
>CAJUMX010000026.1 GCA_910587705.1 uncultured Oscillibacter sp.
AATAGAGCGCCAAAATGAAAGGGAGAAAGAGAGCGAAATAAAAGGGAGAAGAACATCTTCGCAACCGAAAGAGCCCGTGGCCTTAGCCATGGGCTCTTTTTCAACGCTGGACAATCCAAAACAGCGGCTCTGGCCGCAGAAAGGCAGTTCCCCTATGCGCATCATGGCCATCGATTATGGAGACGCCCACACCGGCGTCGCCATCTCTGATCCCACCGGGTTCTTAACTGGCTTCACCACGACCATCACCGCCTACCGCCCAGAGGCAGTCGCAGAGCAGATCACCGCCTTGGCCCGGGAACATGGCGCGGAGGAGCTGGTGCTGGGCCATCCTCGAAACATGGACGGCACCCGGGGCCCTCGGGCTGAAAAAGCCGAGGCTCTGGCAGAGCTGCTTCGGGAGTCCGCAGGTCTGCCGGTAGTTCTCTGGGACGAACGCCGAACCACCATTGACGCCCATCAGATTCTCTTCAACGCTGGAAAGAACGGAAAGCAGCGAAAAAAGACCGTGGATGCCGTGGCGGCGTCCCTGATTTTGGAGGGCTATCTGACCTTTAAGAAAAGCAAGTAAACAGCCGGCCGACATAAAGTCGGCCGGCTTGCTTTTGTCTGAAAGATGGATTAGAACACGCCCTGGGCCATCATGGCGTCGGCTACGCGCTGGAAGCCGGCGATGTTGGCGCCCGCCACCAGGTTGTACCCCAGGCCGTACATTTCAGCGGCCTCCACGCTCATGTTGTAGATGGTATCCATGATCTGGTGCAGCTGCTTGTCCACCTCTTCCTCGGTCCACACCAGCCGCTCGCTGTTCTGGGCCATCTCCAGGGCGGAGGTGGCCACGCCGCCGGCGTTGACGGCCTTGGAGGGGGCCACAATCATGCCCTTCTGCTCCAGCAGGAATTTCAGCGCGTCGTTGGTGGTGGGCATGTTCGCCACTTCGATATAGTATTTCACCCCGTTGGCGACAATTTGCTTCGCCTGCTCCATATGCACGTCGTTCTGCATGGCGGAGGGCATCACCACGTCCACCTTCACGCCCCAGGGCTTCTCCCCGGCGTGGAACTCTACTCCGAACTTGTCGGCATAGTCCTTCACCTGGTTCCGGCCACTGTTCCGCATCTCCACCAGATAGTCGATCTTCTCTGCCGTGGCCACGCCGTCGGGATCGTAGATATACCCGTCGGGCCCGGACAAGGTAACTACCTTGGCTCCCAGCTCCGTGGCTTTCTTGCAGATGCCCCAGGTTACGTTACCAAAGCCCGCGCAGGCAATGGTCTTGCCCTTCAGTTCTTCGCCCTCGTGCTTGAGGACGTTCTCCAGATAGTACACCGCTCCAAAGCCCGTGGCCTCCGGCCGGATGAGAGAACCGCCGTAACTGAAACCCTTGCCGGTCATAACGCCGTTTTCAAAGGCGCCCTTCAGCCGCCGATACTCGCCGTACATGTAGCCGATCTCCCGGGCACCCACGCCCATGTCTCCGGCAGGCACGTCCACGTCGGGCCCGATGTAGCGGTACAGGGCCTGCATGAAGCTCTGGCAGAAGCGCATGATCTCCGCGTCGGACTTTCCGGCGGGGTCGAAGTCGCTGCCGCCCTTGCCGCCGCCGATGGGCAGTCCCGTGAGGCTGTTCTTAAACACCTGCTCAAAGCCCAGGAACTTGATGATACCGGGATACACGTTCTTCTGGAACCGGAGGCCGCCCTTGTAAGGGCCGATGGCTCCGTTGAACTGGCAGCGGTAGCCAATGTTGGTGTGCCAGGTGCCGTCGTCCGCCATCCAGCAAACCCGGAAGGTGAACATCCGCTCCGGCTCCACCATGCGGGTCAGCAGGTCAGCCTTTTCATATTCAGGGTGCTTCTCGATGACGGGCTCCAGAGAGGACAAAACCTCCTCCACCGTCTGGACAAACTCCGGCTCGTTGGCGTGCCGGGTTTTCACATGCTCGATCACACTGGAAAGATAGGCGTTCATATAAACATCCTCCTTATAAAACATAGGGCGTCCACAAGTCCCCCGCAGGGGTGTTGCCTTTAGTGTAACATTTGCGGAGGAAATAAACAAGGGCGGAATCCAGAATCCGGCGAAATTTTTTCCCGATCTTTCAAAAAATGCCGGATGACCTTTGTGCAAAATGCCAATTACTCCCGGAGGCACAGGGAAGATAGGAAACTTTCAACCTGTTTTCCAGGGAAAAGTTTGTCGAAATCTTGACTTTTCCGAGAAAAGACGTATAATGTTTACGAAAACATCTGGGAGCTTCCGGCAGTTCCGCCTGTCCCGGAAGGACCACATACCGCACACCGAAACGGCGCGCTCCCTGAAGGGTGGTGCGCCGTTTTTCAAGGTGGAGAAAGCAGGGAATTCCATGAAACAGAGGACCGTGTATTGGCTGCCTTCCATTCGGGGAATGGTGCTCCTGTCGGCACTGCTGATGGCCTGCTCCGGCCTACTCCGCGCCGTCTGGGCTGCGGGAGAACCGGCGCTGTCCGTGCCCATTCTCCTCCTTCAGGTTCTTCTTCCCCTCTGGGCGAACCTGTGCTTTGTCTGGATTCTCTTTTTGGACGGCCGGGAGCGGCTGTACCGCTCCGCCATCCCTGTGTGGCTGGGCTGTGTATTCTTTGCCGTGAAGGCGTTCTACTTCGTCTCCATCCTCCACACGGTTCTCTGCCTTCTGCTCTACGCCTTGATTGCGGTTCTATACACCGCCACCGTGGTGGGAATCATCCGCACCCAGGCCTTTCTGTGGCCTCTGTTTGGCCTGCCCATGCTGTACCATATTTTTGTGGAGGATCGGCAGAAAATCGGCTGGAGCCTTCACGAGTGGCTGCCGGAGCTATCCGTCCTCTGCTGCATGGCAGCGCTGCTCTGCCTGTCCCTGGCCATGCGGCGGCGGCCTGTAGAGGAGGACAGCCTGATCCGCCGCTTTGGCGACCGAAACGATGGACGGCGGCTGCGGACCCTCTCCCCTATTTTCGCTGTGTCTCCCTTCATCATGAAAACCCGGAACACCTCCCAGAATTTCATCGCCGATCAGTTCGAGGTAACGGCGGTGGACCGCTACATCGCAGAAAAGCGTCAGGCGGGCTGGAAGGGCTTCGGCGTTCTCCATGTCATTCTGGCAGCTTATGTCCGGGCCTGCGCCCGGTATCCGGGGCTGAACCGTTTCATTGCCGGACAGCGGACCTACAGCCGGGACCGGCTTATCGAAGTCAATATGACCATCAAAAAAGAGATGTCCACCGACTCTCCCGACACCGTTATCAAGGTCGACTTCGACCCTGCCGACACGGCGGAAACGGTATTCCGCCGTTTTGACGAAAAGGTGCAGGAGGTCAAGCGCACACCATTGAACTCCTCCTTCGACAAGCTGGCGGGGGTGTTAAATCTGGTTCCCGGGCTGCTGCTCCGTGGGCTGGTGGCTCTGCTCCAGGTGGGGGACTACTTCGGTCTGCTGCCTCGATGGCTGACAAGGCTTTCTCCTTTTCACGGCTCTCTATTCATCACTTCTATGGCCTCTTTGGGGATTCCGCCCATCCATCATCACCTCTATGACTTCGGCAATGTGCCCGTATTTTGCGCCTTTGGGAGAAAGCGCCGGGTCTATGAGACCAAGCGGGACGGCAGTGTTGTCCTGCGGAAGTATGTGGACTGCAACTTCGTCACCGACGAGCGGATCGTGGACGGCTTTTACTACGCCTCTGCCATCCGGTATATTCACGGCCTGATGGACGACCCCTGGCAGCTGGACCGCCCGCCGGAGGTAGTAAACCGAGACCAGCTGTAAGCCCTAAACCTGGAAGCCTTTGCGGCGCAATGGGCGCAACCAACGGTTGACAAACTTCCACTTGCCGCGTTCTTGCTTTTTCCAACTGGGCGGGCTAGCATGGAGCCAACCCAAAAGAAAGCGAGAGGATATTGTATGAAACCTTTTTCTGAAAAACTGCTGGATCTCCGTCGCCGGGAGGGCCTGTCCCAGGAGCAGCTGGCGGACCGGCTGGGAGTGACCCGGCAGTCTGTCAGCAAGTGGGAGAGCGGCACGGCGGTTCCGGAGCTCTCCAAGCTCATTGCCCTGTCGGAGCTCTTCTCCGTCAGCGTGGACTATCTGGTAAAAGACCACCTGGAGGAGCCAGAGCGCCCTTCTGAACCCCCTGTGCCCTCCACCGCAAAGCTGGAGGCGCAGGTGGAGGAGATTTCCCGTCTCTTCCGGTCCTGGACCTGGGAGAGCAAAACCAAGCTCTTTGGCCTTCCCCTGGTTTCTGTCTGCCTATCTTTTTACCCCCATATGCTGCGCTGCCGGAGGACTGCCCGGGGCATCCTTGCCATTGGAAATATTGCCGTGGGCGTGGTGGCCTTGGGGGCCTTCAGCGTGGGCATTTTCAGCATCGGTGCCCTCAGTATAGGGGCTTTCGCCCTGGGCGCCCTAGCCTTCGGTCTGGCGGCTCTGGGGCCGGTGGCCATCGGCCTGCTGGCCTTTGGTCCCGTGGCCCTTGGCCTTTGGTACGCCGGAGGCGTGGCGGCCCTGGGCGGAAAGATTGCCGTAGGCGTGGCCGCTGTGGGGGAAACCGCCGTGGGCTATGACGCGGCGGGCAAGCACATCCTCCTCTGGGGAAACGGTCTGACCCAGCCGGAGGTGGAGGCATTTCTTTTAGAGCACCACCCAAAGCTCTGGAAGCCTCTGTTGAAGCTGCTGGCTCTCTTCGGGGCAAACATCAAGTGACAAAAGGAGTGGAGGCCAAGCCTCCACTCCTTTATTCCCGGTTCAGCATCTGGCTCTCCAGCAGACGGTAAACCTTCTCTGCATCGGCGATCTCCTCAAAGCCCACGCCGGGAATATGGCGGCGGTGGCTTCCGCTGCCGTAGTACGTAGGCCGCTGAAACCAAATGGTGCCAACACCGCTCCGGCGGATTTCCTTTTGCAGCATGGGAATCTGCCGGTACAGCAAGGATACCGTCTCCCTGCGGTTCACGATGATTGCCCGCTTGTCCGTCACGGCATAGCGCATCCCAGACAGCCGGTAAGCCCGGAAGAAGAAGCGTCCGGCCAGCAGATAGAGCCCCGCCAGAATAAAGGGAACGTAAATCAGTCCCATAAGCGGCAGCACAGATGCTATGCGAATCTGGGGCCCTATGATGATGCAAAGCATCCCGCACCAGACCAGACTGAAGGGGATGGTATACCAATCGGACCGCTGGAGCCGGATGCCCCGCTCCGGCGCCCCCTCCCACAGCAGCCGCTCTCCCGGCTGCAACAGGCCGCGAATGCTTTCTTTGTCCATTCGATCCCTCCTATTTCTTTCCCAGGACCTCCCGTCGAACGTAGTCGAAGGCCGCGTCCTCCCCCTGGTCCCGGAGAATGATCAAAATGTTTTCCAGCAGGGCCGACGTGGCCGGGTGGAGCAGGAGCCGCCTCCCCTTCCCCCGCTCAAAAAAACGGTAGGGATGACTGGTGTCAAAGTTCTTCCCCTGATAGACCTTGCTAGCGGCCAGCCGGTCACAAAACATCTCCGCCACATATTTCGGCGGCATCTCCACGCCGCCGATGCCGCTTCCATCCTGCTGGTAATCGGTCCAGTACTCGAAATGGTGGCGGTTTCGGCCCTTGTGGTGGAGCCAGGCGGCGCTGTAGCCCTCCTCCCGGCGCTGCTGATCGTTGGGACTGTGGTCCCCCTGGAAGTACTTCACCCCTGGCCAGAATTCCGTCGGAGAGTACTTGGACAAGTCGTGGGTCAGCCCCTGCCAATAGAGCCCCAGGCGGAAGCAGTGCTTTCGCACCAGGGCGCGGTGGTGGTTTACGGTTTTCAAATGTTCCCAAAAATGCACCATGTATCATCTCGGTTCCGTCGTTTTTCTTATTCTACCACACCTACCGGAAAAAGACGAGAAAATTTTGCATGGAATTCCGCCCAGCGCAAACACTACGCCAGAGGAAACGGAGGGATGGGATGGACTCCGCAATTTACGACTGCCCCATAGAGTGGGACCGCTTTCTGCCGCCAGGAACCCGGAGAATTCAACGAGCCGGGGAATTGACGGAGCATATCTGGCCTCTGCTGGCCCTGACCCCGGAGGGCTGCCGGGCTCTGGTAGAGGCGGAATACGGCGAAATCGTCTGCCGACTTCTGCTGGCTCCGGGGGACCTCCAGGTCCTCCCACCTCCCCTCCAGGCGGAGACGGTGATCTCCTACGGTCTCTCTCCCCGGGACAGTCTGACGCTTTCCAGCCTGTCGGAGCCGGTGCTTTGCGTTCAGCGGGCCCTCCCCCGCCCGGACGGGGGAATCGTTGACGCCCAGGAGCTTCCCCTCCCGGCCGTTTTCGGCCCACCGGAACCCCTGCTCCCCTTGCTGGGGCTCCGGCTGTTGCAGATGCCACTGACAGAGGGCCGTTTCCCATGATATGCTGTAAAAAATGAAATTGGGAGGGCTTTCCATGGCAGCATTCGGATGGATTTTACTGGCGGCGGCGGTGGGTAGCGCAGCGTGGCTGCAATACACCATTCACAAGCACATACAGGGCCCCTCCAACTGCATGGGCTGCGGAAAGTGCGATAAGACCGGCGTCTGCGTCCTCACCGGGGAGGCGGTGGGCCCCCGCCGTAAGCAGTAACGAAGGCACGGCTCATACAACGTACACGAAAAAACGCTGCGGGATGATTCCCACAGCGTTTTCTGTTTCCTTCTATTGTCCTCAGCCCTTGACGGACCCGGCGGTAACGCCCTTGATGATGGATTTTGACAGGAAGATGTAGACCGCCAAAACCGGCAGAATTGCCAGCAGGATGAACATATACACCTTGCCCAAGTCGAATTTGGAATAATCCGCCGCTCGAAGCTGGGCAATCATAATGGGTACGGTTTTCAGCTCCGCTTTATCCAGCAGCAGAGCTGGCAAGAAATAATTGTTCCAGGATTCCACGAAGGCAAAAATCATCTGCACCGCCAGCGCAGGCTTGAGCATAGGCAGAATGATGCGGTTGAAGGTGTACCATTCTCCCGAGCCATCCACCCGGGCGGCATCAATGATCTCCATAGGCAGGGTACTTTCCATATACTGTTTCATGTAGAAGAACACGATGGGCGCAGCCACGCCAGGAAGAATCAGGGGCAGGTAGCTGTTGGTCAAGTGGAACTTGTAGCACAACTGCACGAAGCCCGCGGCAGAGACCTGCTTAGGAATCACCATGACCGCCATGATGAAGGTAAAGGCTGCCCGCTTCAGCTTAAACTCATAGGCATGGAGACCATAGGCTGTCAAGGCGGAAAAGTAAGTGGTCAGCACGGAGGTGCATGCAGCTACAAGAAAGCTGTTCAACATTCCACGGGGGATGTTGATAGACGCGTCGTTCCAGGCGTTTTTCAGGTTTGTCAGGAAATTCCCTTGGGGAAGGAAACGAAAGCCACCCTGGAGGTCCGCATTGGAACGGCTGGCGTTGACAATCAGCAGATAGAAGGAAAACAGACACAAAATACTGAGGAAAATCAAAATTGCATAGACCACCGCGCGGGTAACCAGTAACATAACCCGGGCCCTGTGGCTCTCGGAGGTATTCACGTGTTTCATCTCTTTCGCCTCCTCACTGCTCCCGCTGCCGGGTCAGGGACTTGAACACCAAAACGCTAAGCAGGCCGGTGAGGATAAAGACCACCACCGAAATGGCTCCGGCCATGCCATAGTTCTTGCTGGTGCCCAGGTAGTTGTTCAAGTACATGATCAGAGTTGTGGACGAGCGGTTGGGGGTGCCTAGGCCGTTGGTGAGAACCTGAGGAACGTCGAACATCTGGAGACCGCCGATAAGAGCCGTAATGATGGTGTAAACCAGGATTGGTGTCAGCAGCGGCAGCGTCACTCGAAAGAAGGTTTGAAGGGAGCTGGCCCCGTCGATGGTGGATGCCTCGAAGAGGCTCTGGTCGATGCCCATGATGCCCGCCATCAGGAGAATGGTGGTATTTCCAAACCACATTAGAAAGTTCATCAGGCAGATTAGGCCCCGGACGGTAAACTTCACGGCAAAAAAGTCGATCACATGATCCGACCACCCCAGCTGCATCAAAAGCTGGTTCACCGGCCCCACATTGGAAAACAGGGTGTAGAACAGCATGGAGAAGGCAGAAGCCATAATAAGATTGGGCAGATAGATGACCGCCTTGAAAAACGCCTGCCCTTTAATCCGCAGCCGGTAACTGGTGAAGAAAATAGCCAGCAGCAGGGCAATGATAATCTGCGGCACCGCGCCCCCCACCCAGAGAGCCACGGTGTTGCCCGCATATTTTAAAATATCCACGCTGCCGCTGGAATCAGGCGTGAAGAGGGTGACATAGTTTTTCAGCCCCACGAAATTGGGTCCCACCTGGGTCAAACCCTCCCGATAATTCTCAAAAAAGCTGTTGTAAATAGTCAGCACCTGGGGTGCCAGGTGAAAGATGGCGTAAGCGATAAAGAACGGCGCGATGAAGATATAACCCCACTTGGCGTAGCTAACGCCCTTCCGGCGGAGCGGCTGCTTTCCCATGGCGGCTTCCTCCTTCTATTTAAAATCGACGAGGATGCGGACGGCTGGGGCAGGGCTCTTCCCTGCCCCAGCCGGCGGTTTCTCCCGTTAAGGGACGCTTATCCGGTTTTACGGGGTAACGATGCTGGGATACTTTTCGTTGACGTATTTGTAGAAGTTGCTCATGGCCTCTTCCTCGGAGACAGTACCCTTGCAGTACTCCCGCCAGTTGGACTGGAGACCCTCGTTGAGGAGCTGGTCATAAACGGTCTGATTCTCAAACTTGATGTTTCCGGCCATTTCGGCAAACATGGCGGTATCGTTCTGGCCGCCCAGGAAGGCGCTTCCAAACTCGGGATCTTCGGCAAACTTCGCGTTAACGGCTTTGTTGTTGGAGAACTGGGCTTCCTTCTCCACTAGCAGGGAGCAGACTTCCTCGTCGTTGATGAAGGTATTCATGACATCCGCCAGCATAGAGGGGTTGTCGGAGCCGGAGGCGGCCAGCAGCCAGGTGCCGCCCCAGAAATGGGCCTGGGGACCCTGGCAGATGGCCCAGTCACCGGAGCAGCCCTTCTCGGCGTCCTGTGCGTTGCCCATGGAGAAATTAAAGTACCACGCGGGGCCAAAGTAGCACATGGCTTTGCCGGAGGCAAACATCTGTGCGGTGCACTCGTCAGACCAGATATCGCAGTCCTGGGTGTAGCCCTTGTCGGAGAACTCCTTGGCCTGCTTCATCCACGTTTGGATATTCTCATCGATCTGGAGGTTGTTGTTTCCGTCCACCCAGGGAGCGGAGACATTGTTGGAGAACACCCGGTAGGTGGCGGCCTCGGAAGCGGTCATCAGGTAGCCCTTAGCGGCGGCCTGCTCGGCCACGGCGTTGAACTTGTCCCAATCGGAGACGGCGGCCTGGACCTGAGCGGGATCGTCGGTACCCAGCACGTCCTTGGCGATGGAGCGGCGGTAAATCATGGCGGCGGGGCAGCACTGGAAGGACACGCCCTTCACCACGCCGCTAGCGTCGGAAGCAGCCTGGACCGTATAGGGATAGGCGTTGGAGAAGTCGGTAACACCCAGTGCGGTGATATCCTGGGTGGCATCGCTGTTGGTGTACTTGAGGATGTAATCGGCTTCTGCCAGGAACATATCCACCTTGTCATCGTCGGCGGCTCCGGACTGACTCATCAGAGCGGCATCCAGCTTGTCCTGGTAAGCGCCGTCCGCGCTGGGGGTGATGATCCAGTTGACCGTGATCCCCTCGGGGACCTGATAATATTTTTCGAAGAAGCCCTTAAACTCCTCATTCCAGGCGTGGATGTTGAAAACCTTCCCTTCCTTGGCGGGCTCCGCGCCTTCCTTATCAGGCTCTGTGGGAGGCGCGCTCTCGCCCTTATCTCCACAGGCGGCCAGGGACAGGATCATGACGAGGGCGAGTAGCAGAGCAAACAACTTTTTCATCTTAAAAATCCTCCTTTATAAAATGTGAAACACTTTTATTGGGACCATTTCATTGTGAACCGCACCCTCGGCATGGAAATCACCGGGGGGATTTCCCTACGGCTTTGCCGTAGGGAACAGAAGCCATGGCTTCTGTGGAAATCCTTCACTCCAACCGCCGGACGGACATGCCCTCCCGCAATGCGCCGGGGATGAAAAAGCGATCTATCAAAGCGGTTCGGGGCTTTTCAATCAGCTCGATCAGCTTAGCCGCTGCAGTTCGACCCAAAACGTCTGTATCCTGGTAATAGGTTGTCAGCCGGGGATGCATAACACTGGCTAGGTGAATGCCGTCGTAGCCGGTGACGGAGATGTCCTCCGGCACCCGCAGGCCCTTTTTCTGAATGGCGTTCAAGCCACCGATGGCGGAAAAATCGTCCGGTAGCAGAATGCAGGTGGGCGGTTCCGGCAGCTCCAGCAGCACCTGGGTCAGCTCCCCGCAACGGTCCGGGTCATGGTACACGCCCTCAATTACATATTCCTCCGGCGGCTCTACCCCCAGCTCCTCGCAAGCCCGGTAGAAGCCGGTCAGACGATTTTCCGTAACGGCGGTACGCTCGCCGTGGATGAAAGCGATCCGTCGGTGGCCCAGGCCGTACACATGGCGGACCAGCGCTTCTGTTCCGCTGACATTATCGGAAACCACGGCCATACGGTTGTTGAACACGTGGTCGATGGTCACTACCGGCAAAGAGGAATTCACCAGCTCCAAAACCTGAGGATCGTTGAAATCCACACAGGCGATGATAATGCCGTCCAAGCTTCGGTAACGACAGTGCTGGAGGTAGGTGGTAGGCTTGTTTCCCGCGTGGCGGTTGATGAAGGTGATGTCATAGCCCCTGGCCTCCGCCTCCTCCTTCAGGCTGTTGAGGACGGCGGAGAAGTACTCATGGGCCAGGCCGCTGCGCCGCTCATCCACAAACAACACGCCGATGTGATAGGTTCGGTTGGTTTTCAGGGCCCGCGCGGCGGAGTTGGTCAGATACCCCATCTCGTCGGCAGTCCTGAGAATGCGCTCTCGGGTTTCCTGTCCGATGTCCTGTTGTCCGTTCAGGGCCTTGCTGACGGAGGCAACGGAGACTCCGCAGCGCTGCGCAATGTCCTTCATGGAGACCATTCCTATCCGATCACCGCCCTTCTCTCGCAAGTTCCTTAATCGTTTTCGTAAATTCAACATACCTGATTTTGCCAAAAAATGCAAGGGCTTTTTTTGACATTTTGCGCAATTCCATCAGATTTTGTAGATTTAACTGAATATACTCACGAAAATTTAGGAATTGCGCTTACGAAAGTTTACTTAAAAGCAGAAGAGATCGCCGTTTGACCGTTCCTCAAAAAGGATTTCCTTCCCTCCAAAAGAAAAATTGTCAAAATCAAGAAATAAAGTCTTGCAATTTAGAAAAAAATTCGATATCCTATAATCAGAAAATTAGGCAAACCGATAACTTAATCGTTTTCGATATCGTAACCCAAGGACCACTTACAACAACACAGGAGGAAATGGCCTATGCAATTCGGATACTTTGATACTCCCCGGCGGGAGTATGTCGTAACTACGCCCCGGCCTCCCCTTCCCTGGATCAACTATCTGGGCAGCGAGGATTTTTTTGCACTGCTGTCCAACACGGCTGGCGGCTATTGTTTCTATAAAGACGCGCGGCTGCGCCGCATAACTCGCTACCGCTACAACAACTGCCCCCCGGACCAGGAGGGCTTTCACGTTTATGTGAAAGAGGGCGATGTTCTCTGGAACCCCGGCTGGCAGCCGGTACAAACCGAGCTGGACGGCTATAACTGCCGGCATGGCATGGGATATACCCAAATCCAGGGGGAAAAGAACGGCCTTACGGCGGTTCAGCGGCTCTTTGTTCCTCGGGGGGAGCGGTGTTTGCTGATGGAACTCACTCTGCAAAACTGCTCTAAGGCGCGAAAGACTTTTGAGATATTCCCCTTTGTGGAGTTTTGTCTCTGGGATGCGGTGGACGACGGCACCAACTTGCAGCGCAATCTTTCCACCGGCGAGGTGGAAGTGGAGGACAACGCCATTTACCACAAAACAGAGTACCGGGAACGTCGAAACCACTACGCGGTCTTTTGGGCTGATCGCCCATTTCAGAGCTTCGATACCGCCAGAGACGCGTTCATGGGCTCCTATGGCTCCCCTGCCGCGCCAGAAGCGGTGATAAGAGGGGCCTGCACCGGGTCCACAGCCCAGGGCTGGGCTCCGGTGGGAGCCATGCAGTTTCATATAGAGCTAGAGCCAGGTGAAGAAGAATTCCTCCTCCTGGGGCTGGGCTATATCGAAAATCCCGAGGAGGACAAGTTCTCCGCCCCTGGCGTGATCAACAAAAAGCTGGCCCATGCGCTGATGGAACGTTACCGAACCCGGGAGCAGAGCGAGGCGGCCTTCCAAGAGCTGAACCGGTATTGGACGGAGCTGCTCTCTCATTTCCAGTCACACTCCCCGGATGAGAAGGTAGACCAGATGGTCAACACCTGGAATCAGTACCAGTGCATGGTCACCTTCAACATGAGCCGCTCCGCCTCTTACTTTGAGAGCGGGACGGGACGGGGCATGGGCTTCCGAGACTCCTGTCAGGATTTGCTTGGTTTTGTCCACATGGTCCCGGAGCGGGCCAGGGAGCGAATTCTGGACATCGCCGCCACCCAGTTCCCTGACGGCAGCGCCTACCACCAGTACCAACCCCTGACCAAGAAAGGCAATCTAGCGGTGGGCAGCGGCTTCAACGACGACCCCCTTTGGCTCATCGCCGGAGTGGACGCTTATCTGCGAGAAACGGGAGACTGGAGCATCCTGGACGAGCTGGTTCCCTTTGATAACGACGAAAACGCCGCCGCTCCACTGATGGAGCACCTGCGGCGCAGCTTTCGATACACGGTGAATCATTTGGGGCCCCACGGCCTGCCCCTCATTGGCCGGGCAGACTGGAACGACTGCCTAAACCTCAACTGTTTCTCCCGCCATCCTGGGGAGAGTTTCCAGACCACCGGCCCCAACGAAGGTCCGGCGGCGGAATCCGTGTTCATCGCCGGAATGTTTGTTCTCTATGGCCGTCGTTATGCGGAGCTCTGCCGCCGCCAGGGACTGACGGAGGAAGCGGAGACCTGCCTAGAGGCTGTGAAGTCCATGGAAAAAACGGTCTTGACCGCAGGCTGGGACGGGGCCTGGTTCCGTCGGGCTTACGATGCTTTCGGCGCGCCGGTGGGCAGCCGGGAGTGCGAAGAGGGGCAAATCTACATAGAGCCCCAGGGCATGTGCGTCATGGCGGGCATCGGAAAGGAGAGCGGCCAGGCGGCACAGGCTCTGAAAAGCGTAGAAGAGCGGCTGGACACGCGGTTTGGCATCGTGCTTCATCAGCCGCCTTACACCCGCTATCGGCTGGAGCTGGGGGAAATCAGCAGCTACCCCCCTGGCTACAAGGAAAACGCAGGCATCTTCTCCCACAACAATCCCTGGATCACCTGCGCGGAAGCCGTGCTGGGCCATGGGGACCGGGCCTTTGAGACCTACCGAAAGCTCTGTCCGGCCTATCTGGAGGAGGTCAGCGAGATTCACCGCACAGAGCCTTATGTCTATAGCCAAATGGTGGCAGGAACGGATGCCGCCGCCTTTGGCGAGGCGAAAAACAGCTGGCTCACGGGAGCCGCCGCCTGGAGCTTTACCGCCGTTTCGCAGGCAATTTTGGGCATACGACCGGAGCTGGACGGGCTGTGTGTAAATCCCTGCATTCCCTCTGGCTGGACGGGCTTTACCGCCGTCCGCCGTTTTCGGGATGCCGTATATCAAATTACCGTGGAAAATCCCGAGGGTTTGCAATCTGGCGTGAAGGAACTCTACGCGGACGACGTGCGGCTGGAGGGGACCATCGTTCCCACTGCCCCGGCAGGGAGCGTCGTGTCCGTCCGAGTAGTGATGGGGTGATCCCATGGAATTTCAGAAGGATTTTATCTGGGGCGCCGCCTCCAGCGCCTATCAGATTGAGGGCTATTCCCAGTTAGATGGCGGCGGAGCGTGCATTTGGGATACATTTTGCCGTCGCCCGGGGGCCATCGCCGACGGCGGAGACGGCTCCGTAGCCTGCGACGCCTACCATCGCTTCCAGGAGGATTTGGACATCCTGTTCCAGTTGAACATCCGGCACTACCGCTTCTCCACTAGCTGGGCCAGAGTGGACCCCATGGGAGATGGGAACTGGAACGCCGGAGGGCTCCGCTATTACGATCGATTGGTAGACGCCTGCCTGGACCGGGGAATCACCCCCTGGGTCACCCTTTATCACTGGGAGCTGCCCCAAGCCATAGAGGACCAGGGCGGCTGGCTGCGGCTGGAGACAGCCCAGGCTTTCGGACGTTTTGCCAGCATGATGGCGAAGCATTTTCAGGGCCGAGTCCATCATTATTTTACCCTTAATGAACCCCAGATCGTCCTGAGTCTAGGGCATGCCCTGGGGCTTCATGCACCGGGAAGGCAGTACGGCCTGCCCCAACTAGTCCAGTGCTGGAAGCACCTGATGCTGGCTCACGGTCTAGCGGCCCGGGCCATCCGGGAGGCGGATTCCACCGCCCAGGTGGGCCTGGCTTCTACAGGGCGGCTCTGCTGGCCCCACAGCCCAGAAGATCGAGAGGCGTCTACAAACGCTGCCTTCGCCATGCCGGATGAGGATTGGATGTTCACCCATCCCTGCGGACTGGACGCAGCATGTTTCGGCCATGTGGACCCAGAGGGTCCTCGCCTGGCCGAGCGGATGAGTGACATCACACCGCAGGAGTGGGAGATTATGCACGCCGTACCGGATATGATCGGCGTCAACTCCTACAACGGTCATGAGATCGCCGCCGGGCCAGACGGCAAGCCGGTGTATCTTCCCCGGTATCCAGGGTTCCCCCGAACGGCCTTGAAATGGCCCATTACGCCAGAGATCATGGAATACGGCTACGAGGACCTCTACCGGCGGTACGGTCTGCCCCTGTATGTTACGGAGTGTGGCCTAAGCTGCAACGACCACATTTTTCTAGACGGTAAGGTTCACGATCCGGACCGCATTGACTTCTTGACCCGGTATCTGGAAGCGCTCCGCCGGGGCACGGAACGGGCCGACATCCGGGGATTCTTCCATTGGTCCTTAACGGATAACTTTGAATGGCACAGCGGATACGGAGAGCGGTTCGGACTGGTTTATGTGGATTATCCCACTCAACGGCGAATTTTGAAGGACAGCGCCTTCTGGTATGCCAGGATTGCCGCAGGCGGCCGCTGAACAAACCGCCCATCCCGTTTATTGGGACATCCGGTTTTGCGATACGAAGCTCACAATGTACAATCCGCCGTCCACCAACGGCTTCATCAAGAAGGCGGGAAGTCCCAGGCAGTCCACCAGGAGATACATCAGCACACAATTGGCCAGCAGCAGCGGGACCAGTATTTTCAAATAGCCCCACAGCCGGTAGGACCCGCCAAACACCAAGTGCCGGTTCACGTTGTAGTTCACCGTTCCGGAGATGACCCGAGCCAGCACCGCCGATGGAACGCTCCTTTTCAGAACCAGATAATACAGCAGGTTAAACGACAGGTAATCTGTCAGAAACGCCAGCAGCGAGGAGAGGAAAAACCGGGGAAAGCACTGGAACAAAACCGCATATATCCGCATACCGTCCCGCAGGGGACGGAAATGGGAGGCGGCGTCAGAATCCGCCGAGTAAATGGTCTGGATTTCCACCTCTTCAAGGCCTGCCGGGAACAGCGCCGCCGAATGGACCAGCATTTCCATCTCGTATTCATAACCCTCGCCAGACAGCTCCAGGAGACCGGACAGGCTCCGCTCCGTCAGCGGAATGCCCCGCAGTCCGGTCTGGGTGTCCCGCAAGCGGATTCCATACAGCAGACGAAAAAGCACTCGGGTCAAACAGTTCCCAGTTCTGGACCGAGGCGGCATCCGAGACACGTCCCGCATCCCCAAGATCAACCGCCCGCCCCCTGCGGCCAGAGCCTCCGCCACCCGGAGGATGTCCTCCGGTCTGTGCTGGCCGTCTGCGTCCGCTGTGACAATCCCCGTAAAGCCCCGCTCTGCCATATAGGCGATTCCAGTTTTTAGGGCCCGTCCCTTGCCGTAATTTTTCTCGTGGCGCAGCACCACCGCCGGTTCCAATCCCTGAAAGACCGTTTCCAGAGACGCGGAACTGCCATCGTTCACCACCACAACAGGAATACCGGCCTCACTCAGCTGTCGCACCAAGCCGCTGAAGCACCGGCCCGGCTCATAGGCGGGAATCAGAACGCCGAGCTGGGTCGGTGCGTCTGTTTGTCCCGCTTGCTCTCGTCTTTCGTTCATGGGCACGTCTCATCTCCCTTTTTCCGCAGCAGGAGAAGCAGCAGAATTACCCCAGCTGCACTGACCGCCAGTCCCTCTTTCAGGTATGGATACCGCAGCGTAATAGACGTTACGCCCTCTTCCACAACCGTCAGGTGATTGCGGGAGGATATGGCTTGGCTGCTTTCAAAATTCTCGTGAAAGGCCAGGGTCGTATTGACCTCCCCCCGGGGAGAGGTCACGGTAATCTGCTGGTTCAAAATCTCCACCTCCAGGGGAACAATCTCCCGCACAGGTAGCTGATCGGCTGGCAGGGCCATCGCGTGGCTGAGCAGCCGTTCCACAGTGGGGTCTTTTGTCAGACTGAAAAAATAGGTGAGATTCAGCCCGATAAAAACAAGGTTGTCATTTTTTACCGTACCGTAAAAATTCAGCTCCAGCCCGTCGTCCAAAACGGCCCCCCAGCGCTGGTCCAGCCCCTCCAGGTATACGCAGTCCCAGTCCGTATGCCCCGGAGGAAACAGGTCCGTGTTCAACAGGCCGTCGATGGTATCCAGCTCCGGATATCCGTTGGAAAAGGAAATGGCATTGCAGACCACGCCCAGAAAGCTCTGGTTATGGGTCTTTCGATCCTCGGGAATGCCATCTGCGGCAATGACCACCCGGACCCCCGCTTCACTCAGCCGCAGGACCAGGGACTCGGCAGTCTGTCGGTCGTCATAGGTAAAGTCGGAAAGCAGGATCAAGGAATAGCGGGACAGCTCTTCAAAGGTATAATCGTTGAGATTCGTGGATTCCGCCTCCTCCATGGCGGGAAAGCCCAGAGCCGTGGCGGCGGCCCCCGCCCCAATACCCAAAGCCGGATAATCCGTCACGGTTCCCCAATTTCCCGTGACATCCAAGTGATACAAGCGGTAGTTTTCGTTGAAGTCCACCAGGCAATATCCCACGGCGGCGGCGGCCTTGTCCAGACGGGACACGCCGTCCTCCTCTTTCCACATGGAGGAACGCTGAACCAGCACCGTGTCGTTTCCAAGCTCCATGCAACGATCAAAAAGATAGGAATACTGTCCGTTTTCCAACGCGCGGTTTAACTGAACAATATTGCCAGCCGTCGCGGCCGCCTCCCAGCCTGCGCCGAAGGTTGCCGGCACAGGGTCGTTCCAGGCGGAAACCAGCCATGCGCCAGTGGCCGAAAGTCTGCTCAAATCCATCAGCGCCATGCGCTGTTCCGTCAGCTTCTGGGCAGCAGAAATCAGCGTGAGCTCCTGGGCCATGTTCAGCCGGTCCTCTGCCAGCTCACCGCTTTGAGTGCCCTTTATCAGGCCAAGAGAAGGCACCGTGTCCAAGCACAAAAGCAGCAGCAGTAAGCAGACCAGAGGCTGGCGCAGCGTATTCCAGCGCAAATAGCTGTACAAAATCATGCAGAGGGCGATGGAAATAAACCGCAGCATCCACAAATATCGGCTGCCCGGGAGGAGTTTCAGCACCGGGTACATCGAGGACGATGTGCATAAGCAAAGGAGCAGTCCTGCCCAAAAGCCAGGCATTTCCTCCCTCCGGCTTAGCAGAATGCCCAGTGCCGCCGTCAAAAACGCCGCCAATCCAAAATAAAAATTCCCGTTGTCACTGGCATAGCGCTCCAGGGGATTCAGGGATATCCAGAGGCTTTGGAAAAATCCCTCCATGACCTCGGCGTTGTCCAAAGAGGTTATGCCGCCCACCAAAGAGGGATACAGCCATACGCCCAGAATCAAAAATCCCGCCACCATGGCCCCAACCAGCGGCAGCACAACTCCCCTGCGCCGGACAATGATCCGGTGGAGCAGGAGGTAAAGCAGCGCTCCGAGGGCCACCATACCACCATATCCCAGGTGACACAGCGTAACCAGCGCAAAGCTGACCGCCGCGCCCAACAGCCTGGCCCGGCCGGGCTGCTCCAGGCAGGCATTGCAGAAATGAAAAAACAGGGGGAGGAAAATCATGCTGACGGACCGAGCCAGATTTCCCTCCAAAAACAGGGCGCAGAGGTTGTTTGGCATGAAAAACCACAGAGCACCCACGACCGCTCCCAGCCAGGGACGTCCGGTCCGAAACCCGATGTACAGCCAGGGTAACGCACCCAAAAAGCAAATCATGCCCACAAAAACCAAATAGCCGTCCAGTGGATCGCCGCCCGCCAGTGCCTGGCAAAGGGCCATGAAGTAAGCGGGCAGCGGCGCCCAATAGCGCAGCAGCTGCACGCCGTTATACCACATGGGATTATAGGACGGCCACCAGTTTCCCCCCAGAATGGACCGGTAGACAAAATCTCCCCGGTAGACATGGTACATGGTATCCGAGCCGCTGGGATATACGCCGTTCCAGCATACCCACAGCACCACAAAAACGGAAATCGCAAGATAGCACACCGGGGCCAGCAGCGGCAAAACGCTCCCCCGTCTCATCCGATTCAAGAGGTAGGACCTCCCTCTCCTCCTAAAATGGTGTTCAGCACCGCATTAATGGCATCCTCCAGGGCGTCTTTTTTCGGCGTCGACCCGCCAGCGGAGGACGGCATCTCCTGTTCCTCCTCCGGAATGTGGAGAATATAGCTTCTGGTAGGCGTCTCGCTGGCTTCCACCTGCGTCAGGATGCCGCCGATCTCGTAGATAATCCTGTGAAATTCATTGGCAAAGTAATCCGTCAGATTTTCCAGCGTAGGCAAAATGGCATCGAAGGGCGGCATCTCGTTCATGACCTGGTTCTGGAAGGGAGCAACATAGTCGGAGATTCCCTTTTCAAAGGTGCTGAACTCCACAAAGGAACTGCGCCCATAGCGGATCGTCAGGGTAAATTCCCAGGTATGCGGATGGGTTTCCCCTTTGTGTCCATTGATGATGATATAGTGCTTGGCATTTAAATAGAATTTCAGTCGGTACTCCCGGTACAGCCTCACCGCCATGCTTTCACTCCCCCTTCCCTGCGCCGAAGGACGCTAAGTCCTTTGGCTGCTCCGTCGCGCTGGAGAGCAGCAAAAATTCCTCCAGGCTTACATCGTCATTCAGAAGAGACATGGCGCTGTCAAGCGCCTGTTCCAAATCGCATTGGACAAACAGAAGCCCGAGCAAACGGTCATCCAGGGTAAAGCGCAGCACCGTCCGGTCCAGGGATACGCTGGCCAGCTTCAAAACACCCCGGACCGCCTCCTCTCCGGAGCACCGCAGCAACGCCAGGGACAGCGGATACGCCTTTCGTGCCCGCAGCTTCGCAACAAAGGACGGCAGCGCCTCCTTTGACCAGAGATTCTGTCTGGTATCATGCAAATCACGCTCGGAAAAAAGCTTATTCATCTTGTCTAGGCTTTGGTTCAGGGTATCCATGGCCTCTTTCTGCCGGTCGGCCTCCAACTGGAGCCGGCGAACCTTTCCCGCCAGCAGAGCAGTTGCTATGACAAATAAAAGCAAAGTGCCCGCCCCCAGAGCGCAGAGCTCTGTCTTTGCCCCCAGGAAGAGGTTATGATCCAGCAGCACGCTTCGGTTGGTCAAAAGGCACAGGCGGTACACGTCTCCCTGGTATTCAAAGGCCGCGCCGGAGGCCACATATTCCCGATCCTCAATGAGTATATTCCCATGACCAACATGGTCCAAGCGAAGGCTTTCCAAAAAGCTCCTGGCGCTGTCCGAAACGTAGTATGTCGCCGTGGTAAAGCCCTTGTATTTGTTGGTCTCCAACACGTCCTTTACAAACAGCATGTCCTGCTCCCGGGAAAAGGTCCAGTATTTATTGGAGGATGCGTCCATGGCACTGAGAATACTCTCGATCTCCTTTTCTCCCTTCCGATCTCCCTCCAGGCGAATCTGGTCCAGCACCAGCTGGACATAGCTGTCCTGCTGCATGGCGCAGACCTCCACCAGTCCCGCTTCATATCGCTCCAGCTGAAACCAGGCCGCCGCTCCCGCGCACATGGACGCCAGCAGCGCGCACAAGAGGGTAATCCCCACAATGGGATGCCCCTTTTTTCCCCGTCGGTCCTTCTTCATGGTTCGCTCACCCCGCTTTCATTATTTTCCGCCCGTCCTTATGCTCCAGAGGCTGGCTGGGTCCCGGCACCCTCCGAAAAGTGCTCTACATAGTAATCCGAAGCCTTTCCAAGCTCCTTCTCTAGCCATTCTGCCCCCCGCCGCTCCAGCAGGGTATCTCGCTCTGAAAAGAGGTCCGTTCCCAGTCCAAGCCGGTCTCCCTCGATTTCAAAGCCCATCGCACTCAGAACAGTAGGCAGCATGTCCATTGCGGTAAAACTCCGGGACTTCTCGTCTCGCACAGCGTTCTTTGCGGGATGAATGAAACAGTTGTACACCGTGCGGCTGTAGTAGGGAACGCCGTCCACCAAAAAGCCGTCCATCCGGGGATGGTCTCCGGTGATGACGATGGTGGTGTTTTCATAAAAGTCCTGCGTCTTGCACCAGTCCACAAATTCCGACACCAGCCTGTCGCTGCAGCTCACCACGTTGGCGGTTCCCACTGCATAGTCGTTCCCGCACCACTGGCACATAAAACCGGCGGTCGCGTGCAGGTCCACCGTCAGCAGAGTGAAATTAAAGGGCTTCCCCTCCGCCGCCAGCGCCGACACCTCGTCTCTGGCGAAGTCGAACAGCACCTTGTCCTCCAGTCCCCAGTTCGTCCAGTAATCTGGGGGAACGAGGCCCCGCTCTCTGGCGGTGTAGATGTCAAAAAACCGATAGTTCCCATGCTGCTGAAAATAATTCTTCCGCCCGGCAAAATCGCCGTCCGACCCGCACATGAACTCCTGCACGTAGCCCTTGTCCTCCAGCAGCTCGCCCAAGGTGACCACGCCGGGCAAAAAGTCCTCCGCCTGGGCAATGGCCGTATCCGATACCGAGGCTTTCGCAAAGGGAACGCCGGCGGTTGTGGACAGCAGCGCGCCCATGGTCCAGGTGCTGCCCACCGTGGCATGGAAGCCGCCCATGCCCTCTACATCCGCGAAGTTCAAGTGCTCTCCGGCCAACCGGGTGAGGTTAGGCATGTAATTAACGCCCTCCTGCCAGCCGCCGTCCTCTCGGGAAGCATAGGTGGTTTCCAGGCTTTCCACGTAAATGTAAATCAGGTTTTGGGTGGGTCCCTCCGCCGTGATGGCGGTCTGTCCAGGGTCCACATATTCGTCCTCATAAAGGGAGCTTTTCGTTCCGGACAGCTGATAATAGTCCAAAAGGCCATAGGCCCCGTTCCCGTACAGCACACCTCCCAGCAAAAGCAGTGAGCTACCGAAAACAGCGCAGCTGTGAAGCGCCTGATATGCGCCTTTTCCCCGTTTCTTCAACCGGCGGCCAATCGCCGCGTCCATCATGGCAGCAGCCACTAAGACCGCCGCGCAGCCTCCAAGGGGCAAAACCAGCCCCCGCAGCGCCTCGTTCATCATCCCTGCTCCGGTTCCCTGCAAGGGGCCCTGGAGCGTGTGGATAATTTCCGTGATTTCTACGTGGAAGGTGCTTTTGGACCAATAGACCAGCAGTGCCAGTCCCATCCCCAAAAACGCCAGCGTCCCCACACTGAAATACCAGAGCGCGCCGTAGCCCTCCTTCTCCGCTCCAACAGGGTTTGGCGGCCGATTAGCTGCGCGGCGGACTCGGCGCAGCGGCTGGAGCAGGCGGGCGGCATCCGATTTCACTGCCGTGTTGAACGCGTTTCGCTCCTCGGTCAAGTCCATCTGCCGCCAGGCGCTGTCGGTTTGAATGCTGTTGATGATTCCGGCAACCCGGATAAAGAAAACGGCCAGGTTGAAAAAGGGAAGCAGCGGAATGCACCACCAGCGTTTCAGGTAAAAACGCCGCAGCTCCGCATCCATCTTGAGAAAAATTGCCACCGTGATAAAATAAAAAACGCCCACCGCAATATACAGCGCAAAAATCATTCCAGTGGACCACAGAATCACCTTGGTGGAATAGTGCATGCACATCATGCAGATCAGCGCCAGATACCAGATCAGGCGGGGAAAGGCAAAGGTATGGTCATACAGCAGCGTTTTGACATTGACGTCCTTCAAGACCCGGCCCAAGCGGAAGTTCTTGCTTGCGAACATCCGGGCAACCTCCAGGCTTCCTCGCTGCCACCGCTGCCGCTGGGTATAGAGCTTATTGACGCTTTCGATGGGGTCAACAAAAAAGATAGCGTTCTCGCAAATTTCCACCCGCTCGTTTTGCAGCTCCCGCATTTGAAACGTAATGTGTGTGTCCTCGCACACGGTGTCGGTATTGTACATGCGGGACTTCAGCAGAGAGGATTTTCGAAAGGCGGAAAAGGCGCCGGAGAGCGTGTACACCGCGTTCAGCTCCGAGGCATAGCTCCGCCCTGCCAAAAAGGCCTGGGCATATTCCAGGAACTCCAGATTCCGCAGCAGACGGGAGAACAGGCCCCGGTAAGCACGAATCTTGTCCGGTCTGGTGAGAATTGCGCCGGTCATACAGTTCACATCCGGATGGGCCTCAAATTTATTGACCATATTGGCAAGAGCCGTCCGCTCCAGCACACCGTCGCTGTCCAGATTGATGATATACTTTCCCTCGCTGTTGTACAGCGCCAGATTCATTGCCCTGGATTTGCCCTGCTCCGCGTCCATCCACTGCATTCGCAGCTCTGGGAACCGGGCCTGGCATTTGGCAAACACAGAAAAGCTCTCGTCCTGGCTCTGGTTGTTCACCAGAAAAATACGGATACTCTCGTTGGGATAAGTGCTGTTGTAGATGGATTCGATGCACGCAAATAGCGTCCCGGCGCTGTTATACACCGGGACAATTAAGGAAATCTCCGGATAGAGTCTGGGCTGTGGGGGCGCCATCATTCCCCGGATTCGCCGCCTTAGCAGCATCATGACGCTGCCAAGGGAGGGCAGAATCTCCATCAGTACTGGAATGATGATCCAGGCGCCCCAGAAAACAAAGGAGTTAAGAATCGCTTTTAGGAAGTTCATAGCTAAAATGCCCCACCTTCATTTGAACCACCTGGGGCTTTGTAAACACGTAGAAATAAAGCCACACACTGAAAAGATAAAATACAATCCGCCCCACAAACGTATGCATGACGTAGTAGGCGTCCATACCCAGAAGATGGACCGACAGGCAGATGATGGCAATACGCAGCGCGTTGCACACCATGATATAGGCAAACCCCATCAATCCCACCAGTACCTTTTCGCTGGTACGGTATACGTTAAAAAAAGCCAACAGGGAGAGAAACGCCATGATCTCTATGACGCCGGAGCACTCAAAGTCCACCTGGAGCGTAATAGAGCTCTCCTCCACCGGGATATAGAGAATCCCATATTTGAAGTAAGCCGTAAAGGTTCCGCTCAGGCGGCCGATCACTCCGGCCATTGCGCAGACATAGCGGGCCAAAGGCCGGGTCAGCCAGGGACGCACGCCCACCATCAGCAGGATAAACAGACCCATGCTGCCCCAGAGGAACCGCCAGGCGTACAACTCCGCCCGGCGGAATACCCCCAGAACATACAGCCACAAGGCGGCTATGGCCAGCAAAAGGATTGGATTCACACCGCCACGCCTCTTTTCCTGCGCCGGAAGAGCACACCGGCCGTCACGCCGCAGCAGAGCGTCACACCCAGAAGCGCCCCGGAGGATGCGCCGGCCGTCATAAGCCACTTTTCACCAAGTAGCAAGAACTGTGCCTCAACGGTGCGCAGGTCGTTCACCGAACAGCCCTGACGTTCCGCGATTGCCTCCAGGTTCAGATCAAACTCCATCTCATCGCAACGTCTATCCGGATCGATGGTTATTTTCATGGTACCGAATATTGGTTTTTCAGCATCGCCCATGAGCCGGTTGTCCGTGATATAAAACGTATGTATTCCGGGCTCCAGCGTTGTGCTGTCCTGAACAACCTGTCCGTCCGCCGTTAGCATGCGGGGATAAAAGCCCCCCTCCTCAAAATGGTGCTTGTAGGACCGATCACCGTTAAAGGCAATGGAAATGCCGGAGAGGAACGCGTTGCCCGGGAAATTCAGATGCGGCTGCATACTGGTCACCGCATGACCGTAAAGGGTGCTGCCCTCTACATACAGGGCTCCATGGCTGTCTGTTTTGGCATCTTGACTTCCGGTGGTGGCATACTGGATGACTTGGTGCGGATAGGACGCCCAATCATCATAGGAGCCGTCGATCTCAATGCCGGAAAAGCTCCCTGTGTTTCCGCCACCGCCCTGTAAGTTGGAGACATCGGAGATCACTGGCTCCTCCAGGTAAAATCCGAAAGACAAGCTCTTCTGGTAGGGGGGAAGCTCGCTGGCGGGAATTCGAATTTCCCACTGGGCATTTTCATGCCGGGCCTCTGCTCCCTCCACACCATAGACGGAAGCGTCTTTACTTACTAACTGAAACTTCATCTGATGGCCCAAATCCGTCGTAATGGCGTAGTTTCCGGTGCTATTGGAGCCCGCCGACCCCGCATCTCCATCCTGCGTCTCCTTGATGTAGACATAGAGGTAATCCCCGTCAAAGATAAAAGAGGCGCTCTCCAGGTTGTTATGCACGGGGTTTGTATCATGGAATTCGTACTTTTTCACTGCGTCCCAATCGGAAAATTCGCCGTCTATGGTAATTCCCTTATAGACAGCATCCTCCTTTTCTTCCTCAGGCAAATCCACTCCATTCAGTACCGGCAGCCCCGCCACGATTTGAGGCGCTCCCTGCCATCCCAGTCGAAGGGTGCAGCCCTCTCCGGAAACGTAGGCAGCGGGAATCATCGCCTCCACATAGTAAGGACCAGGGCTTTGGGCGCTGGCCGTATTTTTCACCGCTACTTCCGACCCAGGAAATTTCTCGGACAGGTTTTCTACTGTTACTGTGTCATCCCACGCCTCTTCCCCCTGGCCGATAAAGATGGGAATATTCTGATATGGTCCATAGTAGAATGACTGAGCTTCCCCGGTGAAGCACAGATACAGGTTTCCGTCCAGGTCCCGCGCCGCTTTCCAGCTGTCAATGGTGGAATCGCCGTGGGACATCCCCGCAACCTCCGCCCAGTCGTCCAGGGAACCGTCCAGTGTAATCCTGCCTTCGGTATCCGCGACCAAGATGCTCATTGGCGCATCCTGCTCGATAATAGGCGGCAGCTCTCCATTCTCCAAGCCTTCTACCGGCGGAAGCTCCATTCCTTCGCCGCCCTCTGGCACTTCGGGTTCCGGTGCAGGCTCTGCGGGGACCTCAGGCTCTCCCTCACCCTCCGGCACTTCGGGCTCCGGCGCGGGCTCCACAGGGACTTCGGGCTCTTCCTCGCCCTCCGACGCATCGGGCTCCGGCACGGGCTCCACGGGGGTCTCAGGCTCTCCCTCACCCTCTGGCACTTCGGGCTCTGGCGCGGGCTCCACGGGGCTTTCGGGCTCTCCGCCGCCCTCCGGCGTTTCAGGCTCTGGTGCGGGCTCCACGGGGCTTTCGGGCTCTCCGCTGCCCTCCGGCGTTTCGGGCTCCTGGAAATCCTCAACGTCTTTTCCTTCTGTCACATCCTCATAAAAACGATCTTCCGTCTCACTGGAAGAGCCTTCTCCCTCAACTGCCAGCGCCGTCAGCGGAAGCAGCGCCACCAGAAACACCAGTGCCGCGCTGGCCGCAAGCACCTTCATTTGCCGATTTCTCATTCTGACCTTCCCCCTTGTATCTCTCTTCCACGTTCCGATCCCAACAAAGCGGGCCGCCGCTTTCCAAAAATCCGCTCACAAGTCCCACATCTAGCAACCCCCAGCCTAAGCTTAGTCAATCTGCGCCTCAGGCCAGAGACAGTTCCCGGACTCCAAGGTCTTTGGGGCCCGCAGGTGAAAGTCTGCATAACAGCAAAACCAGCATTTTTCTCCATACACCAATCCCTTTGTACGCGGCGCAAAAGCAGGGCAACACTGTTCCGGCCGTACGACGCCCCCGGGCCGTTCTATGCTCTGCAGCCGCACGCATTCCGCGGTTTCCAACCTTATCCCTCCCTCGAGCCTGGTCCCAAGCACACGCTGTAGCATGCCTCCACAACATAATTTTCATTTTGTTGTAA
>CAJUMX010000027.1 GCA_910587705.1 uncultured Oscillibacter sp.
GGCTGTCCTTGGCGGGCTTCCTCCTTTCCCTGTCCATGCTGATTTCCGAGGCTCTGCTTCTTCACGGGGCAGGCGTCCAGCGGTTTGACAGCATGTATCTCTGCTTCCCCTTTCTGATGGTGTGTCTGTTCTCTCTGCTCCTGCATTTTAACCAGGGAGAGCGGCGGGAATTCCGGCATCTGACGACGCTGGTATACCTGCTCCACCCCTGGTGCATTGTGCTGGTGAGGCGGGGTGCGGAGACCGTGGAGCTGACAGGGCTTCTGGTGGAAAACACCTTTGTCCACTTCCTGGCGGTGCTGGCCCTTAGTCTTTTCCTGTCCCATTTGCTTCTGCTGGCCCCGCCGCCCCGGCCATATCCAAAGGCCCGGGCCTGGATCGAGCTGGACCGGGCCGCACTGCGGCAGAACGTGGAGCACCTACGGTCCCTGCTGCCAGAGGGCTGCGCCCTGATGCCCGCCGTCAAGGCCAACGCCTATGGTCACGGAGCGGTGCTGATCGCGAGGGAATTGGGCCGCTTGGGTATTCGGGCCTTCTGTGTAGCCACAGCGGAAGAGGGGGCGGAACTCCGGCGGCACGGCATCCGGGGCGATATCCTGGTCTTAGGGTACACCCACCCAGGGCAATTTCCTCTCCTGCGGAGATACCGCCTGACACAAACAGTGATTGATACGAACCACGCCCGGCTGCTAAACGCTTCTGGAAAAAGGCTGAAGGTCCATTTGAAAATCGACACAGGGATGCACAGGCTTGGAATTCCCGCAGCGCAAACGGAGGAAATCGCCCGTATATTTCAATTGAAGAACTTGCAGATCGAAGGAATCTTTACACACCTGTGCGCCGATGAACGAAGAAGCGGAGAGGACGAGGCATATACCCTGCTCCAAGCGGCGGCCTTTTACAAGGTCCTTAGCGACTTAGAGAAGCAGGGCCTTTCCTACGGCAAAGCCCATCTGCTGTCCAGCTATGGGCTGCTGAACTACCCGGAGCTTGGGGGCGCTTATGCCAGAGTGGGAATTGCCCTCTACGGTGTGCTGAGCAGCCGTGAAGGTCTGGAAGGCTGTCCCCTTGCTCTGCGCCCAGTCCTGTCCTTGAAGGTCCGGGTTGCGTCGGTAAAAAAACTCCGCAAGGGAGAGCACGCAGGCTATGGTCTTGGGTATACGGCGGCATGCGACAAGCGGATTGCCCTTTTGTCCATCGGATACGCGGACGGCTTTCCACGCGCCCTGTCCTGCGGAAGGGGAAAGGTTTTGATCAACGGCGTGGAGGCCCCTGTTATTGGCCGTGTCTGCATGGACCAGACATTGGTGGATGTGACGGACGCTTCGGATGTGAAAAGCGGAGATACCGCAGTTGTCATCGGCGTGTCTGGGCAAAGGGAAATCAGCGCCTATGATTGGTCGGAAGCAGGCGAAACGATTACAAATGAGGTATTGAGCCGCTTGAGTACGCGCCTGCGCAGAACAACGCACTAATCGTACTTAATCGCGTTATCCTGTTTTTATAAAAGGACGCGGTCCACAATGACCGCGTCCTTTCAAGCCTGTCTCCTTCAAAGCGCCTCTTATCCCCGGACACCGCTCTCCCGCTTCAAGAGCTCTCGGGTCACCTCGTATACCCGCTGGGTAGAGGGCACATTCAGCCGCTCCTTGACGGAATGGACATCGTGGAGCTCCGGGCCGAAGGACACCGCGTCCAGCCCCGGCAGCTTCTCAATGAACAGCCCGCACTCCAGGCCGCCGTGGGTGGCCTCGATGGTCCCCTGCTTGCCGCACACGGCCTCATAGGCTGCCAAAATCTCCTCCCGCAGAGCGGAACTCCGGTCATACTGCCAGCCGGGGTAATTGCCCCGGAGCGTGAAGGAGCCCCCGCCCAGCTCCAGGATGGCTTTCAGCCGCTGGACCAGCATATCCTTTTGGGTGGCGATGCAGGAGCGGACGGAGATGCCGAAATAGAGCCCGTCCTCCTTCATCTCCATTACGCCCATGTTCAAGGAGGTCTGCACCAGGCCGGGGAAATCCACATTCATGGCCTGGACCCCCTGGGGCACCGCCAGCAGGGTGCGAAGGACGTTCGCCGTCGCCTCCGGGGCCAGCGCCCCGTCCAGAACGGTCTTTTCGCAGGTCAGCGTAATGCCGTCGTCACAGCCTGCGTACTCGTTTTTCAGCGCGCCGTCAAACACTTGGATAAACGTCTCGAACTCCTCTGCCCGGTCTGCCGGGACGGCGACCTTGGCATGGTTCCGGGAACAGATCACGTTGTCGAACCTTCCGCCCCGCAGGTCCGCCAGCCGCAGGCCAGGAAGGCGCTCCATGGCGCTGTACAGCACCCGGCCCATAACCTGGTTGGCGGAGGCCCGACCCTTGTGAATCTCCGCGCCGGAGTGGCCTCCCAGAAGGCCCTCCAGGGAAATTTCGTAGCCTGTCTCCCCATTCAGCGGCGCTTTCACGCCTGGCAGGAAGCAGTCCACCCGCACGCCTCCGGCGCAGGAGACGGTGAAAACCCCCTCCTCTTCCGAGTCCAGGTTCACCAGCTTCCGTCCCTTCAAATCGGAGCAGTCCAGAGCGAAGGCTCCCTCCAGGCCCACTTCCTCGTCCACGGTGAACACCGCCTCCAAGGGGGGATGCGGCAGACTGTCGTCCGCCAGAATCGCCAGAATCATAGCCACCGCAATGCCGTTGTCCCCGCCCAGGGAGGTCCGGTCCGCCCATACCCACTCCCCGTCGGTGCGGAGGTCCAGGCCCTCCTTTGCCATGTCTTTGGCGCAGTCCTCTGTTTTGACGCATACCATGTCGATGTGGCCCTGGAGAATGACGGCGGGGGCATCCTCGCAGCCGGGGCTGGCATCCTTCCAAATCACCACATTGTTTGCCTCATCCTGCCGCCACCGCAGGCCCAGCTCCTTGGCAAAGCCCACGCAAAGGTCGCTGATTTGCTTGGTATTGCCGCTGCCATGGGGCACGGCGCAGAGCTTTTCAAAGTATTCGAATACCGCCTTGGGCTCCAGACCGGATAATACTGCCATCGAAAGTTCCTCCTTCTATTTTCTCAAATGAAAGACCGCCCCGCCTTTGGCGGGGCGGTCCTATTGTTTCCCAATACCGCGGAAGTCAGACGTCGCCCAGGCCGTCCTCCAGGCCCAGTTCACCCTCTAGGCCCATATCGCCGCCAAGGCCGAACTCGTCGCCCTCGCCGGGAACCCCCTCGTCGACGGGTTCTTCCGTCACGGCGGGGACAAATTCGGAGTACCAGGCCTCCTCCGGCAGTCCCGCCAGCAGGGCGGGCAGGTTTACCACGATACCGTCCACGCTGTAGGGCAGCTTCAAGTCAATCTCGTGAATTTCAGACTCGCCGCCCTTCTCCCGGGTGACCTCCAGAATCATCTTGAAGTTCTGGCCGATCCAAATGGACATGCCCCGGTCCCGCTTGGAGAGCTTGGCGACTTCCTCACCCTTGACCGTAACCACGACCTTCTCAAAGGCCTTATAGGTCTGGCCCTGATAGTCCTCCAGGGTCTTGTTGTCGAAATAGACCGTGTGTCCCCGGCCAATGACCATCATAGCCGCGGCGACACCCACCAAGAGCAGCACCAGCAGGAGGGAAAAGAGGATTCTTCTTTTCGCTTTCATCACGCATCCTCCTTCTTCGTCTGGGCCTCGGCCAGCTCCTGGCCCGCCTTGCTCCGCACCATGCGTTTCTTGGCCTCATACATAATCAGGGCCAAGGTAATAACACCGTAGGACAGGAACACGCGGAAGTACTCGCCCACCATGGAATCGCCGGTGATGAACGCGCCCGCGCCAGGGGCCACAATGAACATCAGATGGAAGAGAATCACGCCCAGGAAGGCGTTGCCGATACCGGCCTTTTCCACCGATGCGCCGCCCACCAGCAGCGCCGCGATGCAGAACATACCGATCTGGGCGTGTCCGGTGTAAGTGGGCAGGTTGCCGATATTCTGGAGATAGATCACCATGCCAAAGCCAGCGCAGACGGTGGACATCACCACGGAGATGATGCGGGTCCTGTCCACGTTGATGCCCGCGGCCTTGGCCACCTCCAAATCCTGGCCCACGGCTCGCATGTCCTGCCCCAGCTTTGTGCGGCGGAACCAGACAATGAACAGGCACAGAAGCGCCACCAGAAGGAAGGTAAACACGGGAATCTTCACGCCCGCGACCCGGATGGCCAGCAGGTCATCCAGGCACTGGCGCATGTTCAGCAGGCTCACGGTGTTTCGGATGCCATAGCCCCGGGGCAGCATGATGCTGGCATGCGCGATGGGGACAATGGCTCCCATGATATACAGCACGATAAGCTGATACCAGCCGTTGATAAAGAAGTTGATAATATAGCTGGTGATCATCTCCCGACCCTTGGCCATATTTTGCAGCGTACCGCAGATAAAGCCCAGCAGGGCGGAGAAGGGAATGGACAGGATCATCGCCAGCACTACGCCGGGAATCCCCCAGATTTGCCAGTCCGCCACCAGGATGATAGCAATTTCCGCGCCCATGGCTCCCAGGGTCATGGCGAAGTTCAGTCCCATGCCCGCCATAATGGGGAACAGCAGACACAGCACCAAAAACAGGTTCCGGCCCATACGGGTGACGATCTCGTTTAGCAGATAGCTGGGGGAGAAGCCCGCCATGGGAATGAATACGGCGCAGATGATGATAAACATGATGGGCACGGCGTTGTTCTGCACCAGCTCCAAGGCCCGCTTTCCAGCGGGAAGGTTCGTTTTCCTGCTCATTTCGCACCCTCCGCCTTTCTGGTCAGCGCATACAGGATCATGCCCTGAGAGACGATAATCCGAATGACCTCGCTCATGTCCATGTGGATTGCGGAGTTCATCACCGTGGGGGTCATGGTCACAATTCCCTGGAAGAGAATCGTTCCGATGATGACATTGGGAATACTGGCCTTGTTCACCGAGGCGCCTCCGATCAGGATGGCCGCCACCGTGGGCATGGTCAGATTGTTAGGGGCGTTGTACAACTGGATGAAGCCGAAGCCCTGCTGGTACATCAAGATGCCCATGGCACCCAGCCAGGTGGACATGATGACAGAGAGCATCCGGGTCCGGTCCACATTGATGCCCGCAGCCCGGGCAAAGGCGGCGTTGGAGCCCACCGCCGTCATGGCCGTGCCGGTTTTGGTATGGAGGAAAGCCCACATCAAGAAAGCCAGCAGCGCAAAGGCGATCAGGGACCCGGTGGGAATCTTGATCCGCTCCAGTGGGCCCAGGCTGATGTGCAGGGCAGCGGCGATTTTGGCAAAATCAATCTCCAAAAGTCTGGCTAGCGTCTGGTTGTAAAAGCCATCCAGGGAGATGGTGGGCCGCAGGCCGTTGCCCGAGAGGCCGTAGACCATGGTGGGGCTGCTATAGGGCAACAGAAGCCACATCATGCAGAAAAAAGACATGACGGAAAAACCCACATAGGTGGCAATCATCATCTCGCCACCCTTGATGCGGTTCAGGAGCAGTCCGTAGCCCCCGCCCAGGATCACTGCGAAGGGCGTGGCAATCAGCACCGCCATCACAAAGCTCATGGGGCCGGTAAAGCCCAGCTGGATGGACAGTGTGCCGCCCAACAGGCCGCAGATAATTGCCAGAGGCAAGCCGAAGTTCAGACCACAGCCCGCGTGGATCATGGGCACCATGGCCAGGACCAGCACCGCGTTCCAGCTAAAGCGGTTGATGATGTTGGTGATCTGAGTGGGCAGGTCGACCCCGACGAAGGGGGTCAGGATAAAGAGGACCAGCAAAAACCCGGAGATAATCAACCGGGGAAAGCCCATTTTTTTCAGCGCTTCCGGTAAGACAATTGCCGTTGACATATCGTTTCCCTCCTTATACGACCTGGCTGACCATCAGCAGGCCGAACTCCTCAGAGGACGCTGCCGCAGGCAGGATGCCCGCCACCCGTCCGCCGGAGATGATGGCAATGCGGTCGCAGGTCTGCCGCAGCTCCTCCAGCTCGGAGGAAATCATGACGACGGTGACGCCGCTCTCCCGGTTGAACTGTTTCAGCGCCTCCAGCACCAGGGCCTTGGCGCCCACGTCGATGCCCCGGGTGGGCTCGGATACAAAGAGGAACTTGGGCTCCAGGGCAAAGGCCTTGGCCAGGCACACCTTCTGCTGGTTGCCGCCGGAGAGCTCCTTGGCCTTCTGCTTGGAGCTGGTACACTTGATTTGCAGCTCGTCAATATATTTCTGGGTCACTTGATGAATGCCCTTTTCGTCCCGCCACTTGATAAAGCCGCCCAACAGCTTTTTCAGGAATTTCTCCTGAATCTGCATGGCGGGGAACGCCACGTTCCACTCCAGGCTCTCGTCCAGCAGGAGACCCACCTCCCGCCGGTCCTCGGACACGAAAGCCAGGGAGGAATCCAGGCACTTCCGGGGGTTGTTCAGGGGAATCTCCTGGCCGTTGAACTCCACCTTGCCGCCAGCCTCGTAAAGGCCCATGACACCGTTGGGGATACCCAGCTTGCCCTGGCCCGCCAGACCGCCGATGCCTAAGATTTCGCCCTCCCGGATATCCAGGCTGACATCCCGCACCGTCTCGCCGGGCATGTCCACCCAAAGATTCTTGATCGACAAAATGGTCCGGCCTCCGTCATTGGTCCGGGCCTCGCCCACGGCGGCGCTCTGCACGTCCCGGCCCACCATCCATTTGGTGATGTCCTCTACGCTGGTCTCCCGGGTGGGAACATCCCGAACCACATAGCCGTCCCGCATGACCACCACCTTGTCGCACACCGCCAGAATCTCATGGAGGCGATGGGTGATGAAGATAACGGAAATGCCCCGGGCGGCCATGCCCCGGATGGACTCCAGCAGGGCCTCTGCCTCCTTCTCCGTCAGCACGGCGGTGGGCTCGTCCAAAATAAGGAGCTTCAGCTGGTCCTTGCTCAGCTCCCGGGCGATTTCCGTGAACTGCTTGTGGCCCACGGGCATGTCGCTGATCACCATTTTGGCGTCGATGGCGACGCCCATTTTTTCAATGGCGGCGGCGGAGCGCCGGTCCATCTCCTTATAATCCAGCGTGTTCAGCCGGTCGCCGAACACCTCTGAAACAATATTCTTTTTGCAGGGCTCCCGATTCAGGAGGATATTTTCCGTGGCGGTGAAGCCGGGGACCAGGGAGAACTCCTGATGCACCATGCCAATGCCCGCCTCCAGCGCGTCGAAAGGAGTGTTGAATTCCACTTTTTTGCCGTCAATCAGGATATCGCCGCTATAGCCGCCGGTCTCCCGGATGACGTCCATGCCGAATAGGATTTTCATTAAGGTGCTCTTGCCCGCGCCGTTCTCGCCGCACAGGCCCAAGACTTCGCCCTCACCCAAAGTAAAATTGATATCGGTCAAAACCTGGTTGCCGAAGAAGTCCTTTTTGATATTCTGCATTTGCAGAAGGGGGTTCACGTTGTTTGTCATACATCCACCCTATCTCATTTGTTCAGTGCGCTCTGCCCGAAAGGCCGGGCGCTCAGGCGGGGACCTTTGCCGCCTGCCGTGGGGTCAAAGCCAGCGCGGGGAGGAGGACAGGTCCTCCTCCCCGTGCGGCAGACAATTCTAAACTTGGATCAGCTGACGGTGAAGTACTTCTCGGGAATCTCCACGTCGGCGTTGCCCATGAAGCGGCCGGGGTCGCCCATGATATAGGTGTCCTGATAGATGAGGAACACATTGTCGCTCTTGACTCCGGTGGTGGCGTTGGTGTATCCCGCGCCATTCCACTGGGCCTTGGGAGAGTAAACGTTCAGGGCCGCGGCCACCGCATCCATGTCGGTGATTTCGCTGACTCCGTTGATGACGTTTTTGGCGTGCTCGGCCAGGCCCGCAGACAGGGTATAGCCATAGGAGTAGGCCCAGGTGCCGAACTTGTTGGCAGCGCCCTTCTCCACCAGGGCGGACTCCACCTTGGCCAGGATCTTCTCAAAGTCGCCAGCCTCCTCGGTGAGGTCCAGGCCCAGAGCGCCGGGATAGCCCATCAGAGGAGAGGGCAGGTCGGCCTCGATGAAGTAGCCGCCGTATTCCACCAGCTGCTTGAGCAGGGGCTCGGTATGCGCGTCGTTGGTGCAGAAGTAGGCGGCGTTTTCACCATACTTCTGGACCCAAGCGGGGACGTTCTCCAGGATATAAGCCTGAGCGCCGGGGATACCCACGTCAGAGGTCGGGTCGGGAGCGGTCTCCAGAACGAACTCCATGCCAAACTCCTTGCAGGCCTCCTCCATGACGGCCACACGGCGGCTCATGGTCTCATAAGCCATGTGGCGGGGGAAGGAGATGTGGACGAAGGTGTCCGCGCCCAGCTCGTGAGCGGTGCGGATGATCAGATAGCCGCGGGACACGAAGTCGTTGTTGCACACCAGGTCGGCAGCGGAGCCGATCTCGGGCAGGTCCTCGTGAGCCTCGCCGGCGATGCAGAGGATGTCGGGGCGGCGCTCCTTGATCTGGCGGAACGCCTCGGTGGTACCGGGGATGGACTGGTTGACGATGACGGCCTTCATCAGGGGGTCATCGGACATGTTCACGATGGTCTGGATGGTCGTCTCCAGCTCCTCGGTGAAGTTGTCGGGATAGATGGCCAGGGTGACCTTATCCTCGCCGTACTTGGCCTGGAAGGCCTCGGCGCCGCGGCGGTCATCCTCGGACTGGGAGACAGAGCCGGTAACGATGCCAATGTGGTAGTCGCCGATACCGTCCTCCAGGGTGGCAGAACCGGAATCTCCCGCCTCGGGGGCGTCTCCGTCCTGCTGGGTCTGGCCGGCGTCAGAGGAGCCGCCCTGATCCTGCGCAGGGGTCTTGTCGCCGCCGCAGCCCGCGAGAGCCAAAAGCATCACGAGCGCCAGCAGCATGCTGAAAAACTTCTTCATTGCAAACCTCCAAAAATTTTTGTGTCTTTCAGGCGTATACAATCCATCTTCATGGTTTGATGCCAAACCATGAAAAAAAGGCGTACGCCTTTTGAACGCTATCTATTGTAACAAAAATCCTGATTTTGTCAACCTCATTTTCTTTATTTACCATTTTTCCGGGGAAGCTCCACAAAAAAAGCCCCTGCGGAGCATCCGCAAGGACCTTTTTTGATCGATTCTGCCGTCTGGGACCGCTTAATCCTTGGCAAGGGTAAACCGGTCCACCAGTTGTTTCAGGCTGGCCGCCTCGGCGGACAGCTCTTCACTGGCGGCGGCGCTTTCCTGGGCGGTGGCGCTGTTGGTCTGGACCACGGAGGAAATCTGGTCAATGCCCTCCGTAACCTGGGTGATGGCGGCGGTCTGGTTCTCCACGGCCGAGACCACAATGTTCATCTGGGTGGTCACGTGGCCGGCGGAGACGCTGGTCTGCTCCAGAGATTCGGTGACCTTCCCCACCGCCTGACTGCCCTCGGCGACGGCGACGATGGAGCCCTCGATCAACTCCTTGGTGGCCTTGGCGGCCTGGTCAGACCGGGTGGCCAGATTCCGCACCTCGTCGGCCACAACGGCGAAGCCCTTTCCGGCGGAGCCCGCCCGGGCGGCCTCCACGGCGGCGTTCAGCGCCAGGATGTTGGTCTGGAAGGCGATGTTTTCAATGGTGGCAATGATCTTGGAAATCTCCTCGGAGGAGCTGGAAATCTTCTCCATGGCGGCGTTCAGCTCCTTGACGTGCTCCACGCTGACCCCCAGATGCCCGCCGGCCTCATTCACGAAGTGCCCCGCCTCCTCGGCAGCGGCGGAGGTTTTCTTGGCGCTGTCGGAAATATCCGTGATGGTGGCGGCCAATTCCTCCACAGAGCTGGCCTGGGTCATGGAGCCCTGGCTCAGAGTCTGGGCCCCCATGGATACCTGATTGCTGGCGGAGGAAACCTGCCCGGCAGAGGCGTTGATCTGCCGCATGGTGCCGCTGAGCTCCTGCTTCAGCGTCCGCATGGACTGGAGAATGTTCTGGAAGTCCCCCACATAGGCATCCCGGTGGGCGGAGCGGATATCCAGATTCTGGTTTGCCATTTCCGTGAGAAGATAGCTGATATCGTTGATGATGGTATTCAGGCCCGTTACCATCTCTGCTGTGGAGCGGGTTAGTTCCGCTGTCTCGTCCTGTCCCTTCGTCTTGGGAACCGGAGCCGACAGATCGCCCTCCACCAGCAGCTTCATCCGCGCGGCGCAGGCCCGCATGGGATCGCTGATGTTGCTGGACAGCTTCAAGGCCACCACGATGGAGGCCAAAATGGAGGCAATAATCACCAGCACATTGATGGCCATGCCGAAATATGTATCCGCCAGATAGTCCTTTTTCATGGCGGTGACCGCCACGCTCCAGCCGTCGGTGCCGTCTACCGGGGCGTAAGCCGCGAAGCGGGGGCCGTCGGAATCACGGAAACTGCCGAAGCCCACCTTCCCCTGGCGCATCTCCGCATGAATAGCCGCCAGCTGCTTCAAGGACGAATCGCTTTGGGCCTCCCGCTCAATATTCTGGGTGGTGATGGTTTCCAGGGTGACGTCGGCGATGGTGTCTCCATCCTTGTTGATCATATAGGACCGGCTGTTTTCGCTGACCTGGATCGAGGATACAATGTCGTTCAGGAAGGTCTCCGGCGGGACAAAGTACACCACGCCCGCAATGCTCCCGCGGTTGGAATAGACCGGCGCGGCCACCATAATGGACAGCTCTCCGGTGATCTTGCTGACCAGGGGCTGGGAGACGTAGACATTCCCCTTCATCGCCTGCTGGACATACTCCCGGTCGGAATAGTCTTTCCCGTCAAAAAGGCTGATGCCATCCATGCCGATGAGATTGCCCCGCTGGAAGCCATGAAGGCTGACCCGTTCGTCCACGATGGCCTTCTTCTCCTCCACCGATGTGACGGAATTGGCCAGCTGGGAAATGCGCCCCGTGTCCATGGCCACATTCTTATAGGCAATCAGTTCCTCTTCAATGCGCTCGGAAGCCAGGACGGCGGTCTCGCTCATCATCTGCTCCACTGTGGCAAGAGTGCTCCGGTAATTCAGCCCGATGCTGGCGCCTCCCACCACGAACAGCGCAATTAGGACTGTCGCCATCAGACATACCGTAATCTTTTTTCGGATACTGTTCATCTCTCCACCCCTATTTTTTTGTCCGGACTTCGCCGGCTCCCAATTTGCATGGCTTCATTATAGGGGCCTGGAAGCCCTTTTGTCAATGCTTTCCTCGGATTTTCACTCCCCCAAAAAAGCGGGTGGCGGAGGGCCCGGCGGGGCAGGGGACGCACCGGGGCGGCCCCCTCGTTGACAGGGCCCGGGAAAACCGCTATAATCAGGCTAAAAGCCCCGGAAAATCGGAGCTTTCGCAGGCTCCGCTTCCCTGGAAAGGAGGTCTCCCCATGAAACGGCACCTCCCTGCCCTCCTGCTCTGCCTGGCGCTGCTTTTGAGCGCCTGCGGCAGCCTTTCTGCCGAAGTGGCAGTTCCCGGCCTCTCCTCTGCTTTAGAGGAATCTCCGGCCCCCCTTCCCACGGCATTTGAAGAGCCCCCCGTCCCGGAGGAGCCCCCCACTGTGGCCACCCTGGCGGTTTGTGGCGACGCTATGAGCCATATGCCCATTACCAACGACGCCTGGAACGGGGAGCGGTATGACTACGCCCGGATCATGGCCGCCGCCAAGCCCTATGTGGAGGCGGCGGACTACGCTGTGGTCAACCTGGAGACCACCCTCTCCGGCGGTCCCCCCTACTCCGGTTATCCCGCCTTCAACTCCCCCGATGATCTGGCCTACGACCTCAAGGCCCTGGGCTTCGACCTGTGCCTCACCGCCAACAACCACAGCCTGGACCGGGGCTTCTCCGGCCTCAGCCGGACGCTGGACGTGCTGGACGCGGCGGGGCTGGCCCATGTGGGCTCCAGCCGCACCCAGGAGGAGCAGGACCACAACATCGCCGTGGCTGACGTGGGGGGAATTTCGGTGGCCTTCCTGGGCTATACTTACGGCACCAACGGCATCCCGCTGCCCAAAAAGCACCCCTATGCCCTCAATGTCTTTCACACCGACTACCTGACCACCCTCTCCCAGCCGGACTGGGACCGTCTGTCCGCAGACCTGGAGGCGGCGCAGGCTATGGAGACGGACCTCATCGCGGTGATGGTACACTGGGGGCTGGAATACAAGCTGACGCAAAACCGCTATCAGGAGGAGCTGGCGGATTTCCTCTTTGAACACGGGGCAAACATCATCCTGGGGGGCCACTCCCATGTGCCCCAGCCCATGGAGCTCCAGGCTCTCGCCGACGGGCGGCAGGGCTTCGTGTGCTACTCTCTGGGGAACTTCATCTCCTCCCAGACCAAGCCCAATACAGACACAACGGCAGTATTGACCCTGACCCTAACCCGGGACAACGAGACCGGAGAAACCCAGGTTACAGATTACGCCTACGTCCCCCTGTATATGCTCCGCCGGGCGGCGGGAGCCTCCCCTCGCTTCGAGCTAGTGGATATTCACGCGGCCTTGCATTCCGGTGAGACTGGGGAAGCCCTCCGGCAAAAGCTACGCAAGGCCCTGGAAACCTGCTATACCGTCTTTGGCCCGGAGCGGACCCACGAAAACTAAGGCAAGAGCGCCGTCCCGATGGGACGGCGCTCACGTTTTGCCCATGTACTCAAAGCCCCTGGAAAAACGCCTCCACCTGGGTCAGCGCTGCTCCCATGGCAGCGGCCTCCTGGGAACAGCGGCTGTACTTTAAATAAGAGGAATCCGGCTCAAAGGGGTTTCGCTCCGCCAGCAGCGCCCGCAGCAGCTCCCCGAATTCCTCCAGGCAGGCCCCCACGCGGCCTCCCACCACCATGTCGCAGTCAAAGCTGACGTGAAGGTTGTTCACCGCCGCCGCCAGGCACTCCAGATACTCCCGCCAGAGCCCCCGCTTCTCGGAATCCCCGGAGCGGAGCTCCTCGAAAAAGGCGGAGAGGCTGCCTCCGGCGTGCTCCGCCAGGACTTTAGCGGAGCAATAGGCGTCCAGACAGCCCGCCTTCCCGCACCAGCAGGGGCGGCCACCGGGAATCAGGGTTGTGTGGCCAAACTCCCCGGCCCGAAGGCGGTCTCCCCGGTAAAGCGCCCCGTCTCGAAGGATGGCTCCGCCCACGGTATCGTCCAGGGAGAGGTAAACCATGTCCCCCTCCGTGTCCCGAAGCTCCGACAAACCGGCGGCGTGGGCGGTATTGAGACAGTGGCAGGGCCAGGGAATCCGCTGGGTGAAGCGGCTAAGCGGCACGTTTCGCAGCCCCAGGGCGTGGGAGTCCCGCAGGAGCTCCCGCTCCTCATCCACGATGCCGGGGAGGGCGACGCCCACTCCCAAAATCCGGTCCGCCGCGCCGCTGGCCTCCACAAACCGCTGGAGCAGGCCCCCTAGGTACTGAAAGTATATGTCCTCCATGGAAAAACGCAGCGCCCCCGTGGCCTGACGCAGCAGGGTTCCCCCCAGGTCCACCAGCGCCACGCTCACATGGTCCGCCGTCAGGTCCACACCCACCGCCACCCGGGCGTCTCGCACAGGGGCGTAGGCCTTGGCCTTCCGGCCGCCGGTGGAGGCATACATGCCGTCCTCCCGGACCAGTCCCAGGTCCGTCAGCTCCTTCACGTTCTGCAAAATTGTGGGCCAGCTCAAGGCCAGCCTCTGGGTCAACTCCATCTGGGAAACCCGGTCGCTTTTCAGGATACAGCGCAGGGTGTTCACCCGGTTGCGCCGCTTGACATCCATGTTGTTGGCGGGAGATGTGGTCATGGCTCCTCATTCCTTATTTGTTTTATAAAGACTTTATAAACAGCATAGCGGATTTCCTCTCAAATGGCAAGTCCTTTTCGGGAAAATCGGGAAAAATCTTCCGGGCAGGTCTGCCGCCGCTTTGGGTTGACAGGGGCGGCAGAGCACGGTATACTTTTCTCAATTCCTTTATTTTCCGGCTATTCAAATGACAGGGCGCTTCCCGCGCCCGGAACAGGAGGAGCAGCGATGTTACACGAGATCAGCTTCCAGTCCTTCAACCAGCGGGATCAGGTTCAGGGGTGGATCTACGTCCCTGCCGCCAAGCCCGTGGGCATTGTCCAGCTGGTTCACGGCTTTGGAGAGCACTCCCGGCGGTATCTTCACATGATTTCCAAATTCCTGGACGCCGGTTTCATCGTGGCGGCGGACGACCATGTGGGCCACGGCAGGACCGCCGTGGTCAACAGCTCCTGGGGGGACTGGGGCGACAAGGGCCCCCACACCATGATGGAGGACGAGCACACCCTGACGAAGCTGGTCAAGGAGAAGTACCCCGGTCTCCCCTATTTCCTCTTCGGCCACAGCATGGGCTCCTTCATCGCCCGGGACTATATCACGGCCTACGGCGGAGAGCTCACCGCCGTCACCCTCTGCGGCACCAGTGGCGTATTCCCCGGCCTGGAGCAGGGCATGGCCATGCTCCAGGCCGCTGTGGACGCCGGGCAGGGGGACGCCTCCGACCCAGGCGCCGCCGGGGCTCTGCTTGGCTGGATGTGCGAGCGGTGCACGGAGGAAATTCGCTTCGGCAACGAGTGGATTTGCTCCAACCCCTATGTTCAGGCGGACCACGCCATGGACCCCCTGGACGCCTTCTCCCGGCCCACCAACAACCGCTCCTTCCTCTATTTCTGCCAGATGATCGACTGCATCACCGGCCCCGCCTGGGCGGAGAAGGTCCCCCAGGGTCTGCCCATTTACAACATCGCCGGCGGCGAGGACCCGGTGGGTCAGTACGGCGCAGGGGTGAAGCAGGTCTCCGCCTGGCTGGAGGAATCCGGCCACAAGGTGACCACCAAGCTCTATGACGGCTATCGCCACGAAATCCACAACTACAATGACCTCAAGGACCAGGTGGAGCAGGGCATCATCGATTTCTTCAAGGGGACGCTGTAACCTCTGCGGCATTAGGAGGAGCGGACGTGAAAAACTATGTGATCGCCATGGACCAGGGCACCACCAGCTCCCGGTGCATCCTCTTCGACCGGCAGGGGGAGGTCCGGGCCGTGGTGCAAAAGGAATTTCCCCAGATTTATCCCCGCCCCGGCTGGGTGGAGCACGACCCTATGGACATCTGGTCCACCCAAATGGGCGTCACCATGGAGGCCATGCAGAAGGCCGACGCCCGGCCCGATGAAATCGCCGCCATCGGCATCACCAACCAGCGAGAAACCACCCTGGTCTGGGACGCCGCCACCGGAAAGCCCGTCTATAACGCCATCGTCTGGCAGTGCCGCCGGACGGCGGACCGCATCGAACGGCTCCGGCGGGACGGGCTGGAGGAGACCGTCCGGCAAAAAACCGGCCTGATTCCCGACGCCTACTTTTCCGCCAGCAAGCTGGAGTGGATTTTGGACAACGTTCCCAGCGCCCGGGAGCGGGCGGAGCGTGGAGAACTGCGGTTCGGCACCGTGGACGCCTGGCTCATCTGGAATCTCACCGGCGGGCGGGTTCATGCCACGGACTACACCAACGCCTCCCGGACCATGCTCTTTGACATCCACAAGCTCCGGTGGGACCAGGAGCTGCTGGACTACTTCCGCATCCCCGCCTCCCTGCTGCCCCAGACCCTGCCCAGCAGCCATGTGTTTGGCGAGACGGATAAATTCGGCGGCTCCATCCCCATTGCCGCCGCCGCGGGAGACCAGCAGGCCGCCCTCTTCGGCCAGTGCGGCTTTGAACCGGGAGACGTGAAAAGCACCTACGGCACCGGCGGCTTTTTGCTGATGAACACCGGCGTGGAAGCGGTCCCCTCCAAGCGGGGACTGCTCACCACCATTGCCGCCGGGGCGGGCGAACAGGTCCGCTATGCCCTGGAGGGCAGCGTTTTTATCGCCGGGGCCGCTCTCCAGTGGCTCCGGGACGAAATGCGGCTGCTGGACAACGCCGCTCAAACGGAGTCAATCTGCGCGCAGCTGGAGGACGCGGGAGGCGTCTATGTGGTCCCCGCCTTTGTCGGGCTGGGAGCTCCCTACTGGGAGCCCTACGCCCGGGGCACCGTGGTGGGGCTGACCCGGGGCGTCACCCGGGAGCACTTCATCCGAGCGGTGACGGAATCCCTGGCCTACCAGACCAACGATTTGCTCCTGGCTATGAAGGAGGAGTCCGGCCTAACCCTGGGCTCTCTCAAGGTGGATGGCGGGGCCAGCGCCAACAGCTTCCTCATGCAGTTCCAGGCGGACCTGTCCGACACCCAAATCCAGCGCCCCCAGTGCATCGAGACCACTGCCCTGGGGGCGGCGTACCTGGCGGGGCTGGCCTCCGGCTTCTGGCGGGACCAAGAGGAAATTAAGGGCAACTGGGCCTGTGAGCGAACCTTCTCCCCCGCCGTCTCCCAGGAGCGGCGGCAGGAGCTGCTGAAGGGCTGGAGGCGGGCCGTGCGCTGCGCCGTGGCCTGGGCAAAGGACGAGGAGTGACGAATACGTAAAACGGCCCCCGGAGGAAAACCCTCCGGGGGCCTTATGAAATTCCCTTATTCCGTACGAACGGAAACCGGCTCCAGCTCTATGGAAACCTCCTCCGGGGAAATCTCTTCCACGGAAGCCGGCTCCGAGGAAACCGGCTCTCCCTCCGGGGCGGGAAGGGCCTCCGTCTCTGCCGCCGGGAGCGTCTCCTCCTCCGAGGTAGGCAAGGCCGGAACGGGGTCCGGCGTTTTCCAATGATAGCTGGTCTTGTTAAAAAGCGGCTCGCAGACACAGAGAATCGCGGGCATGAGGAAGATGCTCACCAGCGCCGAGATCAGCGCGCCCCGGGCCAGCATGACACAGATGGCCCCGATGAGGTCGATGGAGGAGACGAAGGACACCCCCAGGGTGGCGCAGAACAGCACCAGGGCGCTGGTAACGATGGACGCGTCAGAGGACGCGGCGGCAATGCGGATAGCCTCCTCCCAGCCAAGGCCCTTTTTCAGCTCCTCCTGGAAACGGGAGGTCATCAAAATGGCGTAGTCCACCGTGGCCCCCAGCTGGACGCAGCTGATAATGGTGGGGGCGATGAAGGGAATCTCCGTGCCCAGGAAGTAACAGCAGCCCTGGTTGATGAAAATAGCCAGCTCAATGGTGGCTACCAGCACCAGGGGGACGGAAATGGACTTGAATACAAAGGCGATGATGAGGAAAATCGCCGCTACGGAGATATAGTTTGTCACCTGGAAGTCCACCGCCGAGGTATCGATCAAATCCCGGTACATGGCCCCCTCCCCGGTAATCATGGCGGAGGGGTCGTAGCTGTGGAGAATTTCATTCATGGCGTCCAGCTGGACCGCCACCTCGTCCGTCGCGGGGGCGCAGCTGGAGTTAATCATCATCAGCTGCCACCCCTCCTGGCGGAGCATGTTCTTGAGGTCCTCCGGAATAAAGAAGTCCGGCACGCCCACGCCCAGCAGCTTGTGGAAGGACACCACGGAGGTGATGCCGGGGACCTCCTCCATCCGGCGCTCAATCTCCCCCATGTCGGCGGCGCTCAGGTCGTCCCGAAGGACCACGAAGTGGCTGGTCGCCATGTCAAAGTCGTCCTTCAGCTTCTCGTTGCTGACGATGGACGGAAGGTCCCGGGGCAGGGATTCGTCCAGCTTGTAGTAGATGTCCGCGTGACGCTGGGCGTAGACCGCCGGAAAAAACAGCAGCACCGTCAGCACCACCAGGGGAACCTTGTACCGGAGGATGAAGCCGTTTACTCTGTCAAAGGAGGGAATCAAAGTCTTGTGCTTGTGCTTTCCGATCTGCTTGTCGAATATCAGTACCAACGACGGCAGGACCAGGATCACCGTGGCCACCCCCAGGACCACGCCCTTGGCCATGACGATGCCGATATCCCGGCCCAGGGTCAGCCGCATGAAGCACAGGGCCAGGAAGCCCGCAATGGTGGTCATGCTGCTGCCGGAGAGGGAGCGGAAGGCGGCGATGATGGCCTGGGTCATGGCGTCCCGCTTGTCGTCACAGCGCTCCCGCTCCTCCTCGTAGCGGTGGTAAAGGAAGATGGAGTAATCCATGGTCACGCCCAATTGCAGCACGGCGGCGATGGCCTTGGTGATGTAGGAAATCTGTCCTAAAAAGATGTTGCTTCCGAAGTTGTAAACCACGGCCATACCGATGCTGGCCAGGTATACGAAGGGCAGGACCGTGGATTCCAGCGTCACGCTCATGGCAACCAGAGCCAGCAGCACCGCCAGTCCCACGAAGATGGGCAGCTCCCCGTCCATCACGTCCCGGGTGTCCTTGATGACCACAGAGAAGCCCGCCAGGAAGCAGCGCTCGTTGCAGACGCTCCGCACCTGCCGGATGGCCTCCATAGTCTCGTCGGAGGCTCCGGGGTGGTCGTACTGAATCAGCATCATGGTGGCCCGGCCGGAGAAGAACATCTCCCGGAGGTCCGCCGGAATCATCTCCACAGGAACCTGGATGCCCACCAGATTGCTAAGCCACACGGCGCTGGACACGCCAGGGACGTCCTGAATGTCCTGAATCAGCTTGTTGGTATAGCCCGCAGGCATTCCCTCCACGATGAGCATGCTGGTGGCTGCCATTTGAAAGGGCTCCTCCAGCAGCTGCTCTCCCTGGGAGGAGGGCAGGTCCTGGGGCAGATAGGACAGGATATCGTAGTTGATGCGGGTGGCGGCGTAGCCGATGAGAGAGGGAATCAGCATCAGCACGGCAATCAGGGCCACCAGCTTGGGCTTTCGCGTCAGCGTATGGGCAATCTTTTCGATCATGGCGGCTCCCTCCTGTCAGCGAAAGACGCCGGTGACGGCGTTCCAGAAGTCCCGGAACATCTGGGTCACCCGCCCCCAGAAGGTGGTTTCTTCCTTCACGGCGGCGGACGCCTCGTCCTCCTCCGGCTTCTCCTCCTTGATTTCCTGGGTGCGGATAAGGACCTGAATGCTGGTGGGGGCGGGATTCCGCTCATCCGTCAGGGAGACCGGCTCCGCCGTGGCGTCCATCAGCAGGATGTTGTTCACGTCTCCGGTGTACTCGTTCCAGGTATCTTCAATGATTTGGGTAACGGTGTTTTTGGCCTCCTTCACCTGTTTCGTGGTGGCCAGGGCCTTGGCGGTCTGCCGCAGGGCGGCGGAAAGGCCCCGGAGGGACTGCTTCGTCCCCGCGTCCAGGTCTTTCCCCGTGGACCGGGCCAGATTCTCCGCGTCGGTGAGCAGGGTCTCCGTGTCCCGGATGGTGGTCACGGCGGAGGCGCTGAGGGCCCCGGTGTTGGTCAGGGCCTCCTGAAGGGTGGGTTCATAATCGTTCAGCACGGTCCGCAGAGCGTCCACATCCTCCAAAATCTCCCGCAGGGTCCCGGCGGACTGTCCCAGAGCCGCCATCAGGTCCTCCGCATCATCCAGGTCCCGCAGCAGGTAGTTCAGCTCTCCGCAGAGGTTCGCCAGGTCTCCCGCCACGGCGGCGGTGGGGCGCTTGATCTGGTTGAGGGAGGCGTTGAGCTGGCTCTGAATCGCGTCAATTCGAGCGGTGGCGCTGTCCAGGCCGCTGGTGATGAGGTCCACCACCGCTCCGCCTACCGTGTCGTTTTCCGGGGGCTTGCCGGGATTGGATGGGGCGTCGGGATCGGAGGGAGTGCCGTCTCCCTCGCCGGGGGTCTCGGGTTTGCCGGAACCGCCGTCTCCGCTGGAGGTATTGTCCCCGCTGGAACTACCGCCTCCGCTGGCGCTATCGTCTCCGCTGGAACTGCCGCCTCCGCTGGAACTGCCGCCTCCGCTGGAACTGCC
>CAJUMX010000028.1 GCA_910587705.1 uncultured Oscillibacter sp.
CCCACGGCTTCAACATCCACTTCAAGCAGATCGTGCCCCCCGCCGGGGTGGACGTTTCCATGATCGCTCCCAAGGGCCCGGGCCACACGGTCCGCTCTACCTATGTGGCGGGCAAGGGCGTGCCCTGCCTGGTGGCCGTGGAGCAAAACGCCACGGGAAAGGCTTTGGATTTAGCCCTGGCCTATGCGGCGGGCATCGGCGGCGCCCGGGGCGGCGTCATGGAGACCACCTTCCAGGATGAGACGGAGACCGACCTCTTCGGTGAGCAGGCCGTCCTCTGCGGCGGCGTGGTGGAGCTGATGAAGCTGGGCTTCGAGACTCTGGTGGAAGCGGGCTATGCCCCGGAAAACGCCTACTTCGAGTGCATCCACGAAATGAAGCTCATCATCGACCTCATCAACAAAGGCGGCGTAGCCATGATGAACTACTCCATCTCCGATACGGCGGAATACGGCGAATACGTCTCCGGGCCCCGGATTCTCCCCTATGAGGAGACCAAGAAGAACATGAAGGCGGTGCTGACGGACATCCAGGACGGCGTGTTTGCTGGGAAGTGGATTGCCGAAAACAAAAACGGCCGGACCTTCTTCAACGCCAAGCGCCGCCAGCTGGCCCAGCACCAGATGGAGACCGTGGGGGCGGAGCTCCGGCGCAACATGCTCTGGGGCGACGATACGGACCCGGATACGGCGTCCAACTAAGCAAAGGAATCGTATACCGCGAAGATGGGCCAGGGGCAGCGCCCCTGGCCCGCTTGCCAGGCCCCCTGTGAAAACCCGGCGCGGCAGCTTTTTCAAAACGAAAGGACTGATTTCATGAATCGTATCCTTCCCCATCTCATCCTTTACAGCGACCTGGGCCGGGACAGCATCCTGGTTCGTCTGGCGGAGATCATCCGGGCGTGCAGAGAGGGCGGGGCCAAGGAGCCCCTGCTCCAGCGGGCCAACGCGGAGGTTAAGCGCATTTTGGACCTCTCCACCGCCTGCGGCTTTGACGAGAACCTCTGGCAGTGCTACCTCACCTGGGTCCTCATGACCAACGACAATTCCTTCACCCGGACCTGCGAGCGGGTGGGCGCCACGGAGGGCGGCAGCGTGAACCGCTTTGCGGAAAATGACTTCGCCGTCTTTCACCAGCTCTTCCACTACGATTTTTCCGAGCTGGAGCGGTACTTGCTGACGGACTGCTTTTCCATCCTGACGGATTATCAGGCCATCCCCAAGCGGGAGCGGACCTATAACCGGGACGTCAGCGCCCAGGTTCGGACCCTCCGGAAAGCCCTGTCGGAGGCGGAAAACGGGCATGAGATGTTCCAATTGGTGACAGACTATTACAAGCGGTACGGCTACGGCGTGTTTGCCATGAACCGGGCCTTCCGCATCCGGCGGGAGGATGGGCTGGAGTTTCTGCCCATCAGCAACGTGGACGGTGTGCGGCTGGAGGACCTTTTGGGCTATGAGAGCCAGAAGGCGGAGCTGCGCCGGAATACGGAGGCCTTCCTGGCCGGGAAGCACGCCAACAACGTTCTGCTCTACGGCGACGCGGGGACGGGAAAATCCACCAGCGTCAAGGCGCTCATCAACGAGTACTACGACCAGGGGCTCCGGATGATTGAGATTTACAAGCACCAGTTCGGGGAGCTGTCCCACATTCTCTCGGAGATCAAGAACCGGAATTACCGCTTTGTCATCTTCATCGACGACCTCTCCTTTGAGGAGAACGAGGTGGAGTACAAGTTTCTCAAGGCCGTCATCGAGGGCGGCGTGGAGACCCGGCCGGAAAATGTGCTGATCTATGCCACGTCCAACCGCCGCCACCTCATCCGGGAGACCTGGAACGACCGGCAGGATATGGAGCACCACGGGGACATTCACCGCTCCGACACCATGGAGGAGAAGCTGTCCCTGGCGGCCCGATTCGGCGTGACCATCAACTACAACGCCCCCAGCCCCAAGGAATTCCAGGCCATTATCCGGGCTCTGGCAGAGCGTCAGGGGATTCGGATGGACGAGAAGGAGCTGATGACGAAGGCCAACGCCTGGGAAATCCGCCATGGCGGCTTCTCCGGCCGGACGGCTCAGCAGTTTGTCCACTACCTGGAGGGACTGGCGGAATGAAGGTGCTGGTCAGCGCGTGCCTCTTGGGGGAGAACTGCAAGTACAGCGGCGGAAACAACCTGTGTCCCGGACTGCTGAAGTGGCTGGAAGAGGAGGGCCATGAGGCCGTGTCCGTCTGCCCGGAGGTGCTGGGGGGCCTGCCAGTGCCCCGGACCCCGGCGGAGATTGTGGAGGGCGTGGTCACCACCCGGGACGGGGAGGACGTGGACCGGGCCTTTCGCCGGGGAGCGGCTTTGGCGCTGGAAATTGCCCGGCGGGAGGGGACGGAGCTGGCCGTTCTCCAGCCCCGGAGCCCCAGCTGCGGCGTGAAGCAGGTCTACGACGGGACCTTTTCTGGCCGGAAGGTTCCGGGCAGGGGGGTGTTCGCCCAGCTGCTGGCGGAAAACGGCGTTCGGCTCCTGGAGCCGGAGGACCTGGAGGGCCGGTGATTGGGGATTGCGGCGGAGCGGACTTTGTGGTACAATAACCGAAATGACTTCCCGCCTTGACGGCGGAATACTGGGAAAGAGGGCGCGTTTCATGGTGGACTCCAAATGGCTCCAGACTTACCGGGAGGAAATCCGGACCTTCTCCGGGAAAATCCAGGAGTTTCAAGAGGGAAAGCTGGATAAGAAGGACTACAAGGGCTGCTCCGGCGGCATGGGCAGCTATGCCCAGCGGGACGCGGCGAAGCACATGCTCCGCCTGCGCCTGCCCGCCGGACGGCTGACCATGGAGCGGCTGAAATTCCTGGCGGACACAGTGGAGAAGTACCAGGTTCAGCGGATAAAGCTCACCACCTGCGAGACGGTGCAGCTCCACGACCTTGGAGCGGAGCAGGTGCCCGCCATTATGGAGGAGGCGGTTTCCTGCGGCATCCTCTGCCGGGGCGGCGGCGGGGACAACCCCCGGAATGTGATGTGCAGCCCCCTCTCCGGCGTGCAGAGGGGGGAGGCCTTTGACCCCTCTCCTTATGCGGCGGCGGTGACGGACTACCTCCTCTCCATCTGCCGGGAGATTCACATGCCCCGGAAATTGAAGATCGCCTTTTCCAACGGCGCGGACGACTCCGTTCACAGCGCCTTCCGGGACATGGGCTTCCGGGCGAAGGCTGACGGGACCTTCTCCCTTCGCATCGCCGGGGGGCTGGGGGCCATGGGCCACCGCATGGGCGTGCTGGTGGACGAGGCTGTCCGGCCCAGAGAGGTCCTTTACTACGTCAAGGCCATGGTGGATACCTTCTGCCAGCACGGCAACTATGAGAACCGGGCCAAGGCCCGAACCCGCTTTATGCAGGACACCTTGGGCCCAGAGGGGCTGAAAGAGGCATTTTTGAACCATCTGGAGGCTGCCAAGGCGGCAGGAGGACTGGAAATCTCCAGCCTGGAAGCTCCGGCGGACCTTTCGAAGGGGAGCGGAGAGACTCTGGACCATCCCCGGGCCGTCCCCCAAAAGCAGGAGGGGCTGTACGCGGTGAAGTATCACCCCATCGGCGGCGTGCTGCCGGTGGAGAAGCCCGGGGAACTGTACGCGGCTTTGAAGGATGTGCCCGGGGCCGAGTGCCGGGTGGGGCCGGACGAGACGCTGTATATCGTGAATCTCACCGCCGCCGAGGCGGAGCGGATTCTGGCCGTCACCGAGGACAGCGCAAGGACGGCGTTTGAGTACAGCGTGGCCTGCATCGGCGCCACGGTGTGCCAGCAGGGAATTCGGGACAGCCAGGGGCTGCTCCGCTCCGCCGTGACGGCGGTCCGGGAGGCGGGGATTCCCGACGGGGCCCTGCCGAGGATTACGATTTCCGGCTGCCCCTCCAGCTGTGCCGCCCACCAGGCGGGGGCCATCGGCTTCCAGGGCGGCGTGCGCCTGGAGGACAAGAAGCCCCAGCCCGCCTTCCGTTTGTTCCTGGGGGGCAGCGACGCACTGGATGCGGCCCGCTTCGGCGAGGCGGGCGCGGTGATCCTGGAAAAGGATATCCCCGCCCTGCTGGTGGAGCTGGGAAGGGCGGCGGCGGCCCAGGGCCAGAGCTGGGAGCAGTGGTCCGAGAGCCACCGGGAGGATTTGAACGCCATTGTGGCGAAGTACGCCTGATACGATTTTTGACGGAAAGGAGGCGGGCCTGGGGTCCGTCTCCTTTGCCGTTTGATGGGAGAATGGAAAACCATGAAACGCCTTTGCCTGCTGCTTGCGCTGCTGCTGCCGCTGACCGCCTGTGGAGCGCCGGGGGAACCGGCCGGAGACCCGCCCCCTTCTGAAAGGGCGGTGACCTTTACGGATGATCTGGGACAATCGTTTGCTCTGGAGCCGCCCCGGAGGGTGGCGGCTATGATCGGCAGCTTTGCGGACATCTGGTGCCTGGCTGGGGGGCGGGACAGCCTCATCGCCGCCGCCGGGGATGCCTGGACCTCCTTCGACCTGGGGTTGGGGGAGGACGTGGCGGACCTGGGAGCCGTGAAGGAGCCGAATTTGGAGGTGCTGCTGGCGGCGGAGCCGGATTTGATTCTGGCCAGCGTCAACACCGCCGCGAACCTGGAGCTGAAAGACACCTTCGCCCAGGCGGGGCTGAACGCCGCCTATTTTGAGGTGGACTGCTTTGACGATTACCTGCGGATGCTGGAAATCTGCACCCGCCTCACGGGAGAGCCGGAGCGGTATGAGACCTATGGAACCGCCGTCCGGGAGCAGGTGGAGACGGCGATTGTCCGGCAGGACGGCAGCGCCCCGAAGGTCCTCTACGTCCGGGCCAGCGGCAGCAGCTGCAAAGCCAAGGGCAGCGAGGGCAGCGTCCTGGGGGAGATGCTGGCGGCGCTGGGCTGCGTCAACATTGCCGATAGCGGGGGGCTGCTGGAGAACCTGAGCGTGGAGGGCATCATCGCCGGGGACCCGGACTATATTTTCGCCGTACTCCAGGGGGCGGACGCCTCAGCGGCGCGGAAGTCCCTGGACGCCGCCCTGCTGTCCAACCCCGCCTGGAGTGGACTTCGGGCGGTGCGGGAAGGGCGGTTCATCACCCTGGACCACAAACTCTACAACTTGAAGCCCAACGCACGCTGGGGGGAAGCCTATGAAAGACTTGCGGATATCCTCTACCCGAACGAAATATGCCCTCCCGGCGCTGGCGGCGCTGGCGGTCCTCTCCGCCCTGCTGAGCCTGTGCCTGGGGGCGGCGGCCCTGGCCCCGGGTGAGGTCCTCTCCGCCCTGCTGGGGCGGGGAAGCGGCGCGGCGACGCAGATTGTGCTTTACGCCCGCCTGCCCCGGACCTGCGGCTGCCTCCTGGCGGGGGCGGCGCTGGCGGCGGCGGGAACCATCATTCAAGGAGTGCTGGCAAATCCCCTGGCGGCGCCCAACGTCATCGGCGTCAACGCCGGGGCGGGGCTCTGCACGGCGGTGTGGGCCGCTCTGTGGCCTGCTTGGACAGCGGCGCTTCCCTTTGCCGCTTTTTTAGGGGCCTTGGGGGGCGTTGGGCTGGTGCTGGCCATCGGGACCCGGACCGGCGCGTCCAGAATGACCCTGGTGCTGGCGGGGGTGGCGGTATCCGGCATGTTCAGCGCGGGCATCGACGCCGTGCTGACCTTTTTCCCCGACGCGCTGAACGGCTACACGGACTTCCGGGTGGGAGGGGTGGCCAATCTCTCCATGAGCCGGGTGGCCCCGGCGTTTTGGGTGATTTTGACGGCGTTTTTCCTGGCGCTGTCCCTGGCAGGGGAGATGGACGTGCTGCTTTTGGGGGAGGAGACCGCTCGGAGCCTGGGGCTTCCCGCCCGGCGACTGCGGCTGGTGCTGCTGGCCCTGGCGGCGGCCCTGGCAGGGGCGGCGGTGAGCTTTGCGGGGCTTTTGGGCTTTGTGGGTCTCATCGCCCCCCACATGGTCCGGCGGCTGGTGGGGGAGGACAGCTCCGCCCGACTGCTCTGGGGGGCGGCCCTGGGTGGGGCGGCGCTGCTGACGCTGTGCGATATCCTGGCCCGGACGTTGTTTGCCCCCTATGAGCTACCGGTGGGGGTGGTGCTGTCCCTGCTGGGCGGGCCGTTTTTCCTGTGGCTTCTTCTGCGGCAGAGGCGGGGAAGGAGGCGCGGCCATGCTTGAGGCGCAAAATCTCACGGCGGGCTATCCGGGGCGGACGGTGCTGGAGGGTGTGACCCTGGCGGTCCGTCCTGGGCGGGTGCTGGCGCTGCTGGGGCCCAACGGCTGTGGAAAGAGCACGCTGCTGCGGACCATGGCCGGTCTCCTGCCGCCCCTGGGCGGGGAGGTGCTGCTGGATGGGAGGCGGGACTACAGTCCCCGGCAGGCTGCCCAACGGGTTGCCTATCTTCCCCAGTCCCGAATGGCGCCCAGCATCACGGCCCGGCGGATGGTGCTCCACGGGCGGTTTCCCTACCTCTCCTATCCCCGGCGCTATGGCCGGGAGGACTATGAGGCGGTGGACCGGGCCCTGGCGGCGGCGGACGCCCTGGATTTGGCGGACCGGCCGGTGCCGGAGCTCTCCGGGGGACAGCGGCAAAAGGTTTATCTCGCCATGGCCCTGGCCCAGGAGACGGAGACCATCCTCATGGACGAGCCCACCGCCTATTTGGACATCCGGCACCAGCTGGAGGTTCTGGCCCTGGTCCGCCGTCTGGCGGCAAAGGGGCGGGGCATAGCCTTGGTTCTCCATGATTTGTGTCTTGCCCTGACCATGGCGGATGATGTGGCCGTGCTGGATGGGGGGCGTTTGCTGGCCCTGGACGGGCCGGAGGAGATTTATCACAGCGGAGTGCTGGCCCGGGTTATGGGCGTCCGCCTGGACCGGACTTCCGGGCCGGAGGGCTGGCGCTATTTCTGCGGGCTGCCGGAGGAGGGCTGACATGGGGTATTTTCCGTTTTTTATGGAGCTGGAGGGCCGGGAGGGCCTCGTCGTAGGCGGCGGGGCCGTGGCCCTTCGAAAGCTCCAGAAGCTGTTGTCCTACGGGCCCCGGCTCACTGTGGCCGCGCCGGAGCTGTTGGAGGAGATCGAGGCCCTGCCGGGGCTGACGCGGCTCCGCCAGACCTTTGCGCCCGCTATGCTGGAGGGGAAACGCTTTGTGATTGCCGCCACGGATGACCGGGAGGTGAACCGGGAGATTGCGGCCCTCTGCCGGGAGCGAGGTATTCCGGTGAACGTGGTGGACGACAAGGAGCAGTGTACCTTCCTGTTTCCCGCCCTGGTGAAGCGGGGGGACTTGACCGTGGGCGTCTCCACCGCCGGGGCCAGCCCCAGCGCCGCCGCCTGGGTGAAGCGGCGGGTTTTGGCGGCGGTTCCGGAGGACTTTGGGGAGATGCTGGATTATCTGGCGTCCCTGCGTCCCATGGTTCGGGAACGGGTGGCGGAGGAAAACCGCGCCGCCGTGTTTGCCCGGCTGTTTTCAGATTGCATGGAACAGGGCTTCCCCCTGGAGGAGGCTGCGCTGGCGGCGGTGCTGGAAGGTGCGCCCGGGATGGGGAAGGTCTATCTGGTGGGGGCGGGCTGCGGGGCGGCGGACCTGATAACCCTCCGGGGTCTCCGGCTGCTGGAGCGTTGCGGCGTGGTGGTTTACGACGATTTGCTGGCCCCGGAGCTGCTGGACGCGGCCCCGGAGGGGGCGGAGAGAATCTATGTAGGCAAGCGGCGGGGACGTCACTCCATGGCCCAGGAGGCCATCAACGCGTTGCTGATTTCCAAGGCCCGGGAGGGAAAGCAGGTGGTCCGCCTCAAGGGCGGGGACCCCTTCGTCTTTGGCCGGGGCGGGGAGGAGGCCCTAGCTCTCCAGGCCGCCGGAATTGCGTGGGAGTATGTGCCCGGCGTCACCTCCGCGGTGGCTGTGCCGGGGGCGGCGGGGATTCCCGTTACCCACCGGGGGGTGAGTCGGAGCTTTCACGTGGTCACGGCCCACACGGCGGATTCGCCGGAGGGACCGCCCTCCCGCTGGGAGGAGCTGGCCCGACTGGAGGGGACGCTGGTGTTTCTCATGGGCCTGTCCCAGTTGGGGGAAATCGCCCGGCGGCTTATGGAGGCTGGGCTGCCGCCGGATACCTCCGCCGCCGTGATCGGCGGAAAAAACGCCCCCCGGACCATCCGGGGGACGTTGGGCGACATCGCGGAGCGGGCCCGGGAGGCCGAGGCCCCCGCCGTCATTGTGGTGGGGGGTACGGCGGGGATGGACCTGCGGCCTTAGACGCCGTAGCCGTAACGGGTTCTCTGGGAGAACAGAAGCAGGGCGGTTACCGCCAGGGTCAACAGCTCCGCCGCTGTCACCGCCAGCCAGATGCCGTCCAGCCCCAGGAAGAGGGGCAGGACGAAGATGGCCGCCGTCTGAAAGAGCAGGGTCCGCAGGAAGGCGATGGCTGCGGAGAGGACGCCGTTTCCCAGGGCGGTGAAGAAGGCGGAGCCGAAGATGTTGAAGCCCATGGCCAGGAAGGACAGGGCATAGAGCTGGAAACCCCGGGCGGTGAGGGCCAGCAGCTCCGGGTCATAGCCCACGAAGATGCGGGACAGAGGGGTGGCCAGGCCGACGGCGGCGGCGGTGAGCCCGGCGCAACCCGCCAGCATCAGGAGGAGGCTTTTCCGAAGGAGGCTTTGCAGCTCCGGGCGGTTCCCTGCGCCGTAGTGATAGCTGATTACGGGGCCCGCGCCGATGGAGTAGCCCATAAAGACGCCGATGAAAATGAAGTTCACGTACATGATGACCCCGAAGGCCGCCACGCCATCCTCCCCAATGAGACGTATGAGCTGGAAGTTATAGAGGATGCTGACCAGAGAGGTGGAGAGGTTGCTCATCATCTCGGAGGAGCCGTTGGAACAGGTTTGGGCCAGGACCCGCCCCTCCAGCCGGGGCCGGACCAGCCGGAGCGGGGTCTTGTTGGGCAGGAGGAAGTACACCAGGGGAACCACGCCTCCCACCAGGGAGCTGGCCACCGTGGCGATGGCCGCCCCGGCCACGCCCCAGGGCAAAACTCCTACCAGTAGCCAGTCCCCCAGCATATTGGTGAGCCCCGCCGCCACTGTGAGGCCCAGGCCCAGCTTGGGCCGCTCCGCCGCCACCAGGAAGCTCTGGAACATGTTTTGCAGGATGAAGGGCACCAAGGCCAGGGTGAGAATACGCCCGTAGAGGACGGCCAGGGGCAGCAGCTCTCCCCGGGCTCCCAGGAGGAGGCAGAGGGGCTCCATAATGAGCTCTGCCAGGACCGTCAGCGCCGCGCCGGCGATGACGCCGGCGGAGACGATGAGGGAGAAGTAACGGTTTGCCCGGGGCAGGTCTCCCTCCCCCATGGTGCGGGCTACTACGGCGCTGCCGCCGGTGCCCAGCATGAAGCCCACGGTGGCAAAGATCATCAGGGCGGGCATGATGAGATTCACCGCCGCAAAGGCGGTTTTTCCCGCGAAGTTGGAGACGAATACGCCGTCTACTACGCCGTAAATGGAGGTGAAGATCAGCATGACGATGGTGGGGAAGGTGAAGCGCAGGAGCTTGGCATAGCTGAAATGCTCGGATAAATGGATATGCATAGGGAGTTCCTTTCTCTGTATAACGGGACCGCCGGGGCTTCCGGCGGTTTTATGGTTTGGGAAGGGAGGACGCCGCCTTTCGGAAGAGGGAAAGCCATTTCTGGGACAGGCGAATCATATCCCGCAGCTCCTCCTCTGTCAGGCCCCCGGCAGCGGCCCGCTCGGCCGCCATGATGGGAAGGACTTTTTCACGGACCAGCTCCTGTCCTTGAGCTGTGAGGAAGAGGGAGACCTCCCGGCCCTCTCTGGGGCGGAGGGAGAGGAAGCCGTCCCGCTCCAGCTTCCGAACCGAGGAGTGGACGGTCTGCTTGCTTATAGAGACCTGACGGCAGATGTCCCTTTGCGTGCAGCCGTCCCCTCGTTCCACCAGGCACCACAGTACCCAGAGGGCGCTGTCCGACAGGCCCAGGGCCTGAGCCAGGGTGTGGTAAAATTCATCGATTTGGTGGTCGACCTGGAGGTATTCCTGAAACAGCGTGTAATGGTCCATGTACGGACTCCTTATTATAGTATGAAATCGGACTAGGTGAGGATAAACGCTAGTGTAGTCTGATTTCATACCAAAGTCAACCGTTAATCTGCACAAGGATGCCGGGGAACTCCTTGTAGGATATGTAGAAAGGGGCCCGGAATCCGGGCCCCTGGTTACTTTGTGGTGGAGATGCACAGGGCGTGGCAGATGGAGGGAATGGACTCCCCCTGGAAGCTGGAGGTGGGGGAGAGCAGAGCTCCGGTAGGGGCAAAGACGATCTTTTTCCATTTCCCCTGCCGCATTCCCGAGAGGAGATAGCCGTTGAACACCGAGGCGGAGCAGCCGCAGCCGGAGCCCCCGGCGTGCATGTCCTGCTTCTCCCGGTCGTAGAGGAGGAGGCCGCAGTCCTGGAAGTGCTCTCCCATATCGATGCCGTCCTTGGAAAAGAAGTCCCGGACGATGGCGTGGCCCAGCTCCCCCAGGTCTCCGGTGACCACCAGGTCGTAATCCTGGGGCTTTGTGCCGGTGTCCTGGAAAAAGGCGGAGAGGGTGTCGTAGGCCGCCGGGGCCATGGCGGCCCCCATGTTGTTGGCGTCGGCAATGCCTTTGTCCACAATTTTTCCGCAGGTGATGTGGGTGATATAGGGCCCCGGACCCTCCGGGGCCAGGATGGTACACCCGGCGGCGGTGGCGGTCCACTGGGCGGTGGGGGTCCGCTGGTTGCCGTAGGGCACGGGCATCCGGTACTGACGCTCCGCCGTGCAGAAGTGGGAGGAGGTCATGGCGGCGGCCTTTTCCGCAAAGCCCCCGTCAATGGCCATGGCCGCCAGGGAGAGGGATTCCCCCATGGTGGAGCAGGCCCCGTAGAGCCCATAGAAGGGCACGCCGAAGTCCCGCAGGCCGAAGGAGGAGCCGATGCACTGGTTTAAGAGGTCTCCGGCAAAGATATAGTCCAGGTCTCCGGGCTTCAATTTGATTTGGTCCAGGGCCCGCTGGAGGACCCGCTTCTGCATGGCGGATTCCGCCTTTTCCCAGGTTTTTTCCCCGAAAAAGGAGTCCTGGTCCAGCTCGTCGAAGTGCTCCCGCAGGGGGCCCTCCCCCTCCAGCTTGCCGCCGATGTTGGCGTAGGAGATGACGGAGGGGGGATGCTCCAGGGCGACGGTGCGGCGTCCGATTCGTTTGCGGTTCATAGCGTGCCTCCTTGTGGCAGTGGTGTTCCTTCTAGGATGCCCGGGACGGGGCGCTTTATGCGGGAGAAAAAGGCAAAAGGTGCCCTCTTCTTTCCGGAGCCTTGCAGAAAGAAGGGGGGTTTGCTATACTACTGTAAGATAAAACACCCCGGAGGGGGAAGAAAGAAAAAGGAGTGTGCCGTGATGAACTATGAAATCAAGGGCGAGCCCATGCCCGTGGTAATCTGCGACCTGAGCGCCGGGGAGACCATGATTACGGAAAAGGGCTCCATGGTGTGGATGAGCCCCAACATGGAGATGCAGACCTCTGCCGGGGGCAGCCTCGGCAAGGCCTTTGGCCGGATGTTTTCCGGGGAGTCCATGTTCCAGAATCTCTACACCGCCAAGGGTGGGCCGGGCATGATCGCCTTTGCCTCCAGCTTCCCCGGGACGATTCGGGCGGTGGAAATTGGGCCGGGGAAGTCCATCGTGTGCCAGAAGTCCGCCTTTTTGGCCTCGGAGCAGGGGGTGGAGCTGTCCGTGTTCTTCCAGAAGAAGCTGGGAGCCGGGTTCTTCGGCGGCGAGGGCTTCATTATGCAAAAGCTCACCGGCCGGGGAATGGCCTTTTTGGAGATCGACGGCTCTGCCGTGGAGTATGACCTGGCCCCGGGCGAGAAGCTGATTGTGGACACCGGAAATCTGGCCATGATGGACGAGACCTGCTCCATTGATATCCAGTCTGTCAAGGGCGTGAAAAACGTCCTCTTCGGCGGCGAGGGGCTGTTCAATACCGTGGTCACCGGGCCGGGGCATGTGGTTCTCCAGACCATGCCGCTGAGCGCCTTTGCCGGGTCCATTGCCTCGGTGATGCCCAGCAAGAGCTGAGGGAAATTGGCTCCTGCATATCCTGTATGGGGTTTGGGACAATCTGTACAGCCAAAAAATTGAGTAACAGTTCTGTCATGCAAAAGCGGGGCTCCGGAGAGGCATATCTCTCCGGGGCCCCGTCTTTTTGTGCTTGCCGTCTCTTGTGCAGACTGTCAAGCTATTTGAAATGTAACCATGTAGGGGCGGACACACTGGTCCGCCCCTGCAACATAAATCTTCGAATCAGGTATTCTCGTTTATTTTTGCGTTCTCCATGCAGAGCTTCGCACCGCCAAGAGCCACGGCGAATACAAACCAGAAGATGCACATGACCCGGGGATAGTTCCACAGATAGTCCGCCAAACCACAGACTAGACTGCCGCAGAGGGCCGCGCAGGCGGCGCAGGTGATGGTGCGGACGGCGCCGTCCGCGCAGTGCCGGACGGCGTGGGCCGCCCGCTTCACACCCCAGAGGGCGGAGCCCACAAAGCCCACGAAACCTAAAACCCCCATCTCCGCCCAGACCTGAATATAGATGTTGTGGGAGTGAACGAAGGGGGTCCGGGCGTGGTAGAAGTTCAGCAGCTTCACATAGCGCTGGACGGCGGCGGTGCCCAGGCCCGCACCGGAGAGAGGACGGCGGGTGATGACCTCCAGCCCTGCTTTGAACAGGGGAAAGCGGCTGTTGGTGGAGGAGTCGGAGGCGTCGAAAATGGTGAGGATGCGGTTCCAGATGCTGCCCGGGAGGAAGGGCACCGCCAGGAGGCACAGGGCGAAAAAGAGGGGCAGCAGTTTGGGCTTCCACAGGAAGATCATCACCACCATGGCGCAGGCCATGCCGATCCAGGCGGCGCGGCAGTAGGTCATGCCCAGGGCGGCGGCCCCCAGGGCGAAGGCTGCGCAGGCGGCCAGCTTGGAGAGGGGATGCTTGGAGCACAGGATCAGGGCCAGGGTCAGAGGCAGCAGCAGGAGCAGCACCTCGGCAAAGGTGTTGGGGTTATCGAAAAAGGAGAGGACCCGGCTGGGCATGTCGGCGTTCAGGTCCATGTCTACATAGGATTCGTTGACCTCCAGGCCGGAGAGGCGTTGGAAAATGGCGTACAGGGAGGCGAGGGCCACACAGCCGGAGGCCCCCGCCGCCAAGCGTTTGAGCTCCTCCGCGGAGCGCAGGGCGCTGACCGTTACCAGAACACAGAGGGCGGCGGAAATGTGGTAGACGAGGAAACGGGTGGAGGCGTTCCGAGTCAGAGAGAAGATCACGCCCAGGACCACCGCCCCAAAGAAGAGGGCGGGGAAGAAGCCAATCGCTTCCACGTCCAGGCGGCGATCTCCCCGGCCCATGGCCCCGGCGTGAAGCAGGAGCAGCAGGACCAGGAAGGCCATAAGCGTATAGGCGTTGTTCCAGTACTCATAAGGGATGATCCACAGGAGAAGAATCAGCCAGCCCTCGGCCACGGCGGTTTCGTCCCCCAGGCGGAAGGCCAATTGGGAGAAGAAGCTGTTTTCAAAGGTCCCCTCCAAAAGCAGGTAAAATTTGCGGAGCAGGCGGCCTGGCAGGTTTATCAGCCAGCTTAGAAGCTGACAGACCCGGCTGTCCGGCCAGGAGCGGGCCACGGCTCCCTCCCGGCACAGGGGGCGGAGGAGGGCGCTTTCGTCAATCTGCCGGGTGCACCAAGCTCCTACCCGGACGGCAAGACGATGAAGGCCGCTGTCCTCGTATGCGGCCAGGAGAAGGAGCAGGAGACGGTATAGGCAGCTTTGTTTCAACAGTGTCATGGCGTTTTCCTCAAATACGGTTTTTTAAACGGTAGAGCTGGGTCAGGGTGAAGAAGTGTTTTCCCCGGACCAGATTGGCCACCATCTGTTTGTTGGGGCTGAGACCAACGGGAACCAGCTCCCGGATGGCCTTCTCCATTTCCGGCCGGCGGCAGAACTCCTGTACGGCCTTTTGCCGCTGGCGGATGGACTTGGGATTGTCCCGGGCGTACTCGTTGCCCACGGCGATGAGCAGACCCGCCCAGTTGGAGCTTTCCCGCCACTGGGGCCGGGCGGCCTCTAGACTGTACTTGGCAACCAGAGCCTCCTTCCGCTCCATGAAGCGGGAAAAGACCTGGGAGAAGTGTTCCATATAATGGTGCGTCGCGGACTCCGGGTGGAGGAAGTAGCGGTAGAGAGGCTGCTCCGTCACCGCCAGGGAATGGGCGTTGCAGAAGTATTCCAGAACAAAGAGCTCGTCCTCTAAATAGGGCCCGTCAAAGGTGAGGCGGGCCTTGCGGATGAGCTCCGCTGAGAAGAGGTAGCAGACGCTGTAGCCGTTGAACACCGGCTGGGTCAGTCGGTCCCCCGTCAGGGGGTTGATCAGCTTTTCCCGGAGCTCCTCCCGGCCGTAGATTCCGGCGGGAAGCTGGCTTTGGACGCTTTGCTCTCCGTTGGGATACAGGTAGGTGAGACCGCAGGCGGCGGCGTCGGCTCCGGATTGTTCCCGGAGATTCCAAAGGGTTTCCAGAGCCTGGAACTCATAACAGTCGTCGGCGTCCAGGAAGGCGATGAAAGCCCCCTTGGCCTCGTTGAGCCCCAGGTTTCGGGCCTCGCTGACGCCCTGGTTCTTTTTCCGGTGGAAAACCCGGACCCGGCTGTCCTTGGCGGCAAACTGGTCACACAGGGCGGCGGAGCCGTCGGTGGACCCGTCGTTTACCAGAATCAGCTCCCAGTCGGAAAAGGTCTGGCGGGCTATGCTGTCGAGACAGCGGTGCAGGTATTTCTCCGCCTGATAGACGGGGACGATGACAGAGATGCTGGGCATAGGCGACCTCCATGGGGCCGGCGGCGCTGCTTTCCAAATGTAAAGAGGGGACCTTCCACGGGAAGGTCCCCTGCCTTTAGCAGCGGCTGCCGGGATATAACGCCATTGTACCCCATTTATGGCGGAAGGTCAACGGCTTTTCCGGCGGCTTGTGGAGTTGGTCAGGGTTCGGGGGGCGGTTCGCTTTCCTCCTCCAGGAAAAGTTCCTCCGCCTGACGCTGGGCATCCAGCAGGGCTTCCCGCAGCTGGGATAGGGCCCGCTCTGTGTCGGTGACGGCGTTGAACAGCAGCAGATATTCCTTGGAAAGTGCAGTCATAGCAAGTCTTCCTTTCTGATGAGCCACAAAATATAGCTGGGGGCTATGGATATGATACACAAGATTCAGGAAATAACTTGTCTGAATTTGTCGAGGGGACCAGAAAAATGAAAAAGCCGGAAATCTTGACGGGAAGGAGGGCGTAGAGTATGCTTAAAGCGGCGAAAAGACGGACTTTCCGTCGGAGAGACCGGAAACGATTTACAGGCGCCGGGGCGGTCCCGGCGGACAGGAGGAGTTTATGCCGGATCATGAGAATCGAACCAGGCAGGGACTGGCCGCAGCCCTGCGGGCGCTGCTGCGGCAAAGGCCGCTGGACCAGCTGCGGGTCCGGGAGCTGACGGAACGGTGCGGGCTCCGGCGGCAATCTTTTTATTACCACTTCAAGGATGTTTACGACCTCTTTACCTGGTCTGCCCAACAGGAGCGAACCCTTCTGCTGGGCCATCTGGCGGACTGCCTGACCTGGCGGCAGGCCCTGCTGGACCTGCTGGGCCGGATAGAAGAGGAGCGGGCATTTTATCAGGCGATGCTGGAGCACAGCGGCCAGGCGGGCCTGGGAAAGATGATTCCCCTGGAGGAGGCGCTGGAAGCGGTTCAGTCTTATTATCGCAGCCGCTGCGGCACGCCGGCAGACCGGCTGGCGGAGGAGCGGGACCTTCGGTATGGCCGCGCACTGCTGTTATCCCTGCTGGAGGGCTGGGTTCGGGGTGGGACGGCCATGTCCCCGGAGGAGCTGGCGGACGCCCTGGAGCTGGCGGCGGAGCGGAGCGCGGCAGGGGCCGTATGGCAGACGCTGCAGGAGCGCGGGGGGTGGAATCAGGCGCTTTGAAGGGGCGGCGTACAAAAAAGAGGACGGGTTTTCCCGCCCTCTTTTTTTATACCGGCGTGGGAGCGGGCTGCATGTTTTTGACAATTATTCTAAATATGTCTAAAATTCGACGTTTTTTGCGGAATTGTCCCTTTGGCGGAAAGGTTCGTCAATTTATAATCAAATTATAACAGGAAGTGATGCTGTGAAAAAAGTCTGCTACACCGTTGTTCTCCAAAGTCAGCTGGGACCCAGGGCGGGAGAATTGCTGCTCCAAGAGGAGGCGGGGACCGTCTCGGGAGAGCTGTGCTTGCTCAGCTGCCGGAACCACTTCTCCGGCAGTGTGCTGCAAAACGGCAAGTACCTGATTTCCGGCGCTCTCCGCTCCCGGGTGGATAAGGAGCCTTACGACGCCATTTTTACCGTGCGTCAGGGCCGCCTCTCCGGCGGTCTGGTGACGCGGCATGGCTGCTGGGACCTCACCGGCGTGGAGCTTGCCGCCGCAGCCCGGAAAGCGGAAAATGCCTCCTCCGGCGGGGGTTGACTTGCTGCGGGCAAAAAGGGACTGGGGATTATTTCCAAAAGTTCGCCTGACTTACTATATAAAGATAACGTAAGACCGGAAAGGGGGGAATGTGCGCATGGAGGAGAAAAACCGGCGTTTAGATGAGGCTTCCCTGCGCCGTCTCCTGGAGCGGGAGCAGACGGGGCCGGAGGCTCTGGTGCTCCGCTTGGCGTGGCTGGAGGGGCTGACCCGGGAGGAGATTGCCGCTTTGACCTGGGGACAGGTCTCCTTTTTGGATGACCGGCTGGAGCTGCCGGACCGGATGGTCCCGCTGGATCGGGAGGTACGTTCCCTTCTTTGGAAGCTCCGGGAAGCCAGAGAGGCTCGGGAGGAGCCTGGAGACCCTCACGTTCTTCTCTCCGCCCGGGAGCGAAAGCCTATGCGGCTGGAGTCCATCTCCCGAATTGCCCGGCTGGCCCTGGACCGGGGCGGAATGAAGGACGTGCGGCTGTTGGACCTGCGCTATGACTGGATCATCCGCTGTCTGGACCGGATGGACTGGCCGGAGGCCGCTCGAATCAGCGGCGTGGAGGTTGCGACCCTCCAGCTCCGCTTCTCTGCCAGCGCTCCGGCCAGGAAGGCCCCCAAGCCCCCGCCGGTTCAGGTGGATGAGTTTAAGCTGTGGAAGCTTCTTCAGACGGAGCGGAGTACGGCGGCGGGACTGGCTATGTGGCTGGGCTGGCAGCTGGGACTCCAAGCGCAGGAGATGATTGCCCTTACCTGGGAGCAGGTGGATTTCCAGGAAGGTGTTCTCCGTCTGCCGGACCGATGCGTGGTCATAACCAGCGCGCTTCGGCGAATTTTAGAGGAAGAATACCGCCGGAGGCTTCCGGAGGAGGACCCTCATGTCCTTTTAACGGAACAGTCCCGAAAGCCCCTGGATCTCCCCCGGCTGTCCCGGCTGACCAGAGCTGCGCTGATACGGGGAGGATTGGAGCGGGTAACGCTCCGGGACCTGAAACGAGACGACTGCCGAGACATGGAGGATGAGCGTATTCTCCAGCGGGCCCTGGAGCAGGGCTTTGTCTCCCGGGGGGACGTGTCGGAGGTGCTGGGGTTGTCTAAGACCGCTACATATGCCCGTCTGCGCCGCCTGACGGAGCATGGGCGGCTGGTCCGTGTGGGAGGCAAGTATTATCTCCCCGGCACCGTGGTTCCACCGGAGCGGCACCGGGAAGTCATTCTGGAATATTTGGCGGAGGCGGGCTTTGCTTACCGGCAGGATATTGTGGAGCTTCTCCATATTCAGCCAAAGCAGTGCACCCTGGTTCTTCGCCGTATGGTGGAGGAGGAAACACTGATCCAGTTGGGACAGCGATATTTCCTCCCGGGGCAGGAAAAGCGAAAGGTTGAATAAACTCTCCAGGAGCCGGAGGCGGGGGGTGGATTGTACCGCCAGAAAAAACCTGCCGCCGGCTTTTGCGTTTGGGAAAATATGGGCTGCGTTATGATCTTCCGGCAAATCTGGGTGGGCTATCGTATGGCGGTTTTCAGTTCGGTTAAAAGGCCGGAAAAAGCCTTGTCAGGGCTTTTTTTTCCTGTTAGATTGCATTTGCGGACGACGGATGGAAGGGGCCAATTCCAGGCTTGATGTGGGATCGGCTAGCCCCGACACGAATCCTGGAGGGGGCGTCGGAAGTTCGGAGGACCGTAATCTTTAAAGGAGGAATGTTCA
>CAJUMX010000029.1 GCA_910587705.1 uncultured Oscillibacter sp.
GGTTGACAGCCCATTAAATTGTTGTGTTTTTGTATGCTCTTGTTAAGGGAAGATAGCCATGCCGTTTGGCATTAAATTCTGTCCATAGTTGGAACATCCGGTGTTCAGCAGTTAAAACTTCATCGTAACTGGCGGCGGAGAGAATTTGTGCGTATTCCTTATAATCGCGCACATGGGTAATCTCATGGGCTATAGTTCCAATCCATGATAGTCGGTTATTTTTAACTTCACTCAAAAAATACTGATTATCTACGATAACAGTAAATGTCCCATCCAGTTCTAAAGGAGAGGCTATTGTACCATTAAAGGAGGGAAGTTGTTCGGTACGCTTGCTTCTATGGTCAGGCCGAATTTCAAAATATGTTTTCCATATATCATCAGAGAAAATGATTGACAGATTTATAAGTTCACAGTTATAGAAGCGAAAATAATCGGCCACTATCTGATTTATCAGTTCACTAAGTTTATTCTCCATATTGCGCCCTCGTTTTTAATCTCAATTTTCCCTTCTATTATACCAAATCAAATTAAGTTTCACAAGGAGCAATGACAATGAAATTAGTTATCGCAGAAAAACCCAGCGTGGCCCGGAGCATCGCCGCCGTGATCGGGGCGACCGACCGGCAGGAGGGCTACTTGCAGGGTAACGGCTACCTGGTGTCCTGGTGCATTGGGCATTTGGTGTCCTTTGCCGACGCCGCCCTGTATGACGAGCGTTTCAAGAAGTGGCGCTACGAGGATTTGCCCATCATCCCGGAGAACTGGCGGCTGACCGTCCCCCCGGACAAGTGGGAGCGTTTCGACACCCTGCGGACGATGCTTCGCTCCGAGGACGTGAGCGAGGTTATCAACGCCTGCGACGCCGGGCGGGAGGGTGAATTGATCTTCCGCACGGTCTACCATCTGGCGGGCTGTACCAAGCCCATGAAGCGGCTGTGGATTTCCAGCATGGAGGACAGCGCCATCCGGGAGGGCTTCGTCAACCTGAAACCGGGCCGGGACTATGACCCGCTGCATCAATCGGCGCTGTGCCGGGCCAAGGCGGACTGGCTGATCGGCATTAACGCCACCCGGCTATTCTCTGTGCTGTACCACAAGACCCTGACCGTGGGCCGCGTCCAGACCCCCACCCTGAAAATGCTGGCGGACAGGGACGCCAAGATCACCGGCTTCCAGAAAGAGAAATATCACATCGTCCATATCGCCGGGGGCGGCGTGGAGGCGGCAAGCGACCGTTTCCCTGACCCCGCCGAGGCGGAGAGCGTCAAGACGGACTGTGCGGGGGCGCAGGCCGTTTGCGCTTCCATCCAGCGGGAGCGGAAAACCGAACAGCCGCCCAAGCTGTACGACCTCACCACCTTGCAGCGGGAGGCCAACCGGCTTTTTGGCTTCACGGCGAAACAGACCCTTAACTATGCCCAAACGTTGTATGAAAAGCGTCTGCTGACGTACCCCCGGACGGATAGCCGCTTTCTCTCCGACGACATGGAGCAGACGGCGGCGGGCATCGTGGCCGGTATCATCCCCATCCTCCCGTTCATGGAGGGGGCGGCGTTCTCTGCGAAGATCCGCCGCGTCCTGAACAGTGCCAAGGTGAGCGACCACCACGCCATCATCCCCACGGCGGAGTTTGTGAAGCAGGGCTTTTCCGGGCTGGCGGACAGCGAAAGGAAACTGCTGTCCCTGGTGTGCTGTAAACTGCTGTGCGCCGTGGCCCCGGCCCATGAGTATGAGGCCGTCACCGCCACATTCATCTGCGCTGGGCAGGAGTTCACGGCCAAGGGCAAGACTATCCTGACCGCTGGCTGGAAAGACATCGACCGCCGTTTCCGGGCCTCCCTGAAAACCGACGCAGACGAGGACGGCGAGGCTACGGCGGAGCTGCTCACTATCACCGAGGGGCAGGTTTTCGAGGATGTGGCCGCTTCCGTTACCGAGCATTTCACATCACCCCCCAAGCCCTACACCGAAGATACCCTGCTGTCGGCTATGGAGCGGGCTGGGGCGGAGGATATGCCTGACGACGCCGAGCGCAAGGGGCTGGGAACGCCCGCCACCCGTGCCTCCATTCTGGAAAAGCTGGTGCAGACCGACTTCATCCAGCGCAAGGGGAAACAGCTTCTTCCCACCAAGGACGGCATCAACCTGGCGGCGGTTCTGCCGGAGGCCCTGACCTCCCCGGCCCTCACCGCTGAATGGGAAAGCCGCCTGACCGAGATCGCCAAGGGCGAGGCCGACCCGGACGAGTTCATGGCCGGTATCGAGGCGCAGGCCCGTGACCTGGTGAAAACCTATTCCTGCATCAGAGAGGACAAGCAGAAATTGTTTCAGGCCGAGCGTGTCGCCATTGGGACGTGTCCCCGGTGCGGCGAAGCCGTCTACGAGGGCAAGAAAAATTACTACTGCGGCAACCGGGCCTGCCAGTTCGTCATGTGGAAGAACGACCGCTTCTTTGAGGAAAGGAAAAAGGCGTTCACCCCGAAAATTGCCGCCGCCCTGCTCAAACATGGAAAGGTGAAGATCAGGGGCCTGTTCTCCCCCAAGACCGGCAAGACCTACGACGGCACGGTGCTTCTGGCCGACACCGGCGGGAAGTACGTCAATTTCTGTATGGAGTGGAAAAAGCAATAACATTTTCAGATGCAAGGTCCTATCCGATTGGATGGGCCCTTGCGCTGTAATCAGAAAGGAGCGACCGAGTGAGAGAAGTATTTTCTATCCAGTTGAGCAATCACACCATCCAGCCGGACGGCAAAACGGGCGTCTGGCTGGACTTGCCTGCCACGGCGGAGCAGGTACAGGCGGCGATGGGGCAGATCGGCGTTAAGCAGGACAATCCATGGGACTATTTCATCAGCGGCTTTTCCTCCCCGGAGGGCCGACACCTGGCTATCCCCTATGACATGGCGCTGGCCTCCGGCGTGAATGAGTTGAATTTCCTTGCCGCCCGGCTGGAAAAACTGGACACCTACGAGATCGGCACACTGAACGCCGTCTTGCAACAGAAAGACACTGAAATGCGGACGATCAGCCGCATCATCGACTACCCCGACAATCTGGATTATTTCGTCAATCTCCCGGACATCCATACTGTGGCGGCGCTGGGGGACTACTATCTGAACCGCTCCGGCATGGTGGATATGCCCGACGAGTGGAAGCCTGCCATCGACAGGTTGGCGCTGGGAAAGCACATCGCCGGGCTGGAACAGGGGGCCTTTACCGAGTACGGCTATATCGTCAAAAGCGGCGACCAGTGGAAGCAGGTCTACGAGGGCCAGATCATCCCGGAGGAATACCGGGTGCTGTCTTTCCCGTCCCCGCAGGTGGAACGGGACGAGGCCAGTCGCCCCCAGCCGGAGCAGACCGCCCCGGCCCCCCCAGCCCGTCATTCCCATTGTGCTGACCGGCAAAAACAACGCCGAGCGCATGAAAGAGATCACCGACAGGCTGGAAGCCGGTATTCAGGCCCTTTTTGAGAGCGAACAGTACAAAAACTACCTCACGGCCATGTCCAAGTTCCACAATTACAGCTTCAATAACACCGTCCTGATCGCCATGCAGAAGCCGGACGCCTCCCTGGTGGCGGGCTACAACAAATGGAAGGACGACTTTGAACGCCAAGTGAAGCGGGGCGAGAAGGCTATTAAAATCCTTGCCCCGGCCCCCTACAAGGTACGGCGGCAGGTGGAAAAACTGGATGCCAGCGGCAAGGCCATTCCCGGCCCGGACGGGAAGCCGCTGACCGAGGAAAAGGAGATCACTGTACCGGCGTTCAAGGTGGTGTCCGTGTTCGACGTGTCCCAGACCGAGGGCCGGGAGATACCCGACATCGCCGTGGACGAGCTGACCGGCAGTGTGGAGCGGTATCAGGACTTCTTCACCGCCTTGGAGCGGACTTCTCCCGTCCCCATCGCCTTTGAGAACATCGAGAGCGGGGCGCACGGCTACTACCACCTGGAGGAAAAGCGTATCGCCATTGACGAGGGCATGAGTGAGCTGCAAAACCTGAAAACGGCTATCCATGAGATCGCCCACGCCACCCTCCACGTCATTGACAAGGACGCCACGCCGGAGGAATTGGCCGGTCGCCCCGACCGCCGCACTCGTGAGGTGCAGGCCGAGAGCGTGGCCTATACCGTCTGCCAGCACTACGGGCTGGACACGTCGGACTATTCTTTCGGCTATGTGGCCGGGTGGAGTTCCGGCAAGGAGCTGTCCGAGCTGAAAGCCTCCCTTGAAACCATCCGGGCCACGGCCAACGACCTGATTACCAAGATCGACGGCCACCTTGCCCAGCTTCAGCAGGAACGGGAGGCCCAACAGGTGAAGGCCCCGCCTATCTGGAACGGGCTGGACGGGCTTATTAACGACAAGCCTTTCATGCCGGGGGCCACGCCGGAGCAGCAGGCCAACGCCCTGATCGACTTTGCCGAGCGCGACGGCCAGCGGTTGGGCAACGGGGAACGCCGCCTGATCGTGGACTATGCCAATGTTATCCGGGACTATCGCAAGGTTGCCGACCTTATCAATGAGCTGTGCGAAGATGGCTACGAGTTACAGCACGGCAGCGTGGATATTGCGGTGAAAATGCGGGTGGAGCGTGAGATTGCAGACGCGCCCCCAATTTTCCTTGACCCGGACGCCGAGCCGCTGGTGACAGTCATTTGGAGCGAGAGCGCCGACCTGCGGGATGGGGAGCAGATGCCCCTTTCCCAAGCGGATGTCGTTTTCAAGGCCCTGGACGATGCCATGCGGGACAAACCGGGCTATGACAAGACCAAGTTCCGCATTGACTTCACCATGAACGGCAAGGCGGACAACTACGAGGGGCGGCAGGATTTTGGCGATGGGGACGGTTCCCTGATCGAGCATATCCAAGGCTACCACGAGTATTACGCACAGTCTGAAAGCTGGAAAAAGAGCGTCATTGAACGGACGGGCATAGAGGGCTGGGAGCAGGAAGTGGCTGAACGGGACATGATTTTGGGCGAGTTCGTCCCCTACCTGAAACTGCACTGTAACCTCACCGCCATGGAACGGGAAGCCCAGCGGCCTTTACAGTCCGGGGAAACTCTGCCCCGGTCGCAGGTTGCCTATTTCAACGCCGTGTTGGACTATGTGAAAGAGTGCCGCCCGCTTCTCAATCAGGGCCAATATCAACTGCCGGAGCCGCCCCGCCTGGCCGACTTCGACGTGGATTTGCAGGAGTACAAGGCCCACGTCATGGATGAAATCCAGCGGGAAGCCGCCGCAGCCGGTATGACGGTGGAGGAATACGCCGCCAACGGCTACGAGCCAGCCGCCCCGCCGGAAGCGGCGCAGGCTAACGACACGCCAGAGCAGGCGGAGACTACTGCCCCGCCCTTAACGGAGTTGGAGAAAAAGGCCGTTGAGATCGCCAAGGGCTATGAAAAGCTGCCTTTGCAGGACAGGATAGATGTGATCGCCCGGACATTCGGCTGTACCACGGGCAAGATCGAAACCTCCCCCTGCCGGGGCAAGTGGCGGGGGACAAGCGATATTTCCATCCGCTTTGACAACGGCGCTTCCTTGTGCATCGGCAATTACCGTACCCCGAAAGCCAAGACGGTCAAGATGCAAAGTGAGTGCGTCAATACTGTTTTGGTGCGGTATAACCCGGAGATCGTTCAGGCTACGAAAGAGGCCGCTATTCCCGCCCTGCTGCGGAAAGAGGCAAAAGACAACGCCATCGCTGCCCAAAAGGGCTTGAAGCCCTATACTTTCCTGAATGTGGAGCTGCACGACGGCGCTGACAATAAGAGCGGCTACATGGGCTGGTACTATGTGACCCTGGCCGTTGACGGGAAAATCTGTACCCACCTGGAAACGGGGCTTTCCCATGACATCGCCAGCGGCACGGTGAGCGACACCCCCACAAGGGAGGATTATTTTACCGCTGGGGCCTTGAAAGAAGATCAGGTTGACTATGTGATGAACAACGTGGGCTTTTCTTCTGCTTCCGGGCTGTACTCGCTGCCACTCCATGACGATGTACGGGAGCGGGCGGAACGGACGCTGGCGGAACGGGAGGCCCAAGCCGCCCTGCCTACCGTGGAGCCGACGCCGGAGGGCATTTCCGCCGAGCTGTACGACCTGATGTGCGCCTATGACCCGGAATTTATGAAAGGCTACGAAAACCGGGAAGATCAGATAGGTGGGACTATCCGGGAAATGCAGGAGATCGGCCCCACGTCCTTTGAGCTGGTGATCGTGGGCATCCGGGATGACGAGCAGGCCCCCGCCGCTCTCCGGGAACGTGCCGCCGCCCTGATGGACACCATCGACCGCTACAAGGAGCTGAACAACACCTTTTCCATCTATCAGGTGCGGGGCGGGCCGGAAACACGAGATTTCCGTTTTGAGCCGTACTATCGCCTGCTGGCGACCGGGCGAACGGTTGACCCGGCGAATTATGACCTGGTGTATACCGCCCCGCTTCGTGACATCGACACCCTGGAAAGCATCTACCGCCAATTCAACACCGACCACCCCGCCGACTTCAAGGGACACAGCCTTTCCGTTTCCGATGTGGTGGTGCTTCGCCACGGCGACCGGCAGGAGGCCCACTATTGCGACGATGTGGGCTTTCAGGAAGTGCCGGAGTTTTTCGCCCAGCAGGAACAGCGGCTTACGCCGAACGCCCTTTTGACTGGGGAACGGGTACAAACACCGCGGGGCAGTTTCCGTATTACCGATATGACCCGTGAACAGATGGAAGCCGCCGGATATGGCTTACATCATCAATCGGAGGACGGCAAATATTTCATCATGGGTAATGGCACGGATGCTTATGCCGTTGCCTCCCAGCGGGAAAATCCCCTGCGTACCGCCGAGTTGTCCACCGAACAGAACGAGAACATGATCGACGGTGTTCTGAATAATGCCCCGTCCCCCGGTGAGGTGGAGGCCAAGGAGGAAGCCGGGGAGCCGGTTGCTGAACAGCCGCCGCAAACTGACGCCCCGGAACAGACGGCGGTTCACTATTACACCATCAACGAGAGAGCGGCCCGCCGTGCCAAGACAGCCAACAGCTTTGACGACTACCGGCCCGGCAGCGCCACGGCGGAGTACCGCAGTATGGTGGACAAGGCGGTTGAGATCGCCCAGCGGCAGAAGAAGCGGGTTGACCCGGAATTTCACGATAAGATAGACCAGCTTCTTGACACCTACGCCCGCCTGCTGGCGCAGAACATGAACAAGGGCTATGAGATCGCCGCCCGCGTCCCCTCCGTGATGATCGCCGGGCCTGCCAATTTCCCGGTGAAGAAAAAACAGAAGCAGAACGCCGCCGATGATAAGAATATGCGGGAATGGCAGGATATTCAGGGTTTGCTTGATAAAATCCGCAGCACCGGCATGGGCGGCATCAGCGCCGACGACCCCAACGCCATTGATAAACTGCAAGCCAAGCTGGAAAAGCTGGAAGCCACGCAGGAAATGATGAAAGCGGTAAATGCCTACTACCGCAAGCACAAGACGTTGGAGGGCTGTCCCCATCTGTCCCAAAAGAGCATCGAGGCGTTCCAGTCCGGCATAGCCGAGGGTGGCGGGGGAAGCCCCTTTTTGCCCTGGCAGTTGTCCAACAACAACGCCAACATCCGGCAGGTACGCAGCCGCATAGAGCAGTTGACCCGCCAGCGGGAAACCGCCTTTGTGGGCTGGGAGTTCGACGGCGGTACGGTGGAGATCAACCGGGAGGCCAACCGCCTGCAAGTTTTCTTTGAGGGCAAGCCTGACGAGGCCACCCGGAACATCCTGAAAGAAAACAGCTTCCGCTGGTCGCCCAAGGCCGGGGCGTGGCAGCGGCAGTTGAACGACAACACATTTTGGGTGGTTGACCGTATTTCGTTCCTGCGGCCCCTCTCCGGCGAGAAACCCAGCGAATTGCAGGCCAAGGCCCGGAAAGCGCAGCAGGAAAAGCCCTCTATCCGGGCGCAGTTGAAAGCGGCCAAGGACGGCCAGCAGCCGAAAGCCCCCACCAAGGATAAATCACAGGATTTGGAGGTGTGACGATTGCGAAAATATGAGGATGTGGACATCATCGCCTCCCTGGGGGCGGTGATGGAGCTGAATACCGAGCATTACAAGAGCGATTTCCGCTATGACATAGAAATGTTCATGGAGGCGGCGCGGCATCCCACCGAGGAAAACACCCATCTGCTGTGGCTGTCCCGCCGCTGTGGAACCGAGTGCTTCCGGGAGCGTGACACCTATCTGAAAGAGAGTCAGGCAAGCCATACCTGGACATTCCACGCCACCACGGGGGACAGCATTTTGGCCTACGCTGTGGAGATCACCGGCCTGCGGGACGGCAAGGTGATGGGCAACCTCTATGAGCTGGATTATCGCCAGCACGCCGCCAAGTTGGGACAGCAGGCATTTCCCATTCAGGAAGTCAGCCTGAAATTTGAGGACGGAACCGAGGGCCGTTATCCCTATGAGCAGTACAATCACGGCATCTATGGGATGGTTTCGGAGCATGGCAAGGTGGTAAACAGACACTATGAGCCGGAGAGTGAGGACGCCTTGCGGGGTTTGCTAACCGCCGCCCGCCAAGGCAGGCAGAAAAACCGTGCGGCCACGTTCAAAATCAGGATTGGCCGCAAGCCCTCTATCCGAAAACAGCTTGCCGAGGCCAAGAGTGCCGCCCCGAAAAAGGCCCCGGCCAAAACGAAAAATCAGGAATTGGAGGTAGGATAATGGTACATTTTACAGTTGAGGAAGAAAACCTGGTCTGTGTCTACTACAAGGCCGACCGGCGCAGGACGATGGGCCGCATGACCGCCGCCCTCCCCGATATGGACGGGGATATGCAGGCGTTGGCCCGGCAGACGATCAG
>CAJUMX010000030.1 GCA_910587705.1 uncultured Oscillibacter sp.
CATAAAGATTCCATCCTCCCTGTTCAGCGATGGGATCGCGATTGATCCACCTGCCGTCTTTGAGGTTGTAATAGCGGTAGTTGTAATAGACCAGGGCGAGTTCTTCGTCGTGCATCTCGCCGGACCACTGGACGGGCTGGACGAGGCTGCCCGTACCGGTCACGGCCCCATAGGGGGAGTAATCGTAAGCCGCCGCGATCGTTCCCTGTGCGTCGAAGACCTCCGACACATTCTTGTTGAAGTCCACACCGTAGCAGTACAGGGAAGCGCCCTGCACGAGGGCCAGAGGGCGGGTGGCTACCGGTTCCAGAGGATCCCACAGCAGTGTCCGAAGCACGTTCCGGTTGTCCAGCATATCCAGGGCGGCTATCTGCAAATAGCCTCGGTACAGGTACCGTTCGTGGCTGGCGACCGTGCCGTTTTGGGTCACTTTCTTCATGTAGCGGCGGCCTTGGTAGTCGTAGCCGCACTCAATAATCGTGTTTCCATTCCGGCTGGTGAAGCTCACCGCGCGGTTGGCCGCGTTGTAGACCACGGTCCACACGCCCGTTGACGTCTTGATGAGGGTCTGGTTGCCCGAGGCGTCGTACGTCGGCACAAAAGGCGTTTCCCCGCTTTCTTCAATGCCGGTGTATTGGTTGAGCTCGTTGGCCGCGTAGGCGAGTTCCTCGGCCGGTTCCCGTGCCGTCTTGCGGTTGCCGATGTTGTCGTAGCTGTAGCCGTAGGGGGCGGCGCCCAGGGTAGCGGCGGTGAGTTCGTTTCTGCCGTTGTAGCTGAAGCTGTCGCTGCGGGCGGGTTCCGTTCCACGCTGCTGGGTGCGGGTGACCGGGCGTCCCAGGGCATCGTAGCCCTGGCTGCGGGAGACCAGCACGGTTTCCCCCAGGCGGCAGTTGATTGCCGTGACCAGGTTGCGGCGCTGTTCATAGGCAAGTTCCCGGACGATGCCGTCGGGCATCGCAAGGCTGGAGAGCAGGCTGCTTCCTGCCAGGTAGCCGTAGGCGAAGCTTTGCTCCGTTCCCCCGTGCCTGATTCCGGCGCTGGCCAGCCTTCCGTCGGCTTCATAGCCCTGGCTGGCTTCCTGGAGGACGTCGGTTCCCTGTTTCAGGGTATAGCCGGAGGAGCGTCCGTAAGTGTCGTAGTGTTCCTGGAGCTGGTAAGAGCTCCCTCCGATGGTGATGCTGTCGGTGTCCGGTTCGTTGCAGGGGGTGTACGTGAGGACGCGCGAGCCGGAGGCGTCCGTGACCTGGGTCAGCTGGTTGAGGTGGTTGTAGGCGTACTGGATGCCGGGCGTGGAGTCGCTGTAGGAGACGGAGTTGTTGACCCCCTTTTTCAGGTTGTAGCCCCAGGTGGTGACCACCCCCCGCGCGTCCGTGAGCGTGGATTTGAAGTTCAGGGCATTGTAGGCGGTGTCTTCATGCGTTCCGTCCGCCCAGGTTTTGCGGATGAGCAGGCCCGTGGCGTCATCGTAGCTCCACGTAGTGACGTCCCCGTCCGTGCGTCCCGTGGGGTCGGCGGTGATGTCGCCCGCGTCCTCCCGGAACGTGGTGAGGCTTATCATCCTGTCTGCCTCGTCATAGCCGAAGAGCAGGGGCTGGGCCCCCGTTCCCCATTGCGCCGTGTTGCGGCCCCGGAGGTCGTAGCCGTAGCAGGTCGTGTTGCCCAGGGCGTTGGTGACGACGGCAGGCTGGTCAAACCAGGGGCCGTAGGCGGTAGAAGTCGTGTTGCCCGCCGCGTCCGTCACCGAAACGGTGCGCCCGGCGATATCGGTTTTCGTCGTGGTCGTGTTGCCCCGGCCGTCCGTGCTGGCGTAGATGACGCCGGTTTCCGTGTAGGCGCGGGTATGCGTGGCCGTGACGCCCGCATGGTCCGTTTGCGAGATGATAAAACCGTCGATGACCGTAGCGGCGGCCGTGATGTCGGAGGTGGGGATGCTGCTTTTCTGCGTCCGGACGGCGCCCGGACCGTATTCGCTCCATTGTTCGGAAGCGTTTCCCCTGGGATCGATGGAAATGACTTTGCTTTCCAGCGTGGACGAGAGGGAGGAAGCCAGCGTTTTCTGCGTTTCGTTATAGGTCGTTCCCCGGCTGTTGTTCCTGGTCGCCGTAACAACGCGGTATACTTCATCCCGGGCCTGTTCCACGCCGTAGCTCCACGTGGTGATGCGCGAGTTGGACACCGTAGCCGGATCGGCGAGTTTCCAGGTTTCTTTCGTTTTGTTGCCGAAGGCGTCGTATTCCCACAGGGTCGGGGCCATCGTCGTGGCCGCATTGCCCGCGTCCGTCTGCGTTTTGGTGAGCTGCCCCCTGGCGTTGTAGGTGTTCCTCGTGTAAATGACTCCGCCGACGGTGTTGGGGACGCCCGTGCGCAGGGTTTCCCCGGCTCCGTTGACAATGCTGCGCTGCAGCTCGGTTTGCGTTTCCCCGGAGACGGCTTTCGTGAAGGTCCGCACACCGTCGCTGACCAGGTCGATGGCGTAGATGACGTGCCGCTGCCCCGTGCCGGATTCTTCCATCACCGTTCCGTCCGGCGCGCTGCGCGTGATGAATGTAGCCCCGGAAGGGACGGTTTGCGTGACCGTCAAGCCGTCCTGGCTGTAGGCGTAGGTAGTGACCCGGCCCAGGACGTCCGTAGAGGAAGTCATTCTCCCCAGCAAGTCGTACTCCGTGCTTTCTTGGGTAGTCATCGCCCCCGTGTCTTGACGCGTGGAGAGCACGCGCCCTGCCGCATCCCGGGCGTAGGTGGTGATGGTTTCCGGCGTGATGACGGTTTCCCCGTCCATCACGGCGGAACGCGTGACTTCCACCAGTTGGCGCGCCGTGTCGTAGGCGTAGTCCGTCCTGATGCCGTTTTCATCGATTTCCCACAGCAGGCCTCCGTCGCACATCAGTTCGCGTTCCGTGAGCCGGCCGTTGCCCGCCGTCCGCTTCACCCACCGGTTCTGCGTGTCAAATTCGTAGACGGCGCTGCCCGTGAGCGCCCATTGCCCGGTGGAAAGCAGGAGGTAGTTTTCTTCCCTGACGCGCTGCCCTTCCGCCGTGATCCAGGTGACGGCGCGCGTGCTTTGTCCCGGCACGGCTTCTCCGTTGATGCGCGTTTCCACCGTTTCCGTGTAGAGGGCGCCGTGCTCCGTCGTGGCCGCGTAGTCGTGCCACGTTTGCACGCCGTCGAGGTCCCGGCTGAACCGTGTGCGTCCGCGGGCATGGATGTTGGCGGCTCCGGCCAGCCATTGTTCCTCCGCCGTCAGGCGCGTGCCCGCCACACCCAGGCCCGTGACCCGCCGTTCCGTTCTTTTGATGTGGTTGGCCGTCGTGTATTTCCAGGTGGTGGATGTCAGCGTTTTGACGTGTCCTTCCAGCGGAAGCAGGTCTGCCGTTTCCGTGGCGGGTTCGTTGCTGAAGTCGGCTTCTCCCGAACAGGCGTAGGTGTAGCGCGTGATGCGCCTGCCGCTTTCCGCCCACGGTTCGTCCCGGCTGAGCAGGCGGCCGTAGAGGTCATACGTGTAGTGGATCTGGCTGCCGTCCGGGGCCGTTTCCGTCCTGAGCCGCCCGCACTGGTCGTAGGCGTATTGCGTGGTTTGCTCCTCCGGGCTTCCGTAGCCTTCCGCCAGCGTGAGCAGCAGGTCGCCCACGTCCGTGGTCTGGTAGATGGCGCAGGTGCGCGCCGCCACGATTCCGTTTTTGGAGATTTCCGTGACCAGCTGCCAGACCGAGTTTTCCGGTTCCAGCTCCGTGCGCGTGCGGAGGGTCGTGAGGGCGTCTTCCCCCGTGCCCTGCCGCATGTTCCACGCCAGGCCGTCGTTCCACCAGGTGACGGCATAGGGCTGCCTGGCAGGCGCCTGTTCCGTGATGGTGAACTTTTCCTCAGCATCCAGGGAAAGAGTAAATGTTTTCAAGGGAGCGCCCGTAACGGTATAAAATCCCTGTCCGTCCGTTCCGGTGATTTGCCCAGGGGTATAGAGCGCGATGACGTAACCCGTGGAGGTGACGTTTTCCACGTTGAGCAGGCCGTCCCACAGGTTCCAGATTTGCCTCAGCGAGCCGTCTCCGGCATGCCTGACGTCCAGATAGGATGACGCGTTGGAGATGACCTGCCTGTCCGTGGTGGTGTAGGAGAGGAGCGTTCCCGTTTCCGCCGAGAAGAGGTATTGGCTGCCGTCTTCCACCACCCAGCGCAGGCAGGATTGTCCTTCCACCGTGGCCAGCGCCGCACGCCCTCCGCCCGACGTGTCCACCCCGATGGGCAGCACGGACCCGTCCGTGTAGCAGCGCATGGCAATCACCCGGTCTCCCTGCACCAGATTAAACCGTGCTCCGGGGACAATGCCCCCTTCCGGCACGTCCAGACGGCTGTTCAGGGGATGGTTGTAGGCCAGTGAGGAGGGTCTTTCCAGGCCGGAGACGTTTTCTTCACCCCTCAGTTCCACCCTTCCGGCCGGAAGGCCCCCAAGTCCACGGAACGCTCCGAAGTTGCAGGACCAGTACATCAGCGTGGCCGTGCTTTCCGCCGTCACGCTGCACCCCGCCGAGCTGTAGTTTCCCAGGGCGCCGCTTTTCATGCCCGCCTCAGGGCCCGACCGGGCCTGCGACGGAGAAGGCGGCGTTCCGCCGCTGTTGTCGCACGTGTCTCCCTCGCAGGGACACGGTTCGGGTTCTTTCCTGCCCCCCGGTTCCGTCGGCACCACGTCGATGCTGTAGTTGCAGATGGAGGTGTTGCCGCTTGCCGGATTGTAGTCGATGTTGGTCTGGCTGACTTCCCAGCTGTAGGTGCCGGAGGGCAGCTGCGCCCCGCCGGTCCCCGTGTGGTATTTGTGGCCGCCCTGCTCGCCCGCCGTCTGCGGGTTTTCCTTCAGATCCACCTGCGCCACCACGTTGCCGCCGGAGTCCTTTACTTCCAGGATTCCCCAGTCGTCCACCCCAAGGAAGAGCGAGCAGGTGCCGTAGAGTTTTTTGCCCTCCGCTCCTTCCGGGATGGTGAATGTCCCGTGCGCGCTGTACCCGTCCGCCGACGTGCTCGGCGGCCCCACGTTCCTTTCCTCATGGATCCGGATCGCTTCAAACGGCAGCGCGTCGCGCTCCGGAGCTGCCTCCATGCCCCGCCTGCCGGGGCTGCCGCCGGCTCCAAAGTACCATTTCCGGTAAGCGGGAACGGCAGAACGATGGGCGGAGGAAGAACGATGAGGGGGATTCATAAGGTATTAAGAGTTAGTATTGATAATGAAATTAGAAGAGAACAACCCTCTATTATTATTTTCCTAGTAGCATTATTCAGATTTAGCGTCAATAAGAATTTATTTGAAAAATTTCTGTTATTTTAAGAACATGAGAATTTATTCCATGAGAAAATAATATTATAATTCTTACGCTCAGTGCATTCCCTTAATAGACATCAATGTTGTCTGTTTGTTAGAAAATGTTTTCCTCTCATGCTGAGCCCTTGACAGGAGGCCATCCCTTCCGGGCATCAGTCTAATTCCTGTAATCAATGTTTTTCTTTCTCGGAGAAAGATGGGGCCGTCGCTGTCGGACGGGGCCTGCTTAGGTTTCGTCCGGCATTGCCAAGTACGGTCTCCTGGATTACTGGGTGCCTTCCGGT
>CAJUMX010000031.1 GCA_910587705.1 uncultured Oscillibacter sp.
TCGTCTCCCGGGCCATCCCGGAGATCGACGGCTTCAAGCCCTCCCACCGCAAGCTCCTCTACACCATGTATAAAATGGGCCTCCTCACGGGAAGCCGCACCAAGTCCGCCAACATCGTGGGCCAGACCATGCGCCTAAACCCCCACGGAGACGCCGCCATCTACGACACCATGGTCCGCCTCTCCCGGGGCTACGGGGCCCTGCTGACCCCCTTCGTGGACTCCAAGGGCAACTTCGGCAAGCACTACTCCCGGGACATGTCCTGCGCCGCCCCCCGGTACACGGAGGCAAAGCTCACCCCCATCTGCCAGGAGCTCTTCCGGGACATCGACAGCGACACCGTGGACTTCGTGGACAACTACGACAACACCATGAAGGAGCCCGCCCTGCTGCCCACTACCTTCCCTAACATTCTGGTCTCCGCCAACATGGGCATCGCCGTGGGCATGGCCTCCCAGTTCTGCGGCTTCAATCTAAAAGAGGTCTGCGACACGGCGGCGGCCTACCTCAAAAACCCGGACTGCGATTTGCTGGAAACCCTGCCCGCCCCGGACTTTCCCACCGGGGGGGAACTGATCTGCGACCGGGACGCCCTCCGGGACATCTACGCCACCGGACGGGGCGGCGTGAAGGTCCGGGCCAAGTGGCGCTATGTGAAAGAGGAAAACCTCATTGAAATCACGGAGATTCCTTACTCCACCTCCACCGAGGCGATTTTGGACAAGGTGGCGGAGCTTATCAAGGCGGGCAAGGCCAAGGAAATCGCCGACATGCGGGACGAGACGGACCTCTCCGGCCTCAAGCTCACCATCGACCTCAAACGGGGGGCGGACCCGGACAAGCTCATGGCCCGCCTCTTCAAGCAGACCCCTCTGGAGGACGCCTTTTCCTGCAACTTCAACGTCCTCATCGGCGGGATGCCCCAGGTGCTGGGGGTCCGGCGGATTCTGGAGGAGTGGACCGCCTGGCGCACCGAGTCCGTGCGGCGGCGGGTGTTCTTTGTCCTGGGGAAGCGGAAGGAAAAGCTCCACCTCCTTAAGGGCCTTAAGCGCATCCTGCTGGACATTGACAAGGCCATCAAAATCATCCGGGAGACGGAGGAGGAGTCCGAGGTCATCCCGAATTTGATGATCGGCTTTGGCATCGACCAGGTGCAGGCGGAATACGTGGCGGAAATCAAGCTCCGCAACATCAACAAAGAGTACATCCTGAAGCGGGTGAAGGAGACGGAGGCCCTCCAGGATGAGATTGACGATTTGGAGGACATCCTCCAGGACCCCCGGCGGGTGAAGAAGATCATCCTGGAGGAGCTGCGGGACGCGGCGAAGAAGTACGGCGAGCCCCGCCGCACCGCCATTGTCTACGCCCACGAGCTCCCGGACCCCGGGGAGGACGAGGGGCCGGAGGAGGTTCCGGTCCACGTGTTCCTCTCCAGGGAGGGGTACTTCAAGAAAATCACCCCCCAGAGCCTCCGCATGAGCAACACCCAGAAGTACAAGGAGGGGGACGGCCTCCGGCAGAGCTTCGAGACCACCAGCCGGGCGGAGGTCATGTTCTTCACCGACAAGTGCCAGGTTTACAAGACCCGCCTCAGCGAATTTGAGGATTCCAAGGCCAGCGTCCTGGGGGACTACCTCCCGGCGAAGCTGGGCATGGACGCCGGGGAGAGCGTGGTGTTCATGGTCCTCCCCGGGGACTACTCCGGGGGACTCCTCTTCTTCTTTGAAAACGGCAAGGCGGCCCGGGTGGAGATCAAGGCATATCAGACCTCCTCCAACCGCCGCAAGCTCACCGGGGCCTATTCCGACAAGTCCCCCTTGAAGGCGATTCTCCGGGTGGACGGGGACTTGGAGCTGGCGGCCTATTCCACGGAGCCCCGGTGCCTGATTTTCCACACCGCCCTGCTGGCCCCCAAGACCACCCGCTCCACCCAGGGCGTGGCGGTGATGACCCTGAAACCCAAGTACCAGTTGGATTCCGTCCGCCCCCTGGAGGAGACGGCCATTTCCAATAAGAGCCGCTACCGGGTCCGGGCGGTGCCGGCGGCGGGGGCCCTGCTGCGGCAGGAGGACACGGAGGAGGTCCAGCTGGGCCTCCTGGACGATGGAGAGCTATTAACATGACGGCGGCGGTGAGACAGCACCTGAAAAGCTATGCCCTCATCACCCTGGGCTCCGTGATTTACGCCTTGTCCTTCGACTGGTTCGTGGCCCCCAACCACTTCGCCATGGGCGGCGTCACGGGCCTGGCCCAGATTCTCCACCACCTGTTTCCCGCCCTCACCGTGGGGGCGGCCTCGGCGCTGATGAACGTGCCGCTGTTCCTCATCGGCTGGAAGAAAATCGGAGGGCATCTGCTGGTCAGCAGCCTCTACGCCATGGTGGTCAGCAACGCCGCCATCGATGGGCTGAACCTCCTCTTCGACTTCCAGCCCATGGACCCCATCCTGGCGGCCCTGTTTGGCGGCGGGGTCATGGGATTCGGGCTGGGCCTGGTGTTCGCCCAGGGGGCCACCACCGGGGGCACGGACATTGTGGCCAAGCTCTTGAAGCTGAAATGGCCCTGGCTTCCCATTGGGAAGCTGGTGGCGCTTCCGGATACCGCCGTCATGCTGCTGGTGGCTCTGACCTTCGGCCAGCTTAGCGCCATGCTGTACGGCTTTATCAAGCTCTACACCTGCTCCCGGGCCATGGACGCCGTGCTGTACGGCGTGGTGGATTCCCGGGTGGCCTATATCATCTCGGACCGCTGGAAAGAGCTCTCCGGCACGCTGCTGCGGGATCAGCGCCGGGGGGTGACGCTCCTCCAGGGCCAGGGGGCCTATACGGGGGCGGAGAAGCGGGTGCTGATGATCGCGTTTAAGCAAAAGGAAATCGTGGACCTGAAACGCCGGGTCTACGAGCTGGACCCAGAGGCGTTTTTGATCGTCTGCGACGCCCGAGACGTGCTGGGGAACGGCTTTTCCGCCTACCGGCGGGAGGAGATATAGGGAGATAGAAAGGAAGGAACGATGAAATTTGACGCGGTAAAGAAGAATCTGGAGGCCCGGGGCTACGCCGTCCGGGTATTCGCAACCGGAAAGGAGGCGGCGGACTACCTGGACGCCGCCATCGACGGGAAGTCTGTGGGCTTCGGCGGGTCCGTCACCCTGGACGCCCTGGGGCTCTATGAGCGGCTGGGGAGCCACAACCAGACGGTTTGGCACTGGAAATGGGAGGACAAGGACGCCGCCCGCCGGGAGGCCCTGACCACGGAGCTGTACCTCACCTCCGTCAACGGCCTGGCGGAGACGGGGGAGCTCATCAACATCGACGGCGCGGGAAACCGGGTGGCCGCCACGCTGTTTGGCCATGAGAAGGTGTATTTTGTCATCGGCCGAAACAAGCTGGCGCCGACTTATGAGGAGGCCGTCTGGCGGGCCCGGAACATCGCCTCTCCCCAGAACGCGAAGCGGCTGGGGAAGAAAACCCCCTGCGCCGTGTCCGGGGACCGCTGCTATGACTGCAAAAGCCCGGAGCGCATCTGCCGGGGGCTCGTGACCCTCTGGGGCCCCATGATGGGCATGGAGGCGGAGGTTTTGCTGGTGGACGAGGATTTGGGGCTCTAAGCCAGAGCCCGCCCTTACAGGGGGTTCTTCCCGTGGATGGCCCCTGGAGAAGGGGCCTGAGCGGAGGCTCGGGCCCCACAAAGAAAGCGCTTTGTTCCACCGAAGCGCCGCCATGGAAACGAAAGGAGGTCCGCTATGCGCAAAGCATCCGGCCGACTGGCCGCGCTGGCCCTGGCGCTGTGTCTGCTGACGGGGTGCTCCGCCCTGTTGGAGCGGACCTATTCCACCGCCGAGCCCCACAGCAGCAAGTTCTGGGAGAGCGAGGCCGCCGGGACCCTCCGGGCGGAGAACCACCAGGACGTGGTAAACGACCTGTTGCTGCTGGTGGGCCAGCACCGGGAGACGGCGACCCTGCGGCTGTACGACTTCAAAAGCGAGCTGGCGGTGACGGAGACCCTGGAGGAGGCGGCGGCGGAGGTCCAGCAGGAGACCCCCATGGGGGCCTATGCCGTGGAGTTTATCACCACCTCCAGCCACCCCCAGCGGGGCTATTACGAGGTGGCGGTGCGCATCGGCTACCGCCGGACCCTGGAGCAGCTCCAGGCAGTGGTGAACGCCACCAGTCCGGAGGCGCTGTACAGCCTTCTGGCGGCGGCTCTGGACGACGAAAAAACGGAGCTGGCGGTCCGCATGGGCTATTGGGGAGCGGACGGCGAAACCCGGGTGGAGGAGGCCATGAGCCAGCTCCGGGAGGAGCGGGAGCTGACGGAGGCCATCCCCTGGGTGGTGAATTACTATCCCGGCCAGGAAAACCCGGGCTTGGTGGAGTTCCTTCTGGACCCGCCGGAGGAGGGGCTGGAAGCGGACGAACCGGTCCTTGGCGAGGATGGAGAGGCGCTTGCCGGGGAGGCGGGGGAGGAGCCGGAAGAGGGCGAAGAAGCGCCCCCCGCAGACGGCGAGCCGGAAAGCGCCCCGGAGGAACTGCCGGAAGGAGACGGCGAAGCCGCCCCGCCCGCCGGGCCGGAGGAAGGAAAAAATTAGGGAAAGTTTTTTCAGCAAAGGGCTTGACAAGGAGGGAAAGCTTTGCTAAAATACTCCTTGTTCTTGCGGGCACAGCACAGCCGTTGACGGCTTGCCGTCTTACGGATGCGGCGTGTCCCCTATGCGGGCATAGCTCATCTGGTAGAGCGCCACCTTGCCAAGGTGGAGGTAGCGAGTTCGAGCCTCGTTGCCCGCTCCAGCTCAGAAATTCCCAACACTGCTCCGTTTCCGGCTCCGCCGAAAACTGCGCTGTGTTGGGAATTTCTTCGCCTTCAGCCGTGAACCACGTTGTTGGGTTCACGGCTGATTTTTTTACGGGGGACGAGAGACGAAGGACGAGAGACGAAGGACGAGAGACGAAGGACGAGAGACGAAGGACG
>CAJUMX010000032.1 GCA_910587705.1 uncultured Oscillibacter sp.
TATGTTGACATTGTCACGCGCATGAGGGAGGCCTGCGAGGTGGACGCCCGGCACAAGTTCGAGCTGGGGGTCATCGACCCGAAGCTCGCGGCCCTCTGGATGGGGCGGCACGGCTATGGCATCAAGACCGAGGCCGTCTCCCCGGACCAGAGGGAGGACGACCCCATCACCCGGAGCCTGAAGGAGGCGGCCCATGTTCTCGCCAAAACAGATCGCGGTCCTTAAGTGGCCCTACACCGGCAAACGGGCCCTCATCTGCGACGGCGCGGTCCGCTCCGGGAAGACCAGCGTCATGAGCCTGAGCTTCCTCCTCTGGGCCATGGGAGCCTTTGACCGGCAGAGCTTCGCCCTCTGCGGCAAGACGGTGGGCAGTGCGGAGCGGAACATCATCCAGCCGCTTCTCGCCGTTGGCTACCTGCAAAAGCACTTCTCTCTGCGCTACGCCCGGTCGGAGCACGTCCTCACCGTGACCCGGGGCCGGAGATCGAACCGCTTCTACGTCTTCGGAGGCCGGGACGAGGGCTCCTATATGCTCATCCAAGGCATCACCCTCGCCGGGGTGTTCCTGGACGAGGTGGCCCTGATGCCCCGGTCCTTCGTAGAGCAGGCCCTCGCCCGGTGCAGTGTGTCCGGGGCGAAGCTCTGGTTCAACTGCAACCCGGACGTGCCGGAGCACTGGTTCCGGAAGGAGTGGCTCCTGAAGCTCCGGGAGAAGGACGCCGACCACCTCCATTTCCGCATGGAGGACAACCCCAGCCTCTCCCAGGAAACGCTGGAGATGTACAAGAGCCTCTACACAGGGGTTTTCAAAAGGCGCTACATCGACGGGGAGTGGACCGCCGGGGACGGCCTCATCTACGACATGCTGGACCCGGAGGCCAACACCTACGGCGATACGGACCGCCCCAAGGGCCTGGAGTACGTCTCCAGCCGGACGGTCGCCTGCGACTACGGCACCGTCAACCCCTGCGTGTTCCTGGATATTTACGACGATGGAGAGACGGTCTGGGTAGACCGGGAGTACCGCTGGGACAGCCGGAAGGAGCTCCGGCAGAAGACGGACGGGGAGTATGCGGACGACTTCCTGGACTTCATGGGGCCGGACCCCCAGCACTTCTGCCCGGCGGTGGTGGACCCGTCGGCGGCGAGCTTCATTGCGGAGCTCCGGCGCCGGGGGGTCTACACCCTCCAGGGGGACAACGACGTGCCGGACGGCATCCGGCGGGTCAGCTCCCTGCTGGGGCGGCGGGCCGTCCGCATCCACCGGGAGCGCTGCGAGGGGCTCCTGGGGGAGCTGGGCAGCTACGTTTGGGACAGCAAGGCGGCGGCGCTGGGGGTGGAGCGCCCGGTGAAGGCCCTGGACCACGGCCCCGACGCCCTGCGCTACTACGTCAATACCTGCGTGCCCAAGTGGCGCTATGGGGAGGAGTGATCGCTTGTCCAGACGCCGGAAATCGAAACCGAATACCCCGCCCTCCGGGCTCACCGCCGTACACGACGCGTTTGCGAACCCCCTCTTCCGCCTGGGGTACGGTTCTCAGTCCCCTCTGGAGGCCACGGAGTACCCCTCCGCCCGGCTGACAGGGAACTACGCCCTGATGAACAGCCTCTACCGGGACAACTGGGTGGTGCAGAACGTGGTGGGTATCATTCCGGACGACATGACCAAGGAATGGTTCACCCCGGCGGGGGCCCTCTCCCCGGACCAGCTGACCGCCCTGGAGGCCGCCCAGCGGCGCACGGGACTGCGGATGAGCGTCAACGAGGGCCTGCGCTGGGGCCGTCTCTACGGCGGGGCGGCGGGCATCCTCTGGGTCAGGGGGCAGGAGGCCCTGCTGGACCGCCCCCTGGACCTGGAGAGCGTCCTGCCCGGGGCCTTCCAGGGCCTCTACATCCTGGACCGCTGGTGCGGCATTGCGCCGGAGGCGGGGGAGGTGTTCCTCCAGGGCAGGCCGGAGCCGGAATATTACACCGTCCGCTTCCCCGACGGACGCACCGCCGCCCGGGTCCACCACAGCCGGGTCATCCGCTTCACGGGCCGGGAGCTCCCGTACCTGGAGCGGGTGACGGAGCAGGGGTGGGGGGCCTCGGAGGTGGAGAGCCTGTACCGGGAGGTGGTCCAGTACGACAACACCACCGCCAACATGGCGGCGCTGACCTTCCGGGCCAACATCGACACCATGGAGGTCCAGAACTTAGACCAGCTCTTCTCCCTGGCCTCCGGGGAGGCGCAGCGGCGCTTCTGGAATGTGATGCAGGCCCAGAGCGTCCTGCGCTCCAACTTCGGCTATCAGCTGGTGAACAAGGGCGACCAGGTGAAGAACACCCAGTACACCTTCACCGGCCTCTCCGACGTCCACGAGAGCATGTGCCTGAGCCTCTCGGGGGCGAGCCGCATCCCCATGACCAAGCTCTTCGGCCGCGCCCCGGCGGGGATGAACGCCACCGGGGAGAGCGACCTTCGCAACTACTACGACTATGTGGACACTCTGCGGCAGAGCGTTTTAGCACCGGTCCTGCGGCGGCTTTTGCCGGTGCTGTGCATGTCGGCCCTGGGGACGGTGCCGGAGGATATCGACCTGACCTTCCCGCCCCTCTGGACCCCTACGGCCCGGGAGGTGGCGGAGATCGCGAAGGACAAGGCGGAGACGGTGATCGCGGTCTTCCAGGCGGGGCTGGTGCAGGCGGACACGGCGGCCCGGGAGCTTAAAAAGCTCTCCGGCGAGACGGGGCTCTTCGACAGCATCACCGGCAGGGAGATCGCCGCCCTGCGGGGGAAGAGCTATCAGGATGTGACGGCCCTGCGGGACCCCCTCGCGGGTCTGGGGTTCGGCCTGGAGACGGAGGACGCCTTGACCTTGGACTACAAGGGACAGCCCCGGGATAAACATGGGCGGTTCACCTATGGGAAGCTCAGCGGAGGCGGGGGCTCGACAGGAACGAAAAAGCGTGGTAAAATCAGCTCGCAGCGGATGGGCAAAAAGGAAGCCGCCCGTGTGAGCAGCGGGATTTTGACGGACCATCCGAAGTTGAAGGCGGGGGAATCGTACTCTTACTGTTATGGAAAGTATCACTACAAATTCACGGTTAATGGACCAGGAGATTACAATTTCTATGTGCGAACCCGACTTAAGTAAAGAATGAGGAGACACTTGAAAATGAAAATTACGTCTTTTCGGGACTTGGTGCATCAAAGATTTGACGCCGAATGCACTGACAAGATGGGCCGCGACACTCTACTCGGTATTATTTCCATGGCAGAGGAATTTGAACTGGTAGAGGATGTGGAGGAGTATCTGCGCTCCCATCCTGAAGCGACTGTGTACGATACCTCTAATTACATCGATACCATTGCGCCGGAACAGATTATCGAGATCGTAGACGACGACGAACTGGAGGACTAAATGCCCCGCCTGACACGCGGACCGGCTGAGCGGGAGCTCCAACGGCTCATCGGGCTCTTTTTGCAGGCGGAGACGGACATCATCAATGAAATTGGCCGTCTGCGCTCCCTGGGCCTGGCGGACTATCACGCGGAGGCCGCGCTGGAGCGGGTCCAGTCCATCCTGCGCAAGCTGGAGACGGACTGCTGGACCTACGTGCCCCGGATGATCGAGACCCGGTTCTACGTCCGCCACCCCGAGGCCCGCAGGCCCCTGGAGGAGCCCGAGACGCCGGAGAAGCACCTGCGGGCTTACCAGAACGCCCGGTCCCTCACCGGGGAGCAGGTGGACATCGCCGCCCGTCTGACCATGAACCTCATGGGGCAGATCACGGAGGCGGACGCCTTTGCCGCCGCCGCCCTTGCGGACGCCCTCCTGGGCCGGGCGGAGGCGGACGTCTTCCGCCGCACCGGCCTGGAGCAGACCGCCCGCATGGCGGCGGCGGGCCGGGGGGCGTACCGGGCTCTGCCGGGGTTTGTGGAGGCCCTGCGCCGGGAGGGCGTGACGGCCTTCGTGGACAAAGCGGGGCGGCGCTGGAGCCTCCACACCTATGGGAGCATGGTCCTGCGCACCACCAGCCGCCAGGCGGAGATCATGGCCGTGCTGACGCAGGACCCGGACCACGACCTCTACCAGATCAGCGCCCACGGCACTACCTGCCGCCTGTGCGCGGGCCTGGAGGGCCGGGTGTACTCCAAGAGCGGCACGGACCCGGATTTCCCGCCCCTCGCGGCGGCGTTCGGGAAGATGGACCCGGCGGGGCCCAACACACTGGAAAACTCCTGGCTGAACATCCACCCCAACTGCCTCCACCAGCTCCGGCGCTGGACGCCCATGGGC
>CAJUMX010000033.1 GCA_910587705.1 uncultured Oscillibacter sp.
TCTGGTCGCGCAGGGCGTCCCTCTGTGCCGTCCCAAGCGCGTTGACCGTGCTCCCAGCCGCCGCCGCCATGGCGCGGGAGGCTCCGGAGAGGTTGCCGTCATTGATCATGGTGCTGACGCCGTTCATGAATTGGGCCAGCTGGGAGTCGGGGTCCAGGTTTTTGCGGGCTTCCCAGAGCAGGCTGGCTCCGGCGGCGGAGTTCCACGTGTCGGCCGCGGAGGCGAAGAGGTTTTCCTGCCGGAGTGTGGCATTGAGCAGGATGTCGTTTCCGTCGCGGCTCAGTGTGGCGTCCTGGTAGTAGACGGCGAAGAGGCCGGATATCCGGGCGGCGAGGCTCTGCCCGTCTTCCAGGCCGCTGATGCTGCCGGTAGCGCTCATCAGGACGACGTCATGGAGGTCGCTCCCCGCGTTCATGGCGGCGTTTCCTTCCATGTTGGAGAGGAGGAAGCCGGCTCCGTCCTGCACGGTGATGGTGCCCGCCGTCAGCATGGGGGCGCCAAAGGGGGCGTCCTGGTTGAAGTTGTAGATCAGTTCCGTCGTGGAGCCGTTCTGGAAGGTGATGTTTTCCACGTTGAGCGTGGTGTTGGCGCTGCCCTGGGCGTCCCCGGTGGCTTCAATACGCAGGGTGCCGTTGTTTCCGGCGGTGATGCTGTTGTAGTTCAGCGTGGGGGCGTCCGCGGTGCCTTTCAGGACCAGGACGCCTCCGTCACGGACGGCGAGGTCGTAGTCCTTATTGCCGGTTTGCAGGTATTGGGTGGCTTGCCCGGAGATGTCCAGGGTGCCGCTGCCTGCCAGCGTGCCGGAGAAGGTTCCGGAGGAGGTTGTTGCCGAGGAGATGGAGAGGCGGCCTCCGTTCATGGACAGGGTGCCGCTGCCGGAGAGGCTGCTGATGGTGCCGGATTCCGTTCCGGAGAGGGCCAGCGTGCCGTCGGCGGTGACTGAGGTTCCGTCCAGCCGGGCTTCTCCGCCCAGGGCCAGTTCCGCTCCTTCCTGGATGCGGAGGGTGCCGGTTCCGGTGATGGAGCCGTCGTTTATTTCGCCTGTTCCGGTCAGGTTGAGAGTTCCCTGGATGGTCAGGGAGCCTCCGGCTTCCGTGCCGGTGATGGTTCCGACTTCGGCGTTGCCGTTAATGGTCAGGCCGCCTCCTTCCAGAGTGAGGGTGTCCAGGGTGTTTGACGCGCCGTTGAGGACGATGTTTCCTTCACGCAGGGCGAGGGTTTCCACGTCCATCGTTCCTCCGACCGTCAGCGTCCCGGTTCCTTCCTTGATGAAGGCGACGTTGTTGCCTCCCGTGATGCTGCCGCCCATGACGGTGTCCTGTCCGGCCGGGTCGATGTCGTCTTCTCCCGTCGTCATTTGTTTGTTGTTGAGGATGACGACGGCCGTGCCGTCTCCGGTGTTGTTGACGACCAGGCTGCTGCCCGTGGCTCCCATCAGGTTGTTGATTTTAGCTCCCTGTCCGTCGGATTCGCCCGGGGCTCCGGCCAGGTTGACCGTCAGGGTCTGGCCGCCGCCGATGACGACGCCGGCGTAGCCGGAGAGCGTTTGATAGGAGTTGACTTCATGGGCGTTTCCTCCTTCCTCCTGCACGCGGTAGAGGCCGGTGGCCGCTCCGCTGAGCACCAGGCTGCCTCCGTCCGTTCCGGTGACCCGGATGCCGTAGTTGGACAGAAGGTCGGTAGTGAAGGCGATGTCGCCCAGGTCGCCGACGGTCAGCGTTCCGCTGGTCAGGGTCAGGTAGCTGGAGGAGTCGTCGGTTTTGTGGTCCAGCAGAAGGTTGACGACGGCGTCGTTGCTCAGGTCCAGCGTCAGCCCTTCCCCCTTTATGGACAGGTTCGGGTCGCTTCCCGTTCCGCTGCCGTTGCTGATGACGGCGCCAGACGCCTGCGTGTCCTGGCCGATGTTTTCCGTTCCCAGGGCGATGGTCAGTCCGTCCAGGCCTCCTTCTCCTACGGTTACGGTTCCGCTGACTCCGGTGAGACGGGAGCCGGAGGCGATGTTCCACGTTCCTTTCATATGGCTGCCGCCGGCGCCGGAGAGGTTCAGGCTGCCTTCCGAGATGGTGATTCCTTCCGTGGTTCCGTCAAGGATGGTTTCCGCTCCTGCCGCGTCCGCCCCGAGTGTCAGGGTTCCCGCTCCCGTTTTGGTCAGGGCCGGGCTGTCGGTCAGCGCGTAGATGGTGGCCGAGGTTCCTTTCTGCGCGATATTGATTTCATCAAACCGGGTGAAGGTGACGTTTTGGAAGTCCCCGGTTCCAAAGGTTCCCTTGAGTTCCAGCGTCCTGTTTCCTTCTACCGCCGCTCCGGCGCTTCCGCCGATGGTGATGCCGCTTTCTTCTCCTTCCTCCCCAAAGATGCTTCCTCCCGTCAGCGAGACGTGGACTTCGCCTCCTACCGTGCCACAGTTGCCCGCCCCGTAGATGTCTCCCAGGTAGGTGCCCTGTCCAAGGGTGACGGTGATGTTGCCGCCAATGCTGACGGGCAGGGCTGTGGGATCTTCCGCCGTCCACGTGCTTCCTCTCCAGGAGCCGCCCACGATTTTGCCCGTGAAGGTGGAACCTCCGTCAATGGAGACGCTGGTGTTTCCGTTGGTGGTCAGCGTCGTGCCGTTGCCCCAGTTCCAGAAGGAGCCGCCCATGATGTCTCCCGTGAAGGTGATTCCTTCTTTTCCGCTGATGGAGACGCTTGAGTTTCCTTCCACTTTTTGTACGGCTCCGTTGCCCTCGGATTTCGTGTTTGCGTAACTGCCTCCATAGATGTTTTTGACGAAGTTGTTGTGCCCTTCCGTGCCGGAGAGTTCCGCATCGCCTACATTAATCGTTACCGAGGTGCTGCCCTGGATGGTCGTTCCTGAAGTCTGGTTGGCCGTCCACGCGCTTCCGCCCGTGATGAAGTTTTGGGCTGTGACGTTGCCGAAGTCTCCCAGGTTGACGGTCGCGCTGTTGCTGTGCTGGATGTTGGTGACCAGGACGCTCGTGTTTCCTGTGATGGTGGTGACGGCATTGTGGGAGGAGGTGCTTCCTCCGATGATGGCTCCCGCCACGATGGCGTTATCTTTGACGGTAACGTTGGTGTTTCCCGTCAGGGTAGTGCTTGCTCCCTTGTTGTTCCCGCCGATGACGTGTTCCGCCGTGGCGTTTCCAGAGAGCTGCACATGGGTGTCCCCAGTCAGCGTGCTGGTCTGGAGGTTGGTGCCCCATTCATTGGTGACACCTCCGGCGATGATGCCGAATGCTCCTCCGTTGATGTCCATCCAGATGTCCCCCTGGTAGTTGAGGTTGCCGGACGGCAGGGTCGCCCCGCTGTTGTATACCCCGGACAGGTTGATTTTGGTTCCGCCGGTGTTGGTGATTTGATAGACTTTGTCCCCGCTGGTCGTCAGGGTCCCGTTCAGATATCCCAGGCTGACGTTGGCCGCACTCCCCTCCCCAAGAGCCAGCGTAAAGGCGTTCTTGACCGTTTCTTCCAATTCCCCTCCTTCTCCCGCAGATACCCACGTCACGCTGGATATCGCCCCGTCTTCTATCGTCAACACGCTGCCTTCTATTCTGTATTGCCCTGTATCTAAGCC
>CAJUMX010000034.1 GCA_910587705.1 uncultured Oscillibacter sp.
GTGGTGACGATCAGCGGCCTGCGGCTGCGGTAGCGGCTGTCGATCACGTTGTAGACCTGTTCCAAACCATACTCCGTCCCGCGCTCCATGCCGAAGTCATCCAAAATCAGCAGCGGGGCGCGGCAGAGGCGGGCTATGTACTCGTTGCGGCCCTCAAAGCTGGCAGTCAAATCGTTCAGTATCAGGGCAAAGTTGGTCATGCGGACGGCTACCTCCTGCTCCATCAGGGCATTGGCGACGCAACCGGCGAAGTAGCTTTTGCCGGTTCCCACGCCTCCCCACAACAGATAGCCGATGTTTTCCTCCTGCATGGCCGACCAGTTCTCAACGTAGAAACGGGCGTGTTTCATCTGCGAGCATTTGCCGTTGTCGTTGGCAAACGTCCACGATCTCATAGCCGGGTCAGTAAAGCCTCGGCGTTTCAAATCGGCCACGGCCTGACGGTGACGGCGGGCCTCCTGCTCCGCTGCCTCCCGGTCGATGCGCTCCTGCTCACAGCGGCAGGGGTGGGGGAGCAAACGGCCCTCCAGCGGCGGCGCGTCCATGCGAAACTGTTTCGGGGTGCGGCACTTGCCACAGTACAAAAGCCCGTCCTCGCCGGTGTAGTCCCCCGGTTCCAGCCGGGTCACGGTCATGCGCTTGATGATGCTGTCAAAATCATTCATAGGCTCTCGCCCTCCTTGCACGAATAGTCGGTTATGCCGCCCTTGCCCTTTCTCCTATCCTCCTTGGCCCAGCGGCGAATAGTGGCGGCGTGGCTCTTGTAGGTCTTGCCGGTGGAGGCCATGTACTCGGATAAACGCTCGATGTACTCCTGCCAAACAGCGGGAAAATCGGCTTGCAGTTCGGATAACTCCGCCTCGGTCAAAAAGACGTTTCCATACCGGCCCCAAATGCGGGCGCTCTCACTCACTCCACTCAAGTTATTCTTTAAGTTACTATTACTTATTTTATTAGGGGCCAATTTTCTGGCTATCTGACGGCCAGTTTTTTGGCTATCAGAGGGCCAATTTTCGGGCTGTCTGGCAGCCAGTTTTTTGTCCATCAGACGGTCAATATCCTGGCTGTCTGGCTGTTTCACATAGATGCGATTAGGCATCCCATTTCCACAGCGCAACCGCTCTATCAGTCCCGCCGCCTCTAACTCGTTCAGAGCGTTCTTGACAGTCGAGGGGCCTTTGTCCACCATATCAGCCAGCTTGTTGAGCGGAAAAACTACAAAAATATTTCCGTCCTCGTCCGTCCAGTTGTTAGCGCGGGAGAGGTTCGACCTGTCCAGCAGGACGGCATACAGCACCTTGGCGGTCTGCGTCAGGTCGGCCCCCAGCAGGAAACGGGGATAAGGCAAATAAGGCGGCAATTTGCTGTCGCCGGTCATATAGTCAGCAATCGTGTTCACCTCCCGATTTGTGGGCCGTTAGAGGGCCATTTTAGGGGTTCAGAATGGAAACATCCAGCCCCCCTATTGAGAGCGGCTTTGAAAGCCTTGATATAAGCGGGTTTTCAGAGGGTACTTTTTCTACGCACCAGCCCTCTTTTTCCTGGCCCAATCCCGCTTGCTCCGCTTGGCCCGTTTTTCGGCACAATCCGGGCAGTACAGAGTGTTGTGCCTGGGTGGGGTGAAAACTCGTTTACACTCCCGGCAACGCCGCCGCCCAGCAGAGGGCGGGGGAAACAGGGCGGCGTACAGTTCCCCGTCCAGCGGCAGGACAGCGGCCCGGAACCAGCGGCAGATCAGGGAATAGGAAATGCTCTGTGGGCAGACACATTCCTCCCCATCGTCCAGCAGCAGACAATTCCCCCTGTCATAGTTACAGCAGCTATGTACCAGCCGCCGGACGGCCCGATATTGCTGATAGGTCATCGCTCCTGTTCCTCCCTGTGCTGGGTCTGGCCCTCCCTGGCAAGGCGCTCGGCGGTCTTTTTCAAAGTTTCAACCGCCTTAATGTCCTCCCGCATATCCCGCATTTTCAGATAATCAGCGCCTTTCTCGGCGGTCAGCCTCACGGCCTCGGCTCTCCATGCCTTGGGGGTGATGGCCTCGCCAGAGGCTTTCAGCGTGTCCAGATAGCGGACGGCGGCATCGAATAGGGAAAGGTCGGCGCTGTGCCGCTGCTTGAATTGCTCCCGCTTTCCCGGTGCAACCTTGTCCAATTTCTGGCGGACGGGCTTGTACTTCTGATACTGCGCCCACATTTCCAGCCGTTCAGCCAGAGCGGAAATGCGCCGCTCCTTACTCACGATTTTGCCGCGCAAGTCGTAATAATCGCTGTTCATAGTAGCAACCTTGTCAAACAATTCCGGCATGGATTTGATGCCGCTCTCCATCATAAAATTGAAAAGTTTTGCGTCCGCTTTGAGCGACTTGACCTTGGCATATTGGGAAGTCGGGGCGGTGTCCGGCCTCGCCTGGAAAAGAAAATCCATGATACTCTCCCGGCCTTGGGGCTGGGTGGACTGCTCCTTGCTCCAGTTGTAAAGGCGGGTGATACGGGCTTTAATTTCTTTCAGCAGTTTGTTGTCGGCGGCAATCTCCCGATTGATGTTGCCTTTCTCTGTCTGGATGCCCCGGCGCTCCATCTGGCTGGCGGCTGGCCCCATGTGGACGGTGGGGATTTTATCAACGCCCTGGCGCTTATAACTGCGGTGGTCGATGCGCTCCGGCCTGCCAGCAGCTTCTAAGGCCCGGTTGGTATAAGCGGCCCACGCTGCTCGCCACTTCTCGGCGTTCTCTCGGCGGTTCCAGTCGGTTGTGTCCTCTCGATGATTTTTCCAGCCGCCTTTGCCGTTGGGGATGCGCTGGCCCTGGCCGTCCAGGTCGTACACCTTGCGGCACTTTGCGCCCCACTTGCCGTCCTCCCGAATGGGGCGGATGGTGAGCATAATATGGGCGTGGGGATTACCTGTCTCCTTGTCATGGATAGCGAAGTCGGCGCACATTCCAGCATCCACAAAATTTTCCTTGACGAACGCTCGGACAAGGGCAAGTTGCGCCGCCATGGATAACTCAACCGGCAAGGCCACTTCAATCTCCCTGGCAAGCTGAGAAGTAGCGGACTTCTCGATTTGCTCCACACTGTTCCAGAGGGTGGAGCGGTCTTGAAACTCCGGCGGGGCGTGGGCTGGCAACATGATTTCTGTGTGGACAACGCCACCTTTGCGGGTGTAGTCATGGGTCATGCCGTCCCATTCATTTACCAGCTTTTCACCACTCCGATAGGCAGCAGCGGCCACAGCGGACTTGCCCTGGCTCCGCTGGATGATTTGGATGGGACAATGAAAAATTGCCGTAAAAACGCACCTCCTACCGGCAACGGATATTGGCCCCGCCGGAAAGTGACAGACGCGCAGCGGGTGTCACTTTCTGGCGGGGGTGCGGGGGTTTGGGGGTGTCAACCCCCATCGCG
>CAJUMX010000035.1 GCA_910587705.1 uncultured Oscillibacter sp.
TGCAGAGATTCGACAAGAAATCAAAGCATTCATCCATACCGGAAAGATGCATGCAGAGAAAGCAGGCATAAGAAGGTATGAAAGACACGAGAAATAAGACCGGAAGCACTCGAGAGAGTGTGGAAGGCAGAGGTTAAGCAAGAAAGAGCACAGGGTGGATGCCTTGGCACTAAGAGCCGATGAAAGACGCAGTAAGCTGCGAAAAGCTGTGGGGAGCCGCAAACAGGCAGTGATCCGCAGGTGTCTGAATGGGGAAACCCGCCGGGGAAACACCCCGGCACCGTGCACTGAATCCATAGGTGTACGGAGGGAACCCGGCGAACTGAAACATCTAAGTAGCCGGAGGAAAAGAAAGAAAACTCGATTCCGGAAGTAGCGGCGAGCGAAACTGGAAGAGCCTAAACCGCTGCGCGTGCGCGGCGGGGTATGGACCGCAGGAAAGTGTGAGAAGCTAAGCAGAACGAGCCTGGGAAGGCCGGCCAGAGCGGGTGAAAGCCCCTTATGCGGCAGCAAATCACATGGAGCGGAATCCGGAGTACCACGGGACACGAGAAACCCTGTGGGAAGGAGCGGGGACCACCCCGCAAGGCTAAATACTCCTTAGTGACCGATAGAGCAGAGTACTGTGAAGGAAAGGTGAAAAGGACCCCGGGAGGGGAGTGAAAGAGAACCTGAAACCCTGTGTTTACAAGCTGCGGAAGCGCCACATGAGCGCAACCGCGTACTTTTTGTAGAACGGTCCGGCGAGCTGCATGTACAGGCAAGGTTAAGCGGGGAAACCCGTGGAGCCGCAGGGAAACCAAGCGTGAAAAGCGCGAAGAAGTCTGTCCAGGCAGGCCCGAAACCGGGTGATCTACCCATGTCCAGGCTGAAGCTGCCGTAAAAGGCAGTGGAGGGCCGCACGCACATCCGTTGAAAAGGGTGGCGATGAGGTGTGGGTAGGGGAGAAATTCCAATCGAACCCGGAGATAGCTGGTTCTCCCCGAAATAGCTTTAGGGCTAGCCCTGTATAAACCCAGCGGAGGTAGAGCACTGGATTTCCGAGGGGGCGTCAAAGCCTGCCAGAGAATACCAAACTCCGAATGCCGTATGGGTGTTGCACAGGAGTCAGGCTGCACGAGATAAGTCGGGCAGCCGAGAGGGAAAGAGCCCGGACCCGCGGCTAAGGCCCCAAAGTGCATGTTAAGTGGAAAAGGATGTGGGGGTTCAAAGACAGCTAGGATGTTGGCTCAGAAGCAGCCACACATTAAAAGAGTGCGTAACAGCTCACTAGCCGAGAGCCCCTGCGCCGAAAATGTCCGGGGCTAAAACATGCCGCCGAAGCCCGGGGTCCATGCAAAAGCATGGGCGGTAGGGGAGCATTGCCGGCACGAAGAAGCCGTACCGAGAGGGGCGGTGGAGTGCCGGGAAGGGAGAATGCCGGAATGAGTAGCGAGAGGAAGGTGAGAATCCTTCCGGCCGAATGTCCAAGGTTTCCAGGGTAAAGCTGATCTGCCCTGGGTGAGTCGGGGCCTAAGGCGAGGCTGAAAAGCGTAGCCGATGGATAACAGGTAGAGATTCCTGTACTGCCTTATAACAGAAGATGCGGGGACGCGTTGGCAAAGTGTGAGCCGGGAAAGGAAAAACCGGTGCAAGGACGAGAGGCGTCGGAGGGGAAAGTCCCTTCCGGCAATAAGCCGGCCGTCTGATGCATAGCGAAAAAGAGTAGCGAAACACATGGAGCGGGCGCCGAGAAAAGCCGCTATTGTTTGTAAGGTACCCGTACCGAAGACCGACACAGGTGGACAGGGAGAGGATCCCAAGGCCGGCGGGCGAAGCACTGCCAAGGAACTCGGCAAAATGGCCCCGTAACTTCGGGAGAAGGGGCGCCCCCGTGAGGGGGCCGCAGAGAATAGGCCCAAGCAACTGTTTAGCAAAAACACAGGTCTGTGCAAAACCGCAAGGTGAAGTATACGGGCTGACGCCTGCCCGGTGCTGGAAGGTTAAGGGGAGGGGTAAGCGGGAAACCGCGAAGCTCCGAGCCTAAGCCCCAGTAAACGGCGGCCGTAACTATAACGGTCCTAAGGTAGCGAAATTCCTTGTCGGGTAAGTTCCGACCCGCACGAAAGGCGTAATGATTTGGGCGCTGTCTCGGCGATGCACCCGGTGAAATTGAAGTGCCAGTGAAGATGCTGGCTACCTGCGCCAGGACGGAAAGACCCCATGGAGCTTTACTCCAGCTTGATGCTGGGATCCGGTGCTGCACGTACAGGATAGGCGGGAGGCAGAGAAGCAAGGGCGCCAGCCCTTGTGGAGCCGCCGTTGGGATACCGCCCCTGCAGCACTGGCTTCCTAACCCGCGCCCGTGAATCCGGGCGGGGGACACCGTCTGGCGGGGAGTTTGACTGGGGCGGTCGCCTCCGAAAGAGTATCGGAGGCGCTCAAAGGTCCCTTCAGGATGGACGGAAACCATCCGGAGAGCGCAAAGGCAGAAGGGGGCCTGACTGTGACGCCGACGGGCGGAGCAGGTACGAAAGTAGGACTTAGTGATCCGGTGGCATGAAGTGGGACTGCCATCGCTCAACGGATAAAAGCTACCCTGGGGATAACAGGCTTATCACCCCCAAGAGTTCACATCGACGGGGTGGTTTGGCACCTCGATGTCGGCTCATCGCATCCTGGGGCTGCAGCAGGTCCCAAGGGTTGGGCTGTTCGCCCATTAAAGCGGTACGCGAGCTGGGTTCAGAACGTCGTGAGACAGTTCGGTCCCTATCCGGCGCAGGCGCGGGATGCCTGAGGGGAGCCGTCCTTAGTACGAGAGGACCGGGACGGACGGGCCGCTGGTGCACCCGCTGGGAACCAATCCCACAGCGGGGTAGCCAAGCCCGGGAGGGATAAACGCTGAAGGCATCTAAGCGTGAAGCCCCCCTCAAGATGAGGCATCCGGCAGGGCAACCTGCCAAAGTCCCCTCGAAGACTACGAGGTAGATAGGGGTGAGGTGTAAGCACAGCAATGTGTTCAGCTGACA
>CAJUMX010000036.1 GCA_910587705.1 uncultured Oscillibacter sp.
TTGGAAGTCAAAATCAACCGAGAAATCCGCAACTACACGGAGAGTATGTTTTTCGGGCTGTCTCTGCGGCAGCTCGTTTTTTCTGCCCTGGCGGTGGCCGTGGCCGTGGGGCTGTATTTTCTGCTGAAACCCTATGTCGGCACGGAAACCGTGTCCTGGATGTGCGTCCTGGGCGCGGCCCCCTTTGCCGCCCTGGGCTTCTTCACCTACCACGGCATGACGGCGGAGCAGTTCATTTGGGCGTGGCTGCGCTCGGAGGTGCTGGAACCCAGGGAACTGCGCTTTGAATCGTCCACGCTGTACTACGACCTTTTGAAGTCCAGCATGGAAAAGCGGGAAAAGGAGGAATACAAGCGCCATGATTAAGAGCATCAAGACCATCATGCGGCAGGATCGGGAGCCGTACCGCGTCCCCCGCAGGGTGCAGGACGTGATACCCATTCAATGCGTCTGGCCGGACGGCATTTTTAAGGTGGGCATCAAGTTCTCCAAGACCTACCGTTTCACCGACATCAATTACAAGGTGGCAAGCCGGGAGGACAAGGAAACCATGTTCCTGGCCTACTCGGAGCTGCTGAACAGCCTGGACAGCGCCGCCACTACCAAGCTGACCATTTGCAACCGCCGCCAGAGCCAAGCGGACTTTGAGCAGTCTGTCCTTATGTCCATGCGGGGGGACGGCCTGGACAAGTACCGCCAGGAATACAACCAAATGCTCATTGACAAGGCGACCGGGGTCAACGGCATCATCCAGGAGAAACTTGTCACCGTGACCGTCTACAAGCGGGACATTGAGGACGCCCGCGCCTACTTCACCCGGATCGGGGCCGACCTGACCGCCCGCTTCGCCGCCCTCGGTTCCAAGTGCGTGGAGCTGGACGCCGCTGACCGGCTGCGTATCCTCCACGACTTCTACCGGGCCGGGGACGAGGGCAGTTTTCACTTCGATATGGCGGATATGGCCCGGAAGGGCCACGACTTCAAGGACTATATCTGCCCGGACGGTATTGAGAAGCACAGCGACTATTTGAAGCTGGGCGACCGATATTGCCGGGTGCTGTTCCTGAAGGACTACGCCAACTATATCCAGGACGAGATCGTGGCCGACTTGACCGACCTGAACCGCAATATGATGTTGTCCATTGACATCCTCTCCGTCCCCACCGACGAGGCCGTGCGGGAGGTGGAGAACCGTCTGCTGGGGGTAGAAACCAATATCACAAACTGGCAGCGCCGCCAAAACCAAAACAACAACTTCTCCGCCATCGTTCCCTACGACATGGAGTTGCAGCGCAAGGAGAGCAAGGAGTTTTTGGCCGACCTCACCACCCGCGACCAGCGGATGATGCAGGCCGTCCTCACCCTTGTCATCACCGCCGACAGCAAACAGCAGCTTGACAGCGACACGGAAAAGGTGCGCTCCCTGTCCGGGCGGTGCCAGTTAGCGGTGCTGAAATACCAGCAGCTTGACGGCCTGAACACCGTCCTGCCCATCGGCACCCGGAAGATCGACGCTTTCCGCACCCTGACCACCGAGAGCCTTGCTGTGTTCATGCCCTTTAAGGTGCAGGAGATCATGGACAGGGGTGGCATCTACTTCGGTGAGAACGCCATCTCCCACAACCTTATCATGTGCAACAAGGCGAACCTGCTCAATCAGTCGTCCTTCCGGCTGGGCGTCCCCGGCTCTGGCAAATCGTTCAGCGTGAAAGAGGAAATCGCGTTCCTGATCCTCAACACGGACGATGATATTCTCATAGCAGACCCGGAGGGGGAGTACGCCCCCCTCATTGAAGCGATGGGCAATATCGGCTCCGTGATCCGGGTGGCCGCTGGCGGGAAAGACCGTTTGAACGCTATGTATATGGTGGACGGCTACGGCGAGAACAACCCCATTGTGGTGAAATCGCAGTTTATCATGTCCCTGGTGGAGCGCATCGACCCCAAGGGCGTAGGCCCCCAGCACAACTCCATTATCGACCGTTGTACGGGGGATTTGTACGAGAACGCAAAGCATGGTGGCCCTGTTCCCACACTGACAGCCCTCCGGGAGATGCTTCTGGAACAGCCGGAGAGCGAGGCAAGGGGGATCGCCCTGGCTCTGGAGTTGTTCACCACCGGCTCCCTTGACATTTTCGGCCATGAAAGCACCGTTGACCTGGACAAGCGGGTGGTGGTGTTCGACATCCACGGCCTGGGCGAACAGTTGAAGCCCATCGGCCACCTTGTTATCACCGACACCATGCTCAACCGCGTCACCCTGAACTGGAAGAAGGGCAAGCGCACCCACGTCTTTATAGACGAGTTCCATGTGATGTTTGAGAACGAGTTTTCCGCCGCCTTTTTCAACTCCGCGTGGCGGCAGTTCCGCAAGCGCAACGCCTACCCCACCGCCATCACGCAGAACGTGGAGTATCTTCTGGACTCCGTGCAGGCCAGCACCATGCTGTCCAACTCCGAGTTCATTGTCATGCTGAACCAGGCGGCAAGCGACCGGGAGAAGCTGGCCCGTCTGCTGAATATCTCTGAGGAACAGATGGGACACATCACCAACGCCCCCGCCGGGTGCGGGCTTATCAAGTATGGCTCGGCCCTGGTGCCCTTCGTCAACCGCTTCCC
>CAJUMX010000037.1 GCA_910587705.1 uncultured Oscillibacter sp.
TTTTTTCTTCCTGCGTGGGTTCCTTCTCTCCCTCGCCGAAAATAACTCCAATCACCCCAACATCCCAACTGGACGACCCCCAATGCGTGGCCATCTTCAATGTCCCACATTCACTGTCGGAAAAAACTATTTGTAGCATGGTAAAAACTCCGTTTCCAATTCCTTTTTATCGCCCTTATTATAGCAGTAAAATCACCCGCTGACAAGTACAAAACGGGAGGGCACTCATTGGAGCGCCCTCCCACTGTTCGTTACCTCGCCCCCCGGCTGAATTTCCGCTTTGCTTTCCTCTGCTCCCGCTCTTGCGCTTCCCTGCGCTTTGCGTCCTCTACAGCCCGTTCCACTTCTTCTGGGCCGAAAGCCCTCTTGACCCGCTCAAAGTCGGCAACTGTCCCCCGCAGGGCCTTGTTCTCCAACTTCGTTTCCTGCAAGCGGTCGGACAACCGCTCGTTTCCTTCCCTGGCCCGTCCATAGTCCCCCTGCAACCGCTCATACTTCCTCTTCAACTCGACATAGGCCCGGTACAGGGAACGCAGCACCTTGACGATCTGCGCCAACAGGGGCTTGGCTTTCTTCTCCCGGTAGGACTTGGCGCTCTCCAGCGGCCCCGGCTCCGGCAATATCCGCTCCGGGTCATCGGAAAACTGCGCCGCCAACTGCTCCATGTTTCTCACAGCCGGGGCCAACTCCTTTAGACGCTGCTCCTGCTGTTCCACCTGTCCCTGCTTTTTGGCCTTGACCGCCTCCAACTCGGCAATCTCTTTCGCCCTCTGCTCCTTTTTGAAATCCAGCACAGACAGGTGCTTGTCATGGGTGCCCTTGTCCTCCCACTCTATCCCGTGGCGCTCCATCACGGCGGCAAGCTGTTCCTTTTCAGAGCGTACCCACTGGCTCCACTCCGTATCGCCCCTGGTGCCGCCCTTGAAGCCCTGGGCCGCTAACGCCTGTTTCAGAGATACCCTTGTGTCCAGGCCCCGCTTGCTCCCGGTGGTAAACGGAACGAAGTCGATGTGCAGATGGGGCGTGGCCTCGTCCATGTGGAGGTGGGCGGAGAACACTCGAAGCTGGGGATTGCGCTCCCGAAAGCCCATCATGTACTCGTCCAGCACCGCCGCCGCAAGCTGGCCGTCCTCGCTCTCGGCGCTCATATCGTCCTTATTGCCCACTTGCAGGATGATTTCATGGAACGGCTTTTCCTGCTTGCTGGAACGTATCTTTTCATAGTAGTCCTCAATCTTGCGGTCTGCCCTGGTCTGCTTGTCATTGTACCGCTTGAGGGCCTCGTCAAACAGCTCATGGAAAACTGCCTTGATATTTTCGTGGCAGTAGGTTATATTCAGATGGGAGCGTTCCGGGTCGGTGTTCTTGGCGTTGAACGCCCTGCTGTTGTGGTTCACCGAGCCTTGCCCCACCATCGCACTAATCGTCCTTTTCAAATCAACACTCCTTTCGCCGCGCCAGCGGCGGCCTTTGTTACTTTCTGCGAAAGTAACGCAAAAGCACTTTTGACGGCCTTGCGGCCATCAAAAGCGCATTTGCGCCCTACGGGGTGGAGTGGGGGCGTTGCCCCCGCTGTCTGCGGACGTCTCCCCCAGCAGGGCCGCCCTTTGAAAAGGGCACCCTGCACCCCGCCTAAACTTTGACACTCGCCGTTGGGCAGGGGGGAAAGGCACAGCCTTTCCCCCCACCCGGCCAGTGTCCTCCGTGGGCCAAAAGTCAAGGGGTTCGGGTTGTATTGCCTTGCGGCAATCTCCACCCCCAGGTATGGCCCCTTGACTTTTGGCCCCGCTCCCCGTGACAGCCGTGACGACCGTGACGATGTTTTACACACCGCCCCCGCTCTCAAAAAAGCCGTCACAGCCGTCACGGTCGTCACGCCTGGGGCGGTTCCAGGGTGAGGGTGATACTTCTCCCGGCGTGGCTCCTGCTGTTCTCATAGCGGATGTGGTACTCCGCCGCCAGCCTCCCGGCCCGGACATTCAGCCGCATCGCCAGGGCATTGGGCTTCATGTCGGTCTGGAGCGCCGCCGTCAGCTCCGTGGCGGTGCCGCCCCAGGCGGGCCTGTCCGCCGTCACAAGGGCGGCAACGGCCTCCAACACCGGGTCGGGCGGTTCCACCCACGTCTCCGTTTCCAGCCGCTCCAGCTCCCACACAAGCCGCTCCTTGTCCTTGGTGAGATACATCCGCTGGTCTTGCTGGTCACGCCCGGCCACATCCAGAATGGCGCTGCCGTCTGTCCGCTTCTCCTTTTGAAGAAGAAAGGCCCCGTCCGCCGCCCCCAACAGGCCGTTGGTGCCGGAAATCATATCAAACTTGTCGTCTGCCTGTTGCTTTCGGGTATGGTGTACCAGCAGGAGACAGATACCGCAATCATCGGCAAGGCGTTTCAGCTTGCCCACCACCTCGTAATCGTTGGCATAGCTGTA
>CAJUMX010000038.1 GCA_910587705.1 uncultured Oscillibacter sp.
AATGGGAGTAAAGGTGCAAGCGAAAAATAGGGGATTAAGGGATAAAAATCCCTGAGGAGGGCGCTCCCTGTCCAACGGGTGCGCCGGAACTCCTTCTCCCGGGCACAAAAGCGCCGCTTTCCCGGAAAGGGAAAGCGGCGTGAAACGGAATGGGAACACGCTCCCTCCGCTACACTTCTTCGGGGGACAGCCAGCGGAAGGAAACAATGTTGAACTTTCTTCCAAACGCCTTGTTCACGGCGCTCAGCTCCGTATCCTCCAGCGCGCCGCTCTTCATGTTGACCTGCCGGGCCGGAGTTTCCGGGCTGTTCACCGGATCCACGTAGTTGATCCCCCTCTGCACCACCGCTTCGCACCACGCGCGCGACAGCACCACCCCTTCGCGGTTGGCCAGCTCTCCGTAGGCGCGCACCGTAAACGTATCGTCCCTCGTCGTCAGGATGTTGCCCAGAACCGCCAGCACGTCAGACTGGATCAGGTAGCCGGGGGCGGCCGTATACACCGACCCCCTGGCCGCGTCCTGGTTCGGGTAGCCTCCCTTGGGCGCGATCACCATGTCGGAAAGTTCGTCAAACGTGCTGTTGATGGAGCTCTCGTCAATAGCCGCCTGAAGCGCTCCCTTCACCCCCATTTCCCCGCTCTGCAGACGGCGGTTGACAAAGTCGGACATGTTCAGGAAGGGGCCTCTCTTTTTGACCTCCTTGACCATGTTCCGGGCCAGGGACCTGATTTGCGTGTCGCTCAGGGTTCTCAGGTCCGACCACGCCATAGCCTCCCCGTCCGGGATGCCCTGGGTCACCCCTATCGAACCATAGTCGTCCACGTGGGACTTGTCGCTGCTGGCCACTCCGAAACGGGAAAAGGACGTCTGGGAGTTGTTGAGCACGGAGGGCCTGCCGCTCCTGGAATAGAGAATCCTGCGCTTCTTGAGCCCCAGGAGGGTGGCTTCCCAGGCGCGCTGGGAGGTGGAGTTGACATTGAATCCTCCGGCGACGGTGAGGTACTTGGAGGCATGCTTGTAGCCTTCGTCCGTCCTGGCGAGTTCTTCGACGACAGCTTCCGAGGGTTTGCCCTGAAGGTCGGGCATGAAGCGGCGGTTGGCGATGCCTGAAGCCCTGTTGGAGGAAGCGTCCGTAGAGAAAGCCTGCTGAAGCACGGTTTTAAGTTCTTCCCTGCCCGTGCCCCCAAGGCTGGAAGGACGGGCGGCCAGGGAGGAGGCGAACCAGGAGTCCCAGAGGGCGTCGTTGATCATCAGGCCGTGGTCCCAGAAGTCCCCCAGGGCGGCGTCCCCCATGATTTCGTTGTGGGAGAAAACCTTGTCGGCAGGAAGCATGGGGTCGGCAAAAGCGTTGCCGATGCCTACGCCCGGCACGCCGGACTGGTAGGCGAAGCGTTTGGCGATGGCCGCTCTGGAGTCGCTCCTGTACCATCCCGGGGTGAGGCGGCATCCGGCAAAGCCGGCCAGGCTGGAGGGCTGCTGGAAGGGAAGCTCCGCGGCGACAATCTTGTTGACCTGCTCGGCTCCCGGCCCTCCGAAGGGGGAGAGCCTGGTGCCGTCATTGGAGAGGATGTTGGAGATGGTAATCGGGAAGAAATCGCTGTTGGCGTTCTTGACTTCAAACTGGTACGGGCTGTAGAGGCGCCCCAGTTCGGAGGCGGTGGGCATCTGGCCTCCCCAGAAAAGGGGGCTGGAGTGCTGCCATGTCTTGGCCCGGTAGTCCTTGCCCTCCGGATAGGCTCCTATCACGGGGGGCTTGCCCCATTTTACCGATACTCCATAGTAGGCGA
>CAJUMX010000039.1 GCA_910587705.1 uncultured Oscillibacter sp.
ACCCAGGGCAGATCAGCTTTACCCTGGAAACCTTGGATATTCGGCCAAGGGGATTCCCACCCCTTTCTCGCTACTCATTCCGGCATTCTCTCTCCCCGGGGCTCCACGCGCCCTTACAGGCGCGCTTCCTTGCCCCGGCGATGCTCCCCTACCGCCGCATGCCCATGCATGCGGCCCTAAGCTTCGGCGCCGTGTTTCAGCCCCGGACATTTTCGGCGCAGGGCTTCTCGACTAGTGAGCTATTACGCACTCTTTGAATGCTTGGCTGCTTCTGGGCCAACATCCTAGCTGTCTTCGAAGCCCCACATCCTTCCCCACTTAACACGGACTTCGGGGCCTTGGCTGTAGGTCTGGGCTCTTTCCCTCTCGACCGCCCGACTTATCTCGTGCGGTCTGACTCCTGGCGACCGCCAACGCGGCATTCGCAGTTTGATAACCTTCGGTAGGCTTTGACGCCCCCTAGGGTATTCAGCGCCCTACCTCCGCATGGCTGCGCCAGGGCTAGCCCTAAAGCTATTTCGGGGAGAACCAGCTATCTCCGGGTTCGGTTGGAATTTCTCCCCTACCCGCACCTCATCCCCGCCCTTTTCAACGGACGTGGGTTCGGCCCTCCACTGCCTCTTACGGCAGCTTCAGCCTGGGCACGGGTAGATCACCCGGTTTCGGGCCTGCCGCCACTGACTTGACGCCCTCTTCAGGCTCGGTCTCCCTACGGCTCCGCGCCTTGCGCGCTTAACCTCGCCAGTGCCGGCAGCTCGCCGGACCGTTCTACAAAAAGTACGCGGTCACATGCATGCGCATGCCCCCGCAGTTTGTAGGCGCAGGGTTTCAGGCTCTCTTTCACTCCCCTCCCGGGGTCCTTTTCACCTTTCCTTCACAGTACTCTACGCTATCGGTCGCTGCAGGTGTTTAGCCTTGCGGGGTGGTCCCCGCACCTTCCCACTGGGTTCCTCGTGCCCCGTGGTACTCCGGTACCCGCCGTGCATGGCGCCTGCTTTGCCTACGGGGCTTTCACCCTCTCCGGCCGGCCTTCCCAGCGCCGTTCCGCTCGCCGCACCATGCACTTCCTGCGGGCCCATACCCCGGCGCGACACGCGCGCCGGTTTGGGCTCCTCCCGTTCCGCTCGCCGCTACTCCGGGAATCACTTTTGTCTTCTCCTCCTCCGGCTACTTAGATGTTTCAGTTCGCCGGGTGCCCTCCCGCGCACTATGGATTCATGCGCGGGTACGCAGGGTCCTGCCCTGCGTGGGTTGCCCCATTCAGATACCCGCGGATCGTTGGGTATTTGCCCCTCCCCGCGGCTTTTCGCAGCTTGTCGCGTCTTTCGTCGGCCTGCAGCGCCTAGGCATCCGCCCTGCGCCCTTCCTAGCTTAGCCACCGCCCGCCGGCTAGCGTGCCGGCAGGCTTTGTTCTCTCAGTTCTTTTCCGATTTCTTAATCTTAACCTCCTGGTTCCCCAACGGCACATCGCCGCCGGTTCCCCAGCTTTGGCTGGTTGATGTCTTTGGTTCTCTTCTTGTGCTTCTGGTATTCGGTTTTCAAGGTACGTCCTTGCTTCTTCCGCCGGCCTTGCCCGGCGATGGAGACGGAGAGATTCGAACTCTTGACCCCCTGCTTGCAAGGCAGGTGCTCTC
>CAJUMX010000040.1 GCA_910587705.1 uncultured Oscillibacter sp.
CAGAGCATGATCCGGGACATTGAGGCCAAGCGTATCAACTGCGTCATCACCAAAGACCTGTCCCGGCTGGGCCGGAACTATCTGGACTGCGGGCTGTATCTGGAAGTGTTCTTCCCGGAGCATGGGGTGCGCTATATCTCCGTCAACGACGGGGTGGACACGCTGAATAAGAGCGCCATGGACATCACCCCGTTTCGCAATATCCTGAACGAGATGTACGCCGCCGACGTGTCCATGAAGGTGAAATCGGCCCTCCGTGCCAGGTTCAACAGCGGCTTGTATGTGTCCACCTCTCCCCCCTACGGCTACCTGAAAGACCCCGCCGACCACAACCACCTTATCATCGACGAAAAGGCGGCCCCGGTGGTGAAGCTGATTTTTCAAATGGCGCTGGATGGGGCTGGCATTGGCAAGATACGCAACCACCTCAACGCCAGCCATATCCTCCGCCCCGCCGCCTACGCCGCCGCAGAGCGGGGTGAGAGCGGCTATGAGCGGCACTTTGAGGGCAAGGAGGATAACCGATACCAGTGGAGCAACAACAGCGTCAGGGCCATTCTACGCAGCCCTGTGTACGCTGGAAACCTTGTGGGGTATAAGCGGGTGGCGGTGAGCATGAAAAGCAAGAAGCGCCCCTCCAAGCTGCCGGAGGAATGGGAGGTGATACCCAACACCCATGAGGGCATTGTCACCCAGGCGCAGTTTGATACCGTCCAGAGGCTTATGACCAGCAGACGGCGGGACAAGGGCGGGAGCGGATTTGACAACATCTTTTCCGGGATATTGAAATGCGCCGACTGCGGCTACGCCATGCGGGCCATGAGCGCCAACCGCCGCAAGCGGCCCAATCCCATCGACTGTGTGCAGTATGTGTGCAACAACTACGGCACCAACGGCACCGGGGGCTGTTCGGCCCACACCATCGAGGCCAGGGACTTGTTTGACACTGTGCTGGCCGATATTCGCCATTACGCAAGGCTGGCGGTGGAGGGGGATGAAAAGCGGGTGCGCCAGCTTCAGCAGCAGCTATCCTCCATCGGGGCCACCGAGCAAAAGGCGCTGGAACGGGAGAAGCGCAAGCTGTCCAAGCGGCTGGGTGAGTTGGACAAGCTATTTTCATCCCTGTATGAAGATAAGGTCATGGAGCGTATCACGGAGCGCAATTTTGACATGGTTTCCCGGAAGTACGAAACGGAACAGGCCCAGCTTTCGGGCCGGATTGAGGAAATCAACGCTTCACTGGCTGAAAAGGAAACCTCCGACAATGGGGTAACGGACTTCTTCTCCCTGATTGCCGGGTACGCCGACGCCGCCGAGTTGTCCGCCGCTATGGTCAACGCCCTGATCGAGAAAATCACGGTGGGAGAACGTGTCCAGAAAGAGGACGGCACGGTGGAGCAGACCATCAAAATCTACTACAAATTCGTTGGAGTTCTCTCCAACGAGTTACATATCAAGGTCACAAAACGCTATGCAGCCCCCCTCTCCCCCAGGCGGTGCCAATGCTGCGGGGCAGAGTTTACACCCGGTTCGGCGGTGGCAAAGTATTGTAAGCCCTGCGCCCAAAAGATACACACCCAGCAGAATACAGAAAGCACACGGCGCAGACGTGCCAGATCGGAAGAGCACA
>CAJUMX010000041.1 GCA_910587705.1 uncultured Oscillibacter sp.
TGCGCGTCTGTGGTGGAAAGCCCCGCCACATTCCGCATTTTGGTGTATAAAAAGAGGTTTTTATAATTGTGGCTCTCGTCCACAAACAGCCGGTCCACGCCCAGCTGCTCAAAGGTAATCACATCGTCCTTGCGGCCCTCGGCCTGCAATTTTTCCAGCCTTGCCTCCAACGATTTTTTGGTGCGTTCCAGCTGCTTGACGGTAAAGCGTTCCCCGCCGCTGGCCTCCACCTCGGCAATCCCGTCGGTGATCTCGTTGATCTGCTCCCGCAGCAGGCGCTCCTGCCGTTCCCGGCTGATGGGAATACGCTCAAACTGGGAGTGTCCGATAATCACCGCGTCATAGTCCCCGGTGGCGATTCTGGCGCAGAATTTCTTGCGGTTGTGGCTTTCAAAATCCTTTTTGGTGGTGACAAGGATATTCGCGGAAGGGTAGAGCCGTAAAAACTCGGAGGCCCACTGCTCGGTCAGGTGGTTCGGCACCACAAAGAGGGATTTCTGGCACAGGCCCAGCCGCTTGGATTCCATCGCGGCGGCTACCATTTCAAAGGTCTTGCCCGCGCCCACCTCATGGGCCAGCAGGGTGTTCCCGCCGTACAGCACATGGGCGATGGCGTTTTTCTGGTGTTCCCGTAACGTAATTTCCGGGTTCATGCCCGCAAACCGGATATGCTGCCCGTCATACTCGCGGGGGCGGATGCTGTTCATTTCCTCGTTGTACTGGCGCACCAGCGTCTGCCGCCGCTGTGGGTCCTTCCAAATCCAGTCCCGGAAGGCTTCCCGGATCGCCATCTGCTTCTGGGCGGCAAGGGTGGTTTCTTTGGCGTTGAGTACCCGGCGCTCCCGCCCCTCGGCGTCCTCAACGGTGTCATAGATGCGGACATCCCGCAGGTTTAAGCTGTCCTCCAGAATCTTGTAGGCGTTGGCCCGGTCGGTTCCGTAGGTGGTGTTGGCGGCTACATCGCCGTACCCAACGGCGTTTTTGCCGGTGATCTGCCACTCGGCGGTATAGGAGGCATACTTGACTTCGACCTGCCTTTGCAGATAGTACGGGGTGTGGAAGGTTTCGTACATGAATTGCTGGATATAGTCTTTGTCAATCCAGGTAGCGCCCAGGCGCACCTCGATTTCCGATGCGTCCAAATCCTTGGGCTGGGCGGCGGTGAGCGCCTCCACATTGACAGAAAAGGCGGGGTCTTTGTCCGCCGCCCGCTGTGCCTGCCGCAGTTTCCGGCGCACGTTGCCGGAGAGGTATTCATCCGCTGTCACATAACGGGGCGATTCCCCCTCCGCCAGTGGTCCGGGCAGACGGAAGATCACGCCCCGCAGCTCCTGCGCCAATTCCTCCTGGGTTTTGCCGCTCAGTTCGGCCATGTACGCCATATCCACCTCGGCCTTTTCCGCGATGGAAACAGCCAGGGCTTCACTGGCGGTGTCCACCGCAGTAACAGCCTGATGGGGCTTGATGGTGCGCTTGGTGAACATATCCGCCTTTTGCTTCAGATGTCCGTCATCGTCAATGACTTCCA
>CAJUMX010000042.1 GCA_910587705.1 uncultured Oscillibacter sp.
CTCCATAGGCCCGTTGTCGATACACTTACCTACCCGGGACATACTCTGCGTCATCCCGGCCGCGGCCAGCTTGTCGTGAAACACCCTGGTCGTATATTGAAAGCCCCTGTCGCTGTGAAACAGAGGATGTGCGTCCGGGTTGGCGGCAAGGGCCCGGTCCAGCGTCTCATGTACCAGAGCGCTGTCGTTGGCGTCCCGGAGGACAAAGGAGACAATCCGCCGGTCACAGAGGTCCAGGATGGCGCTGAGGTAGAGCTTACGGACCGCTGTGCCGACATAATATTTGAACTCCGTCACGTCTGTCAGCCACTTATCGTCAGGCTTTTCCGCGTAAAACTGACGGTTCAGTACATTTTCGGCCAGATACTGCGGGTCTGAGGCCCGCCGGGTACAGCCATGCCTGGCATATTTAATGGTGGAGCGGATGCCCAGACTGCGGCAGATGCGCAGCGCCCGCTTGTCGTTCACCGGCGCGCCGTAATAACGTGCCAGATCATCCCGGATACGCCGGTAACCCTTGTCCGGACTCTCGTTGTGGATCTTCTTCACCAGTCCCGCCAGCCGCCTGTTTTCCACCGTGCGGGCGCTGGCTCTGCCGGAACGCCACTAGTAGTATCCGGCACGGGAGATATGCAGCGCACGGCACGCTTCTGTCACGGAATACTTCTCTTCCTCCACAGCCCGGCGCACCGCCTCATACTGCCGCTCCTGTCGAAACTGCCTCAGCGATCCCCCCTCTCCAGCTCTTTCACTTTTTTTAACAGGTCCAGCTCCATCTTCAACAGATAGTTTTCACGTTCCAGACGGGCGTTTTCAATCCGCAGCGCCTCCTCCGGCGTCCGGGGCGTCTGGGACGCCAGACGCTTCCCTCGCCGGTCCTCCAGTCCTGCCACGCCCATCTCCTGATATCGCTTTACCCAATTTCGTACCACCTGGGCCGTTGTGCTGTATCTTTCTGAGAGCTCAGAAAAACTCTTTCCCTCCTCCAGGTGTTCCCTGACTGCCTGGACTCGCTCCTCCAATGTGTGCTTCCGACTTGTCATAGAGATTCCTCCTGTCTCTTTCCGGTTTTCTCTATGACGATGATACTCCTTTACCCAGTCCAATACAAGGTTCCCGGAGCGCAGCTTGTACTTTTCCGCGATGGCCATGGCGCTGCCCAGGCCGGACAGGTATTCCTTCACTGCCTTTTGCCGGATCTCCTCACTGTATGTCCGCCTTTGGGCGTTCCCGTTCTCACAGAGCGCTGAAGCGCCCTCCGCACGGTACCGGCTGATCCAGGTATGCATCGTGGAATGGCCTACCCCCGCGCGCCGCGCCGCCTCCCGCATCCGCATCCGTCCCGTGAGACACTCCTGGATCAGATATTCTTTCTCCGCTGCTTCCATTTCAATCCGTTTTCCCATTCTTGCTCCCCTCGCTTTTACTATTTTTCTGTCTGCTTTATAGGGAGCATATCA
>CAJUMX010000043.1 GCA_910587705.1 uncultured Oscillibacter sp.
CGCGCACGACACCGGCCACGGTGTATAAGTGCGCCATTCGGACTAAAAATTATTTCTCACCTTCGTTTTTCGGTGTTCTTTCTGCAAGTTCCCTCGCCCCCGGCAGACGGGAGAGGGCAATCAAAAACGCCTTGACTTCCTCGCCCTCCATGTTGACAACGGCGGGGAAAATGCCCTCTAAAATGGCCCCACGGCCAATCAGCCGGTGCGTCCTGGCTCGGTGTTCCTCACTGCGCTTTTTGTTCAGCAAAATTTTCTGGCGGTTCTGCAACTGGCCGATTTTCTTTTTTACTTTCTGTTCCTCCGGCGATTTGTCCATGTAAGTCATTCCTCCTTTTCCAGCCAACCATTTTTGGTGAAAATCTTCTGTAATTTTTTGAGTGCGCCGGTCACACTGTCACAGGCACAACTTCCGCTGATGCCCTCGTCCGCCGCAATCTCTCGAAACTTTTTCTTCAAGGCATACCGGGCATAGAGCCGCCGGGCCTGGGTGGGGGAGAGCTGGGAAATGGCCTCCACCAGACGTTCCAGCAGTAGTTCTTCAGCGGCCTCGTCAATCTGCCGAATAATCAAATCCTCCGGGGACTGCACAAAGAACATGGCGTGGTTCTCAATGCCGGGGCTGTAATCTATGGAGTAAACGTGATAGTAACTTTTCCGGCCCTCCTGCCGGTTCTCGTAAAGCCGACATTCCTCCATGACGGCGGCAACCTCGTCCGGCACTTCAATGAACGTGTCTTTTGTGTAGAGCGGGTAATAGTGCTTGCGTAAATTGATAATTGCCATGCCGCCCTCACTTCCCCTGGGGGTGGTCTGCGTAGTAGCGGCGGAGATTGCACAGGCCACGGCGGATGGACAGACACACGTTGCTGTTGTGAATACGCTCACGGTCTGCGATCTGCTGCTGGGTTAGCCCACCCAGATAGTAGGCACAGACACGCCGGGCCTGGGTAGGGGTGGCGTAGGTCAGGGCCTCCCGCAAGGCAGCGGCCAGCCGGTCACGCTCGGCCCGTTCCTC